>JAEUWH010000096.1 GCA_016785955.1 Pseudobdellovibrionaceae bacterium | reverse complement strand
TAACTTTGAAAACTAGATCTGATGCTTAAATTTTAAACTTCACTTTTTTGGTGAAGCGTTATTTATTTGTAAACTAGATTGGTCTCAACGCTATGGCTGAGTTCATAGATTTCACAAAATATTTATCCGCTAGTTACCGTTGTAAATGGTACATCCTTTAGTGCTTCGTAATACCTGATAGTTTCAATATACCGATCATTTTCTTTTAAATTCAGATCAACCTCGTAACCAACGCTAATGGCCTTTAAGCCATTTCTTAATTGAGTAATACCATCTGGCATGTGCCCTTCAGGATTAGCGTAACCTTTAGGAAAATTGTTTGAGCGTAGAGAAGCTAACATTTGTTCAGTGAAGAACACTTTAGAACAATTTGAAAGCCATAGATCTCCTAGTTGCAGGCAGGTCGCAAAATAATCATGTGCAGGCGCGTGAGGTTTATAACGATATTCTTTTATGTCATCGCGATCCATTAGTACGACTTCAAAGCCAAGTTCTGTTAGGGTTAGAACTTCTTGATTCAAGTATTTACCACGGGGAAGTGGCACGATGTATTTCTCGGCAATCAATTGGCGAATGGCTTTATACACCCACCAATCGCTTTTATTCGCATACGCCACAAGCTTTAGAACCTGAGGGCTGGCTACTTTCAAGGTCCACAAAAAATCTAGAACTTGAATGTCGCTGGGTGAAAGTTTTCGGGTAGTTCGCCGCTTATAATTTCTTTTTCTAAAACTAGTAATTTGCGATTGTTTTAAACGCATTTATTCCTTTCCGCATATAGCATATGTTTATTTAAATCTGGAAATGACTAGAAAGCCTGGGCAACGCCCTTGCGCTAGCAATTTTCAAAATAAGTAATATTTTTCTGACCTTGTTATTTTTGTTCGAGTTTTCGAACAATGATTTGAGACTATTGATTTGGCAGTCGCCAAAATAGGATTATGACTTTGAGAGAGTTTTCCCCTCTCACTATATAGGTAAACGCGTATAGAGCGATAGCTTTTATGCGCATTAAATCTAAAATACAAACAAACGGCAAATTGACACCAAAATGATTTTTAAATTTTAGAAAATATTTTCGGATATAAGATATTGAAACCATTTTATAATGCTAGTTTTGGAAAATAAATTTTCGCCGTTATAATTTTGTGTTACATTAAAGTAACATGCCTAAAGAAAAAGTCCGCTATGATAATACTTATAAAGCTCGTGAAATGTACGCTGTTCTAATTGGAAAAGAGCGGGAATCAAGGAGCTATACAAAAAAGGAAATGCAAAGGGACCTAGTGAATGAAGACCTATGTGGTGAGTTTTTAAAGACGTGTTTTGAATTTGACGACTCTTCAAGCTTGGTGCATTTCCGCAAAGGGTTATATTTGGTGATAAAACAAATGGGAATGAGCAGGGTAGCGAGCGAAACCGGCATTCCGAGGACGACGCTTTATCGAATGCTTTGGAAAGAGGGCAATCCAAATCTAAAGTATTTGATTCAGATTTTGAAATTTTTAAAATTAAGGCTTTGGGTAGTCTCAGAAGAATCTATCAATACCAATAGGACTATTAGGTATAAGAACGCTGGTAAGGCTAACTTTATAAGTTGGAGATAAAACAAAATAGAACGGGAAACGTATTAAAGGCAGTTTCCAGTTCGATTAAATTAGGGTTTGACTATAAAGCTCATTTTTATGACCGGCTATACTTTGGAGTTCATTTTAAGGCTGAACTTTTCAGGCCAGCCTTCGCCAAGATAACAAGGATTATATATACAGGAAATTAATTTTGAGCGGGCAAAAGTCTTTTTTGGGTAAAAAACCATTGAATAAACAGTCTTGGTTTTTCATTTGGGTCTGGCGAATGATGTAAGGTTGGCGGAGCAACCATAGAATACTTACCGTTTAACCACGCTGCCCTGTACGAAGGAGTATTAAATATCTTCCCGCTTTGGTCTATTATTACCACGCCCTGATTATCACCCCATACGATGCTCTCATGATTTCCGTCATAATGAGGTTCACTTCGAGGTACGCTTCCAAATGTGCTCATAGCTGGTTTCCAGCGAACTTCAATATTGGACAACTCAAGTTCTATTCCCATTTTCTTATATTCCTCTAGACGCATTCTAATATTCGCAGACCCGTACTCAATAAGACGGCTAAAGATATTTTGCATAACTTCGTCTTCTCCTAGACGACTATCATTGAGTCTAAAGAAACCACCCTTAACACTTAAAATAATACGCCCCTGCGTAGGGCCGTTTTCTGTTAATCGTGCGGATGTTGATTTAGCCCACTCTTCACTTAACGGCCTCTCATCCAAAACCTTCCATCCGAGGCCTTGAGGATAAGCTCCGTAAAACTCTTTACATGAGTTAGCGGACGCTTTAGATGTGACAAGTGTTAAAAGAATTAACACTAGGGCCAACTTAGATAGTTTTGCAGAGGAATTGCCAATCATAATTACAGGATATTGGAAAATGAGTGCCAAAACCCAATGAATACTTGGCGCCAATTGGTTCTGCCTACTGAGCCTTCCTATACATATGAGTATTTATCTAGATTTGAGGGCGACTTCTTATTCTCAGCCAAGAAATGGTCAATAAGGTGCTCTTTTGTGAACTTTGCGATTTAAG
>JAEUWH010000093.1 GCA_016785955.1 Pseudobdellovibrionaceae bacterium | reverse complement strand
GCCCCTGATCGAATAAATAATTGTAGGGATTTTTTATCTTCTTCCTTGAGGCTGAATATTTCCATATCTAAGAGTATTCATCAAAATTTTATAAAATTCATGACTCAAGGGGGAAAAATTTAAATGGTCAGACTACTAGTTGCCGTTGATCGCTATCAAGCTAATCGCAAAGACTGTAATTGCTGTAAGAGCGCTTTTAATTCTCTTTTTCCAAATTTAGAAGAACAAAAAATTCTAGATATTTCAAGAGCAGTATCTAGAGATGCCTTATTGAAAGCATTGAGTGATGAAGCCTGTAAACCAAGAATAAAAATGGACAACATAGAAGTAGGCTTTAAAGGAAAGTCCTTCTTAGGCGATACCACAGAAGTATTTAACGAAATAGATACTCAATTAAACAGACGAAACATACTTGGAATGGCATATAATGCGAAACTTCTATACAACAAAGAGGCTAAAGACTTTGGTGGACATATGAGTGTAGTGGTTGGAAGGCGGTATAACAGACAAAATGGAGAGTGTGAGTATTTAATAAGAAACTCTTGGGGACGAGGTTGTAGTAGCTATGATGCTCACTACACTTGTGAGGCTGGAAATATTTGGATGCCAAAATCAGTTTTGGCAAAAGGAATTCATAATGTTATATATATTAAGTAGTTTTGTTTTTATTTTTTTAAATAAGGCAGAAGCACAAGAGTTAAAATGTATTTCTGGAAAAATAGCCCAAGTTGAGTTTGGGCAAGAAAAGATTGAAAAATTACAATACTGCTTCAACGAAGAAAAAACCATCTTGCTATCTAAGAATTGCCAGACAAAAAAATGTTCTGCATTTGACTATCCCTATAAATTCAAAATTGATCAGCTTCTGTCCGAAATGGGAAAGCCTAGTTTTAAACTCTGTCGTGAAATAGGCGGTAAACCTGAACTGTTAGAGTTTTATGTAGATAACAAGCCATACAAACTAGACCGTTGTCTTTTTAACGATGGCAGTTTTGTGGATACAGATTTTCTACTTTCTTACTATCTTGAAAGATAACCCTTGAACCACCGATTAATTAGATAATAAAGCGAACAAAGATAATTTTTCCCGTCTCAATTGCGCGCACTTTTGTTTTTTTCTGAGCACGCCTCTAAACGCGCGCGAAAATGGAGTCTAAGATTGTAGTTTTACTGGAGGCAAACATGACGATTATATCTGTTTATAAATTCAAAAATCCAGAGTCCGCAGATCAAGCGCTGGAAGCTCTTTGGCGAAGACTTTGCGGTGGTTTTGAACGCTCGGCTGGCGCAGAAATATGGATCACGAGTTTTTGTGATAACGCTTACCTCGCTGGTCAAATCTGCCAAAGTTTGGGCGGCGAAGCCAAGTGAGTAAACTCGGCTCTTTATCTCATATCAGCGGTTGGCATTTACTGTATTGGGCGTTCGCCCTCTACGCCAACTACCAAGTTTTTAAATGTGTTTTCAATGCCGTGAGAGCCGTTGCCACTTCTGGTTTTTTAAATGCCATGATTTTTAAACTCACGCCGACCGCCGTTATTGAAAACCGCAAGCGAAAACACCTCCAGGGCTAGGACAAATAAACCGTATTTTATCAGTTTCAAAAAGTATCATCCTGTTTGATGGCCTTCAAATCAGATACACTAACTTATGGTTCCCAAGGCCTTGTGCTCACACCTATTCTCTTTAGAACTTGAAGGGCCAATGGGCAAAACTAAAATTGATCTAACTGGCTTATTCGAAATTCATATTCTGAAATAAATCGCTCACCGATCGTACTGCGTCCATAACCTGGAATGCGCCCCGTCGATCCGACAACATGCCCCCAGATCTTTTGTGTGGGCCGGTTGGCGGGCTTAGTTTTTAGTATCTCCATTTCAAACTCTTCCGGCGTTTTATAGCCTAAGCTTGAGTGAAGTCTTTTTCGGTTATAGATCTCATCGATAAACTTTGGCACGTGTTTGATGACGTCAGTCACCGTTTCATATTCTCTCACATAAACTTCTTCTTTTTTTAAAGTTTTAAAAAATCAACGTAGATTTCACATGCATACTGCACCCCTCGATCCGAGTGATGGATAATACCTTTTGCTGGTTTATACTTTTTAAAGAGAATAGGATAGGTGTGAGCACAAGGCCTTGAGAGCCATAAGCTAGTGTATCTGATTTGAAGACCATCAAGCAGGATGATACTTTTTGAAACTGATAAAATACAATTCCTTTAGTTTGGGAATCAGCGTAATGGGATTTTTAGAAACAAAACTCTTTCGTAAAGAATCGTTATACAATTTGCTTATCAAAGACCGAACCCGATTTCGTGTCGCTGGAGACAATTGGTGCTTAGAAACAAGTTGATTCAAAAAGCCTTCCCAGTCATTTGTTGAAATCTCGTTAAGTCGTCGATGTCCAAAGAGCGGTAAAATATATGCCCGAAGCCTGCTTCATCTTGATTAAAAGAGGACAAAGGCTGACCGTTATCTCGTCGTTCTTTAAGCCAATTGAGTGCGTAGTCGTTTAGAGCCGGGCTTTGTGTTGGAATCTCCAAACCACCAGAGTTTAATTCTTTCTGGCGTTTTTGTTCCATGTACCAGCGATCGGCATCAGTCTTTTTAGAAGAGTTCTTGCTCCCTTATGTTTCTCGCAAACCTATTCTCTTTAAAAAGATAGTTTAGATTTACTTAGGAAATAAAACTATTTGATTACTTCTGGGTTGAAAGTCGCTCCCACGAACCGTCTGGACGCTGGTAAATAATTGTTCCATCTTGGTTGAATAGGACCTGTTGATTCTTCATTGCATTTTGTGCCATTTGATTTAATTTTTGGCTAATTGTAAGTAGCGATTGGCTACTAGGATTTAAAACACTTGGGATGAATTTCTTAGCCGCCTCACTTCCTTGAGCTAGGCTTACAATAATGCCCATTTTTTTCATCGTTTTTTGATACTCTTTAGCTTGAACTTCCGTTAGTTTTTTTCCCCTATCAAGTACCTCTTTAAAGCCTTTTATTTCATGGTAAAGAGCATAACCTTCTGCATCGAGGGCATCTTTAGTAAATCTTCGTGCCCAACCCATTTCGGCAAGTTCAGCTTCCACAGCTAGTCTCTCATCGAGAGCTAAACCAGTTGGTTCTCTTTTTTGTAGTTGCAGTACTCTCTTCCACATTTCGTCGCCTTTTTTATCTCCATATTGACTGCGAAATACTTTTTCTACGGTTACGGCGTTTTTGTATGCATTTTCTTCCTCAAGTCTATTCAAAATTTTATCCCAATGTGCATGTTGAGCTTCATGCTTGAAAATGTGCCATGGAGTATCTGGCTTAATAAGTACTACCTTTTGATGTGGGAAGTAGTACCCAGCGGTTCCTTCTAGGCCTAGCCCTGGATCAAATCTGACCTCAACCTCAATCGATTTGAGTCGTTCAACTTCTTGTTTAAAATCTGGGTGAGTAAGCGTTGGAGTTGAGTATTTTCTTGGCCCCGTGACTTTTGGGAACTCAACAACTCTGTAACTTTCTACATACCGTCCTAAATCACCTTCAATTACTACAATATCGTCGTTTAGTGCCGTGGGCACATCCTCATGCTTCCATCGCTGTGTCGTTTTTAGCTCGTCATCTAATTGTTTAATTTGTCTTTCTAACGCAGATCGAACTTCTCGTTCTGCCGTTGCCAAACGTTGATTATTTGTTTCAGCAGCAGCTAATTTTTCAGTCAGACGCTCATTCAAATTCTGTATATGACGCTCTTGCAATTCAATTTCTTTTTTATCTTGCGGTCGATCTCTTTTAAGACGGGTCAACCTAGAGGTTTCTTCTCTAACATTGTTTCGAAGATCATAGATTTCTCTTTCAAGTTCGTACTTGCGCCCATGAAGACCAGGATGAGTACCGGACGCAATTTTCGCCAATTCGTCCTCTGCGCTTTTCTTTCTAATTAAAACTCGTTCATATGCAGAACCAGTCCGCTCTGTGGCTACAACAGTTTCTAGTTTAGCCCCATGCGCGTGGGCAAATGCTTTTACTTTTTTTTCACTTTCTAGAATATCTTCCGCTGATACTAACTTAGGCCCATTAACTTTTATCGCGACTCTCTCCGCCTGCATTGCTCCTTTTTCGGCAAGAGAGGTTTCGATTGAAATTAGCCGAAGGTCTTTCGCAGCAGCTTTAATTGCTAATAGAGCGGGAAGAGGAGCACCTGTCATGATTATTGATAATATACAACTTCCATTTGCCACTTGTGTTATTTCAGCATTCACCGTAGCCGGGCTTGCGTTTCCGCACTGATCCTTACTTGATAACGCTAAATTTCCATGTGATAGGCAATCCCGGTCAACCTGATTAAAAATTTGCACCATGTTGGAAGTAGTGGCAGAGCTTAGAAGAATTCTTCCCGCTGAACCTGATAGTGTTCCAGCCACTCGCTCGGTTGCAATAGCACCTCTAAGGGCAAGGGGAATTTTTGCAAGCAATCCAGCGAATCCTCCTGCTACTAACGTCGTTGCCATAATTGTATTGTCTAAATTTTCTTGTCCTTTTCCATACTTCCCCTCTAGGCGGCACTGTAAAGATTTTCCTAGTTGCGGTTGATCTTTAAAAGTTTGAGCAATCAGATCTTCATCTTGGCTCGATTTAAAAAGAGTTTTTTTGAAATCACTCGACAGATTCCAAGTGATTTTGCCATCAGGTGATTTTTTTTTCTGGGCAGTAAATTCGTTACGAGATTTTCTTAATTCAAAAGCCGTTTTCCAAATTACTGAGTCTAGTTTTTTTTCTACTTCCAGTTTTATTTTTTTTGGATCTGCCCAATCTTTTTTGGCCATACCATGAATAAAATCGCTTACGGCATTCGTTTGCCCATACCACCCAGAAACTTTTATTGAATTATACTGTGACTCCAATTTAGCCAATCTAGCTTCATTGATACGCAGTTGTTCAAGAGCCGCCTGATAAATATCTTGTTGAGATTTTGTGTAAGCACCGACTGGACGCAATTGATTAACCTGCGTTCTTTCTTGAATAACGTCGGCGCGCATCCTAGCTAAAATACGATACACTTTCGATGCTGCCAAAATTTTTCTAGAATAATCTTTGACTAGGAATTCTTTAAATTTTTTATCTTTGGTCAGAGATTCCATTTTCTGAATAGAGCAATCTAAATTCTGCTCTTGTTTACTTGCAATCAGCGAGAAAAATATCCCTTCCGTTGCTGAACCAATATTAGAAAAATCATCAACTACATTAGAATGGCAACGGTTAAAACTTTTAAAATCCTCTTCAGTAAATTTTGGACAAGGGCCATTTAGTTGTTCGTAGTATGCTTTTGACAAAGTTGCATACGTTTCGCCCAAAAGAGCGTGCGCTGATTCTGAGAAATAGAAAATGGATAAAAAAGTATACAAACCAAGTATTTGGCCCATAGAAAGGTATCGGAGAAAAACGCATCAAATCACCTAAACTTATGTCGAGAAATGGAATATTTAAAATTTTGAGTGTCTAGTTCCAATCCAGGTAATTTGTTTCTAAAGGAACAAGGGGGAGCACAAGGTCTTGTGAACCATAAGCTAGTGTATCTGATTTGAAGACCATCATGCAGGATGATACTTTTTAAAACTGATAAAATACCGTTTATTAGAGATCTCCCTTTTTATCTTCGAATGAATTTAAAATATCTTGCAGTTTATTGAGTTCTTCTTCCGAGATATTTTTATTCTCGGCAAAGTAGCTTAGTAGGGGAGAAATCGAACCGCCCAAAGTCTTTTCGACAAAATAGCCAACACGAGATTTTAAAACATTCTGAGTTTCCACTTTGGCCGAGTAAAAGAACAAACCATCGTCCTTCACGCGAACGAGATAACCCTTTTTGCGAAGACGTTCCATCACGGTCAGAACAGTCGTGCGAGCTAATCCTTTTTCTTTTTCAAAGTGAGCCGACACTTCACGAACACAGGCTTTCCCTGCATCCGAAATCCACTTAAGAACTTCAATTTCTTGCTCACCCAGGCTTGGCATATTCTTCATAAAAAATCCCCAGACTACAACTATAGTCAATTGGGAGAAATCAATTTGATACAACCCCATAAGGTTTCAAGGGGTTAGATAAGTCTAGGCCATTTTGGAATCAGATTTTCGTACAATCCAAAGCGCTAATAGTAAATAAATAAGCGCACAGAATAACCCCGATTCCCCGGAATAGTAGGGTGTGAATCTCGAAGGAATAAAAAACACAGGAGAAATTCCCAGTATCCACATGTTGTGACTGCCATGGATAAGCGCTGCTGGAAACACAGATTGAGTTTTGTCGCGCAAGTAACCCATCAAGAAACTCAGTGATGTCATAGCCACCGTGAAAAACAGAACATTAAAAGCAGGAATATCTGATGTTGCGTAATCACCAAAGATAATCAATGGCCAATGCCAAATACTCCAGATGATTCCTGTAACAAGATAGCGACGATTTGCAGATAGGTTTTCTAGCTGAGTGTGTAAGTATCCACGCCAGCCAATTTCTTCACCAAGACCACTGATGAAAGGAGCAATCATCCCAACAGTAGGAGCCATGACTAGCACAGCGATCAAGGCACCAGACAAGCCGCCTTTTTTCTCGATCACGGTCGGGTTCATTTGAAACTCCGTGACTCCAGAAATCACAAGGAGAAGAATGATCAGAGCAGCACAGGTAACCGGTGCGAAATAGGCGATTCCAATTGATTTCAATGAGGGCAGTTTAAAAGCTAGTGGTTTTATATTTCGGTTGAAAAATAAAGAACAGAATATTCCCACCAGTCCCGGAGTCCACATCAAAGCAAAGGCGCGTGCTGTATTTTGAATACCGTCGCCATTGATAATAAAATACTGCTCAATCCAAGAGATAGCAAATGTAATTAGTACGAACGCCAGAGTCTGCTTTTTCATCAGATTGAAACTGATAAAATACGGTTTATTTGTAAAAGTTTAAATATCATCTGACAGTTGCCCTTTTGTTGATCAAAATTTAATTTTAAAATTTGTACTGTTAGTTAAAGTTTTGGTTTAAATTTTTTTCGCGTGAAATTCTCACACCGTCAAGAAAAGTTTCTAGTGGTGTTCTACCATTGCACATTTTACCTTGGTGAGTCCTCCTTTCGTTGTATTCAATAAGCCACTGATCTAAATCTTTTTGTAATTCTTCAAGGGAATTATATTTTTTTTACGAAACGCGATTCGATAAAACTCTTGTAATACTGTTCTGTGAAATCGTTCGCAAATTCCGTTGGTTTGAGGGTGATACGCTTTAGTTCTGGTGTGTTCAATGTCGTTAACCGCTAAGTATAATTCGTAATCGTGTTGTTCCACTTTACCGCAGTACTCGGTTCCTCGATCGGTTAGTATTCTTAGCAGGGAGACGGAATAACTTTCAAAAAATGGAATTACTCTATCATTAAGTAAATCCGCCGCGGTAATTGGAATTTTCTGACTATAGAGTTTGCAGTGCGCGATTTTGGAATAGGTATCTACGAATGTTTGTTGATAAATGCGCCCGACACCCTTCATATTGCCGACGTAAAAGGTATCTTGCGATCCCAAATAGCCTGGATGGTGCGTTTCAATTTCGCCGATGACTTCGTCAGAGTGTTTCTTCTTCTCATAGTGCTATGACCTGCGCTTCTGTGAGTACCACTCCGCCCGATCTAGACACGTGCTCTTCAAGAGCCACCAGCCTCCTTTTAAACGTTGCCAAATCATGTCTTAGCCAAATACTACGAACACCGGCTGGTGAAATAAAGATTTCCTGTTTTCTAAGTTCGTTACTGGCTCTAACTTGCCCGAATTGAGGTTGCAAAGTTGCCATCTCCACAACCGCTTTCTCAACCCGCTCATCAACTCTGTTTTTTAAGTTAGGTTTCCTGCGATTTTTCTGCTGAAGCGCTTCGATACCGCCATCAGCTAAAGCGTCACGATACCGATAAAAAGTATCTCTTGTCGTGCCCATCATGCGGCACGCCTTTGAAATATTTTGTAGCTCCTGCGCCAAATTTAAAAGTCCGACCTTGTTTGATATTATTTTTTCTTGTACTGTTTGCATGCTCAGTTACCTTTCGGGATTTTCCCTTTTGTTTTTTGATCGAAACAAAAGGGTAACTGAGTTTTCCACATTCTCGCTATCCGAGATGTGTCAGATAAAGTCTAAACTTTTACAGTTTATTTGTCCTAGCCCTAGCCCTTGGTATTTGTAAACACCGGTTTTATCACTGACGTAACCGTAAAAAGAATCTCCCTCATTCTGCCAACGAACCTCAGCAAGTTGAAAGGTCAAAGTATCACCGTATTTATTTTGTACCTTTGATTCGATTTCTTGGATGATTTTTTTCAAAAAAGAAAGTGTCGCTTTGCCAGAGTCGGTATTTTTTAATACTGAGTCCGCATCAGCTACTCCGTTTGATATGGAAAAGATATTAAAATCTAGATCACCATTTTCGCTCTTTGAAGTCGCCATTTTTAAAATTTGCCGCCGGCTTCCTGGCTAAAGTTTATTTTTATGCCGTCAGGATTTTTGGTGAAAGATATTTCAAGCCGGATGAAGCCTCTGATTAAAAGAAGTGTTACACGACCGATTTAAGAATCCATTTGACGGTGTCTTCATAGCTATCTTTGACGGTCATAATTTCTTTGTAGGCTATTTCATTTCTAATTTTCGTGGTATCAACCACAAAATCGTTTGGCTTTTTCCTTAGAATCGAAAGCTCGTCAGGAACTTCGTCGGATTCATACCAGCTAACATTCTTTTTCATAACTTCAGCAATCATCTCAATTCTTTGTTTCATTGATGGCGTTTGGATTTCTCCAACATTATAAATTGAGATTCCACTTAATAGTTTTTCAGCTGAAAGTAAAACCGCGTGGGCCATATCATTGACATGGCCATGCGTCCATTTCCAAGCGCCGTCATTCTGGAATGGGATCTTGATATTTCCACGATTAAGAAAATCAACAATCCCTTTAAACCGCATTTGATAATCACCATAACCAAAAACGGCGGGAAGTCTTAAAATGCCTAAATCTAATTGTTTACTTTTCGCAAAATCGCTATAAATAGCTTCGACATCTTTTTTATCGTAGTCGTCTCCACCGGAGTGAGACATGACACCCTTAAAAGGTTTAGGAACGGTTTTTTCAGAATTTTCTGTGACCAAAGCTTCGATACCGCCAAACTGATGACCATTCAATCGACCAAACTGGGCGTAAACATCTTGGCTCGATAAAATAATTAACTTACCCATTCCCACTTCGCTAATCGCCCGGGTGATTATTTCAGCTGAAGACTGTGTCATCGCAAAACAATCGATTAGCACATCAGGAGAAATTTTTTGAATGGCCTTCTTCACGGCCTCTTCATCGTTGCGATCTAAAATAACTTGGTTAAATGCACTGATATCTTCAGATTTGCTTACACCACGGTGACAAAGATAAACAGAGTGCCCGTGCGCTCGCGCCATTTTGGCTGCGGTCAGACCGATAAATCTGGTTCCTCCTAAAAATGCAATTTTCATATCTGAAGGTTAAAATCAAGAAATTTAATGGTCAAACCCAATCGTCCACGCCGTCGGGGGCGGCTATCGTTGATTCATTAAATTGGTCTAGAAAATTCAAAATTTGATCAAGCTTTAATGTGATCCTTAAGTAACGGACTGCTCAACTGAACCTCGATAGCGTCAATAGATTCAATTGGAACTGACACGCAGACTCCATTTAGATTGGGTTGTTGACTTGCGTGACCGCCGATATTGAAATCAATAGGAATGAAGTTTTTAATTTTAATTATAGTCTTTTTTTTAATGCCTAACTTATCCAACGCAGATGAATGCGAAAGTTCTCACCTCAAAAAGTTTTGCTTAAAAAATGGTGGAACGTGTTCCAGAAGCTATTGTGTCGGACTTCCATTGCCAAAAATTGACTGGAAAACCATAGATTCTGATTATGAAACCGAGTGTAAAAATAGTGGTGGCAATTGGACCGCCGACAGTAGCTATGGTTTTAACGATTGCGATGTTGTCCCGGCTATGACTAGGAGAACAACGGCAAATATTAAAACGGGCTGCAAGTGTAAACCGGTTAGTTCCATCTTAAAAAAAGAACGCTGCTGGATCGTAGAAAGCAAAAATCCGAATTCAAAGGGAACTTGTATAGACGCGCCCTCATGGAATGGGACCTACAAACATTCTATATAGTGGTGTCAAAAACCCCTTCCCTATGCCAAAGAAGTTTTTCATAAAGTCTAAGAAACTTGATATCATCATCATTCTTAGTAACACGTAGATCAACAACGCAACGGTTGTATCCAGCCAGCACTTGCAAGATATCCTAATTTTTAGAAAAATATTTTTTAATGTACGCAAGTCTGGAACTGTTACATTAACACTTTGATTAGCTTAACTATTTTTTAGTTCGCTTTAGCTAGTTCTCTGAAGAGAATAGGTGTGAGCGCAAGGCCTTAGGGCTAGGACAAATAAACCGTATTTTATCAGTTTCAAAAAGTATCATCCTGTTTGATGGCCTTCAAATCAGATACACTAACTTATGGTTCCCAAGGCCTTGTGCTCACACCTATTCTCTTTACAGGTAAAATAAACGCTGTTTATTCGTGACTTTGTCCTTTTGAACAAAGCTCCGCCCTTGCGTTGATAAAACTACCACGGACTTTGCTGATTATATTCATTTTTAAAACTATCTTCTTGAATAGGAGGTCCACGTTCCCAGATCGCATCCAATGGTCTA
>JAEUWH010000077.1 GCA_016785955.1 Pseudobdellovibrionaceae bacterium | reverse complement strand
TCTCCTCTGAAAACCCGCAGACTTTAATCTCAATTTAATACATCCTGGTAAAGATTTCTTAACTAACTAGAGAAAGCCACCGATATATACCCGTATGAAGCACGTCTCAGCTTTTGTGGTCATTATACTTTTCGCCTATAATGTACAGGCAAATTGGTTCGTTCAATATAATTTTGGGTTGTCCCGAGACTTCAACTCTTACACACCTGAAAATATTCAGCGTAGTTATTTAAATGAAATCTCGTTCTATTTTCAACTCGGACAAACAAAAAGACTTTACTGGGGAGCCTCTTATAATTTTACTTCTAACTATCAATCCGAATCGAATTCAAGTTCAACCACCCAATCTACTCAAGGCGCCGCGATCGCAGCTCGGTGGTATTTTAATAAAAATGAAACTTTGGGAATGACCATCGAATATTGCCCACTGATTAAGTTATATTATGCAACTGAAAATACAGAGGAAGACTGGTCTGGTTCTGGACTGGTGATCAAACCAGGACTTTATCCCCAGCTCACGGCCCGCCTAAAAGTTTCCATTGAATTTATTTATCATGTAGCCGCATACAACAACAAAGAGGTCCTTTCTGGGGCTTCAACCACTAGTAATTTTACACGTTCTTATGCTTTGCCTTCAGCAGGTATAATTTGGGATTTTTAATATGTATCACCACCAAATCAACTGTCATTATCAACTGTCATTACCAACCTATCTTCCTAGAACCTTCCAGTCTCCAGGATAAAAATAACTTCTTAACTTTGGCGGGTGCTGCGATTCAGACGGACCATCCTTGATTCCTGATCTGTTTGTTGAGTTGAAACTAAATGCACTTTGAACATCTTTATTTGAGACAGCCTGAGCAAGCTCGATGGTTTCCAAATCTAAATCTCTAATAGCCTCACTGACCGCACGCACATCACCAGTTTCCAGCAAGGGTCGCAAACTACCGTGGAAATAGCGACTTAAAGCCTGACCTAATACCGGCTCGCTGGAATAATCAACGTACGTTTTTAAAAATAATCTTTCCAGACCCGAAATGGCGTCTGCCGTCAGCTTAATACCCGAGGACAATATCATTGCTTGATTCACACCCGCTAAAAAAGAGGAAGAACGCGAGTAGATCGATATAGGTATGGGTGCATCGTGACCACTCATCATTTGCTGTTGGCGCCAGCCCTCTTCAGCGACCGGAAAGCCCTTTCTGAAAGCGGGATGCTGTTGAGCTTCTCTACTCAAGCCGCTCACCCGCGTGAACTGTCCACTGCGATCTTGATAAAATTGATAACATCCCTCAGCCGCCTCGGCCGCATACCCTGCGAATAAGATGGTAGTTACAAATGTGGCAGTCAGGTGTTTTAAATTTAGACAATAGGATCCCATAATATCTTTCTCCTCAGTGATTCGATAGTGATTCAATAGCCACAAAAGAGAAATTGCATATAAAAAGCCAAAACGTATTGGCAGGGATCGTCACGTCGACGTTCTTCTTGTCCTAATATCTCTGCGTTTGATTTTATTTTGAATTGAGTAGTTTTTCGATTTTTTCCAGACGAGCCTTTATTTCGACATTTTCTTTTTTGAGTCTTTCGATTTCTTGATCTTTAGCGACTTGGTCATGCTGAGCATCGGCCTTCACAGACGCAATTTCCCGCTCGACACCAAGAACACGACGATAAAGCTCTTGCACAGCCTTAATGATTGGCGAAATAAGTTCAGAGTAGCGAACACCGTACTTATCTGTTGTCACATCGTGAGTGACGATTGATGTTTTTTGATTGTCTTTGCTAGCTTCAAGAATAGCCTGTTCAGCCTCTTGTGCAATTAAGCCGTAGTGAATATCTTCATCAACACCCGTATTCCAACGATACGAGACAGGGCGCAGTTTGTTGATAAATTCGAGCCCCAAGTTTGTATCATATATATCTTTCTTCTCTCGGCGATCGGAAGTGTTGATCACACCGTTGGTGGCATAGACTTCAGTGAAGCGATAGGTTGCATTCCCAAGTGAATAATTGTTATTGGTCGCTGGCGAGATAACCCCAGCGACTTGAAGAGTCGTTTGGGGACTGTTCGTTCCAATACCGACTTGGCCAGTTTCAGAGATTGTCATTCGAGTGGTCAGATTTCCTGCACCAACCGAATTTGTTTTAAATCTCAATCCTCCTCTGGCGTGGTAACTGGTATCGGCCACATACCATGTAATGGCCCCTCCCAGTGCATTACCTTCACCACCATTCGTGAAACCAATTCCATTTTCAAAGCCCAACGTATTCGGTACATTGACCGTCATGGCATTGGCAAATGTCGTTGCATTCCCGTCAGATAAACCACTCGTTGCGCTGTAATAGAATCCCGACCCTGCGGCTCCCCACGAATGAAGCTTCACTCGATCGACATTCGATGCATCCTTCAATACCAAGGATCCATAGTCAGAGCTGCTGAGCAGAGAGACAGATACCTGATCCGTCGAACCGTACAAATTAATCGCGGTCCCAGAAGCACCCTTGACCGATAGTTTTGCAGAAGGATTGGCTGTTCCGATACCGACGTTGCCATCATCTCGTACAAAAAATTTGCTGCCGCCTAATGAGTCTGTAATATTAAGACCGTACGTAGCACTTGTCTGTCCGGCACCTACGATCGCGAGACGTCCTCCTGGAGTGGGAGTACCGATCCCGACGTCTCCAGCGAAATAACTTCGTCCAGCAACGGCTATCCCCCCCGACGGTCCTCCAAATTTAGCATCATATAAATAGCCATAATGCGGATCAACGTAAGAACCAGCTCCTGCATTTAACTCTCCACTACTTTGGTATACTGTCGAACCAATCTGCATACTCGTTGCCTTAATCCCACCGCTTATATCTAACTTTTGCGTTGGCGTCGCAGTTCCAATCCCGACGTTACCCGAGTTATAATAAATATTACCACCAGAGGTGGTCCATTGAGATGAACCACCGGCGGCCGCTTGCCAGCTGGGGGCGGTGCCCGCACCATTACTGGTAAGTATGTATCCGCTAGTACTGGCTGGAAGGCGCGAAAGGACATTGGTGCTAGAGGCGTAAAGCAGATCGCCGATGGCGTAGCTAGATTGTCCCGTACCGCCGTTGGCTGCCGCCACCACACCCGTCACATTCGCGGCATTTCCGGTAATATTTCCAGAAACCTGAGCACCCGTAATGGCTATGTTGGTGCATGATAAATTATCTGTGGCGGCCGTCCAAGTTAAAGTCTGTCCCGACGTACACCCTGAAGCAAATGTTGCGGCCCCGGTGATGGTCGAGCGAAGATCAAACATAGAAACAAAATTAGGAGCCCATTGAGAGCCGTCAAATCTTAATATCTGCCCCGCGCTCGTAGGGGTCGTGGCACTGACCGTCGTACTCCGAATTCGACTGACCGTAAAGGCCCCCAAATTAGTCATGCTCACGTCCCCAGAGGGTGTAACCCCGGCGGCGACATTCGATCCATTGCCGACCAAAAGATGTCCGGACGTTAGAGCACTAGAGAGTTTGTTGTTGAAGGTGTTCCAGTCACCAGAGGATATATAGCCACTGGTTGTGGTATTGGATTGAGCGAGCGAAATATTTGGGGTAGTTCCTCCAGAGGATACAAGTGGAGCCGTTGCGGTTACCCCCGTCACAGAGCCCGCACTGGGCGTGACCCAAGTCAAATTTCCTGTCGTATCACCAGATAAAAGCAATCCATTAGACGCCGGCTTCGCCGCCGGTAGAATTAAATTATAATTTGCGGACACCGAAGCCGGCGCTTTGATACTTACGGCATTTGTTGGTCCAGCATCGTACAATACGACAGCTCCCGAGGTTTGAATATGGCCGCTTGTATTAATTATTGTTGAACCAGAGATCGTTCCCGACGTAATGGCCGAGCCAGAGACTTTCCCAGCCGTTGCGATTGTTGCCAACTTGCTATCTGCAATAGCCGCCGAGCCAGAGATTTCAGTATTAGTGATGGCCCCAGGACTTGTCGAGCCAGTTACACAGGATAAGGAAGAGCCATCAGACTTTAGCACGTCTCCCGCCGCACACGTCGGCAGAGTGACCTTCGCGAAACTTTGCACTGTATTAAACTGCGTTGCTGTCGCGTATTGAGATGACGTTCCCGCCAGTAGATTTGTTAAATTTGTCAGTTGAGTCGGATCAAGAGCCGAGACTGTTGCCGGGTTACCACTGCCATCTACGGCGCGCAACAGGTGACTGGCCGAAAACTTATCTACTTTTTGAGCCTCCAGTGCGTACATAGATTGCGATGTATAATTTAAACTCATGATGGGAAGAGGTTCATAGGCAGTCATGGTTTCATCTTTGAAGTACACAATGAATTTTCTACCGTCGCCCGAGTTTGGAGAATAGGTCGTGCCCACGGCACATCGTGTGCTATCCAAAGTCATTGTATCACGATTAGCAAATATGCGATCAATCTGATAAAAAGGTGAATCCAAGCGAGTCCCCGAACCATCATTTAAGGTGACAGAAAACACGCCGGAAGAGCCTAACATATTGACGGACTGAATCTCTTCATAAAGCAAACAGTTTTCCGAGCCAGGAGACCGAACCTGCATGCGAAATTGCACATTACTACCTTCTAGTGGCGAGCCATCGGGTTTAATAATTCGGCCTTGATAAGACACGCCAGGATTCCCGGCCAATGTTCTAAAACTTAAAAAACAAAGCAAGACGAACAAAACTAAGATTTTCATTTTACTCCTCGGAGGTCATACGTCCCGTTGCATGGAGATAAACCTTGTAGCCATTTTGAGTTGTAACCACTTGTTTATTTAATAACAATCCAACCGATTGCTTCACTTTATAGCCCGACACCATCGTCGTTACGTACCCCGTTGAACCCGACACATTTTCAAGTGAAACCAATTTTTGAACTTGAGTCGACGGCGCCGCCGGCAAAGGACGTTCGTGATTTAAACTTGCGAAGCTCGCATTTAAAGAACACCCCGATGAGACTATTAATAAGATGACTAACAGCACACATTGTTTCATGCTAGTTTGATCGGTTTTTTACTGGAAATCTTAAATTTTTGTCATTATTTTTTCCGTAGGGATATTAAGCAGATAAAGACCTGTTCTATTTTGAAACAAGGAGAGTACGTGTACGTACGTACGTTCGAAAGAAAGAGAAAGTGTGTTTGTTTGTTTGTGTTTGCGTGCGTGTCTGTGTTTGCGTGGTTGTCTGCATCAGTGTGTTGATCTGTACGACGTTACCATTTGTAGTTTATAGCGGATGATGCCTATCTTTAGTTATATGTCGTCGGAACTGCGCTGGAAATGCACCAAACAATGTTTTAAACCGATTGTAAAAATACTTAGCATCTTGAATTCCATTTTGATGATACACCGATTCAACGGCGTTACCGCTAAAAATTAAATCCTGAGCAACTTGCATCAGCCGCAATTGATTTCGATATTTCACGGGTGACAAGGCATACTTTTTCTTAAACTCTCGGCTCATGTATGCATAGTTTCTGTTGCTCGACAGCAGATCTTTGATATTTTTCGTCGATTGAAACGTTGAATCGATCATGTGTTTAAAGTCATGCACACAATCGTTTTTTTTATCAATATCCAAACTCAAACCAGCTTCCAGACTCATGGATTTTAGCATGGTAGCACCACTATCTTTCCCGATAGCCGCAGGAGGTACGACCTTAGATGATATTTGCACGGCCTGCTCTATATTCTGCATCGAAACCCAGTACCCCCAATGTAATACTCCCGGTTTCAAACGCCACCGCACAACCGAGAATGGCGCTTTATAGACGACCACAGAACCACTGACTTCATGCCATTTGTTATCCGCATAAAAATAGACTTGATCCTTAGGAATTTGCGCCCAACCCAACGTCCAAAATCGGGGTTGAATATCCACCACAACTCGTTCCTCAGAAACCGCATGTTCACGAAATATTACAGCCTCATTGGGGCTACGTATAAACACTTCATTCGAAAAATTCTTAGCCTGAATTTTAAACTTATCCACTAGTTCTCGATTAAAATAGAGCCTAATAGAAAAGTCAAATTTACCCATAACAAATTTGTCAATTACGCCCAAAATTCGGTAATGATCAGTAAACTTGTTGACCTTCTCAAATACGCGCCGTCCGGAGGCAATCTACAACCCTGGGTCTTAAAGATAGTTCAAACAAATACCAACACAAACATGACCATTTCCTTAGATCCCAAGATCCGCTTTGAACAACAGCATACCGATCACTGTGGCTACGGCGCCCTTATAAGCCTTGGCGTCCTCTCTTACAGCGTCCAGTATCTGTGCCAAAACTTTGGCTATCTGTTTGCTAATCGATTGATCCACTCGGACACAGATTTATACAAAAATTTTATCTCGATAGACTTAGAGAAGTGCGACCCCATTCAGACTCCTAGACCCCAAATTTTTCGCTACCGATTCACAGATAGACGGCCTTACGAAAAAAAGCCACTGCCCCCCAGTCTGACCGAGACCTTAAAATCTGACTATGATACCTCTTTGCTGTTTTTCGATGAGGCCCGCGCACGTAAGCTCGTCACGTCTGTGTTCACGCAACTAAGCCTCATACGTTTTCAAAACAAAAGTCTATTCAAAGAGCTTTCTCACGAATTGAAATCCGATGACCGCGAAACCACGGGCATTCCCATTTCGAATTTGGGCGTATCTTGGGTATTGTCGCTTGTTACTCGACTGCAGAAAAAATTCCCTCACATTTTACCGTTTGCGGCCGCTTATTCATGGCCACTTTATGAGTCTATTGTTCGTCCAATGACCCATGCAGCGACGATGGCGTGTCTCAAACAGCCAGGAAATTCTCCTGATTCTTGGATACGTCTTGGTGAAAAATTTATGCATATCTGGTTAGAAGTTTCTGAATCTGGGATGCGACTACAGCCATTTGGCAACACATTAAGTATCGCTAACTACTTCCAAGATCCCTCTTTCTTCTCGTTTTCAAAAAAACAGATCGAACGTGTTAAATCTCTGCACTCAAAAATTTTAACCGAATTGAATGTCGATACGGCCGAAGCATGCTTGTTTTTTCGTATCGGATACTCAAACCTTGAACCACAAGAAACCCCACGCAAAGATATATCGTTTCTTTGATTCAGTTCAGAACCCAAGAAATCGGCCAACACCAGAGCGCTTTTCAGTTGGTCGGCATTTCTGTGCGTATTCTCGGTCACACCCTGTCCACCAGTCATTTTCACAATATGGGTTGTTCTCTGTTTTCCAGGCTAAGGCCGTCTTGCATGTCGGAGCCACGACGGCAACCTCATAGGTTGGAAGATTTACGGGTGTTGGATTCAATTCCGTTGCGGTTACGCTGGAATCCAAAACATTACCCCCCTCAAGCAAGCTTTGAAAAACAGCATTACGACGGTTAAAATCCCGAAAATGGCAAACACGGGATTCAAAAGGTAACGACATCGTTTGGTTATCAAGTTTAATAGAGCTTGGTCCATTTGAAAAAACAGAACTCAGTTGCAATCCCAAACAGCGCGAGAACGACACGGGCGTCGTCGATTGCGGCATCGTCGCCAAATTCAAACACATCACCGTTTTTGACTGAGTATGAGCCCCTCGTCCCCGCTCGCCGAATTGTTTAATCATTTGGTCATAGTGCTGTATGGATCTATCAATAGGCTCTTTAAACGTATCCATAAAATTCAACATCGTCACCGAGGTCAAACTCTGCGCATTTTGAGAATCCATCATCATTTTTTGCAGGCTTTGCGAACCCAAGTATTGTTTTAGATATTGGATAATATCATTCGCCGCCAGCAATTGTAATTTTTTAGAGTCCTTCTCGGTCGAAGTTAAAATCATTTCTTCAATCAACGTCTTTACAAAAAATTCGATACGAGACCGCAGAAAACTGACACCTTTGTCTAACTTCGCCGACTGAGAAATGCCGTTCAACGCCGCCTCAGCATCTGCCTTGTCAATCATCACGGAATCAATACGTCGTATAATATCTTCAACCCGAGTAATCGTATCGGCCAAAATAATTTGCAAACTGGGAGTGGCAAATTTTGTTTTATGATTACTGCGTAGAAATTCCAATATTTTAATCAATGAGTGCCGAGGAGAAAGTCCTTTTTGCTGACCATTCAACGAACGTGGATAAGCCTTGGCAAACACCATCAAGGGGTCATCAATCAAAACTCTACTTTTTTCGGTTCGTTTGAACAATTCGTGGGTCAATTTATCGTTAAAATGAATTTATAGAGTTTTTTGCAGGTAGAGTCGTACGATTTAATTATTACTGTATCGTTTATCGCAATAAAGCTTGGTAGCGGCCCACCTTCTGTA
>JAEUWH010000076.1 GCA_016785955.1 Pseudobdellovibrionaceae bacterium | reverse complement strand
AAACTAATATTTGAATTTATTGAAGTTTGGTACAATCGACAAAGATTACATTCTTCACTTGATTACATGACACCAGAAGAGTATGAATTTAAACAACTTGCCGCCGCATAAAATGGTGTCCACCAAACTGGGGCTAGATCACAGTAACCTGAATCGTGTTTTGCAAATGTCAAAGTATGACACTCGCGGAATGGCTAAAGAATTTGAGCGTGTTTACATTGAGCATTACTTGCATTCTGTAAATGACCCGTTCAAGACTGGTATTTCATTTTCAACAAATACGTCTATCTACATTCGTTCAAAGCAATTAGATCCTGCCGGAGATACTGATGCTCCGACCTCAAAAGATATTATCCCGTTCACTTTTGATGCGGACAATGCCCGTGTGTACTTTGTACGTTTCCCAAAAGATATTGTCGCCATCAATGAAGCCTCTAAGTATTTTCGCCAATATGAAGTGCTGAAATCGAACATAGCTCTGCCATTTGGCATTGTAGACAACTTCTCGACAGATTTTTTTAACTCTGACGGTGTTGTACCCACGGATAAAGTCGAACTGAAAAAAATGACAGATTTTGAATCCACATTCACCACAATCAATGTGTCCGAAAAATAGTGCTAGCTTTCGTGTCCCCATCCACCTCCAATTGTATTCCGGACTGAAATACAATTGGAGGTCTACAAAATGCGACAATACTCTATTTCATCGTAGCTAAATGTTCTTCTAGGCGATCCCAAGTTTGCGAGATACCTTCTAGCATTCCCATATCCATGACTGTTTTCAATGCTTCTTTTGTTGCATATAGCCCGCGAGTGATCATTTTAGTTTTTCCGCCTATGTCAACAAACTCTACGTCTACATCTGTAGACGGCATTTCCATATTAGAGTTCCCTTCGGCATCAGAAAAGAAATCCGTATACGAGATTTTCTTTGGTGCAACCATATCTTTGTAAATGGCCTTACCCCATGATTCCATCCCAAAGTAAGAGCCTTGGTTTTTATCTACACATTTCATGCAGTAGTGCCACACGCCACCTGGACGAAAATCCACTTTGCAGTATGTAACATTCCAACCGCGAGGTCCCCACCAATGTTTTAAATGTTCGGCATTGCTGTATGCTTTATATACAAGCGCCGGTGGTGCATTGAATGTTCTCTCTAACACAAGAGTGCGTTCGTTTTCTACTCGCGAAGTCATATTTGGATTTGGCATCGATCTCTCCTTTAACTTTTCTTTTTATGTTTAGCTTTTATAGTTTTCTTTTTCTCTGTTTTTTGCATTTCTTGTAGATAATCATCTAATTTGTCATAACGCTCGCCCATAATTTTCTCGAACGATTTTACCCATGATTCTAATGACTGAAATGGCTCAGCCCGTAATTTATAAATACGGCGATTGGCCTCGGCCTTCATTTCTAGAATTCCACTATCAGACAAAATCTTTAAATGCTTTGATACCTGAGGCTGACGAATTTCTAATCGCCCGGCTATCTCGCCGACGGTCAGCTCTCCATCACGCAGCAATTCAACGATCGCCATACGATTAGGCTCCCCTAAAGCACTCAATGTCCGCATTTCTGCTAAATTCATCGCCGCGCCCAGTGTATCCCCCTAGTTATAGAATTAAATATACTCTATATGGAATATTCCCACAATAGAATATTTAAACAAAATGATAACACTATGAAATATCAAGAGAATATAAGACCTATTGGCGTTACCGACATAAGTAACCCGATTTTTATCATGCAAGGACACACGCAAGGACAACTGACTGGTTTTGAGGGAGAGACTTACGGAATAAAAATAAACTAAAATAATTTATTTGCAAATTACAAGCTTGGGATAAAATGAAAACGTAACTCTGACACAAACAACGACGATCTTCATTCCACCCCTTAGCTAACTTATGTTTCCCAATGTTTTAAACTCACCATGATTCAGCTTAGACAATTCCTATTTTTCTATCATGGGCGATGCAGCAGTTTTACTGCTTTCATCATTTCCTTCATCAGCACTTGAATAAAATGCAACTCGTATAGGTTTATACGCTCGGAAAGCGCCGATGAATTCTTTGCACCTAGAACAAGAAAGAGCTTAGTCCACTAATTTGTTTTTAGTTAATTTTATTCTCAATCCTGATTCTGTTGTTGCTATTCTAGGGACATAAACAATAGCGCAATGGTGATCGAAGGTACTATTTAACCATTGCAAGTTACTTTCAATGCTCTTTACATCATTGTCAGAAAAAAGTTTCTTGCCCTGAGCTAGGCGTTCTTGATTGTCCTCAAGAGCTCTATAGACTCTATCACACGACTTTACAAGACTGACTTTGTTTTGATCCGTCTCTTTGTTGTCAACAATGATACCAATATTTCGGGTCAGATCACAACCAGCTTGGTGCATTTCGATAATCATTTTTTGCGACAATGTCGCTTTACCGCTAGCAAGAAGTGGATCTTCATTTTTCGGTTCGTTTGAACAATTCGTGGGTCAATTTATCGTTAAAATGAATTTATAGAGTTTTTTGCAGGTAGAGTCGTACGATTTAATTATTACTGTATCGTTTATCGCAATAAAGCTTGGTAGCGGCCCACCTTCTGTA
>JAEUWH010000037.1 GCA_016785955.1 Pseudobdellovibrionaceae bacterium | reverse complement strand
TGAAATTTTAAAGAAGAAAACAAGTGCATGGGGCGAGTTTATTAATGACAAAGCGATCACTATTAACTGGACGTTTAACAAATTAGATGCAAGAGAAAAAATGGGTTATGAGGGAAAAATTTAAATGGTCAGACTACTAGTCTATTCATACATACTACGCTTGCACCCGAGTCGCCTTGATAAATGTATGATTCTTTAGGATCGGTAGCTACGGTGAAGCCATATTTATCATTAGTAGACTTTTTAAAATCAAAGATTCTTCTTAAAAATATCGAAGACGTTAAATCAATCGCCTCTTCTTTTTTTAAAAAATCTCCTCGATACCCACGAATATAACATTCATTCTTTATTGCGGCGTCAAAGTCGGCCTTACTGAGAGCTAGTTTTGCGAATGGACCTGGAAAAGACTTGGAGGATTCGATTTCCATAAATCCAATATCTATGTTTGGATCCATCCCTTGATTTTTTAATTGTAATCGATCAAATTCTTTTACAATCGCTAAAGGTAGAGCCGACCTGGCGTTGCTGACCAAATATTTATCAAAATATGGATGCATGTAAGCTTTGATTACCGAGTATTCAGTTCCTGGGGGGTCGTGCGGACATCGCACAACCGTATTATAGTCATCAGCGTTTAAATACACGCTACCAAAAAGAATACAATGGCCGGCAGTCAGTAACATTTTGCCGCTCAATGCGGTTCCAGAACAAGAGTGAACTCGGAAATTATTAACTCGAAATTCAATAAAACAGGAGTTCATCGCGGGAACTTTATTCATGGCAATGACATTGCCTGAAGATAAAGTAATCAATGCGCCAAATAAGGCATACCAAACTCTTTGAAATTGCATTTAAACCTCGGCAAAAGCGTTAAGAGGCGCTGTTGGCATAACAGGTGCGATCGAGATGCCAAGCCATGAGTGTTCGGAGGATGGCGCAAATCACTTTCCTCGCGTTAAGAAAAGTAAGTTTTATATTCAAAATAAAGTCAGGTAACTTGAGCTCAAATATACAAAATATGGATGCGATCCTCTATAATTAGAACCACTCAGTAGACGCAGTTATTGATAGTCATTTTTGGGGCAAATAGTCTGCATGGGACAAGTCATACATTGAGGATTGCGTGCCTTGCAAATCTGTCGGCCATGAAAAATCATTTGATGGGACAACTGAATCCAATTTTTTTTGGGAACAATCGCTAGCAAGTCCTGTTCAATTTTCTCGGGAGTTTTATTTTTACTTAATCCCATGCGCTGGCTGAGGCGACTGACATGCGTGTCGACCACAATTCCATTTGGAATATTGAAGGCGACACCCAGCACGACATTTGCGGTTTTGCGCCCGACACCTGCCAAAGCCACTAAATTTTCTAGGTTTTGGGGGACAAGACCATCGTGTTTTTCACAAATATCCACGCAGCACTGTTTGATATTTTTCGCCTTGTTTTTATAAAATCCAGTTGATTTGATCAGCTGTTCAATTTTTTCAACATCCGCACGGGCCATGTCGTCAGGCGAAGGAAAAGTTAAGAACAGCTGGGGAGTTACTTTGTTTACACGTTCGTCAGTGCATTGGGCGGATAAGATAGTGGCGATCAACAGTTCGTAAGGATTCTTGTGGTTAAGTTCGCAATAAGCATTGGGGTATGTTTTATATAAAATTTTTAGAGTATCTTTTGGATTCTTTGCCGGAGTGTATTTTTTCTTAGGCATTCGCTTCGCCAAAGTCTCCAATGGCTTCAACAGGGCAACCGCTCATCGCTTCTTGGCAGGCGGCTTCTTCGGCTGGGCCTTCTGGTTGCTTTTTCACAAAGGCATGACCGTCTTCTGGGTGCATCGCAAAGTTATCTGGGGCCGACAAAACGCAGGCATCGCATGCGATGCATGATTGATCAACAAACATTTTGCCTGGATGGTTATCTTTCCATTTTTGCTTTAAGTCAGCCATAGGGGATCCTTATAACTTTAGGCCAGATCCGAGTCAATAGGGCATACGGACTCCGGTCTTATATTTAAAAGGGTGAGGGATAAAACCTCTTAAAGCCTGAAAAATTTAGTTATACTGGAACGGGAGGGCCAATGCTCGAAGGACCCAAAGTGCCAAGTGAATCAGAATTCGAAAAAGTACTGGAGTTTTTAAACCATACTTTACGGCCTCAGCAGGCGTGGTCGATCGACAAAGAATACCCTACCGCGCTTAATTTAGCCAATAGGCATAACATGAATATTGTGGTGAATGAAAATCAAGTCGTTTCCCATGCGGTACTGAAACCGCTCATCGTTAAATCTCCACACTTAATATACAAAGTGGGAGCGATCGGTTCGGTGGCGACTCACGAAGAGTTTCGTCATCAGGGCTTGTCCCATAAAATCTTGGCTGAGTCTTTGAATATGGCTCGTCAGCAAAATTGTGACGTCGCTATTTTGTGGACCAACATGTATGATTTTTACCGAAAATTAGGATTCGAGTTGGGGGGCTACGAAATATCTTTGAGTTTTGAAAAAACGATACCGTTCGACGGGACATTGTTTAAATACTCTAAGGACAAGAATGTGGCTCCCGAAGCTTTGTCGAAAATATATGCTCAGCATTCAGTGGCGACCATTCGCTCTCAGGATGAATTTAGAAAGTTTTTGTCAATTCCCAATACGCATCTGTATACGGCGTGGAACGTGAACGGCACGTTGGCGGCCTATGCGATCGAAGGCAAGGGTGCGGACCTAAGCCATTACATCCATGAATGGGGCGGATCGGTGACCGCGTTGAAAAATCTGCTGGGATATATCAGCCAAATTAAAAATCATCCCTTTCATTTTATTGCACCAAAACATTCTGGCAATTTAATCAGTGAGTTGCGCAAATATGCCGACTATGTCAATGAAGGGTATTTAGGAATGATTCGGATCACACATTTCGAAGGGCTAGCGGCCAAAGTCAAAAAAGCGTTTCGTAACATAGGAGTTTCTGATTTTGTCTTTGAGAAAAATCAAGAAGCTGTTCTTTTTGGGTGTAACGGGGATTTATATACGATCGAGTCAGAAAAAGATTTGGTGCCATTACTTTTTGGCCCGATCGATTTTGATAGTCAGGATATATTTAAGCCGGAAACCGCTCAGAAATTGAAAGCAATATTGCCGCTGCCGCTGTGGATTTGGGGTTGGGATTCTGTATGAAAACACTATCTGTTATTTGTTTTTTCTTTATTTTGTCGTCATGTAATCAGAATAAAAAGCTGGAAGAAAATTTAGGAGAAAAAGTCAGCGCCGAGCAGTTCGAAAAAATTGTCGTGGATTCCTGGGGCAGCGATGATATTTTTTCTATCAAAAAAAACGACTATGCTTATATCGAAAAAAATATCTCGCTAAATTACGGCCCTATGCAGCCATCGCTTTTAAAGGCCATGACGGTTACCAATATCACTGAAGACGCCGAGGTGGTTCGTTATCATATGGTTGTGCAATCGCGTGAAGTTCAAAATGGTACGGAGGCGGCACAGTCTTCGCGCGAACGTGTTTTGGCCGTCAAGAAAACGGCAAGTACAAAGAGTTTGAGTTTAAAAAATATTGAGGACGAAATTCAGACGACGCCGTTTGAAGGATTCCTGGATGTGCTTAGCTTGTGCAGTTATCAGACGGTGGAATGTTATAAGTTAAAATCAGAAGATTTCACTGAAGCGCTTCCCCAGCTGATGATCGATAAGGGGTGTCGTTCGTTTCCAGATTGCCGTTGGTCAGGAAAAAAAGTTTCGTTTGTTGTGCGTATTTCCTATAAGGAAGATGGCTCGGACGAAGTTAAAAAGCAAAACAATATTATCTCGTTTAAAATTGTGAACAACATGCCGTATCTTTTTAAAATGGTGGAGTACTGTTTCGAGGGTTTGTCCGAATATCAAGGGCAAAAATTTCCCGTTAAAATTTGTACGCAAGTAAAAGACACCATCAAAGGCCAGTAATTTGGTCTTGCGACGGGCATAAGGTCCGACTTCAGTTCGCTTTATTACTGACCGATAAGATCAGTAATGAATATCAAAAGTGTCTTGAATCCTAACGCGATTAATACGGTAAAAAACGTTGAAAGAGCCGAACGTACAATTCAATCGGATTCGACCCATGACCGCGACCCCAACAGCCATCCTGGCTATGAGCAAAATCAAAAGAATAATCAGCCTCTCAGTGAAGACGAAATCCAGCAGGCCTTAGAGCATTTAGAAAAATTACCATTCGTAAAAGAGCACGGATGGATAATCGAACTGGCGACCGAGAATAATTTGCGATTCGTGTTGGTGAAAGATGCCACGGGGCAACTGATTCGTCGCTTTCCAGAATCAGATCTGCGTACTTTGCCTGTTGATTTGGACGATAAAAAGGGCCAACTTTTAAAGAAAACAGCCTAGCGTATTGACTCGGTGTTGGTCCGACTTTTGCCCTTTAATTTAAGGGTGGAGGTAGAACTATCGGCTTATTTAAGGATCCATTATTTTCAGTTTTATTTGCATTTTACGCAGACGACGCCTTTCGAGTAGGGAGCGGTGATGGTATCCTTAACCAATTTGTAGACAGGAGTATGACAAATTTTGTGTCTGTTCCAGTACGAGATCCTGAAACAGGCTACCTGTGGTTCGTCATAGAAAGTGGTCGTTGTTGATGACTCGGTTTTTTAAAGATTTACTTTTTATTTCAATAGTATTTATGGGATTCGTTGTCTCGCGACCTTCCGCGGCTGATGTGTTGGCCTGTTTGTATTTTTACGATTCAAAAGCGCCCACAAGCTTGATCACGCATTCGTATCTTTCGGATTTAGTTCGTTACCGGGGGAATATGTTTGAGTTAGTGGTTCCCAAGCAGACCATGAGGGGCACGGTTTTGGAGTACAGAACCGTCACACGTTGGGAGGATGTGGTTGGTTTGTATAGAAATATGGGTAAGAACGAGCGCTTAATCGCGCAATCTTTTGTGGATCGTTATATGAAAGATTATGAACGGGTGTCTGATTATTTTAAATCGTATGGGAGCCTTCATAAGGTTCTTGTTGAAGCTCGTTTCAAGGATATTCAGTCGTTACGAAATAAAATCATTGATCGTGCAAAGGAGCACTCTGAAATGCAAAAAGTTTTTCATTTAGAGCTGCTAGATGATTTTATTGGAATACGTTTGCTACCGTCCAAAACATCCGAATTGTTAGAACCTTTGCGATGGCCAGAACCGTTGGATCAGCAGGCCTTGGTAGAACATTTTGAGAAGGCTCTTGGTGTTTCAAAGATAGGTTCGATCAAGCAAGTTGAATTGCGTGGAGGTGCCGAGGATCAAGCTAAGAATCGTTTCTATCGAGCGTTTCATTTAACACTGACGTTAGGTACGGGAGCCCCTGTTGAAATCCAGATTATGTCCAAAAGTATAGCGACTTGGCATCATTGGGATCATCCCGTGGTTTACAAATCACAAAATCCTGATGGGCAGTATGTGGCTTCGTTGAAGCGTTATTCTCGATTTTGGGTTCGATTTATTCGTGCGTTTGAGGAGCAAATGCACTCTCGACATTTTTCACAAGATATTGTGAATTTGTTCGCCGAGTACGGGATAGACATTGGTTACTCAGGGCATTTCAAAAACAAGAGCTGGAATTGGTTGATTGATTTGGATGCTGTTGTTGCTGAAAAAAATGGCATCAATGGTGTGGATCGATTTCTTGGGGCTCAAAGTGGAACTCCTTTGTCCGAGCAGATGCGATTGTTTGTTGAGCTGGCTCCAGGCCGTCTTTTCTAAATTTAAAATTTATCAGTTATTCCGGTAACATAAGAGTTTTCTCTTGCATAAAAAATAGCATCTATGCTAAAGCTGTGAGTTGCACTCGAAAATCAATCATCATGATTAGGAAATGGACTCATGCTTTACCAGTGGCTTTACTCGCTTAGCAACGAATTTTCAGCGCTTAATATTTTTAGATATATTACCGTTAGAACCTTTGTCGCCTTTTTTACGGCCTTCTTTTTAAGTTTAATTTGGGGACCAATTTTTATTCGTCGTTTGATTGAGCGGCACTATGGACAATCGATTCGTGATGATGGTCCGCAAACGCACAAGAAAAAATCAGGTACTCCAACTATGGGGGGAGGGTTGATTTTACTTTCGACTTTGATTCCCTGCTTTTTGTGGGTGGATATGCGAAACCCTTTTGTGTGGGCCGTTTTGGTGATCACCTGGGGCTACGGTTTGATTGGTTACATTGATGATTACTTGAAAGTCAGTAAGAAAAATACCAAAGGGTTGTCCGGAAAAGTTCGTTTATTAGGCGAGTTTTTAATTGCTGGTATTACTTTGTGGTTTTTGATCGAGCACTTTGGATTATCAACAAACATCGTTTTTCCTTTTATTAAAGGTCTGCAGTTTGATTTGGGCTATGCTTATATTGCATTCGGATCACTTGTTATTGTGGGCACGGCGAATGCCGTGAATTTGACAGATGGTTTAGATGGTCTTGCCATCGTGCCTGTTATCATTTCTGCGACGACACTGGGTTTATTTGCCTATGTAGCAGGGCATGCGGGAATTGCAAACTATTTGCAAATTCCGCATGTGTCGGGAGCCAGCGAATTGACTCCTGTCGCGGCGACTATTGTGGCGGCGGGTTTAGGATTTTTATGGTTTAATACGTACCCAGCGCAAGTTTTCATGGGGGATGTGGGCAGTTTGAGTTTGGGTGGATTTTTAGGCTCAATGGCCGTCATTACAAAAAATGAAATTTTGATGGTTGTTTTAGGTGGGGTTTTTGTCGTCGAAGCGTTGAGTGTGATTACGCAAGTGATTTCCTTCAAATTAACGGGTAAACGAATTTTCAAGATGGCGCCAATTCATCATCATTTTGAATTAAAAGGACTAACCGAAACAAAAATTATTGTGCGTTTCTGGATCATCTCGATTCTGTTAGCAGTGTTAAGTTTAGCAACATTAAAAATTAGATAAAACGAAAGAGGCAATATGTATAAAGAGTTATCAGAATTAAAAGATAAGCGCATTTTAGTGGTTGGTTTGGGTAAAACAGGGGTTTCTTTGTGTCACTTTCTGACTCAGCACGGAGCACAAGTAACAGTCACTGATCACAAGTCTAAACCCGAATTATCGGCACAATTGGAACCGCTTGAGGGAATGCCTATCAAGTTTGAATTGGGATCGCATTCTCCAAAAACATTTCTACAGCAAGATCTTGTTATCCTCAGTCCAGGGGTTTCGCCAATTTTGAAAATTTTTGAATATGCTCGCAGTCAGGGCATTAAAATCACGGGCGAGTTTGAATTTGCTCAAGGTTTTATTAAAGAACCTATGGTGGGAGTCACCGGTACAAATGGTAAAACAACAGTCGCGCGGTTGGCTGAAAGTATGCTTAAAGAAAGTGGAATTTCCTGTTGGGTGGGGGGCTCGAACGAGCGTCCGCTCACTGATTATTTGCGGTCTGGCGAAAAGGCACAGGTTGTTATTGTTGAAGTGTCCGCATTTATGCTAGAGCACACGGAAACATTTAATCCTTCCAATATCGTATTTACAAATTTGGCAGAAAATCATTTAGATCGCTATCGTTCAATGGAAGAGTATATCAATGCCAAGAGGCGTGTTTTTAGAAATACAAATCAAATGACGACTTCGATTTTGAATGCCGATGACAATGCCGTCGTTGAATTGGCACGTGACCCAGCAGTTCAGCGCGGTAAGATTTTTTACTTCTCTCGCAAGCAAGCATTAGAGCCGCAAATTATGAATATTGGTGGCGCCGTTAACATTGGTGATGAAGTCCGTGTTCGAACCGGCCCCGAGGTAGAAGTATTCTCGGTCAAGAGTATCAAAATGCGCGGCAAGCACAGCGTGGAAAATGTGATGGCAGCATTGCTGGTTTCTCGCGAGCATGGTGCGACGAAAGAAGCGATCCAAAAGACCATCGATGCGTTTGATGGATTGCCTCACCGTATTGAGTACGTACGCAAGGTGCGTGGCGCTGTTTTTTATAATGACTCGAAAGCAACCAATGTTCATGCGGTATTACGTTCGTTAGATACCTTTGATGAAAATGTGATTTTAATCATGGGTGGTAAAGATACGAATCTGAACTATGAACCTTTACGTAATATGATCAAGCGCAAAGTCAAGACTTTGATCCTGGTCGGAGAGGCTAAGGAACGAATCAATCGCGAGTTAGGTGATTTTTCGGAAACGTTCTTGATTGGAACTTTCGAAGAAGCTGTTTTGATAGCATTCCATAAGACTAGGATTGGCGATATCGTATTGCTAAGTCCGGGGTGTTCGTCTCATGATATGTTTGATAGTTACGAGGAACGTGGAGACTATTTCAAACAGATTATTAAAAAATTCCAGTAATCTATTTTTAATAGACGTTTCCTGAGTGAACTTATAATCTATATATGAATAAGGAGACGTCTATGTTATCAAAATGGAATTTGATATGGGTCCTAGTTGTCAGCATGGTCATGTTTGTTGGTTGTTCTACCGCATACAAACAAAGACAAGAAGAGCGAAATAAAATTGCTTCTACTTCTGGGCATTACTGTGAGTTCGTGAATGGTGACGCCCATAATGATGTGGATGTTGAATTGACGATGCAGATGTCGAAAAAATGTGACATGAATAAACCCTATACGTTGACTAACTACAAAAATGCGTCTGATATTTTTGGTGTGATTTTTTGTTGCGGATACCAAAAAGGTAAAGCCACTGCCGCTCCAAATGCTAAAGCAGCGTCGTCAGCATCCTCAAATGATGGTTTAGAATAATACGGGATGTTGCGAGCATTATCTTCGAATCTTTTTTTGGCATTGCTGACCTTGGTGGGCTTGGGATTGGTTCAGGTTTATAGCTCAAGTTACATCTTTGCTTTTGAAAACTATGGCGATGGACTGTTCTTCTTAAAAAAGCAGGTTCTTTTTACGCTTATTGGGTTCGTCGCTTTTTTTGTCGCTTTTAAAATTCGGTTAGATTGGTTTGAAAAGCTAAGCTGGACGATGTGGATTTTTTCAACCATCCTGGTCGCATTGACTTTGGTTCCAGGCATAGGTGTCAGAGTCGGCGGGGCTATTCGTTGGATTCAGTTGCCATTTGGTTTTCGGTTTGAACCAGCCGAGTTATTAAAAGTCAGCTTAGTGTTTTTTTTGTCGACGCTGCTGTTTTCGGAAAAAAACTTTATCTCGCAGCGAAGTCTTTTCAATCGATTTGTTATTTTGTGTATTCCTTTCGGTTTGCTTTTAAGGCAGCCTGATTTTGGAAGTTTTGTTATTCTTCTAGCCACTGCAGTGAGCTTGTTTTTTCTTTCTGGATTGTCGTGGAAATGGATTGCTTCAGGTGTCGCATTGTCGTTGCCTGTGTTTTATTTTTTGGTAATGAGAGTGGACTATCGACGCGCGCGTATCGCGGCATTTATAGATCCATGGTCCGACCCCGAGCGAAAAGGTTTTCAAGTCATTCAGTCTATGCTGAGCTTTCATTCGGGCGGAGTGTCTGGTGCGGGACTGGGGAATGGTCAGGGAAAGTTATTTTTTCTGCCCGAAGCTCATACTGATTTCACGCTGGCAGTTTTTGGCGAAGAGCTGGGTTTTGTGGGCTTATTTATTTTAATGAGTCTGTATGCCTATATCGTATTTCGTATTTTTCAGATCGGTATTTTGACAAAATCGCCGTTTTTTAAATCTGTTTGTATCGGTAGCGGAGTGTTGTTTGGCCTGAATTTTTTAATTAATGCCGGAGTTACTATGGGTTTAGTTCCTACAAAGGGACTCACTTTGCCTTTCTTAAGTTATGGTGGTAGCTCTTTAGTGGTATTTATGTTTTTATTTGGTGTTTTGGTAAACATCGAGCGAAATACAGAAAGAAGTTTGAATTGAAAACAATTATTATTGCGGGTGGAGGAACGGGTGGGCATATCTATCCGGCGCTCACTATCGCAAAGGCTATCCAAAGCCTGAATCCTGAACTGCATGTGGAATTTGTGGGAACGCCAGAAGGTTTGGAATCAAAAATCATCCCGAAAGCGGGTTTTAAAATTACCTATATCTCGGTGGGTAAATTAAACTATAAGGGTGGCTTTCTAAAAAAAATTAAAACTATTTTGCAGTTGCCGTGGGCGTTTGTGCGTTCGTTGGCTTTAGTGATCGAAAAAAAACCAATTTTAGTGTTGGGTGTTGGTGGATATGCCTCTGGTCCATTTGTTTTAGCCAGTTCTGTTTTAGGTATTCCTACTGCGTTGTGGGAGCCAAATGCTTACCCGGGGATGACGAATCGAATACTATCGCGATTTGTCAGAAAAACTTTTTTAGTTTTTGAAGAAAGTCGTCAGAAAATGAAAGCTAAACGAATTGCCGTTTTGGGTTTGCCCGTGCGCGAGGAAATCGAAAAATTAAATGTGGCTAGTTTGGAGAAAAAAGAAAACGGGAAAAATTTTCGAATTTTAATTTTTGGTGGATCCCAAGGGGCACGCGCCATCAATCAATGCGTATCGGCCATGATAAATAAATTCGAATTTCAAGACGTAGAGATTGTTCATCAAACAGGACCGGTGGACTTTCAAGGTGTTGAGGCGTCTTATCAAGGGAAATCCCAAATAAAAGCGTTGGAGTATTTGTACGATATTGAAAACTATTATCTTTGGGCCGATTTGGTGATTTGTCGTGCGGGAGCCAGCACGTTGGCAGAGTTAGCGGCGGCTCGGAAACCAAGTATCTTGGTACCGTTGCCTTCAGCGGCCGATGATCATCAAAAAAAGAACGCATTGTCTTTGGTAGAAAAAAACGCCGCACGCATGATTGAACAAAAAGATTTGACCCCCGAGTCTCTTTTTAATTTAATCGTAGAGCTTCGTACGCAGCCTGGGGTGCTAAAAAAAATGAGTGAGAATGTTCTGCATTTCTATCAACCGCAAGCTGCAAAAAAGATAGCAGAAAAATTAATTAATTTGCAGTTTGATAACGAGTAATCGAATGATTTTTAAAAAAACAAAATTTCATTTTATTGGTATCGGTGGTATTGGCATGTGTGGCCTGGCTGAATTGTTAAAAAATATGGGCCATGAAGTCAGTGGCAGTGATTTGTCTGAGAATGCCAATACGGAAGATCTAAAACGAAAAGGTGTTAAGGTATTTATAGGCCATGACCAAAGTCATTTGGGGGACGTGGATGTCGTCGTGTATAGTTCGGCGGTAAAACAAGACAATCCCGAGTGGATGGCGGCGAAAGCGAAGCAAATTCCAGTGATTCCCCGTGCGGAAGCACTGAGTGAAATCATGCGATCTAAGCGAGGTATTGCTGTTGCGGGTACGCATGGTAAGACCACTACGACCAGTCTGATCTCGTCTGTTTTTTTACATGCTAACCTGAGTCCAACGATTGTGGTCGGTGGGCGATTTGAAAAAATCGGTTCAACGGCTTTGTTGGGGGACGGAGAATGGATGATTGCGGAGGCCGACGAAAGTGATGGCAGTTTTCACAAATTGACGCCTGAAATTGCGATCATTACAAATATAGATGCGGATCATTTAGATTTTTATAAAACATTTGAAAATGTTCAGACTTCTTTTTTGCAGTTTGCGCAGCGTATTCCTTTTTATGGTTCAGTCATTATTTGCGGGGATGATAAAGTAACCAAGAAGTTATTCGAAAATTATCCGAAACGTTGTTTGTTCTATGGATTTTCTAGTGAAAATGATTTTTATTTAAGAGGTGAAAAGAGCGAATACGACATATACACTCATGATCGAAAAACGAAATTGGAGATATGTGTTGGTCATATGTCATTGCAGGTACCGGGGCGGCACAATGCTTTGAATGCTTTGGCTTCTTTTGTAGCTGCTTATCAATGTGGAATATCAGTTGAAACAATCTTAGCGGGTTTAAAAAACTTCCAAGGTGTGGATCGTCGATTTCAGTATAAAGGCGAAGTTGACTCGATCAAAGTCTATGATGATTACGGACATCACCCCACGGAGGTACGTGCGGTACTAGAAGCTTTCAAAGAAAAGTTTCCCGATAAAAGGCTTGTGACCTTGTTCCAACCCCATCGATTTTCTCGCACACAAAGTTGTTGGAATGAATTTATCAACTGCTTTTACCTGACAGACGTTTTGGTTTTGACAGACATATATTCTGGCGGAGAAGCGCCGATCCCCAATATTAACTCTAAAAGGCTTTATGACGAGATTAAGATAGACAGAAAGTTCTATCTACCCAACTCGAGTTCTAAAATAGAATCACTTAAAAAAATCTTGAAACCAGGTGATATCTTTCTGACCCTAGGTGCGGGGGATAATTGGAAGACGGGAATGAGTTTGTTAGGTCCAGCGAAATAGTCTCATATTGATAGAAAACTAAACATCACATAGTATTTAAGAGTCAATTTAGTATTATCAAAGGAATAATATGAAATCTTTTTTGTCTATTTTACTATGCATTAGTTTTTCATACGCGAATCCATTTGGCGATGCCGCCAAGGCCTTGAACAAGGCCGGTAACTCGGTCAGCAAATCCACAGAGGACGCCGCTAAAAAAGCACAAGAAGCCGAAATAAAGCAAAAGGCTGAAGCCGAGCGAGCGGCCGCTGCAGCTAAGGCGTCTGAAGAGCGTCAAAAGCAAGAAAGCGAGCGTGTGGCCGCGGCAAAAAAGCAAATGGAGGATCAGAAAAAAGCCGATGCGGATAAAGCCGCAGCGGCACAGAAGCATCTAGAGGCGCAGAAACCTATCAAGGGTGTTGCGGATAAAGCGAGCCAAGAAATTCATCCTATTAAAGACGCCGCTGCGAATACAAAAGTTAAGTTGAACCAAAGTGCTGATCAAATGAAAGCCGCTGTTTCCGCCCCGTCTAACGTCAATGTGCCTAAAGTTTCCGAAGTAAAAGCGCCAACCGTCACGGCTCCACAGGTCAAAGCACCGACGGTGACAGCTCCCCAAGTGAAAGCACCGGTTGTAACCGCGCCGACGGTTAAAGCTCCAGAAATTAAGTTGCCTGGGAAATAATTTTTGATGAGAAAAATATTTTTCTTATTTTTTGGAATTATGGTGTTAGCGGGATGTGCGGCTCTTCATCACGTTCAAGTGGGGGAAATTGAAAGCTCGACTAACTGGGTTTCGGTTCCCTTTGAAATTAAAGTCAGTGAATTTGGAGTTGATTTGAACGATGCCAAAGCTGCGTCTTCCATATTGGTAAATCAACGAGACGCCGATAAAGCGAATGATGTCTTAACGTTCATCCAGTATTTTCAAATGGGTCCCCACACGGGCGCTGGGGTATACAGCATTTCATATGTCGACCATATGGAAAATAAAATTCGTCAACAGTGTCCTAGCGGGCGAATCACCGGGCTGATGAGCATTCGTGAAACGGCCCAGTATCCCATCATAAAAGGGGAAATTGTTAAAATCAAAGGGTTCTGTTTAAAGAATAAAAAGGAAAATTTATGAAAACCGGTTTTTTGAGCTTGGTAGTAAGTTTATTCATGCTGAGTGGATGCGTGTCTTTGAATTCGGTGTCGTTGACATCCGTACCGGCCGAGCGAAATCAACGGGTGAAAGCCGAGGCCGAGCGTTTTATCTTTCTTGGGTTTAATTTTGATAATGACTATGTTAATTCGCTAACCTCTGATTTGAAAAATCAATGCCCTAATGGAACCGTCAGCGGCGTTTTAACGAAATCGGAATCCATCGCTTATTTTCTGTTTTTCTTTTGGAAGAGTCGTGTAACCGCAACTGGTTATTGTGTACCCAGTAAGGTCGTGTCGGGATCGAACGTACTTAAAAAGCGTCGACCAACCGACATCAACAGTGGCGAGACGGGCGAAGGCGAGATCGGCGAGTCCGTGGATGAAAACTCAGCAGCGGGCGTGCAATGATTTTGCGATGTCTGATTCTGTCCATCATATCCGTCCTGTTTGTTTTTTCGGTTGGATGTACATACAGCGTTCATCAAGTTCCGTTGTCTGATTTTAAACCTTATGTGGGAGAAGGGGTCGGGACGCCCATTGATGCTCATGCTAAACAGTTCGTGGTGATGGGATTTGCCAGTGAAACAAATTATGTTGATCAGGCGTACAAGCAACTTCAAGGAAAATGCCCGCACGGAGTGGTGACGGGAATTGCTTCTAAATATTACTCTGAACATGGTTTCTTTTCTTGGACAAACCATATGGTCATGCAGGGTATCTGTGTGAAAAAATAAGAGCGGGTTGTTGAACCTTCTCTTATGCCGTCTTCTTCATTTCCTCTGGTGCGGTGTTGTGTTGTTTGTCTGAATTCATACTGCCCATGACGTTAAGTCCAGACGTGTTGTTTCCCAAAATTGTATGCGTTAGGCTCAGCATTTGTTCTTTTAATTTTTCGGCTTGCTGATTCAATGATTCGCTGGATGTGGCGGTTTCTTCGGCGCTGGCGGCATTCATTTGGGTTAACTTGTCCAGCTCTAGAATCGATTTATTGATCGTTTCCATTCCCGCAGATTGTTCCTGAGAGGCATTGGCGATTTCTGAATTCAGAACGGTGACTTTCTCGACCGCCGTCACAATCCGATTCAGTGAAGCCCCGCTTTCTTTGGCGATTTTGTGTCCGTGTTGAATTTTTTCAACGCTTTCTTTTATCAATGTCGAAATTTCTTTTGCCGATATCGAAGAACGTTGAGCCAGGCTGCGGACCGCTTCTGCAACGACAGCGAAACCTTTACCTTGTTCGCCGGCGCGGGCGGCTTCGACGGCGGCGTTCAGTGCCAGTAAATTCGTTTGAAAAGAAATATCGTCAATCACGCCGGTAATTTCTTCGATTTTTTTGGACGACTTGGAAATTTCGTCCATGGATTGAATCAATTGGTTGACCTGCATTTGCCCATCTTGAGCTTGTTTCTGACATTCATTAGCCAGTTCCTTAGCTTGGGATGAATTGTTCGCATTCAATTTGATCATGCTCGAGACTTCTTCTGTCGATGCCGAGGTCTCTTCGATCGAGGCAGCAGCTTGCGTGGCTGCATTGCTGAGGGATTGAGATGAACTTTGTATTTCCTTACCGGCGCTAAACAGCTCCATGCCGACTTTGTTGAGTTGGTCGTTGATATGCGCCAGGTTTTTAAACGAAGCCTTGGTGATGATCATGGCGATTCCAATGGAAATAAATAGACCCAGAATGCAGGCCCCAATCACCAGAATCAAACCATCCATATTGGCTTTCTTGGTGTCGTCTTTGGATTGAATAATGGCAAAGACCGCATGCAAGTGTCCATCGGACCAATTTTCCATTGTGTATCCCAGAATATCTTTTCCGTTATTCCAGGGGGAGGTTTTGGGATCACCATGGCAACTGAGACAGCCTCTTTTTTCGGACAGACGAATAGGTCGATAGACGATCACTTGATCTGAAGTTGTTTCGACAATTTCATGCTTGTCAGAATTTTTTTCGAATTCCCGTAAAATTTCTGATTCCTTTGATGTTGCCATATTCTTTTTGTTGCGAGGGTTTAGGCTGAACACACGAAACTCATAGCCTTCTTCTTTGGCGCCATCAGATCCGACCATAAGGGCCGCGAAGATGGGAACCTGATTTAGAACTACTTTTTTGGCGTTATCTGGCAGGTCCCCATTAGGATAAGTTTCTTTCATTTTCCCCATGACTTCGGCGAGTCCCCCTTGGGTCGCTATGAATGATGCCGTTTTTTCCAATCGGGATAATATGGCGCGCGATTTACTGATCAGGTCGTGTTCCCCTAATTTGGCGACTTGATGAAACGACATGGTGATTTGGATGGCTGAAGAGATTATGACGGCTAGTGTGAGTGCTAAGATGATTTTTTTAAATAAACTCATTTCAGTGCCTTTCTTAGGTTGGTAAGAACAGTTGGTACAATAACTTGGTACAATTCCTTCGGCGTCTCAATTTTTGACTTGATTCAAGTTTTCTTGTAGATGGATAGAAGTTGGTAATGACATAGAAGGTTGGGGGAGGGAAAGGGTAAAAACAGCCCGAGCAAAACAGGTCTAGTCCAGACTTGGAATAGGTCATGGAGAAAGATGTTAGGGCGATTTAGTTAGTGATCTATAATAATGTAAGAGCCATGTTAAGAAATCTTGTAAAAATTTTGTTCAGTCTTGTTGTTATCCCGTGTTTAGTGATCGGTTCAATTTGGTATCTTAATGAAAAAAAATTCTTCGATTTGACGGAATTGAATTTCAAAACGGAGATAGCACGTGAACGTCAAACGGGTCGATCTGTTTTAGAGAACGAAATAAATTTGCTTTCTAAAAAGTTAGATCAGTTCAAAGGGACTTCCTTGTTTGAGGTTGATCTTGAAAAAATGCAACAGGCAATCGAATCCGAGAATTGGGTGAAATCGGTCGAGATATACAGGGAATGGCCCAATCGTTTAAAAATTGTGATTGATGTGTACGATGTTGTTTTATTGTACTGGATGAATGAAAAAAAAATTTTTCCGATTCTAGAAAACAACCGCACCCTAGAGCCACTCTCGATGGCGCAGGCGCCTGACCGTGCCGTGACGGTTGAAAAGAAAATATTTGAAGAGCCTAAAGTGAGGAAGAAAGCGATTGAACTGATTTCCAGTTTGCCGACCGAGGGATCCTACTCGTCCGCAAAAATTTCAGAAGTGGGCTATGATTCTAAAGAAGGTTTTTGGACGGACTTGCTCAATAAAGAATTGCGCGTGAAATTAGGAAATGAAAATTTTGAAAGTAAATCTTTAAGAGTTTCACAAGTTTTAGATTACATCGAGAATAAACAAATTGAAGCACGCGTCATAGATGCCAATCTTTCTCAGAAAGTTCTTGTCAGGTTGCGTAAGGGTCCCTAAGCTAAAGTTATAGGGTCAAAAGTATTAGGCCCTAAGTATGTTTTAAAATCTAGGATGATTTTAAAAGCCGAATAGCTCTGTTGGATGCGTTTTATTAAAAAATCCCAAATAGAGTGTAACGAGGCTTGAGGACAAGGAATGACTGGTCTAAAGAGTGGACATAAATCAAAATTTCCCGTACTTGCCGGTATAGATATCGGTTCAACAAAAGTTTGTTTCGTAATTGGCATCGTGAATGAAGACAACAAGATCGAGATTGTTGGCGTCGGACGCGCACCAAATGCCGGTATTCGACAAGGTATTGTTGTTAACATTGAAGCCACTCAAAACTCGATCAAGAAAGCAAAAGATGAAGCTGAATTGATGGCCGGATATCAAGTGGAAGAGGCTTGGGTGGGCGTAAGTGGTACGCATATTAAATCATTTGATTCTAAGGGCATGATTGCCATCAAAAACAAAGAAGTCACGACCTCGGATATCGATCGGGTGATCGAAGCCGCTAAGGCCGTGGCGGTTCCTGCGGACCGACAAGTTTTGCATGTCTTGCCTCGGGAATACAAAGTAGACACTCAAGATGGAATTTCAGATCCCATTGGCATGTCGGGTATACGTCTTGAAGCCAATGTGCATATCGTGACGGGTGGTCAAACGGCCATCAACAATACAATAAAATGTGTGGAAAAAACTGGGGTTAAGATTAACAACTTGGTTTTGGATCCTTTGGCCGCTTCGATTGCCGTAGTGTCAGACGATGAAAAATCGCTTGGCGTCTGTGTTGTCGATATGGGCGGTGGGACTTGTAATTTACTTTATTATGTTAACGGCAGCGTGGCGCATACCAGTGTGATCCCGGTGGGTGGGCAGCATTTTACTCATGATGTGGCGATTGGTTTACGAACACCTCAATTGGCGGCGGAAACACTGAAGGTCAGTCATGGCTACGCCATTGGCTCGCAAGTGGATGAAAATGAAACGATTGATGTGCAAGGGGTCGGTGGTCGCAAGTCACGTGAAATTCCAAAACGTGATTTAGCCGATGTCATTGAAGCTCGCGCCGAAGAAACTTTGAATTTAATTTATCATGATATGAAAATGAGTGGCTTGCTTCCTATGCTGGGTTCTGGCGTGGTGCTTACGGGCGGTGCAAGTCAATTGGCAGGGTTGGTTGAGATGGCGGAATATATTTTTGAAATTCCTGTTCGTCGAGGTCTTCCTGCAAATGTCGGCGGTCTGACCGACGTTGTGCGTTCATCGGAATACGCAACATCGGTGGGGCTGATCCAATATGGATATAATCAAAATAAAAATTTATACATCAAACTTGGTCAGGAAATGAAAAGCTCAGATTCTGGGGATGGGCTGACCAGAAAAATTAAAGACTTTTTCGGTCAAATTTTTTAATGGGGGAGAGTCATGTTTGAACTCGAAGAGAATATTAGCATAGGGGCAAATATTAAGGTGGTCGGAGTCGGTGGTGGCGGAAGTAATGCCGTAACGACAATGATCGAAGGTGCAATGTCAGGTGTTGAGTTCATCGTCGCAAATACAGACATCCAAGCACTTAACGCCAACAAGGCTGCATCTAAAATTCAACTAGGTCTGGATTTAACCAAAGGGTTGGGCGCGGGCGCGAACCCTGATATTGGCCGCAGAGCCGCTATCGAATCTTATAATGAAATCGTAGAAAAACTGGAAGGCGCCGACATGGTGTTCGTGACCGCCGGAATGGGCGGCGGAACAGGAACGGGCGGTGCCCCTGTCGTCGCAAAAATTGCACGAGAATTGGGTGCTTTGACTATCGGGGTAGTGACTAAGCCCTTCATGTTCGAAGGAAAAAAGCGTGGTAAGCACGCAGAAGCTGGCTTGCAAGAGTTGCAAGATAATGTTGATACGCTGATCGTTATTCCCAATCAAAAACTTTTAAGTATTGCGGGCGAAAAAACGCCTTTATTAGAAACCTTTAAGAAAGCCGATGAAGTTTTACTTCAGGCCGTGAAGGGTATCTCGGATTTGATTAATATCCGTGGTTTAATCAATTTGGATTTTGCAGATATTCGTACCGTTATGAAAGAAAAAGGTATGGCGATCATGGGTACGGGTTCAGCTAAGGGTGAAAATCGAGCTGTGGAAGCGGCCACCTTTGCGATTTCGTCTCCGCTGCTTGAAAATATCAAAATCGACGGCGCGACAGGAATCATCATCAATGTTACGGGTGGTGCGGATCTTAGTCTTTACGAAGTTAACGAAGCCTCGACACTTATTACCGAAGCGGCCCATGAAGATGCAGAAATTATCTTTGGTGCCGTCATCGACGATTCTTTGGGTGATGAAGTGCGCGTAACTGTCATTGCAACCGGATTTTCAGATCCAGTGGAAAAGAAAAATACGGTTCAGGACGCTTTTGCGGGAATGCAAAATTTTTTGAATACCCAACCAATTCAAATGCCTTCGTTAAATATTCCGCCACCATCAATGAACCCGGTGTTAGCGGGATCGGGTTTGAATTTTGAATTACCTCCTATTTCTGCCGTGCAAACATCGGTGACTCAGTTTACTCACGAAATGCCAGCCGTTGTTGAAGACGTTGTTGCTTCGGTGATGATGCCGCCACAACAGCCAACGCATGTTGTGTATGCTCAGCCGCAGGTTGCCCCGCAACCGATAGTGACTCAACAGCCGGTAGCGGTCCAGGCGCCGCAAATGCATTCTACACCTCCGACGCCGCCAGCGTCTTCGGCTGTTCATCATGCGCCTATCTCGGCTCCGGAAGCCATTGTGCCCAATGAATCTTTGTTAAACGCCCGGGATATGTTGATGGCAAAAGCGCGGGCGTTTAAAGAAAGCCAAGACTTAAAAAGTAAGCATACTTCAGAGCGTGGTCCCGAGCAATTATCCATGATGATGGAATCAGAGTCTGCATCTTTGGAAGAGGCACGCAAGATGGCTCGTGATGTTTTGTCTTCCAGTTTTCATGGACAAAATCTAGAGGTTCCTTCGTTCATCAGAAAACGTCAAAACATGGAATCCGAAAATAAATCAGAATAGTGGTCAGTTATTTTCTTTCAGATATTCATTTAAAAAGCCTAGACGAGAAATCCTCTAGGCTTTTGCTTTTGTTTCTTGAAGAAACGTGGGCGCAAGAGCCTGGCGATATTTATTTGCTTGGCGATATTTTTGATATTTGGGTTTCAAATCATTCTTTTTTCAAGAAAAAATATAAGCCACTGATTGATCAGTTCAGAACCGTTAAAGACAAAGGCTTTCGGGTGGTTTACTTTGAAGGCAACCATGATTTGCATTTGAAGCGGTTTTGGAAAGATGAACTCGGTTTTGAGGTTTACTTTGATGTGGAGTACTTTTCTATAGATGCTCTTGTGTTTCGTCTAGAGCATGGGGACCTGATTAATTTGGAAGATCAGGCCTACCAAAGATTGCGCCGAGTTTTACGTACGGACTGGATGTTGATGCTGGGATACTGGTTGCCGGGACGATTTTGGAATTGGTTCGGCGAGAAGTGGAGTCACACAAGCCGCCGCATGAGCGATGTCTATCAGGAAGATCGTAAAAATGCGATCCTCAATATGATTCGAAACCATGCGCAGAAAGCAGTGGACGAAAAATATTTTGATGTCATTGTCACTGGTCATATGCACATCAAAGATGATTTTACATTTCAAAGCAAAAATGGGAAGTCGGTGCGCTCGATCAACTTGGGATCTTGGTTGGATGTGCCAAAAATCTTAAAATACAAAGACGGCACTTTCACTTGGATCGACCCCGTGAGCGCGACAGAAACGCGCCCACAGAATTCATAAAATTAGAAATTGTAGGTGTAAGCTAAAACGCCTTGAATGCCTGACATTGTGGTGGCCATGTCATTTTGGTCATACTCAACCTCGCGGCTGTTTTGCACTTGGGTGAAGCCCGTCGGAGTGCCACTTACGCTGTCCGCGATATTTCGTTCGATGGGAAGATAACGAAGATTACCCTCAAGAGACATGCAATGATTGTCGGTGAAACAAAACTCGGCGCCTAAGCCGGCTTGAGCGCCAAAGTTTGAACCCGCATAGCTGACAGAGCTTTCGCCTTGTTTAACTTCACCTTTCAGGTAACCAAAACCGACTCCCCCTTGCATATAGAAACGAATGAAACTGTTTTCCAAAGGATAGATGCGGAGAAGGGGAAAGAAGGTGTATCCAGTTAAGCTGTGCGAATAATCGCCGACGGTCGCGCCAGAGCCCTTACCAGATTGCATAAATAATGAGGGGCGAAATGCCAACGCAAAGATGGATCCGCTAAAGCGATAAGTATATTGAGCAAAGAAATCGTAGGCAGAGGTCAGGGTTTTGGTCGACACACCACCTTGAGTGGCATTTACATGGTCAATAATCGAGTTAATATCTTTTTGGTCGGAAGACACCGTCGTCAGACCAAAACTCAACGCATGCCCACCGCTGCCACCTCCGCCTCGGGCGAAGACATCTTCTGCAGAAAAAATAACGATAGATAGTGACAAAAGAATGATAAACAAAATCCGTTTCATATAATCATCTCCTAAAAAAAAAAGAACCTATAAAGTTTCCTTTATAGGTTCCAATAATTATTTTCTAAGTGCAAGTCGAGCTATAAAACTTGATTAAAGACCAGTGCCACCTGGAGCCGGAGCTGGTGCTGCGGGCTGACCGCCAGGAACTTTCATGGGGGCAGAGGGGGTAATGCCTCGATTTCCGTATACGATGGTGCAGTACTGTGCCCAGAAGCCCAGGATATTCGTATAGGATTGTTCTACGTGAGAAATTTGAGTCACGTTTGCAGCTTTGGCCGCTGCCGTGATGCTGGCGTCACCAAGGGCAACTAAGCCAAGGTAGCTGGACGCACACGATTGTCCATGCATGCCACCGCGAGACGCGCCTGTTGCATTGATCGGACCTTGAACATCAGAGTACAACAAACCGCTAATAGGTTGTCCCGAAGCGCAACCGGTTAAATAAACAGAAGCGAGGGCTAAACTGCATGCTAATATAAATTTCATTATTTTCATAAATATCCTTTTTTAAGGTTTTTCTAAGAGAATATTCTCTTATGTTTTCTATACACTAAAAGACTGAGGGGTTCCCCAGGTATTGTCAATAGTATTCCCTACACAACCATTCTTGAGCGTTGTCTAATAAATAAAAATGGCGCAGAGGAAGTAGGAAAAATATGAAAAATATGAAAAAAAAATTAATAGAAAAAGATCTGATTGAAATAAAAAAGACCACCTTAGATCGTCAGTCAGCAAAATTTTTGAAAATGCAAATTGATGAAGTTCAACTCAGTGATGGCAGCACGGCCATCCGAGAATATATTCGTCACCCTGGGGCCGCATTGATCATACCAGAAATAAAAAAAGGCCAGATACTGTTCGTCAAACAATATCGTTATCCTGTTAAACAGATTTTTTTGGAATTTCCGGCCGGTAAAATAGATCGGGGCGAGGCTCCTCTGAACACAGCTCATCGCGAATTAAAAGAAGAGGTTGGCTATGTCGCGAAGAAAATGAGATACGTCACCTCGATTCACCCGGTGATCGGTTATGGTGATGAAGTGATTCATATCTATCTGGCGCAAGGTTTAACTTTTGTGGGGGCGTCTCCGGATGAAGGCGAGTTTTTAGTTCCCCAAAAGATGTCGCTTCAGACGGCCATGGAAAAAACAAAACGACATAAAATTACCGATGTAAAAACTCAGATTGCGTTGTTCTGGTACGAGAAAATAACTAAAGGTCTTTGGTCATTAAAATAAAAGTAAATTCTAAAGCCTTTTCCTTTAATTTTTGATATCGCCCGGAACTGCCGCCGTGGCCAGAATCCATATCGGTCTTCAGCAGAATTTTGGACGATGATGTATTCATCTCGCGCAGTCGGGAGACCCATTTAGCCGGCTCCCAATATTGAACCTGAGAATCGTGAAACCCCGTCGTTACCAATAGATGTGGATAATTTGCTTTTCTGACATTGTCGTACGGAGAATATTGCAAAATATAATCATAGAATTTTTTTTCGTTAGGGTTTCCCCACTCGTCATACTCACCCGTCGTCAAAGGTATGCTGTCGTCAAGCATTGTGGTAAGTACATCTACGAATGGAACTTGTGCTATGATTCCTTTGTACAGATCTGGACGCATATTCATGATGGCACCCATCAACAGGCCCCCGGCGCTGCCACCCATTGCAAAAATTTTATTCCGATCGACAATCTTCAGGTTTACCAAAGCTTCTGTTGCGTCGATGTAATCTGTGAACGTGTTCATTTTGTTTGTTGTTCGGCCTTCTTCGTACCAGTAACGTCCTAGTTCGGCGCCCCCACGGACGTGAATCACTGCATAGACAAAACCCCGATCAATCAACGAGAAAACCGTTTGTGAATACCAAGGCGTCATCGAAACCCCATACGAGCCATAGCCGTACGTCAGCACAGGGGCTGTTCCATCTTGTTTTTGATCGATCTTCATCAGCAGTGACACCGGAACTTTACGTCCATCGCGCGCCGAGATCCAGATACGCTCTGTTTTGTATAGTGCGGGATTGAAGTTGGGAATCTGACGTTCTTTCTTTAAAACTTTTTCTTGAGTCTTTAAATTGAAATCAAATGTTTGTTCGGGTTGCCTCATCGATTCAAAGACATAGCGAAAAACGTGTGAATTGTAATCGCTTTGGGCATCGGCTTCGGCGGTGTAGGCTTTGTCGTTAAAAGGAATAGGGTACTCTTTTTTTGTCTGGCGATTGATGACTAAAAGCTGATCTAAACCTTCGAATTTTCCAGAGACCACTAGGTAATCTTTGAAAACCGCGACTTCTTCAAGATAATAGTCTTTTTTGTGAGGAATGATTTCTTTCCATGCGGTTTTGTTGATTTTGTTCAACGGCGTTTCGAATAAGCGAAAATTTGGTGCTTGCCAGTTGCTGCGAATATAAAAACGATCTCCACCGTCGTAAACCTCATACTCATGGCCTTGTTCGCGTTTTAAAAAAGTTTCAAAATTGGACAGAGGTTTGCTGGTATCAAGGTATTTTATTTCGGTCGTCAACGTGCTGTTGGAAATAATAAAAACATAATTTTTGGCTAAATTTTGGTAGATATACACTTCGTACGTTTCATCTTTTTCTTCAAACAGCAAAGTCGATTTTTTTTCCCGCAAATCATAACGATAAACTTTATACGTGCGTAATGTTTCGGGATCACTTTGGGTGTAGAAAAAATAACGATTGTCTTTGGACCAAATAATATTGGCTTTCGCATTTTCAATTTTAAAAGGCAAAACTTCTTGGGTTCGCAAATCTTTTACTTGGATAGTGTAAAATCTGCGGCCTTGGTTGTCGTATGCATACGCCATTAAATTATGATCATTGGACATGATCGGCCCGGAAGATTCGTAAAAGCTTTGTCCGGTGGCCTCGTGATTAATGTCCAGTAACACAGTCTCTTTGCCGTCGCTGATAGATTTTCGTAAATAAACGGGATACTGCTTTCCGGGCGTAAACTGAGAGTAATATTCAAAACCGCCGCGTTGAACCGGGACGGTGGATTCATCTTCGATGACCCGAGACTTCATTTCTTCAAATATTTGATGTTCAATTTTTTCATACGGCTTCAAGGTCAAAGCCGTATAGGCATTTTCATTTTCAAGATATTGAACTACATTTTTATCTTCACGATTTTTCAACCAAAAATAATTATCAGTACGAACATGGCCGTGTTTTTCTAGTTTTTTTTCCATTGGTGTGGAGTGTGGCTCCTTGGGTGCGGTGGTCATACAACTGATCTCCGTGAGTAATACGATTGCCAGCCAGAGCCGTTTATACATGGGCAGCCCCTAATAATTCTTCGGCGTGGGCCAAGCTGGTTTTTGTGATTTTTTCGCCGCTAATTAATCGTGCCAGTTCTTTCACGCGCTCTTTATGGTTAAGCTCGTCGACGGTCATGGCAACCTTGTCATTGATGGTGTCTTTTTGAATCAAATAATGATGATCACCATGGGCAGCGACCTGAGGCAAGTGCGTGACGCAGATGACTTGTTGCCCTTGTGCGATCGAGTGAAGTTTAATACCCACTTTTTCCGCGGTCTCGCCAGAAACGCCCGTGTCCACTTCGTCGAAAAGATAAGTTCGGGGCAGATCTGATTTGCCAATAATTTTTTTAAGCGAAAGTAAAATTCGTGATAACTCGCCACCGCTGGCAAATTTAGCCAACGATTTTGGTGTATCCTTGGTCGTTGCTTGGGTCGTGAACTCGATATGTGACCAGCCCGTCGGGGAAAAATCACTGCGGGTTTCTGCATGGACGCCGAATTGCACACCCTTCATGTTAAGATCTTCAAGTTCTTTGTTAACCAAAGATTTCAGCTGTAAAGAATGTTGAACACGTTTCTTGTGCAACTCGTGTGCGCGTTTTTCAAGATCACTTTTTATTTTGATCATTTCTTTTTCGATTTCTTGTTTACGCTGCTCTTGCGTTTCCAACTGATGAATTTCATTTTCAATCGTAACCAAAGATTGCAGGATCTCGCTCAGGCTGGGACCATATTTTTTTTGCAGTTTACGCAGGCTGCTGAGCTTGCTTTCCAGCGATTCCAGATTTTCAGGGTCGAGATCAATTTTATCGATGTATGTTCGAACCTCGAACAGCACATCTTCCAAGCTGGACTTAATGGTCTCGAGTCCTAAAAGCTTGTCCCCCAGCTGGGGATCCAACGACGAGATTTCGTGTCCCTTTTTCAATACGGACTTGATTCTGGCCAGTGCCGAATCTTCGTCGCCATCTAACATACTTTCAATTTGATTTGTGAACTGAATGATTCTATTGCCACTTTTCAATCGTTTGATTTCTTGTTCCAGAACTTCGTCTTCTCCTGGTCCCAGGTCCAACGCGGCAATTTCATTTTTTTGAAAGGTCAAATAGTCTAAGCGTTGTTCTTTATCTTTACTGTTTTCATTAATAGCTAGCATTTCTTTTTCAAGGCTGCGCAATGACTCTAGCAAAGTTTGAAATTGATGGCGAAGATCCCAAAGCCCGGCATAGCGATCCAGCATGTCCAAGTGATAGGACGGCGACATTAGGCTTTTGTTTTCGTGTTGCCCTGTTAGTTCAATCAAAGGTGCGGATGGTCCCGTGACCTCCACCAGGGGAGAAATCAGATCCTTGAGTAAATTTAAACTTGAAAGCTGCCCGTTCAAATAAACTCGAGATTTATCCGCAACGATCACACGTCGTACAACCAAAAGATCATCTTCATTCTCGATACCGTAGGATTGAAGTCGGTGTCTGATATCCTCGCGTCCAGAAATATCAAACGAACCTTCCACCACCGCTTGCCCAGAACCGCCGCGGATAATATCAGCGGATGACTTGCTGCCCATCAATAACGACAAGCTTTTTAATAGAACCGATTTTCCCGAACCCGTTTCTCCCGAAATAATGTTTAACCCACCTTTAAAAGTCAGGTGAACATTTTCGATAATAGCAAAGTTGGACACTTTTAGTTCTAGTAACATCGTCTACCTCTTTTTAGTTCAATATGTTTTTAAGCGCGATCACCAAATTTCAATTTCTCGCGAAGCAGGTGAAAGAAATTGTGGGATGGTGAACGCACGACCCAATGAAAATGTTTACTTTTTTCTATTACGATTTCGGTCTCGCTTGAAATTTCAATTTTATGTTGGCCATCGACGATGAAATGAGCCCGCCGCGTTTTTCCTTCCAGCTTAAAGCTCATCGTACGATCTTCAGGAAAAATAATAGGTCGTGAATTCAAGCTATGGGGCGCAATCGGAGTCAAGACAATCGCTTTAGAGTCGGGATAAATCAATGGACCACCGGCGGCCAAATTATAGGCGGTCGACCCCGTCGGGGTGGCAATAATCAATCCATCCGCTTTTACTTGCGACACAAAAAACTTTTCACTGTAAATAGCGGTATTGATCAGCTGGGAAAAACTGCCGCGTTCGATGACGATATCATTTAACGCCAGGAACGATTTGATTTTTTTCTGATTTTTATAAATATGAGCTTCCAACAACGTGCGTGGATGAAGTTCCATTTCTCCTTGTAACGTCTTTTCTAAAATAGGAAAGATCTGATCCGAAGAAAAATTTGTCAAAAACCCAAGCGATCCCATATTAAATCCGATAACAGGTATTTTTCGTCCATTAATATGAGAAGCGGCTCGCAGATAGGTGCCGTCCCCGCCGAGAACGACGACCAAGCCTAATTTTCTCCAGGCTTGAGGGGATTTTAGAGCCGCCGTTTTAGGAACTAATTTTTGCTCTGGAAGTGTATAAACCGTGCATTTTCTTTCACGCAGCCAATTCCTGAGTTCAATGGCTGCCTGAGTCGCCTTTTCTGTTTGTTCGCGATAGACAATGCCCACCGAGTTAATAAATTTATTTTTTTTTGTCGCCATTAAATCAAACCGTCTCTTCTGAGTAGAGCGTCCGCATCGGGTTCACGCCCTCTGAATTTTTTGTACAACTCCATGGGGTGTTCACTGCCACCTCGAGATAAAATATTGTCTCGAAATCGCGCCGCTACCTCGTGATTAAAAATCCCTTTTTCTTTGAAGTACTCAAAGGCATCGGCGTCTAAAACTTCGGCCCATTTATAGGAATAGTAGCCCGCCGAATAGCCGCCTGCAAAAATATGACTGAAGGAACAGGAAACATTCGTGCCCTCGACTTTCGGTAATAGGCGAAAATCGGATACAGCTTGATCTTCGAATTGTTCAACATTTGAAATCAGGTTTGGATCCGTCATGTGCCAAAGCATATCTAAAGTACCCAATTGAATTTGTCGTAGGCTGGCCCAACCGGCTAGGTATTTTTGAGAGTACACCAGCTTGCCGACAAGATCTTTGGGAATCAGTTCGTTCGTTTCATAGTGGTGGGCATATAAATCCAAACTTTCTTTTTCATTCACCCAGTTTTCCATGATTTGACTTGGTAGCTCGACAAAATCCCAATAGACATTCGTGCCCCCCAAAGACTGATACTTGCAATCAGACAGAATGCCGTGCAAAGCGTGGCCGAATTCATGAAACAGTGTGCGCACTTCATCGTACGTCAGCAGTGAAGGCTTGGTTGATGTCGGTTTGGTGAAATTGCAAACGATGCTGACATGAGGACGGTGAATGGTCCCTTCAAAATAACCTTGTGAGCGGAACAAGGTCATCCAGGCACCGCCCTTTTTAGTTTGGCGAGGAAAGAAATCCGTATAAAAAAGCCCCAAGTAGGTTTGATTGTCTTCACGATAAATTTCGTAACATTTCACATCCGGGTGATAAACAGGTAACTGCGTGTTTTCTTTGAAGACGATGCCATACAATCGGCGCGCATGTTCGAAAACGCCGTTCACTACATTTTCAAGTCGAAAATAGGGTCGCAAGTCCTCTTCGTTAAACGCGTATTTCTTTTCTTTTAATTTCTCTGAATAATAGGCAAAATCCCAAGGCCTGAAGTCGGCAATCCCATCGGTGTTTTTGGCGAAATCGACGATTTCTTGCAGGTCTTTTTGCGCTGCACTTTTAGAAACGTTCTGTAGACGTTTTAAAAATCCCGTGACCTGTTCTGCTGTCTGCGCCATTCGTTCTTGCAGAACGAAGTCCGCGTGATTTTTAAAGCCCAGCAATTGCGAACGCTGACTTTTTAATTGCAGAATTTTTTTAATCAGTTCTTGGTTGGCATGAGCACCCGTAGTCGCTCGTGAATTGTAGGCGCGAAAAACATGTTCGCGAATATCTCGGCGCGAAGAATATGTAATCAGTGGTAAATAGCTAGGCATTTGCAGATTAAACAGGTATCGACCTGAATGACCTTTGCTTTCGGCAAGGTCTTTGGCGGCTTCGGTGGCGGACTCTGGAAGACCAGTCAAATCTGCGGATGTTAAAATCAATTCAAAAGCATTCGTGTCTTTCAAAACATTTTCGGAAAATTGGGGACCTAAGGTCGATAATTCCTGGTCAATTTTTCTGAGTGAGTCTTTTTTATCTGGGGATAGCAAGGCTCCATTGCGGGCAAAACTTAAATATGTCTTTTCAAGCAGGCGCATGGATTCGCTGTCCAGCTGTAAATCTTTTCTGTGATCATGAACATGTTTGATTTTTTGAAACAAAGCCGCGTTCAGTGTAATATCAGAACTGAAGCTGGCTAAAAGTGGATAAATCTTTTTACTGAGTTCATGAATTTTTTCATCCCCATGAGCCACCTCCAAATTTCCAAACGTGGTCGAGGCTTGATCTAGGCGCTCCGAGCTTTTTTCTAAGGCGAAAATAACATTTTCAAACGTTGGCGCGGCGGGATTATCGATGATGTGCTGGATATTTTTTTTAGCCTCGATGATCCAATATTCAACGGCAGGGATGAAATGCTCGGCCTGAATTTTATCAAATGGAAGAGCCTGATCGAACAAATTTAAAGGTGCTATTAATGGGTTTTGTGACATAATGATATCCTTTGAGATAGAAGGATATCAGGTCGAATTATTGAATCAACATCTAACTGAAGTTATTACTGTTGGCGGCAAATCCCCAATCGAGATCCGCCTGCTGTGGCCTGGCAAACAAAGCCGCTGCCGCAGGCATTGGCAACGTCTGTAAAACAGGACTGGGCGATTTGTTGGTAGCAATTGTTAAAGTTTCCGATGGTTCCGGTTGTATTCGAAACCTGTGACCAGTTTACCCACTGATAGTTGTTCGGAGTTAAAGACCAGTAATAAACGCCGGTGGAAATCGGCTGAAAATACTGAATAGACACACAACCCATGCCTATGGTGCTATTATAAACGGGGCGCGAATTGGCGGGACAATCACATAAAGGAACCTGCGAGTATCCATTTCCCCAATTATAGGCATAAAAATTAGTGTAAGGATACGCACTAAATCCATAGGCCGAGTATTGGTTGTAAAGTTGTGGATTGCATGTGCCGGTCGCAGTGGCGGTATTGTAGACTCCATAAGGATTATAGGCATTGTATGTTCCGTATGGGTTGTAGACGCCATAGGTATTGTACGCATTATTAACAGTATTTGGAGTCACACATTGATTTGTTGGTGCGGGCGGTGCCGCAACCGAGGTCGTATTGTTCGCCTTGTTACAGGCCGTTAAAAGAAAAGCACCAATCGCAAATACAAATAAAATCTTTTTCATATTTAATCCTTTGTGTACAACTTAGGGCTGTACGAAAAGAGTGCCTAAAATAAAGGCCTTATAAGCGATAAGATTTAGTTAGAGTCGCTATAACCTGACATCTCTTAAAAACGAAAAACAAGTGTCTAAACTTTAGACAGATTTAACTTTTAACAATTATAGTTCTTGGCGGCTATAGCGATTAGGTATTTCCAAACCCTAATTTTAACGAAACCGATTTTTCAAGATCTATGAAAAAATCGGCGGAGTTCAAGAGCGGAGTTCAAGATTTGATCAAAAAATATTAATATCAAAACCTTAGTCCCAGGTTTGTGATTAAGTTCAAAATTCTTTTTGTCGAGATAAAGACAGATGAGCGTAGGAAGTATCGATCTGAAAAATAAGCCATTGATTTGTGTTGTCGACGACGATGAAATGTTTCGTGATATTTTATCAAGCATATTGCAACATCAAGGGTACGAGTTAGTCGTCTTTGCCTCGGCAAGTTTGTTTCTGTCCTCGAACACATTTTCAGAGAAAAAATTTGATTTAATTGTCACCGATATTAATATGCCAGGGGCTTCGGGTTATGATCTGTGTCGAACGGTGCGAAGTCATTTTTCGCAAGATCATATCCCCATTGTGATGGTTACGGGTAATGATGCGGTTAATGAAAAAACCATTGGGTTAGATGCGGGAGCGGACGATTTTATCCAAAAACCATTTCGTAATGACGAACTACTGGCAAAGGTGAATTCACTTTTGAACATTCGCATGCAAGCTCGCCAGCAAATTGGCCGTTTGACGAAATTTATTTCTCCGAATATAGCCGATTTGGTGATTGAAAATCAGAATCCCGGGGCCATGAAATTACACCGAGCCCAGGTGACGGTGATGTTTTCTGATTTGCGTGGGTTTACGGCTTTTTCGGAAAACGCCGAGCCTGAAGAAGTGTTAGATGTTTTGAATAATTACTACACGGTTGTTGGCAACAGCGCTTTGAAATATCAAGCGACATTGGGACATTTGGCGGGTGATGGGATTATGCTTTTTTTGAATGATCCACATCCCACACCTAATCATCAAGACATCGGCTTGCAATTAGCTCTTGAAATTCGGCAAGTTTTGAACGAGCAAAAAGTGAATTGGAAAAGCCGCGGATATCATATCGATTTTGGATTGGGATTGGCCGAGGGGTACGCGACGATGGGTGGAATTGGCTTTGACCGTTTCTGGCAATACTCGGTCATTGGTCCGGTCGCAAATTTTGCTTCACGCATGTGTCATTACGCGAACAATGGTCAGATACTGGTCTCGCATCGATTTCTAGAGAGAATGGTCAATAAACATTTGTTCCAAACCGAAAGTATTGGCTCGATAACATTGAAAGGCATCGAAAAAACGGTCAAAGCCTTTAATGTCGTGGGTGAAGCACAAGAAATTATACAGTTCAAAGCAGGATAGTGAATTGTTCCTATCCAGTACGTCTAAGAAGTGTGCGGTCGCCTTGGCGATTCTTCAAATTCAAAAGAAACAGAACTTCCTCGTGAAAGTCATAGTCGAAGTCTTTTAATAAATTGATTAATTTGGTAATGCTAAGATCCAACTGTTGTGCATTAACGACCAAACTATACAGAATTTTAATTCGATCGCGTGGATTAAAGTACACAAACAAATTCACGAGTTCTTTTTGGAAGCTTTGATCTTTGATCAAATTTCTGATCAAAACAATCTGTTCTTTCTTCAAAGACTCGTCGATGCGGTACATGTACCAAGATTGAAAAATGATATTAGATTTATTTTTTAATCTTAGACTGCGGATGGTAGGAAGCCAACGATCGTCTCGCACTTCTCCCAAGACAAAGCAAGCGATGCCGAACATGGGGTTTTCGACTTCGCGAATGAGTTCGTTAATTTTTTCAGTAAATGCCAAACGATTGTCCGATGATTTGTAAAGACCAATCAAAGCGAATTTAATAATATCAGGTCGTGTGTCATCTAAATTGCTAAGAAACGTATGGAATAATTCTGGGTTCTGGATTTCACTAAGGCCTTCGATGATAATACGTCGTTCATCTTTTTTTGCGGTTTCTAGACGATTTAAAAAAACAGATATCAAATGTACTTTCATGCGTCGATACAATAATTTTACAGCTTTTTGGCGGACGCGAAAGGACTCGTTCTTGTTTAGGGCAATGCCTAACAGAAAGGAAATGGACTGCGGTTTGTTGATACGGTTAAGAGCATCGCAAATCGCAAATTTAATTTCTTCTTTTGGATTGGAAAATTGCGAGGTGATCAACTTGATCGATTTTTTGGTGGGGTGGAAGGCTAAGGATTCGATAATTGTTTTAATCAGCAATGTCTTCGGCTTTTGGGCCAAAATATCTTTGAACCATTGATCATAGCCTTTGGGTCGCAGAAAACTGAGCAGCATAGCACCGTTGACTCGACGAATGCGATCATGACTGTGAAGAAACAGGTACATCAAATTTGTTAGGTGCAAAATGTAGCGTTTGGAAAAATATATTGCGGTTAGCAACAAACCTCCCAAGCTGATGGCCAGAGCCATAATTTTTGAATCCGGTGCCAGTTGTTGAATCAAGAAAGAGAGCCCGAATACAGGGGCCAGAGGGGCGATAAAGAGGGCCATTTGTCCCAATTTTCTGAAGTCACTACGGGTTTTGTCGTCAAAGCACGACATCAAATTTGTATTGGCCGCGATGAAGAAATTTCGGAATGTTGCCGAGCAAACGATTCCCAAAAATACCGCACCCAAGATCGAACGAGTGATGGAAAACACCAACAGTCCCAGCGCACTGGCGAGCATGAAATAATGAATAATTTTTTCGGGAGAGATTCTGGTCCGTCTGGTTGCTTGGGCCGCGAACCACCCACTGATCACGCCCAATAAATTGGACCCAATAACATAAACCGTGGTGTAGTATACATAGTCCGCCTTGTTTGTTACAAGCTCTTGTAAATTTGATCGCCAAACGTATTCTTGAATCGCGTAAAAAAAACCAATCAGCAGGCAAAGTGAAATATAGGCATGGCTCACTTTGCGAATAAAAAATGGCTCCTGAGAACTGCCGGGAAATTCTTCCGAGGCTAATTTGATTTCAAAAGATTCGTGATGGTTGAATAAATACCAGGTGAATAAAAATAGGCTGCTCCATAAGAGGCCCACCATCATCAGGTTGGTGATCGTATCGGCTTTGAAAATAATGGTGGCACCAACCGCGAAAATGGATCCCAGGTCCAGGGCGGCCGAAATAAAATAGGAAAGTTCATTCGCTTTGAGTCGTCCCATATGGAGTAATGAAATTTCCGTCAACATCCAGCGTACGAGATTGCGAATTAATCCCGTTATTACAAAGAAAACCAGTGCGGCGACGATAGCGTTGGGATTAAAACCATTCAGGAAAAACAAAACCGAGAATACTAGTCCCGTTGTCGCGATCGAGGGAGCCAAACGTTCATTGACTCTAGGGGCACGGATGATAGGGAGATAAATTAATTCGCTCAGTAACAAGGCCGGTAAGGTCCACAGCGCATCGACATGAACTAAGAAGTCCGAGTAAGATTGGGCTCGTGCAACGCCGATGGCTGCTCCGAATAGTAATCCAAGAGAAATAAATTTGGTTTCAATCGAGTTGAGTTTGAACACCCAACTTTTTAACTTTGCTGGCACGTATAAATCTTCGGAAGACCTAAAAAAAACTCGAGGAAATTACTTTTTTTATGGACATTCTAGTTACAGACCATAGTCTAGTGTTCAACACAAGGAAGGGTTTATGAAAAAGCATTTTATAAAATTATTTATGGGCTTCTTATTTTTCGTCAACACAGGTGCCTATGCGCATATTGTAACCTCGAATCAGACACTGCCGGTCTTGGCCGATTTACATTTACTTCGAGGAATCGGGGTTCCAATTATTATTCAAGATCCTCAGATTAATTTGGGATTTACATATCTCAATCCTGATGCGCAAAGGCGTCTAAGTTTGCTGGCTCATCGATATGGAAAATGTGGCGGTTTTGAAGTTATCCAAGATTTTGACCCGGCTGTTACTCGAAATGTCACCCTACGAATGAGTTACATTAAAGAGCGTTTACGTCGTGATCAAGTTTGGGCTTCTGGCCCCGTCAGTCCGGTGCAATTGCCATTTCGTCAAGAGATTGCTTCAGCCATTCAAACGGCGAATAAAGAGCAGCTTACAAAATGGGTGAATTGGCTGAGTTCATTTCCCAATCGATACAATAAAAGTGCAGAACCGAACAATCACGTTGTTCAACTCAAAGGCTTGATCGAGCAAATGCGTTTACGATCAAAACGTCAAGTAATGGTTTCTATGGTGGATCATAAACAAACCAAGCAAAAATCTTTAAAGGTCACTTTGCCCGGGACAACTCGTTCCGACGAGATTGTGGTTTTAGGTGGGCACTTGGATTCAATCAGCTTTGATGGCGATCGCGCACCAGGGGTTGATGACAATGCTTCTGGGTCTTCGAATTTGTTAGAAGCTTTGCGGGTATTGATGTCTCAACCCGCGGGTGCCCGTACCATCGAGATTTTCTGGTATGCGGGGGAAGAGTCTGGTCTTCTGGGTTCGGCAGAGATTGCGGCTGAATATAAAAAGCTGAATAAGAAAGTCGTAGGTGTCTTGCAACTGGATATGACATTGTTCCCAGGTGATGGACCGCGCGTGATTGCCAGCATGACGGATTACACCAGTGCTTGGATGAGATCGATTTTGGCGTCGTTAAATGCGCATTACGTAAAGGCACAGATTGTAGACGATCGCTGTGGGTACGGATGTTCAGACCATGCATCTTGGTACCGTCAAGGCTTTCATACTTTGATGCCTTTTGAAGCATCGATGAAAAAAATGAATTCCGCAATTCATTCCAGAAATGACATCATCACTCCAAAGTTGAACTTCGATCACTCCTTATTATTTACTCATTACGCAATTGCATTGGCGATGGAGCTGAGTCAAAATACGACTTTGGTTCCGCCAAATATTTAAAACAGCCTCATTTTGAAATAGAGCGTTTCATCCCGAGACGCTCTCCTGTGTTTATTTGAGATCATTAAAGCAAATCTGGCTCTCGACCGAAGACTAGCTCATGGGAGAAAACCTATGAGAATAAATTTTGTACATAATTCAAAAGGTTTAACTGCTATCGAACTGTTGTTTTCGGTGTTTATTACGGCGATGGCGATTTTGACTCTGAACATTTTTTTTACGCAGATGAATTTTGAAAATAAGAAGTTATCTGACAATACTATCGCTGCCAGAAAGAATTATGATTTTTTAGAACTTATGAATAATCCAACGATGTGGAAGGCGACCGTGTTGGATGTGCAAAATTATGCATTCTATTCTTGTAAGTTGTCATTAAATCCTCATCCAGATGCTGTCGAGCCGGTAGATTGCTCTAAAGTTGATAATAAATTTAGAATTGTCAGTGGTGACGGATCTGGGACGGTTATTTATGATCAGAATGAAAAAGACGACCATGGACAAAGCGTTGGTTTTACACCTGAAGGTGTGAAGTGTTTCGGTTTTGATGCAACTCATGGAAGTGATAGCTGCCCGACACGTTACGAAGTGTCTTGGGACCTGCCCTGTTTGAAAAATGCCAATTGCACAGAGCCGATGGCAACCGTTTTGGTGAAGCAAATCACAAAGTATCAAACTAAACCTGTTCTTAATGCAGAAAAAAAATTTAATTTGAATGTCAATCTTCCCCAAAGTGTAGAAATTGCGCCCAGAGATTCGACATATTTAGTGAATATCAATGATCCCCAAGTAGAGATCAATGTTCTTAAGACAAATTACGCTGTAGATACTTTCAATCTAAAAGTTAAAACGGTGGAATCTGCTATTGGTTCTACGGTGTCGATTCAAAAAAATAAAATCAGGTACACTCCGAAACCAAATTTTTACGGTATAGATAAAGTCTACTACACGATCGAACAAAACCTTTTTGATAAGGTGACCAAATCGGATGGTGTCGTGTGGGTTAAAGTTATGACACCGTACACATGGATTGGTGAAGGTAGTATCGAGGAAACAAATTCTTTAACGGGAAAAAAATGGTATTCGTTATACGATAAAAGAAACTGGTGTGGAACTGTGGTAAATGGCGAATGCACACATTTTGATGCTGACCCGTCTAAGAAAATTGATTTAGTTAAAGACACTGATATGCATTCTGCCAGTTTGGTGTTTAATGATACTTGTATAAAATGCGATGTTTTATTGAAAGGTCTTTATTCCTCTACTCCCAGCGGGGCTATTCGTGTAAATGCAATCGAAATTGCAGAAAATTTCCCTGGTGAAATTAAACAAGTTGATGATTTAAATATCGTTGTTCTGCGTAATTCATATAGTCGTAAAAGTGATGATCCCGAATTAAAGTATGCATTTTGGCAACGGGGGGGATCGTTTATTGGTGCAAATTCGAAAGCAAATTTATTAATGGACGAAGTTTATTTGCAAAATAAGTCTATTTCAATTGTCCGTGATGAGTACAGCACCAGTGTGCAGCTAAATTTTCAAGTTCGTCCGACTATGATGCTACAAGGGTTCGGTCATATGGGAATTGAAGGTGGAAAATTTTATGCTCCTGAAAATTTGAGTGTGTATTCAGGATATAATTTGATTGGGAGTGCAAGTCAGTTTTATAACCAAAATGGACGAGTCACCGTGTTTTCTCGTTGGAATGGCGGAAACACGATTGATGCGAATGGTGTTTCTTTTAGCCAATTTGCCTTCGATGGTAGTGGTGGTTATGAGTACGGCATTGTAGGAAATTTTAATGTTAAAGATTTCTATCTGTACCAGACCGGGGGAGAAAATCAAATACGCAGTTTGATCGATAGTGGGGACGGAAATATCTATGTTTCGCGTAATATCTATCTGCATGGCAGCGGCGGATTTATGGTTAATGGTGTGCCGGGATGGGGCTATGCAAATTTCATTATGAATGGAAACTTGGATCAATACATCTATTCTAATTTGGACCTAAATGGAAATAAAGACCGCACTAAAATTGGTCGTTTGCCAATATTGACGATCGATAAACCAGCCGGAATCACTCATATTAAAGGTGACTTGGGGATTAACACAGGTATCGATATCAAGCGTGGAACGATGAAGTTTTACGATGACGAAGAACGAGCGGTAGGTGACAAGCAAGTTGTCGAGTTTTCGGCCGCGTGGAATCAAATGTTTATCAGGAATACCTCAGCTGCACAGCTGGTATTTCCGAATTTGGAATTTGCCCCTCAGTGTTCTTATATAAATATTGAAACTGATATTCGAGTCACGGGTGATTTTATTCAAGATAAGAAAAAATACACCACCGTGTGTGGTGGTTATCCTTTTGGGCCACACACTCATAAAATTTATGTTGAAGGTGATGTCTATGCTAATTCTGGCGGAAATGACTATGATAGTAACGGTCTTGTTACTATCGAGCTAACAGGGACAAAAAATCAACGTATTATTGGTAACTCTGATGACAACTTTAAAAATGTATTAAATATGGATGATATAAGTACGGAAATCACGACAAACATCCCAGCGGCAAAAGGATACTTAGTTCACGTGGAGATAAATAAGAGGGCTGGGAAAGTGATTATGACAGGTGCTATTGGCTTTATGGGGCGATTTCGTGTTGTGAAGCGAGGTGGCGGTATTGACGCAAGTAATGCCATACTTGCGTTCGCAAACTCGAACGACTGTTGTTCTCCAGGGTATGGCATATTAGATCTAGATGGCTTGCCTTCTAAAACATTGAGGATAAAAGGATTGCATATTCAGCGCAGTCTAAATCTAAATAGCTCCACAATTGAAATTACGGATGGTTTAAATTTACCTAATCCAAATGGAGCGCATAATAATGGGGTCGTGTCTAATGGAACCCTAAAGCTTATTGGAAATAGTAATGTATATTACGCTGGTAATTTTGATCGTGTGACCTCGGATGTAGACCGAGCGAAACTGGTATTTTCCGGTGTGGGTACGCAAACACTGTATTCCGTGATGTCCAGTGATGGTGGACGGGTCGGTACATTTAATATTGAGATCAATAAAAAAGTAGGCAGCGCCGTAGGGGTGTTACACTTAGATTGCCGTGAACGTTCGGCGTCGACATTTGTGTTTGAAAGCGTCACCATTAAAAATGGAAATTTGAACCTGAATAGTTGTGGAATGAAAGTGACTAAAAGACTAGAAGTCGAGCGTGGAAACTTTAGTGTAGGCCAAAAATCTGAAGAAAAAATAGTTGAGAACGGTGTTATTAATCGTGGAGTCAGCCCCGGAGTTTTTCAATATGACTCTCTGAGTAACAAGGGAACTATTATTCCCGAGGTATTAGTGGCTCGCTAGATACGTATTTCAAAATGGCTCGATACCTTGCGAATAGTTTGAGGGTGTCGGTCTAATTTTGTATGAATAGTTTCTTAGCCAAGGCAGTGTGAATACATAGTACAACTCTGAATCGACATAAAATTGAATCATTCCTTTTTTCGAACTGAACGTGAAAACCGTATTCGTGTTAAATGTTGGCTTAGGTCCAACTGGTTTTGTATAAACACGTTCCATCAAATTTGTTGAAGAGTTTCTTTGCCACAGGGACCAACTATTTTGTTCATGAAGCCATTCGTATATACATATATGGGATTGATTTGGATCAGATAGGCAAACTCGGCTGGTGTTTGCGGCATCGCCGACGGCGACTCCCCCAGTGAGCTGAGTTTTCAAACGAAAGTTTAGAGAGCGGTTTTCACAAGAAAAAATCTGTGTATGATATTCAAAAAACATGATTGTTGGCGAGTTCGTATCCGAAGTAGTTAGAAAAGTGCCGTTTATTTGGCCGTTGGAAGACACAGGATTTTCAAACCACTGCCCTGCCGCTGGACGAAAATTTAAACTTTGGCTAGGACAATTTACAAAGGGTCGGATCAGTTGAAACGAGTAGCTGGTCTTTTGAATATTAAATATGTTCGTATTTTTTTTGATGAAAATTTCACCGATAATTTCAACGGATGGTTGGTGACACTTTATACCTGGACTAAAGTCACAGACTGGTCTCCAGCGGAATGTCGCTCGATAAGGACAGCCGGGGTTTCCTCTAACAGAATCAAATGTATTGCAAACTTCGCCGTTATTATCAAAACCAGCCGTCGGCGAGTTGATCGGGTCATAGTAAACTCCATTAGAATCATTGTAGAGAATGAAAGGATAACCATTAAGATCATTTTTTAATTCGCAGCCGGGATCGCTTTGTGAGCCTGTAATATTTTTCAGGCAATCGAATTCGCTGCCATTGCCATTTATCGAATACAGCCATGCTGTGTTGTTCTGAAGCATCGTAAGAAGATTTCGCTTTGCAAGATTTACGTTCATGTACATCTGCGAATTATTTTTTAGTTTAGTTAGTTGGCCTATTGCAGATGAGCCGAAATAGATCGAGATTCCGATCAAGTTGATCGCGATCAATGCTTCGATAAGTGTAAATCCATGGTTAGGTTTAAAAAATTTTTTCAACATAGTACCGTGTTGGATTGATTGATCCTATTCGCAGTGTACTTCCCGTATTCTGCTCTAGCTTAAGCATCCATACGATTTTAGGTTTTCGACATTCGCCGATCGCTGGGCAGATTGGTCGCCATGAAGTTCGCAGTCGGAAAATACAGTCATTGCTGCCACTAGAAGTTTGAAATGAATCACAAATAAAATCTTTCAAGACCAGATTGTTGCATGCAGGCAGAGCGCATTCCATCGCCTTAAATGCCAGACCGAAGAAATGCCCATTTGATTGGACCGTCGGATCAAGAATAATCCTTCCAGGAAGTTGAGAGACAAGAGTTAAATCTTTTTCAATATTTTCACAAATCGAGTTGGGATTCGTCAGACATTCTAATAAACCAACCGCGCCCGTTTGATTGGCTGCTGCATGAATTGTTCTTGAAACAACGCGCGGATCTTCGAATGCTCGCTCGATTGTATAGCGGAGCATATCCAAATTGATAATCAAAGATTCACGTTTAATCTGGCTCATTTGGTTTTGAATTTCAGATTCTTTGAAATAGAACATGATCGAAGCTGCGATCATTATCGTAAACGTAAAACCTAAAATAATACTACCGTTTCTATTCATATTTTCTTAAGTAATATTATAGAAATATTTCGACGTTGACTAGGTCCAGTCCAGATACCCAAATCATTTTATGAATTGAAAAAGTAAACACTTCACTCTGACTTAGGAAGTTGCTGGTCAATAGTTTCGATGGCCTCCATAAAGCCTAGTATTGATTCTTCTAAATGTTGGATTTCTTCGTTGCATTCACTGAGTTCCTTGGCCAGTTCGTTGGCTTTTGGACCTTTGGCACTTATAATTTCGAAATTGAGTTCTTGCATCCGTTTTGTTTTTGCATGGAGGATCTCTTCAGATTTAAGGAGCTTGCGCTGAAATTCTTTTTTTTCAACTTGCAGTTGTTTTAGACCTTTTTTAGGTGTGGGTTTCGAGGTTTTTTCCGTGTCAATTTTTTCGATTTTAGTCGGTGCGGTGATTGACGATTTGTATCGCTCCCGGAGTGCTCCTTTTTCCAGACTCCATAAATAGTCGTCGTAGGTGCCGGGATAGATTTCGGCTTTGCCGTCACGGACTTCTAGAATTTTCGTAGCGATACGGCCGATAAAACTGCGATCATGACTGACGACAACCAAAGATCCTGGATATTCTCGGAGCGATTCGGTTAAGGCTTCCACTGTATCGAAATCGAGGTGATTCGTTGGTTCATCCAGTAAAAGTAAAGGACTTCGCTTGAGAAGAATTTGGCCGATTGCCACTCGCGATTTTTCACCGCCTGACAAAACTCGAATTTTTTTGTGAATGCTGTCGCCGGAAAATAACAAAGATCCCGCTAAGTTTAAAATATCTTGTGCCATCACATCGGGATGGGCCGACTTTTGTAAGCTTTCTAGTACGGAATCGTTCAAGTCCAAGTCCTCGCTGACGTGCTGAGCATAGTAGGCCAAAGAGACTTGGTAACCCATTTTCAATTCACCTTTAAGCAACGGTAATCGGCCAGCCAATGATTTCAATAAAGTTGATTTTCCCACGCCATTAAATCCCACCACTCCTAAATGATCGCCACGCTCAAGTCGAACGTGACAATCACTGACAATTCTCTTGTCCCCGTACCCAAGGTCCGCTGCCGTCAGTAGGAGTGTTTCTTTGCCTGTATGAATGGGCGTGGGAATTTTAATTTTGGCTTTGACTGGTAGGTCCTTGATCTCGATTTTCTCCATTTTGTCGAGCATCTTCATACGGCTCTGAGCCTGCCGTGCTTTTGTTGCTTTTGCTCCGAAGCGATCGATGAAGTCTTGAATACTCTTACGTTTGTTTTCCTGATTTGCTACTTGTGCTTCGAGAATTGTTCTTAGCTGTGCTTTTTGCTCAAAGTAGTCATCAATATGTCCTGGAAATTTAGTGATATCGGGAGACTCTACCTCGAGTGTGTGCTCAGTCGTTCGTTTTAAAAACTCGCGATCGTGGGAAATCAAAAGAAATGCGCTTTTGTAGCCCTGAAGAAATTTTTCTAGTGTTAAAATACTTTCTAAATCCAAAAAATTGGTCGGCTCGTCCAGTAACATCAAATTGGGTTGACGACCAATCAACTGCAACAACTTCATACGCATGCGGTAGCCACCACTGAGTTGTTGGAATGTTGCTTTGAAATGGAGTTCTGATAGTCCTAAATCCAATCCTAGTTGTTTAAGTTCCCAAACAGGCGTAAGGCAGCTTTGTTGTAAATACTCTTCAGATGAAATGTCGCCAGGTTCTTTGGCCTCTTGCTCTAAATAGCCGATAGTCAGTTTGTTGGATTTGATCAATTCGCCAGAGTCCAAGGTCTCCAGACCGGCAAGGATTTTAAATAGCGTGGTTTTGCCAGCTCCATTAGGGCCAATCACACCGACATGATCACCTTCGTTGATTGAAAACCGAGCATCTTGGAATAAGATCTTTGTTCCGTATTGTTTTGTCCCAGCGTAGAGTTGTAGTAAATTCACAAAATTACCATTTTCCTTAAAGTTCGTTCCCAAAAAACGACCGAGTTGATAAAAAGGTCTTTCGAGGTCGATTTGGAATTTTCATCACTGTCACTTTCTAACGAGATTTTATCAGTTGTGCAAGAACTTGGATTTATGCATATGACGCCTATTCAAGAGCAGACCATTCCTGCACTTTTAGAAGGTAAAGACCTAATCGGTCGATCCAAAACGGGGAGCGGTAAAACCGCTGCGTTCGTGATTCCATGTTTGCAGAAATTAGATTTAAGATTGCGCACGACGCAAGTTTTAATTGTTTGTCCCACGCGCGAACTCAGTGCGCAGGTTGCTAAAGAAACCAGGAAATTGGGACGAAGGATAGGAGATCTACAAGTCGTTGTTTTGTGCGGAGGTGTTCCTGCTCGCGAGCAAATTCAGTCTTTACAAAGTGGCCCGCAAATCGTAGTAGGGACTCCGGGGCGAATCTTAGATCTCGTTTCACGTCGAGCCCTCGACTTCACGGATTTGAAGACATTTATTCTGGATGAAGCTGATAAGATGTTAGAGATGGGTTTCGAGGACGAGCTGCTCAGTCTGGTAGACGTACTTCCTTCTCAGCGGCAAACCGCCTTGTTTTCGGCTACTTTTCCAGAGGCATTAAAGGCAATCAGTCGCAAATATCAAAAAAGTCCGCTCGAGATTTCTATTGAAAATCAGGATGAAGCAAATACGACGATTGAACAAGTTTTGTACGAGTACGATGAATCAGAAAACAAGCTCCATACTTTAATGCGTGTTTTGCAACAACATCCGGCAAACTCGACGTTAATATTTTGTAATCAAAAAAACACAGTGAACGATATTCAGACCGAGTTTTTGCAGCAGGGCGTTTCCTGTGGTGCGCTTCATGGAGATTTTGATCAGCGCGAGCGAGACCGCGTGATATCTTTGTTTCGAAATAACACTTATCGAATTTTGGTGGCCACAGACGTGGCCGCACGAGGCCTTGATATCGAAAATCTAGAGTTAGTGATAAATTTTGATTTTCCTTTGCAAGTAGAAACCTACATTCATCGTATTGGCCGTACAGGTCGCGCCGGCAAGACCGGAGTGGCGGTGCTTTTGGCAAAACACAGCGAGACATTGAAAATTATGGAACTCGAGAAAGCCACCGCCATAAAAATGGTTCGTCCAAAATTGGGATTTAAAAATCAACATTCTATTACGCCCAGTCATAGCGTCGCAGTCATGCAGACTTTATCGATTTCGGCTGGTCGGAAAGAAAAACTTCGTCCGGGTGATATTCTGGGGGCTCTCACGAATCCTAGCGTGGGTTTAAAGGCGTCAGAAGTCGGTAAGATCGAGATCATGGATCACCAATCTTTAGTGGCTATTTCGGCCCATCAGGCAACGACCGTGTTAAAAAAATTGCGAGACGGTAAAATTAAGGGTCGTCGATTTCAAATTAAGTTATTAAAATAGTTTGTTTCATTATGAGATATAAATTTTTATAGTGTCTGGGGGTTTTCTGAGGAGACGGGTGAGGGGGGGGGCGGGGGATCTAGATAAAATCCTATCTCGGACCCTCCTGGTCCTCGGGCAGCCGCAGGGGAACGCGAATCCTGCGCCTGCGGAGCCGGATTTTATCTAGATCCCCCGCCCCCCCCCACACCCCTCTCCTCTGAAAATAATTGAAATGAGGGTTGGTAAGGGCAAATGACAGTTGGTCAGGGCAGGAAAAGGACAGCCAACTCTGGCCGTTCTCGATATTTCAAGCATAGGAGTTTGCGGGTGCTGAGGGATAAAGATAAAGATAAAGATAAGGGTATTGACTTGCATTCGGCATTTGCTCTCATGCTATTTCAAAACTGCGCCATTTGGTGGCTCGTTTTTAGATAAATTCGTATCTGTTATTTCTAGCGATGTAGTCTATTTAAATCAGGTCGCTTCTGTTTATATGTATACGTCAAAGTACGTGTTGAAAAATACCTTTTACAGTTTAAACACTGATATCTTGGAGTATAGATTTTGGTGATTTTCTTGTAATGATGC
>JAEUWH010000036.1 GCA_016785955.1 Pseudobdellovibrionaceae bacterium | reverse complement strand
GGAAGGCTGATCCCGCCTGCAGAGGGCATGGATGCCCTCGTTCAAGTTTAAATAAAGCTTCCCTTTGAGTGAGGCCCTCGAATGCCCCGAAATCTTTTATTGAAAATAACTCCTTTTTAAGATTTGATGAAAAATTTGGGGTGTTGCCTTATATTTTGTGTTCTATGGCACCATTAGATTTTATTATTGTTCAGCATGAAGAGCACACAACTCCTGGGTCAACGATTCTTTGGCTTGAAAAAAATCGACTGAAATACCGCGTGCTTCGTCCAGATTGTGGTGATGTATTTCCTGATCCGAGTTTGCAAACTGCGGTCGTCATTTGTGGGGGGATTCCCAACGTGGATGAGGACCAGCAGTTCCCGTGGCTGGTGGCAGAGAAAAGATGGATTGCAGAAATAGTGAAACGCCAGATACCGGTCGTCGGCTTGTGTCTGGGGGCTCAGCTGTTGGCGCATGTTATGGGTACGCGTGTTTTTAAATCGCCGGATTGGGAATATGGTTGGCAATCGGTGGATTTCACTTCGGAGTTCCGTCAATGGTCAGGGGTGTTGGATTGTCAGCAGAGAAAAGTATTTCAATGCCATGGTTATCAATTTCACCTTCCCGCAGGGATGACATCTTTAGGGAGTTCGCAGGCAACGTCGTGCCAAGGTTTTTATAAGAATCGATCTGTGTTAGCTTTCCAATTTCACCCTGAGGTGGATGCTCAGTGGATCAAGTTGTGCGTAGAGGCTACAAAACGTATTGGTCCGTATTGTGAGCCGATTGAGAATATTTCAAACTCGACACATCAATTTTTAGAAGCGAATCAAGTATGGTACTTTGGCATGCTCAATCGATTTTTCGGTATAAATAGCGTGTAATTATGTGTTTTGCAGAAGTTCTTCGTTAGATAAGCCCGTAATGCGCTTCATTTGATTAAACAAATAAACCATGATCGCAATCAAGGTCAGCATGGACGGAATCATAATAACAATAAATGACCATTGCGTCATCTGCGCGATTTGACCATTCAAAATTTCCCCTCTTTGTTCTTCTGGCAGGTCAAATGCGATGGGTGTAAAAATATAATAGGCCAGAGAGAAATTGAGAATAGCACTGAGGACAAAGGAAAGTGACAACAGTATTGTTCCGCGCTTTAAAAGTGAGTCAAACTCAAGCTGGCTATTTTTTTCCGAGATAGCTTTTAAAATGCTATCCATTTTTAAAAGCTGTGGATTTAAAAACAGTGTTTTTACAAACGGAGATTTAGTGAATGCGGAAAATAAAACAAATGAACCGACCAGAATTGGAAAAGAAGCCTCTTTGACTGCGAACCAAAAACCTTCCAATTTAAGCAGGGCAAAGCCCCCCGTAAAGCCCACATTCATTATTCCTAGTAGAGAGATATAGTTGGTTTTGCGTTGTTGAATGTAGTCGTAAACTCCATAGATGATCGGAAAGGCCAACGCCACAAGCAAGGCTTCACGTGCGCCAAACCATTTTCCCCCTTTGTTCAGCAAAAATATGGGAATCACGATATTAAATAAAATATTAAGAAGCGGGTTTTCCCGTTGAGCTGGTGTCGCGTTGGACGTGGATGTATTTGTCATGGATCTCATCATGACAAAAATCATTTGGAATTGTCTATGAAAAGTTTCACAGGGCATGTCGCAATAGCAGTTAGACAGGAAGTTAAAAAAAAGCCCAATAATAAGCCCAATAATAAGAAGTTAGACAAGAAGAATATAATAATGTAACACGGCTCAGGAGGCTCGAATGATCCCATATCAACCTACCTTGTGTCATGACTGTCATGACCAACCTGCCTTGGTTTTCCTGATTCAAAAAGTAGAAATGAAGCTCCGTGGTTTCGAGGCGTTAGGTTAGGTATGCCTGAACTGCCCGAGGTAGAGGTTTTACGACGTGATCTTGAGTCTCGGTTGCCGAAGCCGGCCCGTATTTCACGAATTCATTTCTTTGCTCCCAAACTGCGAACGCCCTTGCAGTTGCCGACCGCTTTAGAAAAAGCCAGTTGGGATGTGTTGGCGATTGGACGTCGATCAAAGTTTTTAATTTTTGAAACGAATCATGGCATTTTGATAAGTCACTTGGGCATGAGTGGTTATTGGCGAGTGGAGGCCGCGCTTAATTTGATAAAGCATGACCATGTGGTGCTGCAGTGGAAAAGTGGTGAGTTTTGGGTGTATAATGATCCGCGTCGTTTTGGTGTCTTTGAATTTTATCCCTCGATAGACAAAGTGAAATGGTTTAGCCGTTTAGGTCCCGAGCCTTTTACGGATGAATTCATGTCTGATGCCGTTGTACGCTCGATGCGGAGTTCTGGACGAGCTATTAAATCGATCATCATGGATGCCCAAGTGATGGTCGGGGTGGGCAATATATACGCCAGTGAAGCGCTCTTTAGAGCAGGCATTAACCCATTTAAAAGTGGTCGCAAAGTGCCTTATAAAAAAATGGATGAGCTTCGGCGGGTGATTCGGACAACATTGCTGAATGCCATTAAAGGTGGCGGTTCGAGTATTCGTGACTACGTTCATGCCGGGGGCGAGAAGGGGCGGTTTCAAGACAAACATTTGGTGTATGGTCGAGAAGGGAAGTCGTGTGTGAAATGTGGAACAATTATTCAATCCAGAAAATGCCAGGGGCGAAGTACATTTTGGTGTCGAGTTTGTCAGTCTTAAAAAAATCTTGTCATTTCCATCTTTTTGCTGAAACATTGTGGTTATAACAAAAAAATAACTCTTCAAAGGATATATATGAAGTTACTTTTAGCAGTTTCATTGCTGGCATTGACATTAACAACGGGTTTTACGTGTTCGAAAAATACACCTGAGGCGCCGAAAACAGAGACCCCGGCACAGCAAGAACCTCAGGCCGCGGGGCAGCCCTCGCAAGAGCAAATGGCTCAGCCAGTGGGTGAAGGTGCAGATGCGGACAGTGCGCCTGTATCACAACCGGCCGAAGGCGAAGCAAAGCAATAGCTCTTATTTATTTTATGTTTACAGAAAGCCTGGTCCGTCCAGGCTTTTTTTTTGACCACGGCCACGTGGGATCTAATTGTATCGATGCCCGAAGATCCACTTGCTTATCCCAGTATTTAAAGTTTTAATTATACATATAAAATCAAGTTCGTAAGAAAGGATGCTTATGGAGTTTTTTGGCTTTTTACAGTCTCTCACGGGATGGAGTGTGCTCATAGGTCTAGTTGCCGCCTTGATGTTGGGTTTTTCAGGAGCCCCATTGTTTATATGGGCGGCGGCTACAATACTGTTTTTAATTGGACTTGGTGTCAGCTGGGTTTTGATCGGCTTGGTCGCTGCGGTTTTTGCCCTATTTGTGATTAAGCCTATCCGTCGTAACACAATATCGGCCTTTGTTGTGTATCTTTTCAAGAAGTTTAAATTCATGCCCGAGATTTCTCAGACCGAACGAACAGCGTTGGATGCTGGTGTGGTTTGGGTAGAGAAAGATTTGTTTTCGGGGAAACCAGATTTTGACAGTCTGATGAAAGAGCCTTACCCGCAATTGACAGACGAAGAGCGGGCGTTCATGAACGGCCCCGTGGAAAAACTGTGTCAGATGGTGGATCCTTGGAAGGTCTGGCGCAATCGCGAAATTCCTAAAGAGGTTTGGGATTTTGTGCGTAAAGAAAAGTTTTTAGGAATGATTATCCCAAAAGAATATGGCGGGCTTGGTTTCTCGGCTTTGTGCCACTCGGAAGTGATCATGAAATTGTCGTCGCGTTCGTTGCCGACGACGATCACGGTGATGGTCCCGAATTCGTTAGGACCGGCCGAGTTGTTAGTTCACTATGGTACCGATAAACAGAAAAATCATTATCTGCCACGTTTGGCGGGCGGCCTCGAGATGCCGTGTTTTGGTTTGACCGAGCCACTGGCGGGTTCGGATGCAGGTGGGATCACCTCGTCGGGTATCGTATTTAAAGGACAAGATGGTAAATTAAAAATCAAATTAAATTGGAATAAACGTTGGATCACTCTGGCTGCCGTCAGTTCAGTGATTGGCCTTGCGTTTAGAATGCGTGACCCGGAAAACCTGTTAGGTAAAGGCGATGACGTGGGTATTACTTGCGCTCTTATTCCGGCCACTACGCCGGGTGTGGTGTTGGGACGTCGTCATGATCCATTGACCATTCCCTTTCATAACTGTCCCACTCAAGGCCATGATGTCGTTGTTGATCTTGAAGATTGCGTCGTTGGTGGACAAGGTGGTTGCGGCGAAGGTTGGAAGATGTTGATGGAGTGCTTGGCTGCGGGACGAGGGATCAGTTTGCCGGCGCAGGCTACGGGTGGATCAAAATTGGTGGCGCGGGTGGTTTCGGCTCACTCGGTGATTCGCCGGCAATTTGGTGTGGCTATTGGAAAGTTCGAGGGCGTGGAAACGCCACTGGCGCGGATTGTGGCCACCACCTATGCACTCGAGGCGATGAGGCGTTATACATTGGGAGCCTTGGATAAAGGAATTAAACCTCCGGTGATTACGGCGATTCAAAAGTACTTTTCGACAGAGATGGGCCGTGTCGCGATCAATGACGGAATGGATATCATGGGCGGTGCCGGAATTTCTTTGGGCCCCCGTAATTTGTTAGCGGAAATATATGTGGCGACGCCGATTGGTATTACGGTGGAAGGGGCTAATATCCTGACGCGCACATTGATTATTTTTGGACAGGGCGCGCTTCGTGCGCATCCCTATGCCTTTCAAGAAGTGATCGCTTTAGAAAACAATGATTTAACTAAGTTTGATCAGGCCTTTTGGGGGCATGTGGGCCACGTGGTTAGAAACTTGTGTCGTAGTGTTGTGCTTTCGTGTACGCGCGGGTACTTGGCGCTGGCGCCCAGTTGTCATCCTCAGTTGAAAATTTATTTCCGTCGTTTGCAATGGACGTCGGCAACGTTTGCGATTTTATCTGATGTCGCCATGGGGTCATTGGGCGGTGATTTAAAACGTCGTGAAAAAATCACGGGTCGTTTCGCTGATGTTTTAGGGCACATGTACATTGCCACCGCGATCTTGCGTCGTTTTGAAGCCGAAGGCCGCAAGGAAGAAGATTTGGCGGTTGTTCATTATAACTTGAAATTTTGTATGGCAAAAATTCAAGAAGCGTTCGATGGATTATTTGATAATTTGAAAGTGCCGGGTCTGCGTTGGTTTATGAAAGGCTGGGTGGGCGCTTGGTCGCGTATTAATTCGTTAGGTAGTCAAGCCAGTGACGGGTGGTCACATCGTATTTCCACGCAAGTTTTGGAAGATGGCGGGTTTCGTGATCGTTTGACCGAAGGGATGTATATGCCGAAAGAAAAAGACGAGCAAATTGCGCGTCTTGAAAACGCCTTCAAAATTGTTCTTAAAAGTGAAAATGCTGAAAAGAAAATCAAAAAAGCTATTCGTGAATCGGTCCTTCCGAAGAAGAAGATTTTCGAGTTGCTGGAAGAGGCGAAATCTAAAAATGTCATCACAGAGGAAGAATTGCGCTTGATCAAAGAATCAGATTCGGTCCGGTTTGATGCAATTTTAGTGGATGATTTTGATGAGGATCAGTACCATAACCGCAAACCATATCCGTAAGTGATCGGTTTTGTTTCTTTAGAAGAGAGGCGTTTGGCCTATTTTAAAGATTTAATTTGGGCTTGGTTCCCCGAATGCATCCACCTGAGTTGTTTTATATTTCTGAATAAACCCTGAGTCGAGAAACTCGGGGTTTTCTTTTTTGTTGAGGCGACTGTAGATCTGTCGCCAGTTTTTTAAATTTGTTTTTAAATCTTTCCAGTCAAAAGTATTTTGGTTTTGATACACTAAGTAAGCGACCATGGCCGAGGCTTTGGCGGTGGCTTGACTGGTTCCGGACAAATAGGCTTGCGAGTTGTTCAAACCAAATGCTTTGATGTGTACTCCGGGCGCCATAAAATCAAATTTTCGTTTACCGTAGTTAGAAAACGGGGCGCGCGTTTGTTCAGGGGTGGCGGCGGCAATGGCAAAGACATTCTCTAGGTCGTAGCCTGCGGGGTAAAAAGGAAATTGATCGGTGTCGAGGGTTTGGTTTCCCATCGCCGCCATGACGGGAATATTTTTGTGTGCAAGTTGTCGCAGCCAGAACTCTTCTTCTTTGTTGGCCGCGTAGCCACCGCCCGAGTAGTTGATCAGCTGGCTTTTATTAAGGGCGGCGTATTTCAACGATTGATTGGATGCCTGTAGTAAGTGAGGCGAATAGGTTTCCGAGTTATAGTATTTTAAAACTTGAAAGCAGAACTCGTTTTCGAGTTTAAGTTGCTTGAGTTCTTGATAAATAATGCCGGCAACATGGGTGCCATGGCCATGCTGATCCTGAAGATCGTTGCTTTTGTCAAAAAAACTCCATCCATGGAGATCATCGATATACCCGTTGCCGTCGTCATCCATGCCATTCGTGGATTTTGGATTGCCGTTTTTATCTCGTCCCATTTCGCCTTCGTTGCGGCAAAGTTGCTTTTTCAGGGTTTCATTTTTTAAGTCGATTCCGGTGTCAATGATCGAAATCACAAAGCGCGTCTCGGCCTGAACTTTATGGGCAAGCAAAAGCTGCAACAGCACCAGGATCGTGGCGGCCAGTAGCCATTTGTGTAGTCGTTTGTGTTTAGTAGACATCTTCATGGTGAGCTCCTTGGCGAAACTCGTTTCCGAGTTGATCGTTCAGTGTTTTAATTATTGGGCGTGGCGGGGTGACTTCAAATAGCGTTTCATGCTCAGCCGCGTTCAGGCATTTTTTAGATTCGACAATAAATTTTTTATTTTTTTTGATTTCGTACTGATAGCGGAATCGGCAGTCGCGCTGATCTTTGAGGAAAATAATCCGATCCCATTCACTGTCATATTTCATGGACTCATAGCTGCTGGGGCCTCGCCATAAGGTCATGTTCAGAAACTCATCGTATTGATATTGCCACGTGCGTTTTTTTTTATTGATGACCTTGTTTAATAAATTTTGAGAGTATTCATAGATCAGTGTTGGGCCAATTTTTTTAATCACCCCGCTGGATGTAGACTCGATCACTAACGGGCCAGTTTTTTTAGACAACAATCGATGGGGGAGTCGGTCGCGATAGTCTATATAGACGATATTGTTATCGTGATCGATCCAATAGTTGAGGCGTCCCTCTTGCGAGAACACATAAGTGTTTGGCGGGCGTATCCATTGCCATTGTTGTTTTTTTTCGGTAATTTCTAGTTGGAGCCGGGTGTTCTGAAAAACGCCGGATTTAGATTTTTTAAAACTCAGCGTTCGTCCAAGTTCGCAATCAAAGACGGTGATTATGCTGTCTTCGATAGTCAGTCGGTAATCCAGAGTTGAGCACCAGTTGAAACCAAAAAGTCCCTTGAATAGCGAGCGTGAGCTGTAGTGTCGCTGAACTACTTTTTGATTTTTAAGTGTATCGACATGCGTGACGACAAATTCGCCGAATTCTTTTTTTACTTCGGCCATGGTCGTGAGTGCTAGAAAAAATATAAAGATTAATACGCGTCCGCGTAGCGATATCTTGAACATAGATCCCCCTTGAGTATTCAAAGCTGCCGATGTCACGTTCAAAATCGCTGTTAAAAAGAGTACATGAAAATTTAATACCAGTCTAAAATGTCTTTATTTCGATCTCACGTTAGAATTGGTGACACCTGTCTAAATGGGATTCGTGAGTGTTGGTCTGATGACAGTTGCGTAAAAGTTAGAATAAAAATCAAACTTGCCGCCTTTTAGTTGCGATTTAGGGAAAACCTTAGTACGTCGTTCTCGTATTGAGACAGGAGTTTATTATGAAAAAGTGCTTTTTATTTTTGATGTGTGTTTGGCAAATCTCTTTTGCGGCTCGTATAGTAGAGGCGCGTTGGGATGGGCAAACTCAATCGGTGGTGGTTGATATGGCATACCGGGGTGGTTGTTTGGATCATGAATTCCGTGTGCAGTGGATTGGTTGTGTGGTTGATGCGGAGGGTACGGGAGTGGTCTCGCGTTTGGGAAATATCTTAGATACGGGTTGGCAAGACGCATGTGAGGATGACCTCGCGCAAACGATTACGTTCGTTGAGCCCCATGACAGTTGTCGTGCGGATGTCATTGTGTTGAAATCCACCTCCAGTAAAGTTCCTCATGTCATTGTGAAATAGCTGGTTTGTTGGCAAAGATCTTTTGTGCTGAAGACTGTGCTGAAAACCAAAATGAGTGATCGGGTTCATTAATTTTTTTAAATTTACAATTGCTTATCTCTTGAATAATTGACGCTTATGACGCATTTCATTTTATTTTGGGACGAAATTTGTTTCCCTAGACTTTCGCTGAGTCGATGGTTTCAAATAGTTACCAGGGGGAAATATGTTAATAAGGAAGTTAACATGGACCGTTCTAATAATTTTAGGGTTGGTCATGTCAGTCGCGTGTCAGAAAAAGGATGATAAAGCAGCTAAAGGGATTTACGCAGAAGATCCTGCAAAGATATTCAGTAATAGACCCGCGTCTTATGGAAAATTTGTGGCTCTTGTCAGGCTTCAAAACCCCAGTTTGTATGAAGGGCTTAAAACAGATCAGCTGAAAAAAACCATTGATCAGGATTTGCTTAAAGCGATCACGGCCGAACAAGATGCGTTCATCAAAGCGTTGAAAGCATTCAATTCTGATATTGTGGTGTTGATGCGCTATAAGTATATAGTGAATGGTCTAGCGATCATTGTGTCGGCCGAGCAGTACTCGCAAATCACGGGAATGAGTTCGAAAGCGGCGATCGAAGCTGCGCAATCGTTTGCGCGCCCGATGCTTGCGGAGACTGACGCCGATGTGAAGGGCGTCAACTTGACGCAAAATAATTCGGCGTTGTTTATTGGAACCAAGTACGCCCAAGATAAAAATATTAAGGGTCAAGGGATTCGTGTAGGGGTGATTGATACCGGGATAGACTACACACATGCTATGCTGGGTGGGCATGGTGACGAAGCGGAATATAAAGCAATTGATCCAAATAAATCTTCAAGTTTATTTCCCAATCAAAAAGTTGTGGGCGGATATGATTTTGTTGGAACGGACTATGGTTCAGGCAGTGTTGAGTCGCGTATTCCAAAACCAGATTCTAATCCTTTGGATGAGCAGGGGCATGGAACTCATGTGGCGGGGACTGTTGCGGGAATTGGTGATGGCGTTTATTCGTATGATGGTATCGCTCCCGAGGCCCAGTTGTATGCGTTGAAAGTTTTTGGGGCCCAAGGTGGTACATCAGATGAAGTCGTCATTGCGGCTTTGGAATATTCTGCGGACCCTAATGGTGATGGCAATATTGATGATCGGTTGGATGTCGTAAATTTATCTTTAGGGTCATCCTATGGTTCACCACGGACTATGTACAATTTAGCGATTCGTAATCTTACTTTGGGTGGTACGGTCGTTGTTGCGGCGGCGGGGAATGCCGGTGATACGGGTTATATCGTCGGTGCTCCTAGTATTACGGATGAAGCGTTAAGTGTGGCTGCCAGTGTCGATGGGATGGAACACAATTGGAAATTTAAAATGATTGAATTTCATCAAGGTGATGATCTGACGCCTGCGGAATTTGTGGAAGGTGCAATTTCGAAAAAGATATCTGAAATTTCTGAGTCTCGAGATAAATTGGTTTATATAGGTATTGCCGATAAAGATTTGACGGATGCGCAAGCGGCCGTTTTAAAAGGTCATGCGGCTTTGATTGATCGAGGTGGTGGCATTTCATTTTTTGATAAAATGAGACGGGCCGAGGCGGCGGGGGCCGTGGCTGTTGTGATGGTGAATCACGAAGACGGACCCGCCTTTATTATGGGTGGGCAGGACGAGGACAGTAAGATCGGTATTCCGGCGGTCATGATTGCTAAGAATGTGGGTGATAAAATTAGAAAAGACATGATGAAAGATGTGGATGTGTATGTTCAGTTAAAATCCACGCGTCTGTTGGAAAAGCCAGAATTGATTGATACGATGGCGGATTTCTCATCTCGAGGGCCTCGTGGCGAAGATTCTCTGATTAAGCCAGAGATCACGGCGCCGGGGGAGCAAATTATTTCAGCTCAAATGGGTAAGGGTAAGGCCACGATACCTATGTCTGGGACTTCGATGTCAGGACCTCATATGACTGGTGTGATGGCGTTGATGAAGCAATTCTATCCCGAGTTAAGTGTTTCTCAACTAAAGTCAGTAGTTATGGGAACCTCGATCAGTCTTCATGATGAAAAGAAGCAAGAGTACTCGGTTTCCCGAATGGGGGCAGGGCGCGTGCAGGTGGACAAAGCGTTGTCGGCTTTGGTGGCGACGTCACCAGCATCCCTGAGTCTGGGTGAAGTTCGCGTGGAAGCCAAAAAGACGATGTATAAAGAAATCAATGTCACCAACGTGCGCCCAGAAGCGGCGACCTTTGATGTTCGATTTAAAGGACATCCAGCGATTTCGATCAATCAAGGCTCGGTCCGTTTGCCGCCGAAGGGTGTGGGTGTGTTGGGGTTGAAGATTGCGGTGGATTCAGCACAGGTTAAGAAGGGAGTTGAGGAAATCGATGGGTTTGTACAGTTTTTACAAGGTGGCCAAGAGGTTTTTCGTCTTCCCGTGCTGGCGGTGGTGAGGAAGATTTCACAATTGTCGGCGCAGTCTTTAAAAGTCTACTCGACCTCGGTGGCGGACTCAGATGGTGCTATGGCCGAGCTTGAGGTGAAAAATGAATCTTCGCAAGTTGGTGAGATTGTGCCTATGAATTTAATTGCTGTTGATGATCGCAAGTATGCGACGCCTTCTGATGAGGAGGTGTACTCGAAGTCGTGTGATATTCAGGCGGTAGGTTATAAAATTGTTGCAGGTAAAATTTATTTTGGATTTAAAATGTATCAGCCCGTGACGACATGGCATGCGTGCGAGTTATCAGTATTGTTTGATGCTGATGGCGATGGAAATGCGGATCAGGAACTAGCTGGGGCGGCGATGAACCGATTGCAAGGTTTGCCGGCGAGTGGCCAGTTTGCGTCTTTGTTGCTGGATGCAAATATAGCACGCTCTATCCGCACGCAGTACGAATTGAGTGCGATGTTAGGCAAGCCGATCGAATTGAATTATTTGAAATCAGTTGAAGATGCTTTGCCTATGTTGTCCTTGAATCATTCGACGATTGCGGTATTGGTCGCCGACATTGGTAAAATCCGCACTCAGAAAGCGACGGGTAAGGTGGCATTTAAAATTGCGTCGTCCAGCCGGGAACAATACAATGTGGAAAGTGATGATTTCTTGGATACGGATGAAAAAGAATGGCGGGTGTTGGATCTGACGCCGATGGGGCAAAGTTATATATTCACTGACCTGGCGGTGTCTGTGCCGGCGAAATCGCAAAAAACCCTGAACTTTACGAAAGGTCAGGGTAAGCAAGGATTGATGTTGTTGATGCCGCAAAATCGCTCGCTGGGTAACAGTGCGACGACGGATGAGCAGCTGGATATTATGAAGCCGAGCTTCCAAAACTAAGAAATCTGTTGATATGTAAATTATATGTAATTATAGTTTACATATATGATTTGTAAATCGTCGATTACAGGTTCCCCAGGCGAGTCACTAGCAGAATTGCCAGAAGAGTCTTCATCAGAATTACCAGGGGAATCGCCACAAGAATTACCCCTAGAATTGCGCCAAGAATTACGCCAAGAATTACGCCAAGAGGTGCCACATGAGGTGCCACATGAGGTGTCAGAGGAGTCGTTAGAAAGCGACCCTCTGGTGCTGGGTTCGGATTCTGGAATCGAGTCCTCTCTGATGAATGCAGAGTTTATTTCCAAATGGACGAAGAGCAAGATCCTTCATTTTGATTTGGATTGTTTTTATGCGGCCGTTGAAATGCGGGATAATCCAGCATTGAAAAGGCAACCTTTGGGTATTGGGGGTTCGGCTCAGTCCCGAGGTGTGTTGTGTACGGCGAACTACATAGCGCGAAGTTTTGGTGTGCGTTCGGCGATGTCTTCCAGCTTAGCGGCAAGAAAATGTCCTAACTTGGTTATTTTGCCGCCGAATTTTAAAAAGTATAAAGCCGTCAGTCGTGAGGTGTTTGCGATTTTTGCGCAGTACACGTCTAAAATTCAGGGGCTTTCTTTAGACGAGGCATTCTTGGATGTGACGGATTTGCCTCCGGGTGTTTTAGCCCGTGATGTGGCTCGAGAGATCAAAAAAAAAGTTTTTGAAAAAACAGGGTTAACAATTTCGGCGGGGGTTTCTTTTAATAAATTTCTAGCCAAGGTGGCGAGTGATTGGAAAAAGCCGGATGGTTTTTTTGTGATTCCTCCGAGTCATCGTCAAGTCTTTGTCAGGGATCTGGATATTAAATATATTTTTGGGATCGGGCGCAAATCGTGCGAACGATTGAATGCACATAAGATATTCACATGTGGAGATATTCAGCGACGATCGCTAAGGGAATTGAAACAGGTATTTGATAGTCGATACGTTGATATGTTTTATATGAGCCACGGAATTGACTTTCGGCGGGTGGATGGTTTTGGGGATCGCAAGTCGTTCTCGGTAGAGGAGACGTTTTATGAAGATATCGTCGAGCCCTTAGATATGATGCAGAGGTTGTTTCGGGTTTATGGGGATTGGCATACTCGTTTTCAAAAATACATTTTAGATAAAAATGAAGGTGATGTGCCAAGTGTTAGCGCGTTAGTGGTTAAGGTGAAGTATCATGATTTTAAACAGACGACGCATGAGTGTCGATTTCGCGGTAGTTTTGGTTTTGAAGAATTTCAAAAACTACTTGAATATATTTTAGATAAACGTCGAGAACCTATAAGATTATTAGGTTTGGGTGTGCGTTTGGATAAACCAGAAGATCAGGTGCAGATGAGTTTGCTGTAGGGTGTGGCTCTGTCCTCTGTGCGTGATGTTATATCTATTGGTCTGAAAAATTGAGGATTGTTTTTAGAAATTGAGGTGTCGTGGACATAAAAATGGACATAAGAATTGACGTAAAAACTGATCGTTTAACTGCGGTCCGTAACCAGCAGCTTTGGTAGCAATTAGGTTGTCTTATTCAACTTAGTTGCTTTATTGGGTTAGTAAGGACAGTTTTGTAAGTGTAGCTGGTAATGACAGTAGCTGGTAATGACAGTAGCTGGTAAGGGCATAGTATTGGCAAAACAAGTTGTGTCTTGGCAAAGGTCCTTTCCGGCACGCGTAGGTATAATCCAGTCGAAAGTATAAAAGAAGAAAATTTTCTCTAAAGGCCCTTGATATTTTTACTAGGAGGTCGAAGAGTTAATTATGAACAAACCATTTCGTTTTTTTGCTCGTCGTTTCGCTTTTAAATTTTTTAGATCGGGTTTTTTTTCGAAGGGATTTACTGTACTTGAGGTTCTTGTTGCCATCAGTTTGGCGTCCATTGGTGCGCTATTTTTAATAAATATGTTAACTGGTATCAATCAGCAAATGCAACAAAGCCGAAGAAGTGTGAATCGTACGGCCTTTGAAATGCAGTTGTTGGCATTGTTTCGCAGTTCTGATTTGTGTACGTGTAATATGGCCGCCCTGGCTGTTCCAGATACGGGTGATGTTGAAGTGAATGGTATTAAAACTTTTTGCTCTTCAGCGACGGATGACTTTTATTTAAAAACAGTTACAGGGTATCAATTTGATTCATCATTGAAAATTGCGAAAATCAGTCTTTCCGATCCCAATCTAATAGCTGGCACGTCGTACAAGGCGAATTTGAATATTGATTATTTTGTCGATGTGGCTCGAGGTGATACTCCTTTAAAATCAACTAAGCTGGTTTTTTTATTTGAAAAAACAGCTGCGCCGGGACCGCCTTACGTTATTTCTACATGCTCCCTTTCTGGTGCAAGTGCTGTATCCAGCGGATGGAAACTGGATGGCAACAGTGGTACGAATCCTCCGACTGATTTTATAGGAACCACGGATAATCAAAATGTAGTTTTTAAGAGAAATAACTTATTATCAGGTATTATTGCTAATGATAATACCTCGTTGGGTTTTAGAGCCTTGCAATCAAATTCGGGTATTCGAAACTCGGCGTTTGGTGCAGATGCACTGATTATTACCTCTGGAAGTAATAATACAGCCCTCGGTTACGGATCTTTAGGCTCAAATTCAACAGGAAGTGTAAATACGGCTGTTGGCAGTGGTGCCTTGTCGGCCAATACGTCTGGTGTCTCTAACACGGCGATAGGTTATGCCGCTTTAAACAATTCAACAGCGAATGCAAATACCGCAGTTGGCAGTGGTGCTTTAACAAACACGACCTCTGGTTCGGGAAATACAGGCCTTGGGACAAATGCTATTTATAGCAATACAACAGGTGGCAATAATACTGCTATTGGGCAGACTGCTTTAAGAAGTAATACTACGGGAACTATGAATGTCGCCGTTGGGTCGAGCGCTTTGTATGGAAATACAACCGCAAGCGAAGGCACTGCTGTTGGATCAATTGCTTTATTTAATAATACGACAGGATATCGTAACACGGCTGTTGGCGCCTCGAGTGCATCGCAAAATACGACGGGTGGTTGGAACACCTCGGTGGGTGCCTATTCGCTTTCTAGCAATACAACGGGAAATGAAAATAATGCTTTTGGTAGCTCGGCGTTGCAGGATACGACCACGGGAGGCAGCAACGTCGCCGTCGGAGCATTTGCGATGATGAGAAATACAACCGGAGCCAGCAACGTAGCTATTGGTCCAAGAGTGCTTTACAACGCGACCACGGGAAGTCAAAATACAGCCATTGGTCAAAATGCAATGGGTGGTGGTGTAAATACAGGACAAAACAATGTCGCCATTGGGAACCTTCCTCTTTATACGAATACGTCTGGTGCAGGCAATGTAGCTATTGGTTCGACATCGCTGTATTTGAATACAGTAGGGGCTAATAACATAGCCATTGGTGATGATGCTCTAAGAGGGAACACTTCCGGAAATAATAATTATGGAATTGGCTACAACGCTCTATACGGCAATACCACCGGTGATTACAATTTGGCGATTGGATTGATGGCGTTGCGAAGTCCGGTCTCTGCGATCACCGGAAACACAGCCGTAGGTCATAATGCGATTCAGAATCCAGGAACAGGAAATTACAATACTGCTGTCGGTAGATCTGCAATGAACTCGGTAATGGCAACTAACGGTGATTATAATACGGCCGTGGGATATGCATCCTTCGCAATCTCTGGGATTAGTAATTCAACGGGTATCGGTCATGATGCAACACCAACTCTGAGTAATGAAGTTCGGTTGGGTAATTCCAGTGTCACCAAGATTGGTGGTTATGCCAATTGGACAAATGTATCGGATCGGCAACTCAAAGCTGATATCAAAGACTATTCGGTGGGTTTAGATTTGATTTTAAACTTAAGACCCGTGACTTATTATCTGAAAACAGATGCTTCCAAAAAAATACATAGTGGTTTTATCGCTCAGGACGTGGAGTCCATAAAGGCGCCTTTTTACGGAATAGATAAGCCACAAAATAAAAACAGTTTTTATTCAATAGCCTATTCAGAATTTGTCGTACCCTTGGTTAATGCGGTAAAAGAACTGTTTGCTTGGTTAGTTAAACATGAAGAAAAAATTAACTCTTTAGAGTTAAGGCTAGTGGAGCTTGAGAAAAAAAATGCTGAATTCGAAAAAATCATGCTCAGGCAGCAGCGGTTGATCGAGATGTATTCGCAAGAGATGAGGAAGAGCAGCGATCGGTAGTCAATTGATTGATTGATTGATTTTAGTCTGCGGGTTTTCAGAGGAGACGGGTGAGGGGGCGGGGGATCTAGCTAAAATCCTATCTCGGACCCTCCTGGTCCTCGGGCTGCCGCTGGGGACCGCGCATCGTGCGCCTGCGGTGCGGGTTTTTATCTAGCGCCCCCGCCCCCCCACCCGTCTCCTCTGAAAATACTTGAATTGAGGGTTGGTAAGGGCAGCCGAGGTAGGGGGGGCTGGAAGAAGACAGCCAACTTTGGCCGTTCTCGATATTTCTAGCGATGTAGTCTATTTAAATCAGGTCGCTTCTGTTTATATGTATACGTCAAAGTACGTGTTGAAAAATACCTTTTACAGTTTAAACACTGATATCTTGGAGTATAGATTTTGGTGATTTTCTTGTAATGATGC
>JAEUWH010000035.1 GCA_016785955.1 Pseudobdellovibrionaceae bacterium | reverse complement strand
TTAACTTTGAAAACTAGATCTGATGCTTAAATTTTAAACTTCACTTTTTTGGTGAAGCGTTATTTATTTGTAAACTAGATTGGTCTCAACGCTATGGCTGAGTTCATAGATTTCACAAAATATTTATCCGCTAGTTACCGTCAACAGTGGTCGTGAGAACAAAGGTTCTGTGTTGTTGTCGGAAGCTTACTATCAGCAAGCGACCTATGATCGTATTCAGGCGGGGCTGCAGCTGGATGTGGCGCAAAACACGTTGGCCCAAGTGCTGGGGCTGTCGTTGATGGACGACACGCTTGTTGTGTCGAAAGACGTTCCTGTGAAGGAGTTAGATGACAGTGCTGTTTTAGATTTTAAAGCCTTGGCGACACTGACATTAGATTATCAAAAAGCAGTGGCTCAGGCGGAAGCGTCAAGATACTCGCATCGGCAAAACCAAGCGAGCTATTACCCCTCGTTAAACTTGACGGGCTCCCTGGGGAAAACGGATTCTAAATTTCCGCCCGAGAACGATCGTTGGTCGTTGGGACTTAATTTATCTATTCCTATTTTTTCAGGGGGTCGTGATTACAGTAATGAATTGTCGGCTCGTCATCGTCGTATAGCGGCCGAGGTGAATCGTACCACGGTTTCTTACCAAGCGTTGGTTCGTCTGAAGCAGGCTTATTCTCAATTTCGTCTGGCCATTGAAAAAGTAAAAGTTGACGAGAAATTTCGAGCCGCTGCGCAGATGCGTTCGGATATCGCAAAAAAGAAATACAACAATGGCTTGATGTCGTTTGATGATTGGGATGTGGTCGAAAATGATTTAATTCAACGCGAGAAAAACATTTTATCCAGTGATCGTGATCGAGTGGTCGGGCAAGGCAATTGGGAGCAAGTTCAAGGATTGGGATTGTGGCCATGAATATAAATATAAAAAAACACGAAAGAAAGTACGAGAGAAAGTAAGAGAGAAAACACGAAAGAAAATTTGAATACGAAAGTGAATGTAAACATGAAAAGTAAAAAATGGATGTATCTGGTAGCCGTTTTCATATTGGCAATCGGTGTGGGTTATTATTTTTATAATAAAAAATCATCGCGCATTGCTTACAAAGAACACGCGGTGATGAAGGGTGATTTGGCCGTGACCATCTTGGCAACGGGAACGGTGCAACCTGAAAATCGTTTAGAGATTAAGCCTCCGGTGGCGGGGCGAATTGATCAGGTGTTGGTTGTAGAAGGCCAAAAGGTTTCCAAGGGACAGACGCTGGCGTGGATGAGTTCTTCCGAGCGGGCGGCGATGATCGATGCCGCTCGTTCGCAAGGGGCGGACGAGTTGAATCGTTGGGAGCAATTGTACAAACCGACGCCGATCGTGGCGCCCTTGGCGGGAACAATCATCAGCAAAAATGTGGAATCTGGTCAAACGTTTACGGCCAGTGATGCCGTGTTGGTTATGTCGAATCGCTTGACGGTGAAAGCGCAGTTGGATGAAACGGATCTGGCGCAAATAAAAATCGGGCAGGCCTGTGAGATCGTTTTGGATTCCTACCCCGAAGACTCGATTCACGCCAAGGTGGGGCGTATCGCTTATGAAGCCAAGACGGTCAACAATGTGACCACCTATCTTGTGGATGTGATGCCCGAAAAGACTCCGGAATTCATGCGCAGTGGAATGACCGCTAATGTGACATTTCATGTGAATAGAAAAATCGATATAGTGATCGTACCCACCGAATTCATTCGCTACGAAACGGGAAAACCAACGTTGCTGGTCAAACGAGAAAAAGAAGAGCCTTTAGAAAAAGATATCACCTTGGGGGCGACGGACGGTAAGCAAAGTGAAATTGTAAAAGGTGTCGAGGTCGGGGAAATCATCGTGCTGCGAGTGCAAGGGCCGAAAGGAGCAAAGTCCTCGAGTCCGTTCTCACCATTTGGAAGCGGGCGTCCGCGTGGTGGCGGCGGCGGAGGCAGTGGCGGTCGTCGATGATAGAAATCAAAGACGTCAAAAAAGCATACCGAATGGGCGAGCAAACATTAGAGATTCTCAAGGGTGTGAGTTTGACCATTGAGGATGGCGAGTACGTGGCCATCATGGGGCCATCGGGCTCAGGAAAATCGACGTTGATGAACATATTGGGATTATTAGATGTTCCCACCTCGGGTTCATATAACTTGAACGGTACGGAAGTTTCCAAAATGAACGAAGATGAACTTTCAGAGGTTCGTCGTGGCGAGATAGGTTTTATATTCCAACAATTCAATCTTCTTCCGCGCCTGAGTGCGGTAGAAAATGTTTCGTTGCCGCTGCTGTATTCAAAACGTTTTGAGGGCCAAGCGCGCGCCGAAAAATTGCTATCATCCGTAGGGCTTACCGAGCGGGGTCATCATCGTCCCAATGAGTTGTCAGGGGGGCAGCAGCAGCGTGTGGCCATTTCACGTTCGCTTATCAACAGTCCCAAAATGATTTTGGCGGATGAGCCGACGGGAAATCTGGATTCACATAGTCAGACGGAAATCATGAAAATCTTGCAGCAATTGAATGATTCGGGCATCACGATCGTCATCGTTACACACGAAGAAGAAGTCGCGGAGTCGGCTCATCGGTTGATTCGTATTCGTGATGGAAAGATTCAATCAGACGAACGTCGCCCTCGGCCTGCGAGTGTGGCCACTGGGCTGGGGTCTTTGCACGAGAAGCCTTTGTCGATTCTGCCCAGCTCGTGGTGGCAGGATATTTGGGACTATTTTCGTCAAGGTTTTAAAACATTGGCCGCGAACAAAGTGCGTACCGGGTTGTCGATGCTGGGAATTTTGATCGGTGTCGCCGCTGTCGTGACGATGCTGGCGTTGGGAACAGGAGCGCAGAAAGCGATTGAAGAACAGCTTTCGTCGTTGGGCTCTAATTTGTTAACTATTCGACCAGGATCGGTGCGGGTCGGTGGCGTCACGCAAGAGTCCGGAGCTGCCAATCGTTTGTTGTTAGAAGACATTCCCATCATCTCGGCGCGTGATAAAAATGTGGCGCGCATTGCGGGTGTCATCAATGGGCGGGCGCAAGTACGAAGTGCCACGAACAATTGGAATACGCGGGTGACGGGCGCTTCGTCATCGTGGGCCCCTATGCATGCCTCGGTGCCTGAAGTTGGTCGATTTTTTACAGAGGAAGAGGATCGCAAGCGTTCGCTGGTGGTTGTCATCGGCGAAACGGTTCGGCGAGAATTATTTGGCGATCGCACTGGTATTGGCGAGATGGTGAAAATAAATCGCATCAATTTTCAAGTGGTCGGAATTTTGCCCAGCAAGGGGGCCAGTAGCTTTGGTGATCAAGACGATGTGATGTTGATTCCTTTGGAAACGGCCATGAAACGGCTGTTGGGGAAAACAAATTTAGACATCCTGGAAATCGAAGTCGATAAACCAGAAAATATCGAAGCCTCGATGGAGCGTATTACCGATATTTTGACCGATCAGCACAAAATTCCGATGTCGCAAAAAAGTGAAGCGTTCCAAATTCGTAATATGGCAGATATTCAGCAGGCCATGCAGCAAAGCAGTCAAACCATGTCGTTACTTTTGGCCGCGATTGCGACGATCTCGCTGCTTGTGGGTGGTATTGGCATCATGAATATCATGTTGGTATCGGTCACCGAACGCACACGGGAAATCGGGCTTAGAAAGGCTTTGGGTGCCAAGCGCAAAGACATTCTGTCGCAATTCCTTTCAGAGTCGCTGGTGGTCAGTGTGGTGGGCGGGTTGTTCGGAATTTTTCTGGGTTGGTTGCTGACTTTGATATTGTCGCTGGCGATCGGTTGGACCACCTATGTTTCGCTTTCTTCTGTTTTGGTCTCGTTTCTTTTTTCAGCCTTGATCGGTATTGTTTTTGGCGTTTATCCAGCCCGCAAAGCAGCGCTACTGAACCCGATTGATGCCCTAAGATATGACTAAAAGTGACTAAAGGACATGACTAAGAAGTGAATCAGAGAGGAAAAAAAATAGAGTAGTTTATTTTTTTTGGTTTGACTGCGCCCTGTTAAACAAGACTTCCGATGGACTAACCGTCCTGTCCGTAGTTAATTCGGGGTACATTTAAATTTTAAAAAGGGGTCACTCTATGCAAACGACTCAAAGTAGTCCAACCTCACTTCGTGTTCCTGAAAAATTTGTTTATTTCTTCTCTGCAGGTGAAGCCGAAGGTAACGCCGGAATGAAGAATATCTTAGGCGGTAAAGGTGCTAATCTAGCCGAAATGACCTCGTTGGGATTGCCCGTTCCTCCAGGCTTCACGATTTCCACTGAGATATGCACGCATTTTAATCAAAATAACAACACCCTTCCTGATTGGGTTAAACCCAAAGTCACCGAAGCCATGGCTCGTGTCGAAGCTAAAATCGGTAAAAAATTTGGTGACGTGAAAAATCCACTTTTATTTTCCGTTCGTTCGGGTGCGCGTGCTTCGATGCCGGGAATGATGGATACGATTCTTAACTTGGGGTTGAATGATCAGACCGTAGAGGGATTGGCCACATCGTCCGGTAATCCACGTTTTGCGTGGGATTCTTATCGGCGTTTCATCCAAATGTATTCGGATGTGGTTATGGGCATGAATTCTTCGTTATTGGAAGTCACCTTAGAGGATTTGAAAGAAGAAAAAAAATATCATTTAGACACTGAATTGACGGTCGATGACTTAAAAAAATTAGTTAAAAAATTCAAAGACCTTGTTCATCAAATCACGGGTCATACATTTCCGGCGGATCCTTGGGAGCAATTATGGGGCGCGGTTTCGGCGGTTTTTCGGTCGTGGAATACGGCTCGTGCAATCACCTATCGTGAACTGCACAGTATCCCGGCCTCTTGGGGAACTGCGGTGAATGTGCAGTCCATGGTATTTGGCAATATGGGTGAGGATTCAGCCACGGGTGTGGCTTTCACGCGAGATCCTTCGACCGGAGAAAAGAAATTCTACGGCGAGTTTCTGGTGAATGCTCAAGGTGAAGATGTCGTGGCGGGTATTCGCACTCCGCAGCCTTTGACGGTGGCATCGGCGGCCGGTACGGGACATAAATCTCTCGAAGAAATCATGCCCAAAGCTTTTGGCGAATTGGTAACCATCTATCAAAAATTGGAAACGCATTATCGTGATATGCAAGACATTGAGTTCACGATTGAAAAATCTAAATTGTGGATGTTGCAAACACGTAATGGAAAACGCACAGCTGCGGCTTCATTGCGGATTGCGTGCGATATGATCAATGAAAAACTCATCACTGAGGACGAGGCTATTCTTCGTGTGGACCCGGCGTCTTTAGATCAATTGTTACATCCAACACTGGACCCGAAAGCACACAAAACTCAGTTGGCCAAAGGACTGCCCGCCAGCCCGGGAGGCGTTCATGGTCAAATCGTGTTTTCGTCGGAAGAGGCCGTCGAGTGGAAAGAAAAAGGTCATAAAGTTATTTTGGTACGTGTGGAAACTTCGCCAGAAGATATTGCGGGAATGGTGGCGGCACGCGGGATTTTAACGACCCGTGGAGGGATGACGTCGCATGCTGCGGTTGTGGCGCGAGGCATGGGCAAGTGCTGTGTTGCGGGTTGCGGTGAAATCGAAGTGGATTACCGCCAAGAAACAATGAAAGTAAAAGGTTACGTTTTGAAAAAAGGCGACGTGATCACGTTGGACGGTGGAACGGGCGAAGTGTTTTTGGGCGAAGTGAAAACTGTCGAGCCGAAGTTGGATGTTTATTTCGAAACGATTATGGGCATTGCGGATAAAAAACGTCGTCTTGTCGTGCGTGCAAATGCCGACACGCCGAAAGATGCGCAAACGGCGCGGGATTTTGGAGCGGAAGGTATTGGTTTGTGTCGTACCGAGCATATGTTCTTTGGTGCGGACCGTATTGATGCCGTTCGCGAGATGATTTTAGCGGATTCAAAAATAGAGCGCGAGCGTGCGTTGGCGAAATTGTTGCCGATGCAACGAAGTGATTTCTTCGAATTATTTAAAATCATGCAAGGCTATCCCGTAACGATTCGTTTGCTGGATCCTCCATTACACGAGTTTTTGCCTCACACGGATAAGGAAATTACCGAGCTGGCTAAACGCATCAGCTGGGATGAAGACCGGCTTCATGCCAAAATCAAAAATTTGCACGAATTTAATCCTATGTTAGGTCATCGGGGTTGCCGTTTGGCGGTGACGTATCCAGAAATTTATGTCATGCAGGTGCGCGCGATTGCCGAAGCGGCTGCAGATTTAGTCAAGCAAGGTGCGGTTTTGGTTCCAGAGATCATGATCCCGTTGGTAGCGATGGAAAAAGAACTCGAAGAGCTGCGAGAGCTGGCAGACAAAGAAGTTCAGCGTGTACAAAAAGAAAAGGGCGTCAGCTTTCAATATTTGATAGGCACGATGATCGAGCTTCCACGGGCCGCCGTGATGGCGGAATCGATTGCTGATCATGCTGATTTTTTCAGCTTTGGGACGAACGATTTAACTCAGACAACACTGGGTTTGTCTCGTGATGATTCTGGTCGTTTTTTAGGCACATATGTTTCAAAAGGTCTGTTTGCAAAGGATCCATTTGTTACAATTGATACGCAAGGCGTTGGAGCGTTGGTTCGTATGGGTGTGGATAATGGTCGTCGTTCGAAGCCAAAATTAAAGGTGGGCATTTGCGGTGAGCATGGAGGAGATCCTGAATCTATTGAGTTTTTCAATAGTGCCGGCTTGGATTACGTAAGCTGTTCACCGTATCGAGTGCCTATTGCACGATTGGCGGCAGCACGCGCCGCATTAAACTCGCAGAAACTCAAGCATTAAAAATAGGGTTTCAAGAAAGAAAATTCTTGAAACATAAGTAAAACTTTTTCACAATTCTAAAGGTCTGCCTAGCTAAAAGCCTAGTTAAGCTCGTCGCTGGACAGGCCTTTTGATTTTGCGGTACGTATTTGGACAAAAAGTTACAGAGGAAAAGCCATTGAGAATTAAAAAGTTAGAACTGGTTGGTTTTAAGTCTTTCAAAGATAAAACAGTCATTCAATTTGACGCTGGTATTACAGGTGTTGTTGGGCCAAACGGCTGCGGCAAATCAAATATCGTAGACGGTTTGGTTTGGGTTATGGGTGAAATGTCCGCGAAAGATCTTCGCGGATCGACGATGACAGATGTTATTTTCGCTGGAGCGGAAGGCTATGCACCACTAGGGATGTGCGAGGTTTCATTAACTCTAGAAAATGACGGTGGCGCATTTCCAATTAAATATTTGAAACACACCGAGATCATGGTGACTCGTCGTCTTCACCGAAATGGTGAGGGTGAATATTTTATTAATAAAGAACCAGCACGTTTAAAAGACGTTCAAGAAATTTTCATGGATACGGGGGCCGGCTCGAAAGGTTTCTCGATCATCCAGCAAGGTATGATCGGTAAAATTATCACCTCAAAACCAGAAGATCGACGTCACTTGATCGAAGAAGCGGCGGGAATCACCAAGTTCAAGGCCCGTAAAAAAGAATCACAACGAAAATTGCAACAAACAGATCAAAACTTGGTGCGTTTGCAAGACATCATCGGCGAGTTAAAACGTCAGATCGATTCGTTACAACGGCAAGCACAGCGTGCCGAACGTTATCGTAATTTGAAAAACCAAGTCGAAGATTTAGATCTTTGGTTGTCGTCAAAGCAATATCTGGAATTAAAAAACACGGCGGACGAAGCTCAGCGATTGTTTAACGAAGCGCAGGTGATGGAAGTCGAAGGTGAATCTCAATTGGCTTCGTTGCAATCTGAATTTGAAACGTTAAAACTTCAAGTTTTAGAGAAAGAAAAAGAAGTCGAAGTCTTGCAAAACTCTTATTATGAAAAACAATCTCAAGTTTCAAAAAAAGAGATGGAGATTCAAGAGCTTCGATTTGAAATTGAACAAGCTCGTCGGAATGAACAGATGACGGGCAGTTTGATGCAGGAACAGCAAGCTCGTTTGGAATTGCTTATCCGTGATGAAGACAGCTTGAAAGCGCAGTCGGAACAATTGAAATCCGACGTTGATACGCTTCAGGCGCAATTCCAAGATAAAAATGAAATTTTTAAAAAAGACCAAGCTCGCATCCAAGAAGTGGACGATTTGTTAACAGAAAAACGTCGCGAGCTTTTTGCCCTGGGTCAATCACTGAACGCGTTGGAAGCGAAAACTCAAGGCTTGGACAATCAAATCACCGATTTGGAAGAACGTGAAGGTAACGAGCAATTGGTCGCTAACGAGCTACGCGAAAAGAACTTGGAATTTGAATCGCGCCGTAATCGTATTTTTTCCGAGCTAGAGAAAAATCGTCAGTTGTCGTTGGATTTGAACAGCGATGTGGATTCTTTTGAAGCGAACAAAAAAATCTTGAACCAGCAGGTGTTCGAGAAAAAAGAAGAAGTTGAGGAATTTAAAGATCTTCTTGGTCGTACGACGTCCAGTTTGTACGGTTTGGAAAACTTGCAATCCAGTTTTGAAGGTTTTGAGTCGGGTGTGAAGTCGGTTCTGTTATGGCAGAAATCAAAAATTCAGAAAAAGCAAACGACCACGCAAACCGAGATGCACGCGGATGGCAGTGTTACGACCTATGAAACCGAGTCTTCAGAAATGGACTCTGGCGAGTCCGAGTTTAAACCAGTTTCCGATGTGGTTGAAGTTGAGCCGGGCTATGAAGTCGCGATGGAAGCTGCTTTAGGGCAACGCTTACAAATGTTGTTGGCTCAAGATCCAAAGGCCAGCGTTGATGCTATTCAATATTTAAAAAATTCGCGCTCTGGTCGCTCTAGCTTTTTATCGGTTGATTCAGCACGTGATAGGGGCTCGGATCAAACTCCCCAAAACGAAGCGGGTGTTAAAGTTCTTCTTCGTGATGTCGTCAGATCAAAACCAGAATTTGAAAAATCAGTGAATTATTTCGTAGACCACATCGCCGTGGTTGAGGATTTAAATCGTGCGATCCAGTTACGGGCGCAATATCCTGGTTGGACATTTGTAACCGTGGATGGCGATTCGGTAACGAATGAAGGGGTGATCTCGGGCGGGTCGAAAGAGTCATCAGAATCGGGGATTCTACATCGCAAAAACCAAATCAAAGAATTAACGGCTCAGAAAAATGAATGGGCTGGTAAATTAAGTTTGGCTCAGTTGGCTCTTAAAAAACTAGAAGAACAATTACATGTGATCGTAACGGATTTTGAGGGGGCGCAAAAACGTAAGGTTGAGCAAGAATTGAAAGTTCGTGAGTTGCAAAAAGACTTGGATCGTGCCGAGCAGGAACTTGTGAATGCGCAGTACGCGGTAGAGCGACAAGAGCGTGAGATTAAAAAGATTCAGGACCAAGCCAATAGTCTGCGCGAAAAACAGAACGAATTTGCGACGAATTTAGAGGATGTTCGCATTAAGAAATTTGATATCGAAGAACTGGTGAAATCTTTGGATTCAGAGTTGGAAGTGACTCAAAAGGGCTTCCCCGAGCTTCAGCAAATCGTCACCGAACTGCAAGTCGAGTTAGCTTCTAAATCTCAGGAGTACTCGGGAGTCACGCGCCAATTGGATATGGTGTCTCGTTCGTTGTCGGACCTTCAGTCTCAGTTATCACGCATGACCGAAGAGACAGAGATGTACTCCGAGAAAATGACAGAAAGTCAGTATGCCTTGGAAGAAAAGAAGATCGAATTCGAAAAATGGTTAACCAGCCTGGAAGATTTAAAACAAAACTTCTCGGCCGAAAAAAATCATTTCGAAGAGATCTCGAATTCACTATCGGGTTATGCAGATAAATTGGCCTCGTTGCAAAAAGCGAAAAATGATCGTTTGTCATTGATGAACGATGCGCAGTTGAAACTAGATCAAGCGCGCTTGAAAGAACAATATTTGGTCGATCAAGTTCGCGAACGTTACTTGTTGCAATTGCCGGACGTGGTTCATAAATACGTTGATCGTACCGGCGATTCATATTTGGCCGAAACAGAACTAAAAGAACTCAAAGAAAAACTGTCTCGCATTGGTGAGGTTAACTTGTCGGCGATTGAAGAGTACGACGAGACGACTAAGCGGTACGAGTTCCTAACAAAACAGTATGATGATCTTGTAGAGGCAAAAGAGCAGCTTCGTCGTGTGATCGATCGTATCAATCGTATTTGTTCGAAAAAATTCAAAGAAACATTTGATCTTGTGAACGAACGATTCACGCGTGTATTCCCTGTCCTGTTCGGTGGTGGTGAGGCGAAACTGGAACTTCATGAAGACCCGGAAAAAACAGAAATGGGTATCGAAATCATCGCGCGTCCTCCGGGCAAAAAAATGCAAAATGTGTCCCTGATGTCGGGTGGCGAAAAAGCCCTGACGGCGGTTGCCTTGGTGTTCTCGATCTTCTTGGTGAAGCCATCTCCCTATTGTTTACTGGATGAGGTCGACGCGCCATTGGATGATGCCAATGTCTTCCGTTTCAACGACCTTGTTCGTGAGATGTCAAAACGTTCACAAATCATCGTGGTCACGCATAATAAACACACCATGGAAGTGGCTAAGAAACTATACGGGGTTACCATGCAAGAACGTGGTGTTTCCACGATGGTTTCGGTAAGTTTACAAGATATCCACTAGTATCCCTTGTGCGGCGAGGTGCTGTTCCCGGCGCCTAGTTGTCTAGGCTTTTTGTGGTGAACGTGGAACTATCAGCCCACACGAAAGGTTCCAATAAACAACGTCTTCTTGTTTATTGGAGTCTAGTAAGTTATATCAAAATCAACTTTTCCAGCGGGGTTTAAAATGATGCCAGAAGCTCATCAAGAGGCGATACAATACTTAGTGATTGCTGTGGGTTTAATTATCCTTGCGATCTTTACTCCGTTTATTTTGAAAATTTTGAAGAAGAAACCTCGGGTCGAGCAAAAATCTCCTGAGTCTCTGACGGCTCGTTCGTATGACAAACTTTCGGAGTCTTTTCATGCTGGGGTTCCTGAAAAAGTTTTAGTTGAAGCATCGATTGGTGAAACGACCGACGTTACCCCTGTTGAAATGCTTGAAGAGTCTAATACGGTCGAGAAGGCCTTAGTTAAAACTAAGGAGAATTTTTGGGGCCGCATTAAGAGTGTGTTTTCTTCGAATTCGGCTCAGCCTTTAGAGGATATTGAAGAAGTTTTATATACGGCCGATATCGGGTCGCAAACGGTGCAGTCTTTGATGCAGCATTTGGACCAGGCGCTGTCGTCGTCGGATAAGAAAAATTTGGATGCGATAAAAAAAACTTTGAAAGAAAAAATTCTTTCTATTTTGAATGCGTCTAACGGCTCTATCAACGAGGATCACGTTGAAATTGCAAAGCGCATTCGATGGGCCCAAGAAGGTCCTACGGTTTTAATGATTGTGGGAGTGAATGGTGCTGGTAAGACAACAACGATTGGAAAATTATCTGCTTTGATGGCGAGTCAAGGCAAGCGTGTGCTTGTGGCCGCTGGTGATACATTTCGTGCGGCCGCTCAGAATCAGTTGAAGGTTTGGACGGATCGAGCTCAGGTCGAGATTTTTTCTCCAGAGGGGGTGACCGATCCCAGCGCTGTAGCGTTTGATGCCGTCGCTAAAGGCAAAGCCCAAGGTTATGATCTTGTCATTATCGATACTGCTGGCCGTTTGCATACTCAAGTGAATCTGATGGAAGAATTGAAAAAAGTGAAACGTGTAATGAGTAAAAATACGTCGGAAGCGCCACATGATATTTGGATCGTTTTGGATGCGAATTCGGGGCAGAATGCTTTGATTCAGGCGCGTGAGTTTCATCAGGCGCTGTCTTTGACGGGAGTTATCCTGACAAAAATGGATGGAACGGCAAAGGGTGGAGTCGTCATTGGGATTTCTAATGAACTCAAAATTCCTATTAAAATCTTGGGTATTGGTGAAAAGATAAATGATCTCAAACCATTCTCGCAGCAAGAATATGTAGATTCTATCCTTTAGTTGAAATTTAGAACTGTGTTTTAGCAGTGAAAAATATACTCATTTGTGGAAAAGTAACGCAGGTCGATTTGTGTGCGTGTGGACTTATAACTCTCTATTTATGGTATAGGAATTGATATAGCTAACCCGTAACTAGGGTGGCTTCATGTATAGGTATTTAGTTGTCAGTTTCTTTCTTTTTTTGAATCTTGCGCAGGCCGGTCTGAACGACAGTATTAAGAAGTGGGCTGAGCAAGACAAAGCTATTCAGAAGTTAGGTAAATATTTAATCCAAGTCGATTCGGTTAAACGAGTGTATGAGGAAGTCAATCACCATGCCATTTGGGTTCAGGATGGACAGCTGACTCCGGCTGCCTATGCATTTCTTGATGTTTTAAATGACCCCAGCGAATTTGGATTTTCCAAAACAGATTTTGTGGATCCTCAGCTTGCCACATTGTTGGCTAAAGAAAAAAACGAAGGGAATTTGTTTTGGTTGGAAATTTTATTGACTGATAAATGGGTGCAAATGTCCCGATATTTATACCAGGGGCGCATCACGGATTATTATATTTTAGATGATGATACAAAATTACCTCGTAAGTCTTTTGAGGTTTGGTCACAATCGGCAATCATGGCGACCATGGCTTCGGACGCTCAGGAAATAAAGAACGCTTTAAGAGGGCTGGAGCCAAAAAATCGAATTTATCAGTCTCTTAAGGAGGCTTTGAATAAGGTTTTGGCCGCTGAGAAGGAAAAAACATGGAAGACGCTTGTTTTGCCGAAAGAACCGATCGAATTGCACGCCAGTTCAGCGTTTATTCCAGAACTTAAAACTCAGCTGACGCATTATGGATTCAAGTTTGAAAGTCAAAGTGATGTGTATGATAAAAATCTGGCTGATCAATTGGCGTTGTTTCACAAGTATTATCGCACACAGGAAAAAGGTATCACGACCAGTCTCGTTAAAATTTTAAATGTTGGAATTGAAAGTCGTAAGAAAAAAATATTTTTGGCCATGGAGAAAGCGCGCATGTTGCCAAACGAGTTTGAGGTGAATCACATTTTTGTAAACCTTGCATTTCAAGAATTCAAATTGTTTGAAAACAGTAAGTTGGTCATGGAAATGAAAACAATTAATGGCCAAAAATTTCGTCGTACGCCGACCTTGAAAGATGTTGTGACGGTTGTGGAATTGAATCCGACGTGGACCGTGCCATTTAATATTGCGGTGAAAGACAAGTTGCCTAGAATTAAAGTAGATCCTGGATATTTAGCAAATCACAATATGACTCTTTATGACAATGCAACGAACGAGATTGTTGATCCTGAATCGATTGATTGGAGTCGCGTCACAAAGGCGAATTTTAATTTTCGTATTGTGCAGGGGTCGGGAGCAGACAATGCTTTGGGGTTAGTCAAATTTCCTCTGACAAACCCTTGGAGTATTTATTTGCATGATACGAATGAACGTCATTTATTTACGAACAATCAGCGTTTGTTAAGCAGTGGCTGCGTTCGTCTTGAAAAGCCATTTCTTTTTGCGGAATATGTTTTGCGAGATCAGTCTTCTTATACTCTGGACAAGATTACTCAGATTGTAAAAGCTGGTCTCGATACCCAGCTTGAGCCGAAACCGACACGTATTCGTATGAAAAAATCGTTACCAGTGTACACCTCGTTTATCACCACTGATATTTCTGCTGAGGGTATTTTGAGATTTGCGGACGATGCCTATGGTTCAGATGTGCGCCTGGCTGGAATTTTGTTTTCGAGAGATTCTGCATTGAGTTCGAAAGTTGACGAGATGCAAGCAGATCAGTGGGCGGAAGGCCTGGTGATTCCAGAAAACAAAGCCGTGATTAGTTTTTCTGGAAATCCCACCGCAATGCAAATCTCAAAGTTTGTTAAACTTTATAAATGCGTGAAGAACAAAAGAAATTCGTGCGAGTTAAAAAGTACGCTGGAGTTTAATAAAAAATATTTAGTAGACCCGGCGGATTACATAGCCATTTATGAAAACCAAATCTATGCCGAAGTTCTTACTCTGGGGGGAAAAAGTATAAATGAGATTAAAATGGTGGATATGCAGATGCCTGATGATTTGGCTACAGAGGCTCGAATTAGAGTGTTTCATGATTTGAATTCGACTATAGAACAAAAACGTATTCTGATGGAAAGTTTTTATTTTTCCCAATCTCCACTGAAGTTCTCGCAATATGATTTCGGTGATTATTATCTGTCATCATTGGGCGTGAAAGTGATGAACGAGAGACTTGACTATGGATTATGTCTGAATGCTAAAGGTTTGGCGCTTACGGAAGAGGCGACCGAGGTTTGTAAGATCTATCGTAATGCCAAATCCCCAGAAGAATTGAAAGCTCTGTTTACGTTTGGAGCCAGTTCACTGAGTGAAAAATATGCTGACGGCGAGTTTTCGCAACTTTGGGTTTCTCAACCAGGAGATCGGTTTCGAGTCAGTCACAAACGGCGCTTACTGGCTGCGCCCATGTCTGTTAACGATCGTGTGATGGTGTTTCCTGGTGCGTACAAAGCGCGCGGGGAGCAAAGTGGTAAAACTGTCGTGATCAAAACCCAGTAGGAATGGGGTGAATCATGATGACAATTTGTCATTCATTTTTCGGGGAACATGGGTGTCGGTAAGCTGTGCAAAGTGACGACGATTCGTTATGCTTGCTGCTGGAAAATATAAAATTGTAAAAACTGATAGACATTTGAAATAGTAAACGGAAGTATAGAACGGTGATCCGATGGCTCATCGCTTTTTTATTTTTTGTACCGATTCTGAACGCGCAGTCGCAGCGAAAGAAGCTGCCGTCAATTTCCTATCAAAATTTGATTCAATGTTATCCTGAATTGAAAGACCCAAAGTTTGAATTTGGTGTTGAACTGCCGATGCTTAAAAAGGCAATTGATCAAAAATATCCGTCAGTGAAGTCGACGTTGCGATATCGCAAAATTTTATTTACAGATCCAAAATTGGGAACGGAACGCCATCGTTTGACGATCAGTCTGCAGAAGTGGGTCAAGGGGCAGGCGCAATACGATTACTATTTGGAAAAATTAGATAAAGACAACATTGGAGAAATGCTTGCACGCGAAGAAAAGTTTAAAAATCCTTTGCGAGAGGCCCCTGAGAAATTTCTTTTAAATGCGACTTTGGTTGAAGACGAATCTCTTCTTGTTGACACGAAGCCAAACGAACTCGAATTGTCCTACAAAACAAGCAATGATTCCGTTGTGGAGCTTGATCTGTCACAGAGTAATGGCAAAGTACAATTGAAGTGCGATAGTAAGAAGACTCAGGGTGTTCTTTGTTTGTGTTTGAAACGATAAATTGATGGACATTAACTATATAAAATATATAATTAATTCTGAGTTTTCGAATATCTACGAAGGTTGAAGTCATGATTCACTCTGAAGATGAGTTAGTAAAAGGATCTAAAGGTTTTGCTAAAGAAGCAAGAGCCTATGAGTTTTTGATAGCTGGTATCCCCTATCGTCTGAAGACCAATCACGATGACGCAACTGTTCAAGAGCTAGTCGCCTTTATCAATAAAAAGATGGAAGAGTCTTTAGCGCTCACTAAGCATGGATCGTATCAGAATGCCGCCGTTTTAACCGCATTGAATTTAGCGGAAGAGTTAATCTTGCTGAAGCGTAAAGCGCACCGTGAGCTAGAGAAAATTGAAGAGCGGGTCTTGAAATTATCGGTAGAAATCGAAAACTCCAAAAAGTAGTGAAAGTCCTATAGGCGTCAGCAGACAGCATTGTTCTTTGCCTTGCGCCTGCCATCTATAGAGCTTTTAGAAGAGGTTTTTAGCTTTGGGGTTTTATTTGAATTCTGAGTTTAATAGTCGTCTTGGGCTTAAAGCTGAGGCTCGTAAAGAGTTGAAAGCTAAGCTTAAGGTGTTCACATCTGATACTTCGTTTAAGGCTTCCGCTGAGGGTCGTATTGTATCGCAAATTAAATCTTTGATTGTGAACTCTGGGGCGGTTGTGGCTGGGTTTGTTGGTATGTCTAGTGAACCAGACCTTTCGGCGCTGTATTCTTTGTCGTCGTATTCGTTTGTTTTTCCAAAGCTGATTTCTCTTGGCTCTGGGGACGAAATTCAGTTTATGCCTGTTCGTGAGTATTTATCTGAGCCTTGGAATGTGTCGCCGCTGGGTTTTAAGCATCCGTCGTCTAATTCTGTTGTTCCAGCGGAGGACATTGATGTGATGCTGGTGCCGGGGTTGGGCTTTAGTGCCTTTGGTGATCGTCTTGGCCGAGGTAAGGGTTTTTATGATCGGTATTTATCCCGCTTTAACGGGTTGAAAATTGGGATTTGTTTTGATTGCCAGTGGACAGAGCAACCTCTGCCGACTGAAAGTTGGGACATTAGAATGAATTATATTATCACCGAAAATAGGTGTGTAGAAATAGAGGGCTGAAATGGAGTTAGTAATTTCAATCATTGTGGGGTTGATCGTTGGTGGTGCCGCAGTGTTTTTTATTAAAAAGTACAAAGATGAAATCCAAAAGAAATCGGCTCGTATCGAAGCCGAGAAAATATTGAGCAAAGCGAAGAACGAAGCCAACAAGATTAAAAAGGATTCGGAGGCAAAGTCTAAAGATTTTGAAGCGCGTGCGCGTAAAAACTTGGAAGCAGAGATTCAGAAACAAAAAAATCAAATGCGTTCTAAAGAACAACAGTTGGAAAAAAAACTGAAAGAGATGGATGATCTGACGAAGAAAAACAAAGATGATCATGATCGATTTATGGGTTCTTTAAAGGATCGCGAAGAAAAAATGCGTATTCAGGAGCAAAAGCTAACGGATCAGGATAAGAAATCTGAAGACGAGTTGAATAATTTAAAAAACAAACTGCAAACTGTGGCTCAGATGACTCAAGATCAAGCCAAGCGCGAGTTGATCTCTTCGCTAGAAGACGAGGCTAAAACGGATGCCGCCAAACGTATTGCCGAGATCGAAATTGAAACTCAGCGTGAATCTCAGTTGCGTGCTAAGAAAATTATTGCGACGGCCTTGTCGCGATTTGCTTCTGAATACACTTCCGAGCGTACGGTCAGTGTGTTGGCGCTGCAAAATGACGAGATGAAGGGGAAAATTATTGGCCGTGAGGGGCGTAATATCCGCACGCTTGAGGCGCTTTGTGGAGTGGATTTGATCGTAGACGATACACCCGAAGCGGTTGTTATTTCAGGTTTTGATCCCATTCGTCGTGAAATTGCTAAGCGTACGATTGAAAAGTTAATGGAAGATGGTCGTGTGCATCCGGCCCGTATCGAGGAAGTTGTCGAAAAACAAAAATCAGAAATTATGAAATCGATTCGGGAAGCGGGAGATCAAGTGATTGTCGAGCTTGGTTTGAATCAGATTCATCCCGAATTGGTAAAATTAGTGGGTTCGCTCAAGTACCGAATGTCCCAAGCGCAAAACGTTTTAAATCACTCGATGGAGGTTTCCTATATTTCTGGTTTGCTTGCCGCTGAATTAGGTGTGAATCCTAAGCTAGCCAAGCGGGCGGGGTTGTTGCATGATATTGGTAAGGCGATTGATCACGCTGTTGAGGGCAGTCATTCGATTGTTGGTGCGGAATGGGCAAAAAAATATGGTGAGTCCGAAGATGTTTGTCATGCAATTCGCTCGCATCATGATGACGAAAAGCCAAATTCGACATTGGCATGGATCGTTCATGCTGCCAATATTTTGTCGCATACTCGTCCCGGTGCGCGTCGTCCACAAATGGATAATTATATTCACCGACTTCAAGATTTGGAATCCATCGGTAACAGTTTTGATGGTGTACTAAAAACGTTTGCGATTCAAGCGGGCCGAGAAATTCGTGTCCTGGTCGAAAGCGCCAAGGTTACGGATGACTTGGCGGTTTTATTGTCTCGAGATATTGCTCGCAAGGTCGAGCGCGAGTTGCCTCATCTTGGGTCAACCAAAGTTACGGTCGTTCGTGAAACGCGATCGATTGATATGGCTAGGTAATTCATGGTGTTGGCGGGATTAAAACCAGAAGAACAACTCGAGCGAATTGGTTTCGGTGCCGTTGATTTAATTTCTAAAGAGGACATGCTAAAGAAATTAAAACGCAGCTATGAAACCAAAAAGCCAATGTTGATCAAATTTGGCGCGGATCCCACGCGACCAGATATTCATCTCGGACACACGGTTGTTATTAATAAACTGAAAACGTTTCAAGATTTAGGACATCACATTCAGTTTTTGATCGGAGACTTTACGGCACTCATTGGTGATCCTTCCGGCAAAAATACAACGCGACCGATTTTGAGTCGCGAGCAAATCGAAGAAAATGCTAAGACTTATGCAAAGCAAATCTTCAAAATTCTGGATCCAGATAAGACAGAAATTGTTTATAACTCAAAGTGGCTGGCGCCGATGAATTCAATTGATTTCATTCGTTTGGCATCGCGATATACAGTGGCCAGAATCTTAGAGCGTGACGACTTTTCGAATCGTTTAAAGAACCAAACGCCGATTGCGGTGCATGAGCTTTTGTATCCGTTGACCCAAGGTTATGATTCTGTGGCATTGAAATCTGATGTCGAGTTGGGCGGAACAGACCAAAAATTTAATTTGCTTGTCGGGCGCGACCTGCAGTCTCAGTACGGTCAGGAACCACAGTGTATTTTGACGATGCCAATTTTGGAAGGTTTAGATGGTGTAAATAAAATGTCCAAGTCATTGGATAATTATATTTCCGTAGTGGACTCTCCAAAAGATATGTTTGGCAAGACGATGCGTGTGTCGGATGATTTAATGTACCGTTATTATGAGTTACTTTCTGATATTTCCCCCAGTGAGTTGAGTAAATTAAAAAAAGATGTGCAAGATAAGGCGAAACACCCTCGCCAAGTGAAAGTCGATCTCGCTAAATTTTTAGTGACTCGATTTCATTCGGCAGCCGATGCTCAGAATGCGGAAGACGAGTTTAACCGTATTTTTGTACAAAAGGGTTTGCCAGATCAGGTCGAAGAAAAACGTGTGAAAGCGGCTAAAGATGTGGCTTTAAATCAATTTATGACTCAGCTGGGAATGACGCAAACAAATTCCGAAGCCTCTCGGTTAATTGAAGGTGGTGGCGTCAGTATTGATAGTGAAAAAGTTTCGAACGCAAAAATGAAAATGGATTTAGTTGCTGGCAAAGAATTTATTTTAAAGGCTGGCAAAAAGAAATTTTTGAAAGTGATTGTGGAATAGTATGAAAATTAAATTTGTACCACAAAACATCGTTTTAGATACCGAGTCGGAAAAAAGTTTATTGGAAATCGCGTGGGCGAACAATATCCCTATTAAATCGATCTGCAAAGGAGTCCCTAGTTGTGGGGAATGCCGAATTAAAATTATCGAGGGGGATGGGAATATTAATCCTCCGGCTCGGGCAGAGTTGAATATCTTAGGAACAAATTATTTCTTAGATGGTCGTCGGTTGTCATGCCAGGTATATTGTTTTGGTGATATCACCGTCGATATGAAAGAACAGCTCGAGCGTGATGATGCCTCCAATAAAAAAATCCGCGGCTTTAAGTCAGATAAGACCTATGAGTCAAAGGCCGTTATCGACACAATGATCTTGAACGAAAAAGATAAAAAAAGCTGAAACTACGCCATTTGGTGGCGCGTTTTTAGATAAATTCGTATCTGTTATTTCTAGCGATGTAGTCTGCATGAATAGTGACGCTTAGGTTTTAAATTAATCATGTGCCGGTCATGTTACAAGCCTGGGACTAGTTTTAAATTGAGCATGTACCAGAAACGCAAGAGCAAGATTCGGTGCCTCTAAAGGCACTCTGAATATCGAAATGTTTCTTACACGAATACGCGCCACCAAATGGCTCAGTTTCTAAAGCTACTTAATTTTTTCCAATTTGTGATTTTTTTGAAAGATCGTATACCAGTCATCCTTATACAGTTGAGCGTCTGGATTTTTTTGCAGTTCAGAACGTAATTTCATGTAGATGTCATAGTACCGGTAGGCCGGGGTGGCGTCTTTGTCCTCGTGATGATCGGGGCGTAGTTTTAAATTGCCGGTAGCGAGCAATATTTTTTTTACTTCTGCATTTTGGTCGGCCTTTGCGCGAGTCGCGGCTTCGATAATATCGTAAAAGGGAGCGGCGTCTTTACCTTTGTATTCCATTTTCCAACCGTTAAATGAAACCCAATAAATTCCATGAGTCAGCATTATTTTTTCCGCCGCTTTACCTGAGCGTAGGGCCTCGAATGCAGTTTGATTCTCAACTTCACTGCGTTTGCTTGGCCAGTTGAGTTGTTTAGTTCGCCGAGGATCAGTGATTATGTCTTCTGGTAGCTTCATAGATTGCCAAAGACCTTCAAGACTAGCATATTTTTTACCGAGCATTGTAAAGGGTGTTGGCGCAAAATTAGATAATAGGCCAAGCTCATTGCGTTTTGAAAGAATCACTTCATTTTTTTCTTTATCAGCTGCTTGAGGTAGGATTTCCCAACTGGGAGGCTTCAGCTCGGAAACAGGTTTCCACCAATGTTCGGGGTATTCAGAGTTAGCAGCGAAACTAAATAGGGAAAAAAATAAGGTAAACGAGACCAAAAAAAAATTCATAAGCCCCTCTCTTTGAGCTGATTTTAGTCGTAAGAGAAAAATTGATCAAGGAGAAGGGCAATGGGACAAAGAAAAATCGGCGTAGATAGAAGAATTAGGGATGTGCTGGGGGTTGGATTTCACAAGATTTGTGAAAACCGAAAGGGGTTAGCCTTAGTTTGAAAACCCTGAAAACCCGAGGCTGTCATAAAACCAGACAGTTGTCGTTGGATTCAAGTTTTTGACTTTTTAATTGCATTTAAAAAGCGTTTCAAATCGAAACAGTCTGGCACAAGTTCTGCCTGCTTGTAATATGAGACCCTGTTTAAAGAGGAAGACGAAGACAAAGAGAAAGAGGAGTAAAATATGAAAACCGCCCTTGCCAGTATTATTCTGTTGATCAGCAGTTCCTTTGCCCTTGCCAGTGAAAATTCTCGACGCTATGAAGTCTATCGCGGTCGAATTGGGGTAGGGACACCTCGAGGTGCGATCTGTGAACTTTTGATATTGTCATCAGGCCGCGATTTTAATGGAACCTCGTTTTATAAAACGAAGCTTGCGAAAGGGACTCGCCTGACAAATAAGGGTGAATTGATTCCCATGTTTGAGCAAGAATTTGATCTTTTCCAACATGGCAGCACACTACAAGGATCGGCGCGATTAGTTACCAAGAAAGGTATTCCATTAAAGGGAACAGTTTCATTTTTTACCGATCCTCGATCCAATTTGTATAAAGCTATTTTGCATGAAAATACTTTAAATTCTAGCTCTTCCGTTGGGCGATTTACGGTGTGTGATAATATGGCTTTGGCTAAGGTTGCAGATTCAGAGTGAATTATTTTTTAATAAACTCTTGCGCTGTTTTGCCTAGCTTTTGAAGTGAGCGGCGAACATCGTCATAGTGCTCATCCGTGACCGGTGTAACATCATTCATATTATACAACTTCATGAACGTGTCTTTGCCTTCTTCTGTTTTTAGATATTCTACCAGCAACGCTTTCACCTTTACCTTTAAATCAAAAGGTAAATCTTTACGAAATACAATAGGATCATTTGGGATCGGATCTGTCAGGGCAAGGATCTCAATTTTTTCAAAAACGTCAGGGAACTGGGTAAGTACAAGTTTGCGTGCATCCTGAGGCTGGCCATCTTTTGGTGGTGAATAAAATGTTGCTCCCGCATCGACTTGACGTTGGTAGACCATCGTTATGACCGTGTCGTGTTTACCACCGAACACAAATTCTTTGGGTTTGATGTTTTTATTACTAAAAAGTTCGGTTGGTAACAAAAAGCCTGAGGTCGAGGCTGGATCTACGAACGCGAATTTTTTTCCTGTAATATCCTCAATTTTTTTTAAGTGACCTTTTCGTGTGATGATTTGTCCTTGATAGCTTTTTCGTCCGAAATGAATTCCCATGAGGTGGGCCTCTGCTCCATATTTTTCGTGGGCTAAAATATATCCAAAAGTATTCATCACAGCGATATCAGATTTGTTTGATCCAAACGCTTCTACAACGGCTATGTAGCTGGGGGGGATTTTCACTTCGAAATGAAAGCCGGATTTTTTTTCTAAGAAATCAGCCACTCGCTTGCCATTGTCTTCAAGAATCACAGGATCTTGTCCGGGAATTAAAAAAAGTTTGATAGGGTTTTTCTCGCTACCTAATTTGTGATCGTATGTACACGAAGTAATGGATAAAAAGGCAAAAATGAATAACAGGTTTGAAAACATCTATTTACAGGTTCTACCTGTTTTTAGAAACAAAGCAAATTTAAATTTGACACTGAAAATAGTTTTTGAAACTCTAAGTCTATGAAAAATCTCACTTTTGTTTCTTTAGTTGTCGTTCTCGGTACTTTAATCTCGTGTTCCTCTACTCCGGTTGTTCCCTCAGCCGACAGTATTAAAATTAGTCGTGATTTACCAAAGGATCCAGATTGTAAAAATTTGGGACGAGTTCAGGGGAAAACCATTAGCGTTAAACCCGACCTTGAGGGAGCCATTGAGGATATGAAAAAAGAAGCCGCCTATAAAGGTGCGAATTATCTTGTTATGGAAACGGCATCTGGTTATGAGACGGCTGTCTCTGGTACAGCTTACTACTGCCCATAGTCTAGTCTTACAAATAGACCAGTTAAGAAATATTATAGAGTTTTTCAAAAACTCGATGTTACAATAAACCCATGAAGCACGTATTTATCATTTTATTTCTAGTCGTTTCTCAATCTAAGACGTTGGCCGAAGAACTCCATGGAATTTTTATGGTTGTAAAAGGTGATGTCGAAGTCGAATCTAAAAAAACTGGTAAATTCAAAGCCAAAGTCTCTTCAAAAGTTTATGCGGGTGACACCGTGACCACCTTGGCTGATGGACGTGGTAAGATTGTTATGTCTGATCGTAACGTTTTGAATTTGTCGCCAGACACTCAGATGACCATTAATAAATATGAAAATGATTCAACGACCGGAATAAAAAATGTCGATATCGATCTCTCTAAAGGTAAACTAAGAAGCAATGTAGAGCAGAAGTATGACGGCGAGAAAAGCCAGTTTTTGATCAAGACTCCGACCGCGGTGGCCGGAGTTCGTGGGACGCAGTTTGCGACGTCGTTTAATCCAACGACTCAGCAAACACAAATTGTTACCTTTAAGGGGATAGTGGCTTTGTCGGTACCGGGATCAACGGCTCCTCCGGTCATGGTTAAGAAGGGTCAGACCTCGTCGGTATCGCAAGGCCAAGCGGCTCCAGAGCCTCCAAAAAACATGGATAAAAAAGATCTAGATAAAGAAAATAAAAGTTCAAATTCAGCAAAAGCAGAACCGACGGCTGCGGACGGCAATGCTGAGGTAAAAACCGAAGTTACCGACAATAAGAAATCGGATAAGTCAGATAAAAAAGAGGATTCGTCGGGTGAAAAGAAAGAGCAAAAGCGTAGTGTTGCTGCCGCTGAAGAGAGTGGTTCGACGAAAGAGCCAAAGATGATTGACAAGAAAGACATGGATATTGAAATGGCCAAAGAGGTGAAGGCTCCGGTAACCGTGGATCCCCCCGTTGCGCCCCCACCTAGACCTCCCGTCGTGAAAGAGTTTCGCCCGCCAGAAATACCAAAGACCGTTACGGACAATATATCGAACAAAACTAAAGTCATTATTGTTCCCAAACTTCCTGGCCAGTAAAAAATATTACCTGGCCAATATTGAATAATAATTTATACTTTTATTTACTATGAAAGTATTCCTACCACTATTTTTAGCGACGTCTTTTGTTTGGGCCCTTGGTCAACAAATTACTTTGATGGAAAACCAACCGATTTATATCGAGTATCAAACTCAAAATAAGTCGATCAGTACCAGTCAATTTATCTCGGTTAATGAAGTGCAGACTAAACGAAAAGCCTCTGTAGAGTTAGTTCCAGACGAAAAAGATAAACGTATTTTAAAAGGATATTTCCGTATCCAAATGAACATGGATAAGTACCCCAGTCAGTTGCTAGAGTTCCAAACCAAGGATGGCGCTAAGCTTTATGCATTTGTTTTACCCAATACCAATACGAATGAAAAAGCTCTCTCTGTGACATTGTTTCAAACCGAAAAAGAATGGCAGGCATTTTCCGCTCAGTTTATGAAGAAGGCCGAGGATGATTTAAAAAAGAAGATGCAGGAAGTAAAAACGGCCAAGCCCGTGAACAAAGAACAGCTGCAAGAGAAAAAAGAAACGATTGTCCGTTTAAACGACCGTATTCAAGAACAGGCGCGTTTGAACTTTGAAGCTCAAGAGGCGCTGAAGCGGGATGAATTACTACGCCAGCAGGCCGCGCAGAATGAAGAAGCTCGACGTAAGGCAAAAGTGGATGCGGCAAAGTTTGCTGCCGCGGGGGAAGCTCAATATAAGACGGGTCGATTCAAAGATGCGGCGGCTAGTTTTGAAAAGGCCTATGAGCTGGACCCTGATAACGACGGTTTTTTATATCGTTATGGTGTGACTCTGTACAAGGTTGGTAACTATAACAAATCTTTGTCTGTCTTGTCGATGGCCGAGGGTGGCGGGCAAGATCAAGTCGAGCATAACTATTACGTAGCTTTAAATCATATGAAATTGAATGAGTTGGAAAAAGCGCTTGAGCTTTTTGATGACATTCAAGAAGAGAAAGATATCGAGATTAGCCCGACTGCTGCTTTTTTTGCAGGAACAATTGAATTTCAGAAATCGCTTTATCCAAAAGCGAAAGACCGCTTTCAGTTTGTACTGGATAATTCAAAAGACCCGAAGCTTGATAGGCAAGCGGAAAACCGAATCGAAGAAATTGACCGTATCGAACAGTTTTTAGAGTCACAACGCGAGATTCTTCGTTACAGTTTATTTACTGGCCTCCAATACGACGGGAATGTTCTTAATGTGGCCACCCAAAATACTACAACTGGGGCAGAGGCATATCGTTTAATGTATGGTGGTGCCTTGACCTATTATTATTACCGTACGATGAAATCCAAATTTGCCATAGAACCTTGGATTGCAGATATGTACAGTGTGGATAAGAATTTTAAAAACGATTCGACAATTCAAGCCGTTGATCCATTACAATATGGAGTGCGCATACCAACAAATTTTAATTATAGCCTGTTGTCTAAATCTTTTAGCTTGAATGTCACTCCCTATTTAGCGATGCTCAATATGAGTGATAATGGTGGTGCGCGTAGACAAATCATGAGTTCGACGGGCCTGGCACTGGATACGCAATGGGATCATTCTCCAACGGTCTTTCATATTTTGAAAATGGACTATATCATGGATAAATCTTCATTGGTTGTAGCGAGTCCTGATGATGAGCAGTCGGCCAAGCGTATGTCATTCAACTACAATTGGATGAAACTGCTGAACCCTTCTGGCGATAAATCGTTTGTTGCGGATCTTGGTTATGCGTCCAATTCTTCTGAAGGTAAAAATAATAATTACGCTAAGTATATATTGGCTGGAACATATTCTTTTCCATGGAGCGCCAAGTACAAGGGCAGTGCTCGGTTCGATTATTCCGATATGAAGTATCCCGATAATTCGAACTCTCGTAAAGACACGGTCTATGGAATGACGGTTGGCGCTTCACAAGATTTGAATAAGAAAAACAATATTTCCTTAACGTTGTCCTATATAATGAATAATTCAAATGTAGAGTCTTATAAGTACAATAAAATGCTGTTAGGCTTTATTTATTCATACTCTGGAAACTATTTAAGAAAATAAGGGAGCGCATTCATGAGTAACTTTCGCCGGAAATATCTGATTGAGCCAAATTTCCAAATTAAATTTTTAAATTTCATTACATTGGGGATTGTGATCAATTTGTTCATGTATGTCCTAAGTAATTTGTTTCTATTTTATCGCCTCACAAGTTTTGTGAATGGTGCCCATGGGGCGTACAGTGAAGAAACCGTTAGTCTTATTGAAGACCTGTCGCGTGATCAGCTGTATATTCTATTGTTCAGCAGCTTGCTTATTACGTTGTTTAGTTATGGAGTGGGTCTTGTCATGACCCATCGGGTAGCGGGTCCTTTGTTTCGAATCAATAAGAATCTTGATGATTATAATTCAACAAAAAAATTTAGTAAAATCGTTTTGCGTGAAAAAGATTTTTTCAAAGAAACCGCTGATAAAATTAATTTGGCAATGATCGACAAAAGTTAGAACTTCTTGGTCATGCCGTTCAATCACGGTCATTACCAAGTATTATACCAACACTATTTAGTGTGTCTTTACCAACTCGTCTTGTCATTATGCCATTACCAACTGTCTTTACCAACCGGTCTAGGTCGAATTAAATAATTTTTATTTATTTCGTTTTCATGACGTATACACCGTCCCAATCGCTAGGAGGAGGGGCTTCTAGGAATTCTGTGCATCGTTTGATATAAATTTTAGAAACAGGGTCGTCGTTTTTAAGTGTTAATGCCTTTTCAAATTCTATAATGGCGTTTTTAAAATCTTTGGCGATGTAGAATTGGTAGCCTTTCTCGAAATCATCAAGGTAAGTCAAAGCGTCTTGTGCGGTGGCTTTCTTTTCGCCGAGAAGTTCAAAAATGGCGACGGGCAGGTTTTTGCCTTTCACTTTTACACGATCAATTTCACGTGTGATAAACTTGCCTTTGATATCCTCGTTGGTTGTTTCGTTGATAATAATGCGCACACCGTATTCCTTTGTTGTTCCTTCAAGGCGAGAGGCCAAATTTACGGAGTCGCCCATTACGGTATAGTTTTGCACGATGTTGCTACCCATGTTGCCAACACTCATTTCTCCGGTATTGATTCCAATTCCGATATCAATGAACGGAAGATTTTGGTCTTTGAATACTTGTTGAAGCTCTTTAAGCTTTGTCAAACTTTGGAGAGCCGTGCGGCAGGCTTGCTCGGCATGATTTCCATCGACAATCGGTGCGCCAAAGAAAGCCATAATAGCATCACCAATGTATTTGTCCAAAGTTCCTTTGTTGGCAAAAACAATTTCGGTCATTGGGGTTAGGTACAAATTAAGTACACGCGAGAGTTCTTCGGGGGCCAGCTTCTCGGAAATAGTTGTGAATCCCCTGACATCCGAGAAGAATACACTCATTCTTTGCCGACGCCCGCCTAACTTTAGGTTTTCATCAGATTTAAGAATTTCATCAACAACAGCTGGGGAAACGTATTTAGAAAAAGTAGACTTCAATTGTTTTTTCTTTAGTTCTTCTGTGAAGTATTTGTAAAATGTGATCGTGAAGTTCGTCAGGAACGACAAGATAATCAATACTAAAAATCCTGAAAAGACTAGTCCAAGCTTTGACAGAACTAATAAATCCACCGAAAAAATCAATGGGATTGTGACAAGTAGAGAAATAAATGAGCTGACGGCTCCTAACTGAGACCAGATTAGTGTAATAAAAACTCCAAATAGAAAGACGACCCAAGGAAAATAGCGACTCTCGTCGGGCCAGTATTTTAACAAGGCATTGTCGAATAGGTTTCCCAGCATTGTTAAGTGAATCTCAGGACCGGGATAGTTGGCTTCTAAGGGCGTTGTTCGTAGATCGTAGATGCCGATAGCGGTTGCTCCGACAATAACGGAGCGGCCTTTAAAGAATTCACTTTTGGTGGTAAATATTTTCTTTAGTTCATTTTGCTTAGTTGTCGTATTGACTTGGTTGACGTAGTAAAACATCTCTTCACTTTCCGAGAAAATTTCTGCCGCCGGGACATACGGCAGTGTCATCTGTTTACCATAGTAATTAATCAAGGTACGGCCAGATGAATCCACGGGTATATCCATTACTTTTTTGTCGTTGGCGTCCACGATTTGGAACGAGGTAATTTGTTTTTCCTCGGCACTGACTTTCGTATTTGCAGATATTTTTTTTTGCAGTTTAACTTCGGCACGATAGCCCTTGGCGACCAAATAAGATTGTAAGGCTAAAGACGGAATGAAACTTAACCCAAGTCTGTTACCCGAGCGAAAAAACAGGGGATAGCGACGCACATATCCGTCAACATCTTGATCGGCTACGAAGCTGGCTGTGTATAAGGCCTTTTCTTGAACGACGGGTACATTGGGTGTCCATTCGCCAAATTGTGGGATAGGGTTCAACACCGTACTTTGTACAAAACGAGTGAGTAGAACTTTCCAATCATTGGTATTTGTTCCATTGATGGCTGTTTGCAAGCTTGGATGAAGTTGTGTCACTGATGCCGATGTCGCGCTATGGGGCGGCGGCGGTTTTATTTTATCTTTGATGGGTTTGAAAATAGAAGAATAAATTTTTGCGAAGTAGTTTTCGTTCTCTTGGTTGCCAAGGGTAAAGTCATGATCGGTTAGCCATTCCCGGCAATACTCAAAGGTTTTTTTGGAAATTTCCAGTTTCAATGCATTTCTTTGAAAGGGATGCAGGTCTTCGACGCTGAATTTGTTGTATTTTTTTAATTTAAGATCCGTGACGTCTTTGGTGATGACGCTAAAAACAGTCGTGAAAAAAGGTGACCAATCGAGATCGTCAAAGCTGTCGGTTTCATCGTCGATGATCAGAGTGGCGTTGAGTTTAACGATCTGATCGCCTTGATTAGCTTTGAATGCTTCGTTGATGCAGAAATCTTGATACGTATTTGTCGAGCGCATTTCGTTTTCACTGAATGTTCCAAGTATGACTCGGTCCGAACCTTTTTCAACAATGGCGGCAAATGTTTCGTCTGCTTTGGGATTTTCGCGTTCGGGCTCGGAAAAAATCACATCGAAGGCGATGCTTGCGGTATTGTATTTCAAAAGTTTTTCGGTCATCTGTGCGATCAGTTCGCGGCTCCAGGGCCAGCGACCGACTTCCCTTACGGAATCGTCATCGATGGCGATAAGGGCCACGGGGGATGATGTTTTTGTGGAACCACGAATTTGATATTTAATATCGTTATAGCGATTGTCCAAAGTTTCAAATGCGATCAGGAGTGGATTTTGTGATTTTGTCGCATCGGGGGCGTTTCGGTGAGCATAGTACGTATGCGAAAAGAAACCTAGTGTCGAACTGACCAACAAGCCAATCAAAAGGGGTAGTTTTTCAAACTTCATTCTTTCGTTTCGAATAGTTGGCCAGAAACTTAACCAAGACTAGGGTCCAAAACTCAATAAGGCTAGTCGATGAAAGCATCTAATGGCTGCATGACAGATTGGATCTCATGCGACGTCGCGTGAAATGGACTAAAGTACTTTGCATTTTTGGTGCGCAAGACAAGGGATTTAAGGGTTGCGTAGGTATGGGCAGGGTGAGTGTTCATGTCCGATATAATATAGTCGAACTCTTTGGTAAATTCAGCGTGAGTGCGGATAAAATCAAAATGTCCTTTTCGAGTAAGTTCCAGCAATTGATTGGAAAAGCGAACTTGAGCTTTGGTCAAGGTCGGGTTTTCGAACATTTGCCAAATATGCTCAAGATCATGGATTACAAAGTCACGCAAATTACGGCGATGATCGAATTGGTGGTGAAACCAAACTTTCGTGCGTAGTAAAGTGACACAGCGATATCCATTGGCTTGCATTTCTAAAAGCTCAATGGGCGAGGGTATGTAATCCAAAAGATGCACGGTTTGAGGATGACAGTATACATGCATCAAGCCCAAATTGGATCGCAAGGTTTCTTTTTTGAAAACGGATTGGTTCATAATCTGACCGAGTGAAAGAGTTGCGGGAATGCGTTGAAAACAAGGATGTTCTTTCCAATGCGTATCATTTTTGGGAAATACATACGAAGGAATGTCATTGAGCGTGTGCTTGCGACTGGCATTCCAGCTGAGCCAATGCGGAGTTGGAAAAAGATGGTGGTAAGCCAGTAAATACAAGCTGACGAGATCACCTTTAGAGATCTTGTTGTGCTGAAAATCGTTCCAATAATCATTGAGTTGTTTCTCTAAATGGTCTTCGTCCATAGTTTACCAAAAGAAGAAATTACTAAAATTAGCAAACAAAAAGAATAACGCTAGAGGTCTTTTGAAGGTAACCTTGCCAAAAGAAAAATATGTTTTTTAAATAAGATCCATGAAGATTCTGTTGGCTCTGTTTTTTTTGTTGGTTGGTGGCGCATTGGCTTGGTTGTCTTTGAATTCGGAAGATAGATCAGAATCTAGCTCAGAAGCCAGCTCGCATAATTCGAATACTTTACAAATGTTGTTAATCGCCGACTTGAAAAAGGCGGCTCAGGCCAAAGAACTACCAGCATTTTGGGATCAGGTTTTAGAAGTTCGCTATATTTATCATTCACAACGAGTCCACAGAATTCTTGGTAATAATCCCGTCATGGCGATTAACAAAAAGGGTGGCAAAAGACTACTTGTCGAGTTTTTTGACGAGCCCGGTGCTGCGGATATTGTTATGGTTCGATATAATTTGGTGGATATTGTTTCTGGAAATACTGTGGGCGAAATGAACCGACGGCTTCAATTGCCTACATCGCTGTATACTCCACCAGATGCAAACGCATCATCAACGGACGCTCATCGCAAAACTGTCCCGGCGCTCCGTAAATAGTTGCAGCTTTTAAACAATAGACATCATTCTGTGACTCGGCTACGAAACGTGTACCAATATTGAAAAAAGGAGTGTTTATGTTGAAAAAGCTACTGGTGCTTTTTGTTTTAGCAAGTTCTATTTCCATGGCTCATTTAAAAGTAGGTATTTATAGTGGCGTTCAAAATAATGGTCAGACCTGCCATGTGCGTATTAAATCTGTCTACTACCTGAATAATCAGGCTCATCCGTTGAATGAACGGGTCGACATAGAGGTCAATGGTGTTGCGATGACGATTCAACATCCACCGATTATTTCATCCGAAAAGAAAATGGCGTATTTCAATCACGATATGTTTCAGGGAATTATTCCGACTCAAGCGGGGGGAATGGCGTTAGAACTTAAAGTGACACATGCGACACGAGCCACGCATGACGAGGCATTTCCTACGGAGTTTCATCTGATTCAGCATGTTTATAAAAACGATCAACGAAGTTCCTTGGTGTGTGTGCGGTTACAAAAAACTCAGTAATTTGAGATGATGTCTAAGCGACCAAATCTGATGTGAAATGGTCGCCTATTTTTAGCTGAGCTTTGATAGGACCTCGAATGAGTTTCGAGACAGTTTTCCTGCCGCTGTCATCTTATTGATAGCTTTTGCTAAATAATTTTTCTTTTCTTCGGATAAGTTCCCAACGACCTGAAGGCACGTTGCCAGCCGAGCGGCTACCTGAGGATTAAAGGCATCAATATCTGCCAGTTTTTCCAAGAAAAAATCATAGTGAGTATTGTTTTGGTGGAAATAAAACAGATTGTTTCCAAAGTTTCTTAGTAAGGAATAAACTTGATTCGGGTTTTCGGCGTTAAAATAGCCTTGGTTGCAAATCCACTGAATAGTTTCAAATGTTTCTGGATGATTTCCGAGTGCGATGGTTTGCAGCCATTTGTTCAAAACTAAGGGCTCGTGTTTCCATACAGTGTGGAAGTTTATGATCTCTTGCTTTCGTTCGACTCCCTTGAGGATACGCATTCGAGAAGAAAATTGGAATAAAGTAGACGTGAAGTTTTTAGTCTCATAGTCATAAGGTTCGCTGGCGGCGCTGATCAAAATGTCCGTCAGATTCATCTTCAATTCCCGTTTTGCAGCTATGTCTTGATCATAAATGTCAGACTTCTTTTCAAGCTGGGTCAGTTGAAGATTTAGATCCTGTACTCGCTTCTGTAAAATGGGCTTCAATGCCTGGCCTAAATATTCTTTCATGGTCGATTCGGTTTTGGAGAAACCAACCGCATCTAGAAATCCCATGAATTGCATAATCACGGATTGAGACGGAAAACCAAAAAGTTTAGCTTTTACTTTTTCTTCTAGGCTGTCATTTTGAAGAATGGCGTCGAGTAGTCGAGACAGTGGTTTGAGTGTTTGCCGTGCTTCTTGACGATTTTCCAAAACAAATTGGTTGTATAAATTCTTGAACGCATTCAGTAAATACAGTTGTAAAGATTCGTTGCGGTTGAATGTATCGTCGTCGTTTAATGCCAAAAAATAGTAATCTTCCTGCGGCCGATTCCATATAATCTGTACGGGGGCGGAAAAGTTTCTCAGTAGTGAGACGACTGGTCGTTGATCTAATCCCTTCCATGTAATTTCTATCGAAGTGGTATTCAATAAAATTAGTTTTTGACCATCCGAATTTGTTTTTACAAAAGGTGCTTCTAAATCTAGCTTTTTTCCTTTGGTGTCAAATAGGTCGATAAAAATAGGTATTTCAAAAGCGTCGTTCAATTGACTCAGCCTTAAGGAATAAGTCTTTAGGTCTTCGTGCCAAGAATCTGCAATTGAAACTTTGGGCGTACCTGGTTTTTGATACCAATTTAAAAACAGACTAGAATCATGACCGGATTCATCCAGGATAGTCGTTCGATAATCATCCGTCGTGATCGCTTGGCCGTCATATTTTTTGAAATAACGAGCCATCGCAATTTTGAATTGTCGTTTGCCTAAAATATTTTGCATCATGCGAATCACTTCGGCACCTTTTTCATAGATTGTCGGTGTGAAGAAATTGTCTACACTGTAGCACGATTCAGGTCGCACGGGATGTGCGTTGGGGCCGGCATCTTCAGGAAATTGACGGTTTTTGAGCAAATCGACATCACGCACGCGCTGAATACCTTTTTCAGTCATGTCAGCTGAAAATTCTTGATCTCGGAAAACGGTCAACCCTTCTTTCAAAGATAATTGAAACCAGTCACGCAACGTGATGCGGTTTCCTGTCCAGTTATGAAAATACTCGTGAGCCACAACCGATTCGATATCAAAAAAGTCCGAGTCTGTGGCCGTCATGCTGTCGGCTAAAATCAGTCTGGAATTAAAAATATTTAGGCCCTTGTTTTCCATGGCGCCAGCATTGAAATCATCGATGGCCACGATCATATATTCCGACAAATCATATTCGCGGTCGAATTTATCTTCGTCCCATTTCATGGACCTTTTCAGCGATGCCATGGCATGTTCGCATCGGGTGGATTTGCCTTTCTCGGAATAGATTTCCAGATTTACGGTCTTCCCTGATCGTGTTGTGTAGTGGCTTTGTAAAACGTCCACATCACCCGCGAAAAGAGCAAACAAATAGCAGGGCTTTTTCCATGGATCTGACCATGTCACGCGATGGCGGGTGCTGCTGAGGATTTTTTGCTCTGTACGATTTCCGTTGGATAAAAGCACGGGAAATTTTTTGAGATCGGCTTCAATACTGACTGTATATAAAGTCATGATGTCTGGGCGATCGGGAAAGAAGCTGATTTTGCGAAAGCCTTCCGCCTCGCATTGAGTGACCAGGAAATTTTTAGATGCGTAAAGCCCTTCTAGGGATTTGTTTGCATAGGGATTTATTTTTGTTTTTATTTTTAAATCAAAATCTTTTGTCGTTGGATGAAAGGTCAGGCCATTGTCCTTTTTTTCAACGGTGAAAGGTAAAACCAAATCAGAAGAATTTCGATTCGAAAAAAACAATTCTTGAATTTCCTGGTCAACGCCATTTAAAAATATGGGTTTAAGTTCCTGCAGCTGGTACTGGCTTTTCTGAGTTACTAATACGTAGTTGTCGTACACTTGAAATTCTAGGTTGAGATTTAAAATTTGAAAATGTGGTTTCTGGTAGTCTTTAAGAAAAATTTTTTCCATTTTTGTCCCCGAGTCGGCAGGTTATATTAGGCTGTATATTGCAGCCCGGTGGGATTTGCCGGACACAGCGTAACAGACGGGTGCCTTGTTAATCTACTTAAAAATAGAAGACTTTTGATTAATTTTCTTTCTTCGGGTACACAGCCACAATTTCTTTGTTAGACGATAACGATAAGAAGGGATTCAAGACGTGTCTTAACTAAATTGTTTGACAGACTTTAGCTTTGCCTTTGGAATGAAGAGCATGACCGCATCGTTACGATCTCTAGTTATAGCAACGTCACAAATTAAAGACGTTTTAAGATTCTACCAGAATCTTGGGCTTGAATTTAAAACAAAGAAAGTGGCTTTGGGTACCGAATACTACTGGACGCTGGCTAACGGACTGGAAATCGCTTTTTTAGAAAAACCAGATATAAAATTAGAGGCTCAGCCACACTACTTATTGTCTTTTCGAGTTAAAGAAATTGACAAAAAATATCAACAATTTGTAGCAAATAAGTTCATCGGAATCATGGATCCCACTGATTTTGATGAGGGGCGAAAAGCGATCGTTTTGGATCCTGATGGACGTTCTGTCGAAATGCTTGAAGGCTAGTTCTTTGCTTGAAAATTGAATAGAGCTGGACAATTGCCGGGGGCGATGATGCCATTTTTTTATTATGAAAAAGGAATTTCATTTTTTGAAGCCAGGGAATCTGGTGGTGTCGATATTTTTTATCGCCTCCCATGTGTGGGCACAGTCTATAGAGGATCAATGGCGAGCACAGTATGCTATTCAAGAGCCACGATCCAATCCCTATCAGCTGAGTCCTGCTGAATTGCAAACTGCCCGCCAGCAAGGGCAATGGCATGCACAATACTATCCCATTACGGTTACGGGAGTTTTGCCTCCGCTGAGACCGATAAAAAAAATATTAGAAAGTGATTTTCAAAACCCCCTTATTAAAATTATTCAGGTGGCGTTAGACCGAGTCGGTATCTTGAAATCATTTGATGAAATGATGGATTGGCTGGGACTGAATGTTTATCCCCAGGCGAATGAAACGGGTGTGTATCAGGTGTATGTGCCTGAAGAAAGAGTTATCAATCATAGGTTGGGAATGGGTACGATGTCGCGATATGGAGCCGACGGCTTTACGCTTAGTTGTGCCGTTTGCCACTCGAGTAATTTATTTGGAAAAACTGTTTTAGGTTTGACCAATCGATTTCCGCGCGCCAATGAATTTTTTATTTCGGCTCATCGGGCTTTGGCCGTGACGCCGGCTTCAGCTTTTCAAATGTACACATTTAGTACGAGTGCGGAAATGCAATTGTTCAAGGATATGCAGCGGAATATGCGTGCGGTTGGTGCGGTAAGTCCGCTGGCCTTGGGTTTGGATACGTCGTTGGCGCAGGTGGCCCTAAGCTTACAAAAGCGAAATCCTGATGCTTGGGCCACGAAAAGTTCCGCGTATGAAAAGAAACCAAGGCCAGACTATCTTGAGGAGATGCCTGCGGACAGCAAGCCGGCGGTTTGGTGGAATGTGAAATATAAAAATCGCTGGCTCAGCGATGGCAGTGTGATCAGTGGAAATCCAATCTTGACGAATATTTTGTGGAATGAAATTGGGCGTGGGGTAGACCTTGTGCAGCTCAGTGATTGGCTTCAAAAAAATGGAAAAATAATTGGCGAGCTGACATCCGCCGTTTTTTCAACCGAAGCGCCACGTATAACCGATTTTTTCAGCGAATCGCAAATTGATATCGCCAGCGCGCAACGAGGTGAGGAATTATTTATAGAAAACTGCGCTCGCTGCCATGGGGTGTATCATAAAAATTGGAGCTTGGCGGAATGGAATTCGGCTTCGCTCGCAGATCGAATTAAAACCTATCGTGTGGAGTATAAAAAACAGACTGTGGTTCGCGATGTCGGTACCGATGCGTATCGCTACTTAGGAATGAAGTCTTTGGAAAAATTAAATGAATTACAAATCTCGAAAAATCATGGGATAGTGATTCAGGCGCAAAAAGGCTACGTGCCGCCTCCGCTTGTGGGAATTTGGGCGCGTTGGCCGTATTTTCACAATAATTCGATTCCTAATTTGTGTGAACTGCTGACGCCGGCTCATTTACGTAAAAAGGAATTTTACCAAGGACCTGCCGTGGACAAGACGCAAGATTTTGATTTCGATTGTAATGGTTATCCCGCACCAGAGCGTGTACCGCAAGCGTGGAAGAAAAATCCAGAATTTAAATTTGATACTCGTAGAAAAGGCATGGGAAATTATGGCCATGACGAGGGAATTTTTTTGGAGAACGGTCTAGAAATTTTCAGCTCCGCAAACAAAAAAGATTTGATTCACTTTATGCAAACATTGTAGAGCGCGACGTGAAATCTAAATTTTTAGCAACATTGATTGAAAGAGTAAATAGAACGTTAGAATCAACGGCGCAGTTGCGTTTGGTCGTGGGTGGTTTGGTTTTGGTGTGTTGGTTTTATCCTGTTATTTTTAGTTCAGGAATGGCCTTATTGTACCCCAGCAGCCTGCTTTTTATTATCGGCTTTATTGTTCTTGTCTATCGCTCGGTTCGGATCAAAGAGTTTAAGTCTTATTTACTTCAACGTGAAATCATTCAAGATCGTCGTTTGAATCAAGAAAAAGCTGAATATAAATATACAGCCAATGACATAAATCGTTGGGGTGATTTACTTTCCCAGGTAAATTTGGACAAATCGTCGCATTGGGATGACTTGGATTTAGTTAAGGCGCATGGATTATTGCCATCCATACATTTCACGGGCAATGTGCCGTCCTTGCAGCACTTGATAGAGTTAATGCGCCGGCAGCCGCTGACGAGTGATCAAGTCCTGGAAAGGCAGTCTAAAGTGCAATTGCTGACTCGGGGACCGCGCCGAAAAGCATTGACTCAATTGTCTCGGTATCCAGAAACAACGAACGTGAATACGACCCAGGCTTTGTTAAAAGAATCTTTGGTAAAGGATGCGAGGTGGCTTTGGTTTATCTATGCCTACTACGCCTTGTTGTGGGTTGCCTATGTCGGATATTTATTGTCGGGAGTAACAGTTTTTGCGGCGTTTTTGTTTGGGTTGTTTTTTGTGTTTCCGCTGGCTGGTAGTCGCGTGAAGATTTTTAAAACGTTAAGCTGGGTCAGTGGATTCGAGGCTCAGTTGTCACGATTACGGATGGTTAAAAAGACGATACAAAATTATTCGATCCAGGCGAGTGCAAAAAAGGTCTCGTTACTTTCATCATTTTCAGTATCGACTCATGGCTTGTCTTTTGATGAAACGTTGAGTGAATTGAATCGTATTATCGGCGCGCTGGGTTTGCGACAAAATTTTATTGCATACGGAATCGTGCATGCTTTTTTACCTTGGGATTTCTATTGGACGAATCGAGCGGAAGCGGTTCGGAAAAAACTGGAGCCCATTTATTTACGTTGGGTCGAAGATTTGGTCGAGTTTGAGGCGTTTCTTCTGCTGGCGGAATATTCTGAAAATATCAAGGGCGTCTGGCCGACCATCACAGGTGGTGAGGCTCGATTACGGGCGGAAGGCGTGCGGCATCCATTGATCCCAGCACGGGTCGTGATCGCCAATGATGTCGAGCTGAATCCAGCTCATCGCAAGTGTCTGCTGGTCACGGGTTCTAATATGTCAGGGAAAAGTACCTTTTTAAGGACGTTGGGCATTAATCTGATGTTAATGCGCATGGGTTGTAAGGTTCACGCAAATAGTTTCGAGTCGTCGGCTTTCCAAGTTCTGACCTCATTGAAACGGGTAGATTCGCTAGAGGAGTCGTTGTCGACATTTTATTCTGAAGTAAAAAATTTAAAAGAGATTCGAGATGAGTGTGTTTTATATACGAGTCTGTATTTGATCGATGAAATTTTTAGGGGCACAAACAATCGAGAGCGCTTGATCGGCGCGCAAAAGTATATTAAAGCCTTATTGCAATCTCCAAGTATGGGTCTTGTAACGACTCATGATTTGGAGCTTTCGCAAATGGATCAAGAGTATAAAAATTTGGTAAACGAACATTTTGCGGATCGAATTGAAAATGGCAAAATGATTTTCGACTATAAAAAGAAGTTGGGGCCTTGCCCCAGCACGAATGCGTTGAAAGTTATGGAAATGGAAGGTGTATTTTGAAAAACCAGTTCGACGAATTGAAAAAACAATTGTCTGCATGGATTAGTCAAGCGTTGATTAGAAATACCGAATTTTCTTCTGCGGGGTTAGACGCGGCAGCCACCACCATTTATGACTTGTTAGTCGAACCACCTCAGAAAGAAATGGGAGACTTGGCACTGGGACTATTTCCCTATGCAAAGGCTCTAAAACAGGGGCCGCCAACAATTGCTGCAAAGCTAGTTCAGGAATTTTCTTCTAGTGATTTGTTCTCGGTGCAAGTGGCTGGGCCATATTTAAACTTCAGATTCACGATGAAGGCGTTTGCAGAGTGGGTATTGAATCCAATTTTAGATGGCCGTTATTTTACGCGTCCAATATACATGGGCGCGCCTAAGACAATGATCGAATTTTCGCAACCCAATACCCATAAAGAACTGCATGTGGGGCATATGAGAAATCTATGTTTAGGTGATGCTCTGGTGAAAACATTGCGGTTCTCTGGGCAAGATATCGTGACCTCAACCTTTCCCGGTGATGTGGGAACACATGTCGCAAAATGTTTGTGGTATATGAAGTACCACAACACGGAACCAGTGCCGACGAAAGACAAAGGTGAGTGGCTGGGAAGGATGTACTCGGCGGGACACAACAAACTCGAGAGCGAGAAGGCTTCGGATAAAACGGAATTTCAGGCGCAGTTGACCGAAATTTTGAAGCAGCTAGAAAGTAAAAATGGGCCTTTCTATGATTTGTGGAAGGAAACTCGCGAGTGGTCGATTCAGTTGATGAAAAGTGTTTATGATTGGGCGGGAGTAAGTTTTGATATTTGGTATTGGGAATCTGATGTTGATAGTTCGTCGGTAGAGTTTATTAAACAGGTCTATCAACAACAAGGTATGTTGAAGATCGAGCAAGGTGACATGACGAAAGGTAAAATCGTCGAGTCTAAGGGTGCTATCGGAATGGATTTGAACGCGGAAAACTTAGGCTTTTGCATGTTGCTAAAGTCAGATGGAACTGGTTTGTACGCGACGAAAGATATTGAACTCGCACGCCGAAAGTTTACAGAGCATAAAATTGAGAAATCGATTTACGTTGTGGATTTGCGACAGGCACTGCATTTTCAACAGGTATTTAAGGTTTTGGAAAAATTGGGTTTTGAGCAAGCCAAGAATTGTTACCACTTGCAGTATAACTTTGTAGAGCTGCCAGACGGGGCGATGAGTTCGCGAAAGGGTAACATTGTACCGATTATGGCATTGATCAATCAAATGCAGGAAAAAATTATCGCCGACTATTTAGTTCGTTACAGAGGTGAGTGGGCGGAAGATGAGATCACGAAAACGGCTCACAAGATCGCGCAGGGAGCGATTAAATATGGAATGCTTCGTCAGGATCCTGGTAAGAAAATTGTTTTCGAAATGACCGAATGGTTGAAGTTGGATGGCGAGAGTGGGCCATTTATTCAGTACTCGTACGCACGTATTCAGAGTTTGTTAGAAAAAGTCGCCCAGGTAAAATCATCTGCCGTGATGGACGGGGGACTGCTGCACACGGTCTCGTGGGAGACATTAACCGAAAAATCTGAACACGAGTTAGTCCAATTCTTGTCGTATTTCCATCACTATGTGTATATGTCGGCCGAAAATTATAAACCCAGCACTCTGTGTGGTTATTTGTATGATCTTGCAAAACGTTTTAATTATTTCTATCATGAATGTCCCATTGCGCAGGCGCCAACTGATCAGTTAAGACAGGCCCGAGTGTGCCTGGCTCGTGCTACGGGAATGGTCTTGGAAAAGGGATTATCGATTTTAGGTATTCCTGTCCCTCAAAGAATGTAAAAAAAAATTAAGCGATTGGATTTTTGCTAAAAAGAACACATGTGTGTCAGGATACCCGAGTTCAAGAAATATCTTAACCTCGGTGTTTATCCGTGGAAGAATCGATGCGATGGGTATCGGAAATAAAGCGGAGTCACTTGTAAAACTAGCCGATTGGGGATTTTTAGTTCCCCAGTTTTCTGTTGTGACATCTGATGTATTTTTACAGCTTTGCCATTCGTCTATGCAGGCCTCTCAGCGGAGGGTGCTGCTGAGTCAATGGTTAGAGGGGCGTATCCGTATTGACCCCGCAAAGACTTATGCGGTGAGGTCTTCGGGAAACAAAGAAGATTCCTCGTCAGCTTCCTTTGCTGGGCTGTTTTCAACTTATCTTGATGTCGTGGGTACGGATCAGATAATTGAAGCAATTATAAAATGTTGGGACGCTGTCAAAAGCGAGCGTGTGGTGGCCTACTGCCAGCAGAAAAATATTGATCCGAAAAGTCTTCAGATGTCCGTCATTGTGCAAGAGTATATTACGGGGGACTTTTCGGGCGTCGTATTTACGATGAATCCACAAACTGGTCACGAAGATGAAGTTATAGTTGAGCTGGTTTCAGGTAGTGGCGAAAAATTGGTTTCGGGCCAAGTAAATCCTGACTTTTTTGAAATCACTTTTGCTGAAGGCGGCATGCAAATTCGTAGGGAACGAAAAGACCAAAATATTTTTTCGTCCGTGGATCATCGCGATTTGTTTTTAAAACATCTTTTAGAGAAATCAAAGGCGATCCAATCCAAATTTCATTCGCCACAAGATATCGAATTCACCGTGAAATCGGGGGAAATTTATTTTCTGCAGTCTCGTCCCATAACTTTTTTTGACTATGCACAATTTGATTCGGTATGGACAACGGCAGATTTTCGGGATGGCGGCGTGTCTTCCGCCGTCGTCTCTCCGGTGATGTGGTCACTGTACGGAAATGTTTTCAGTCATTCGATGGAAAGCTATTTTCGACACCTAGGTTTGCTGGCTTCTTTTCCAAAAGAAAAATTAAAATGGTTTCGGGTTCTTTATGGAAAACCCTATTGGAACGTCGAACTTGTTAAGCAGGTTCAGCTGCAATTGCCAGGGTTTCGGGAAGATACATTTGATCAGGATCTATCGATTCCGCCGGTTTACCAAGGTCGGGGGCGACAATCGGGTTGGTCTTTGGGAAAAATTATTAAGGCGATTCCTGTTTTATTTAGGATTTCTGCTGGCTTTTCGGTGCAGGAAAAAATTGCTTTGCGCTGGATGAAGGAGTTTCCTACCTATGAGAAGCAGTGGTTAAATCGGCCATGGGATCAACTTGGTGATTCCGAGTTGCTCGCGTGTTCGAAAGAACTATGCAGCCAACAATTTCAACTAGAAAGTGACTATTTTACGACGATCTACAATGCATCGAATGCAAAAATGTTTTTCCTTGAAACCTTAACTGCCTTGCAGACCAAGATCGACGGTTTAAATTATACCGAATTGATTAAAAATATTGATCATTTATCAGTGCTCAGTCCACTCAACGCGCTTCAAGAAATTGCTGCTAAAATTCAAAGCGATCCAGATTTGCAAGATAAAATAGTCAATATCATTGAAGACTCTATAAGTGCTGAAGAAAAGCATCAGCAGATTGTAAAAGAGCTGGGTAGTAAAAATGAATTAGCAAAAATGATTCAAGTTTTTTTTGAAAAATATTACCATCACAGCACCAAAGAACTTGATTTGCGAGTTCCACGATGGGGCGAAGAAAAATCGTTTTTTTATTCTACCTTGAAGACAACCTTGCTGAATCCAATTTCTTATCGAAAAGTAGATGTAACTAGTCCGAGCCTGGAAAAGCTAGAAAAGCATTTTCAGGAAAATATCCTAGATCGGTTAGTCTATAGACAGAGCTTTCATAAGCGATTGAAGCGTCTTAAAAAATTTCTATGGTTACGTGAAGAAGTGCGTGATCGATCGACACGCATGTATTATTTCGTACGACAGTGGTTGTTGTTCTTGAATAGAAAATTTCAAGTAAATGATATGTTTTTTTGTTTATCGGTGGAAGATATTTTTGCCTATCTCGAGTTTCCAGAGAAACGTCAGGAAATCCAGCAGCGAGCTCAATATATTAAAAGTTATGCAGCGGGCTTTGAGTCTTTCAGAAATCCTAACGAGGTTGGACTAAAGTTGATGGCATCGAGAACTGGTATTGTCCACAATGACGGGAAAACTTTGATGGGTATTGCTTGTTCGCCAGGACGAGTTCGGGGGCGTGTTCGTGTTTTGAAATCGATCCAAGAATCACAAACGTTGCGGCAGGGCGAAATCATGGTCGTTCCCTACACAGATCCAGGTTGGACGCCGTTATTTGGATTATCGGCAGGTGTTATAACAGAGACTGGGGGATTGTTATCCCATGCGGCCCTTATTGCGCGCGAGTATTCCATTCCTGCCGTGCTCAATATTCCCGACGCGACCGAAAAATTGAAAACAGGTATGCAGATAGAGCTTGATGGAAGCTTGGGACATATCCTAATTTTAAGTGATGTCTGAACATTTTATTGAATCTTATCAGGAATTTGTTAAGCCGCAGTTAGGTCGGTTGCTAAAAATATTGCGGCTAGATAAAAATTTTATTCAGGCTGAAGGTGATCAGATGATGTATCTGTCGAATGATCAACTGATCACTGTAAAAGACTTTCTAGGAGGATATGGCAGTCTAATCTTGGGTCACAATCCCAAGTTCATACTCGAAGAGATCGATTTGTTTTTTAAAGCCAAACGTGTGATCCACGCGCAAGCGTCTGTTCGGTCGGAAACGGCCCTGTTGGGAAAATTACTTACGGCACGAATTCAGGCGGAATTGAAAACCCGCGACCGATTTATTCACACATTTGCCAGCACGGGAACCGAAGCGACAGAAATTGCTATTAAAAATTCTTTGTTGCTTTGGCAAAAGCGTAAGACTGGTTTGAAGCGGAACTTGCTGGCCTGGTTTGGATCTTTGAAAAATGATCAGGAAACACAAAAGCAGTATGAACAGATAGTCAATCAGATAGATTTGATGGTGCCTGTCTTGATATCGCTTAACCGCAGTTATCATGGCAAGACAGCATCTGCTGTTTTGTCTTCAAGTAATGACTATTATAAAAAAATGTACTCACATTTTCTTTTCGAGGGCATATTTTTAGACGTTGAACGTTCCATGGAAACTCAAATTGGGATTCTAGAACGGAAAAATTATAATTTTGAATTTAAAGGTAAGGAGTTTTCGTTTTCACCATTTATCGGATTTATTTTCGAGCCAATTCAGGGAGAAGGCGGTATTCGTCCGATTCCAAAAGAAAAATTAGAAATAATTTTCGAATTCACTGGCAAACATGAAATTCCCACGATTGCAGATGAAATTCAGTCCGGCTTATTTCGAACTGGATATTTTCTTGCCTGTTCCGAGTGGTCTTTGCAGCCCGATATTATTTTGCTAGGAAAAAGTTTAGGTGGGGGAGTTTCTAAAATAACGTCGGTGTCGTGCCGTGAGCAGTTCTATGATCGTGAGCTAGGCATGATTCATTCGTCAACATTTGCAGAAGATGATTTTTCATCACGCATGGCTCTTAAGACCATAGAATATTTAGAATCTCAAAAGGATGATATTTGTAAACGAGCCAATCGATTTGAATCAGATATTCGCAGTTTTTTTTCTGACCTAAAAAAGAAGTATCCTCGTTGGATAAAAGATATTCGCGGCAAAGGTTTTTTGATGGGGGTTGAGTTCAATTTCATAGAAAATGAAAATATTCCCACATTGTTATACTCCTTAGCCAGGAATGGTCATGCATCCTATTTACTGACAAGTTTTTTGTTAAATCGTCATCAGATTCGGGTCGGCGTGACATTGAGTTCTCCAGAAACCATCCGTATTCAGCCTTGTGCCTATGTGACGGATCAGGCTATACAGCAATTAAAAAAAGCGTTCGAGAATTTGCTTTTTATATTGGATACAAACAGCTTGGGACAGTTGTTTTCGCATATTTTTTCAAAAGATGAAATTATACCTGATCGGCTGCCATTGGTGCAAAAACCACTGTTGAAGGCTGAAAAAATAAAAGACGTGGCATTCATTGGGCATATCATAAATTGGGATCATGCTCAGCGACTAGACCCCAGTCTGCGTGGAGTGAAGCTTGAGCGACTAAAGAAATTTTTTACAGCCTATGGGGAATTCAGTCGTCCTTTTCGCTATCATCAACAAATCATTGAGTCTGTCGATGGCAAACGAGTTCGTTTGAGTTTGTACGGTCTTACTGTTGTTTCAGAGTTTATAGATACGCCGGTCATGGTGGATACTCTTCAGGATTTTGTCGATGAACTGCAGGATGAGCCGATAGAATATTTGGGGCTAGGACAGTTTACTAGTATTGCGACCAAGAACGGGACTATGCTGAATTCAGGAAGAATTTCGCTGACGACCGGAAACAGTTTGACAGCGGGCTTTTCGATTGAAGCCATCGAGAATGCCATTTTGTCTCGCGGATTAAAGTTTGAAAATATTAATGTCGGTATTGTTGGTTTTGCGGGTAATATTGGTCGTGTGATCACTCAAATTATGGCAACGAAGGGAAGTCACTTGACGTTGGTTTATAAAGAACCTTATGCCTCGAGTGTGCGATTTCAAAATGCGGTGACAGATATTGTGCAAACGACTCGGATCTCGCGGACGAGACTGCATTTGACCGCAAATATGAATGATTTGAAGACATGTGATGTGGTCGTGTTGGCGACCAGCTCTGTGCAGGAGTTATTGCACGTGGAGCATCTAAAACAAGACGCCGTCATTATTGATATTTCGGTGCCGTCCAATGTCGGGCAGACGGTGCGTGCCTCGAAAAATTTTCTTTATGTTCCGGCGGGACTTGCGCGTTTGCCAAAAGCTCAATCGATTGATCACTCTTGGTTGCCATTGCTGTCGGGAGATTGTTTTGCTTGTTTGGCCGAGACATTAGTTCTAGGCTTGTCGGACTACCAAGGTAGTTTTTCTATTGGTGATATTACGCCAGAGAAGGTGCAGGCTATCCGTCAAATGGCGAATCGTCGTGGGTTTGTCGTCACAAAATTATAAAGTTAGATAGAGGATACATTATGAGTTCCCATGAGGTTCTAAATCAGAAAACGAAACAGCGGTATTCCTTGTACGCGCAATTTTACCCACTGCTTTCTTTATTAGCCTACTATGTAATTTGGCGTGGGAATATTTTTCGGCATATCAGGTTCTTTCGAGACATAGTTCAGACAAAAATTAAAATTTTGGATATTGCCACCGGAGATGGCAGTCTGACGGCGGTGGCCCTGCGTCCTGACCGGAACGATAAAATAGCGAAACTGATTTGCCTAGATATTTCCCCAGAGATGTTAGCGAAAGCCAAAACAAAGTTGAAAGTACCTAAATGCGAGTTGGTGGTTGGTGATGTTCAGCAAATGCCTTTTGAAAATGGCGAGTTTGCAGCTATTTCGTGTTTTGGTGGTTTCAATTCTTTTCCTGATGGCCCCGGAGCCCTTCGCGAGATATATCGAGTGCTTGCATCCCAAGGGCGGGTGCGAGGTTCTGTCCTTCTTTTGCCGAATGCCCCGTGGAAACAAAAAAAGATTCAACAGTGGATTCAAGAAGGATATCAGACCCAAACGATTTCCATAGATCAGTTTAAACGTTGGGTCCACGACGCGAAATTTTCTGTTTCGACGGAAGTTTTGATTGGTGATGTACTGCTTTTTGAGCTTATCAAATGAGGGCCTCTTGGGCCGCACAGTTGAGATTGTCGTAGACTAATTTAACAACTGATTGGCCACTACATTTGCGGATTCATTTATTTCATCGGTAGTGGCATCGCGAGCGTCTAGAGCTTCGATTTCAAAGATTAAATCTTGTCCAGCTAAAGGATGATTGCCATCTAGGCTTACGAAGTCAGAATGTAACTCTAAAACTTTGTAAGAGCGTGGAATGCCGCTTTTGCTGAGGATATTGATGACTTCACCTTTTTTGGTAGAATTTGGAATTTTTTTGCGAGGAAAGAAAACGACTTTCTTAGGATCATACAGTCCATAGGCTTCCTCTGCCGACAGTGCTATAGAGCGCTTTTCACCTTTAACCAGGTTTTGTAAACCTTTTGTAAGGCCAGAAAGCATAGCTGTTTGATCAGGTTGTCCCGCAGTCAATACGTCACGATTAAAAGTGGAACTGATGACTGTGCCGAGATTATTTTTAAGAACACATTTGAAGGAAATGACTTGAACGTTCACGAAATCCTTTCGGAAAAATAAAAACCGACCCTTTCGGATCGGTTTCCAAAAAACCTTATAATTATAAATTACATTAAAGACTAGTAGCGACCGCGTCCGCCACCATCACGAGGGGCCTGTGGTTTTGCTTCGCTTACGTTTATTGCGCGACCTTCGAATTGAGAGCCATTTAATTTGCTAATTGAAGTTTGCGCTTCAGTAGCAGAAGACATTTCAACAAAAGCAAAACCTTTGCTGCGGCCAGTGTCGCGATCCATGATAACTTTAGCCGTTTCAACGGTTCCGCATTGTGAAAATGCATCAGCTAAAGCTTGATCAGTTACTGAAAAAGATAGATTACCAACGTATAGTTTTTTACTCATAATACCTCCAAAGGTTTGAGCGCTTACTTAGGAGGAAATGAACACAATGGACATGAACTCTGAAAGTAGCTATTGAACTGTACTTATAATATCATGCTTTGTTGAAATCACCTACGACTATAAATATGTGCCTGTATCGAGTCTCCCTGATTTACGAGTTTAGCTGATACATATCAGTTACATACCTCTAAAAAAATTATTTCAGGCGAGAGCCTCTCGGGGTGTCATTCGGCAACACTTTGAAAAAACCGCGTTCATTGTCTTTTGGTTTGGGTATAGATAAATTTTTTATGGAAGCAGTCGGGAGCGCTCTTCTGGTGAAGGTATACGGCACGTATCGCGTTTTTTGAAAAACTGATATCTGTTGTGTGCCACAAATGCATAGATGCTATTACGTAAGCTCTTTGGTACGATATAAAACAATGCGGTCATTTTCCAAATTCCACCGAGGTCACCAATGACTCGAAGAATTGCTTCCGACTGATCCAGGATTTGGCCATCATGCCAAAGTATTACGGTATTCATGTTTTCGGCGTTGTGCCCTAAAATTTGCTTCGCAGTTTCTCCTTGCAAGGATGCAAACTGAATTTTTTGTTTGTGATCATTTCGAATGAGCCAATCAACCAGCCCGTTGCAGAGTACGCAGTAACCATCAAAAAAAAGGATCTTCATTGGCTAATACCTTTTGGGTTATAGAAACATGATCGGATTAATTATGTCCTGTTGTTTTGGAATTGGGCAGTTTTTTGTTAAATAGTTGTAGATACGACTTCAATAAAAATAAATCCCCGATTAAATTCGACATCATTCCAAAAATGAAAAGCACTCCGAGCTGAACCATATTTACAAAGTCAGACAGTGTTAAGGTCAAAGGAATAGCCATAAGTAGTAAACTCATAATGATTGTGGGTTGTGATAGTTGACTGACTTTTTCAGCCAGTTTGTCGCGTCTGGAGGTGAACATATATTGAATGGCATTGTCGCCGGCTAGTCCTAGGCAGATTGAAGCAAAAATACAAGTCGAGTAGCTAATATTCACATTCGTAACCCAAAGCACCGTGATGACAAAGCAAGGTCCCCAGAAAGAGGACAACAGAATGGCCCAAATGTTATCCGTATTTGTAAGGAAGGCCAAGGCGACCAGAATAAATGCAATCAATAGCAATCCGCTGATCATACTTTCATACAAGGTTCGGGGGACGCGTTCGCCAAATTCCGTATAGGAAACAAGGCCATTCGCCAACTCACATTTTTTTTGACAAATTTCATCGACGTGAATTTGCAGTTCACGAATGGACTTGATCTCGGATTCCGAGACATAAAGCACGACTTGTCCCATCCCTGTGCTGCTTAAAAATTTTTTGAAGTAGAAGCTGCTATCGACTTCGGATTGGATCAAGCGGTGCAGATGGTTGGGCATTTTGCTAAGATAGTAGTTCATAACATCCAGCGGGTTCTCGACGGCTTTAACGATGGGTAGGGTTTTAATTTTTTCTACTATTTCAGGATGGGCGGCAATAGTATCATAGTCTTTGAATAATAAAGACACTTGGGCTTCCCAGCCACGATCAGATTTTATTCGGTTTAGAGACGTAATGAATGGATGGTCTTGTTGAAATACTTTGGAGGGCGAGTCATTGGTTACCAGGTTTTGGGCGCCAGGAATCCAAGAAATGAAAAAAAGACTAATGAGAATAGTAAATATTGGTCCAGGATGCCAAGATTCTAATCGGTTAAGAAACCGAGTGGAGAGATCCATTTCAGAAACCACCGATTGCAGTCGAAGACGTGAGTATTTTTGCTCAAGTGCCGGCAGAAGAACAAATACAACGGTCCATTCAATCAGGCAGCCCAGTGCCGTCACGATACCAAAGCGTTTGATGATTTCTAGATCAGAAGTCACCAAAGATATGAAACCAATAAATGTCGTGACCGAGGTGAAAAAGCTGGCAACGATGATTTTCCGATAAGATGTTTTCCAGTTGTGCCCTTTTCGTTGTCGAAGGAAAACGACAAAGATAAAATCTTCGAGGGTAGCAATAGTCATGATTGTAAATATACTTTGGGTCAGAAAATCGATTGGATAATCAAGGGCGCCCATAATGCCGGTCACAATAATGGTGGTATAGACAAGGCTAAAAATTAAAATGAGACCGGACTTGAATCCGCCAAAAAATATTTTGAATGTCAGCAGCAAGATGATGATGATGATGATATTCAGTGACTGCGATTGAATATAGGCTTCGTTGACAAACATTTGGAATGCCCCCGTGCCCGTAAAGTCGAGGTGGTATTTGTCATTTGGAAAGTCGTTTTGAATTTTTGATAGTAACGCGCGAATTTGGTCTGGCGATGTTTCGGTTTGAAAGAAAATATCTATGATGACGTCGTTGCTTTTTTCTCCGGAGAGTATTTTTTTCCAGGGTGAGTTTTTAACGTTTTCGCGCCAGTTGGTATCGATTTGTGTAGGTATTGTTTCGCAGTTCAAGCCCAGCAAAGAGGGATAGTTATACCCATTTTTGGTCAGTGCAATAGTACGTACGTCGTAGATGCTTTCAATTTTTTGAATTGTGTCGAGCGAGTTCAGTGCAAGATGTGAAAAGTATTTTTGGATATGACAATGATCGTCGGCGGAAAGTTCCGCGTTATCGTATCTGGACAAAAGTAAAGTTAAATTGTGGCGACGATGAAACTCGGTGCGAAGATTTTCTAGTGATTGGTAAGTCACAAAGTCTGGGCCGATGGTGTCTTGGATGTCGTAGATAGTTTTAACTTGGCTAGAAAAGTAAATTGCAATCAAGAATACGATGGAAAAAATAGAGATAACCCAGGTTGGATTACGGTAAGAAAACTTCAAGATTTGGTAAAAAAAGACGCACAGTTTTTTCATATTGCAATTATAATGATAATTATAGAAACTTTCTGTGGGTATTATTAAATTAAAAAATACGAGGTGTGAAATGAGACAGTTGCAAGTTTTCATCCTAGCAATTTTGGGGATGTTAAGTGTCGTGGCCGCGTCCACAAAGAAAATCAGCAATAAAACGTTCGATGGGGTTCCATATGTGCCAGCGATCGAAGCGGAACCCAGTCTGCCAGAAATACCACACTATACATCCGGACAATTTGCCGAAGAAATGAAGCAGGCGAAGAAACGTGGCGAGCGTAAGATCGCGGCGGTTCTTTCTGACGCAAATTTGCAATCGGACTTCAGGACGTATCGGGATCGATTTCTAGCCTTAAAAGATACACCGGGATCGTCAGCGGCGGCGGACGCATTAGATTTAATTCTTTTTGAGCTTGAGCAACCTGGTTCTCGCAGTGAAGATCTCGAGTTATTTGCCGCGCAATTGATTCCTCTTAGATCATATCGCGGCTTTTTTCATCGTGTACGCCCGTTAGCGAGAAAGTACCCAATCGTACAAAGCTACTTGATAACAATGGCCAAGCAAATGGCCAGCAATATAAATGTTTTTCTGGTGGATAATGATTCCGAGAATATGAAAGTTGTTTTTCGGTATATTTCGGAACCATTCAAGTACACGGCGACAAAAACCTTTGATAATAAAGCGGCTAAAGAGATTGTGGAAATTAAGTACAGCAATCCTAAGGATGCTGAGTATTATGGAATCTCTCAGTTTTCTACAGAGCGTGATATTCAAAACTGGTTAGCGGTTGATGCGTTACCGCGTTTGGAACTAGCCGTTAATAAATTGAATAAAATCGATTTGAAAAATAAAACAGCTGTCTGGGATAATAAAGTTATTGCAGGCACCAATTCCTATGAAGACAATTCTGACCGTTTTCGGGCGTTAGGGGAAGCGGAACGAAATGCGATTCTTTCTAATTTCTATGGCAACATTGCGGCGATTCATACATTCAACAGTTATAATGCAAATGGTTTGTTGGCACTGGTTCGAGAGTTGGGATTTTTATATGGCGTCGAGGAAATGGATGTTTTCAATCCCAAAGAGGCCTTTAAACCTGTAGAGCAACGTGATGTTGTTTTTAAAGGTGCATCGGCGGAAGAGCGCACTGATAAGATCAAGAAATTTCTGTCTAAATCAAAAAACGAGGGATTGTTTACGCTTTTAAGTAATGGGCAAAGAAATATGAGGTTGGCTTATGGGGCGTCATTAGCGTCTAACGAAGCGGCTAATTTAGCATGGAATGAAATCAAACAGCGGCCTAATGAAAATTCTTTGGCTCTAGATGGCGCGATATTCCGCCCTTTTACGACTGTGGTACAAAACAGTTTGAATCGAATGACGAGTGTTTTAAAAGGCAAGTTAACCGATGCTCAAATCACGGCAATTAAGAGAGGTAAACTTGACAGTTTACCGAAATTGGACGACCACTTTGTGGCCATTCGATCGGCGATCAGCAGTGACGTGGTCCAGGTCAACACGGTAAAGTTTTATTTTGACTCGCCTAAAAATCTTCGTGATTTTTTACCAGATGATTTTGAGAAGGGCAATGTCGAGCAAGAGTCTGATGTAATGGATGCCAAAGGTAATCGCGTTCGTTATCGTAACTACTTCAAGGGCAATCCAATCTCTTGGGTGGAAAAAAATTACGTGCCTTATTTTAGAATGTCGACCGAGGGACGTCCTGTCAGTAGTGATGGCGATATCAAAACAATTCTTCGCGTGACCAATCAAAGCTGGGGTGGGCTCATGATCGGTGCGACTTTGAATAGTATTATGCTTTAGTGCATTGAATTTTGTGAGAAGACTTTGGCTTGAGAACCACACTGATGTGTGGTTCCAAGTCTAAGCGATCACAAGCTAAATCAAAATTTTTCAAGATCTGATACAAGATCCATTTTCCTTCCAGTAAAGCCAACTGACTTCCAATGCAGGCACGAGGTCCCGACGAAAACGGGATGAACGCTTTTTTATTATAGTTTCTTTCGAAACGTGACGGAATAAACTCTAGCGGCTGCTCCCAATACCGAGGACTTCTGTGGGTGACGTAGGGGCATATATTGATGGTGCTGCCTGCCTCGATTGAAAAACCAAGAATGGTGTCTTGGTTAATGGCGTCTCGTGAAATCATCCATACCGGGGGAAACAAGCGCAGTGATTCTTTCAAAATATTTTCCAAAGGCGCCAGCTGGGTCAGGTCGCCGAATTCGGAAGGGTTAATCGTGCGGCACAGTTCTGTTGCTGATTTCAAAATTTCGGGATGTTTAAGCAGTAAGAGTATAGTCCAACTCAGCATATTTGCCGAAGTTTCGTGGCCAGCCATTACAAATGTAATCAATTGATCTTTGATGACATGATCAGTGATTTCTTGAGGATTTTTATTTTGTTCATATAACAGAGATTCTAAATAGTCCCGGTGTTGACCCAGGTTTTTTTTCCGCTCGGAAATTATATCCAACATTAAACGGTCAATAGTCTGTTTGTATGAATTAAATTTTTTTCCTTCGGACGTTGTGTAGTATTCGTTCCAGTCAATAAAGGCTTCCATGCGATGATTCATAAAAGAAACACAGTACTCAAAGGCGGGAGATAAAACTTCGGTTTGTGAAGCCAAATCTAAGTGAAACATAGTTTGACTGATGATGGACAAAGTCAGCTCAATCATTTGTGCCTGTAAATCCATGCTGCCCGTTTCCTGAATACGACCAATGGTGGCGGCTGTTACAGACTTAATTGTATGAAAATAGTCTTTCATGGCAGGTGGTGCAAACCCGGGTTGCGCAGTTTTACGCAGGCTTTGCCATTGGGTTCCCTCGGTTGTGACGAGTCCAGCCCCTAGAAATGTTTTCAACTTTTCGTAACGTCGGCTTTTCGTGAAGTTTTTACTATTATTTACCAAGATGTGATGAATTCCCTCTGGATCAAAACAAATATAACGAAACGAGCGTCCTTTCTGGAAACGTACAAAGCCACCAAAATTCTTATGCATAGATACGAACGTGCCTAAGGGATCACGAATGAGTTGAGGAATCACACCGATCAAAGGTAAGCTTGAAGGACCTGGAGGCACTGAATTAAGGGACATCCCCGAAGTGTAATGAATATGGAATTGAAAGACAAAACGTTTATTGTGTATGGCGCTTCGAGTGGTATTGGAGAAGGATTAGCTCTCGAACTTTCAAAACAAAATCGGGTTGGAACATTTAGTCGCCGAACGTTTTCTAAGCCAAATGAAAATATTCTTCATTGTCAGGGAGATGTAACAAAACTGGCGGATATTCGCGAAGCGGCGAGTATGTTTAAAGCCAAATGGGGGCACATCGATGGTTTCATATACAGTGTTGGTGTTGCACAGGTTACGGATTTCAATAATTTCAAATCAGAAGATGCGAAGAACATAATGTTGACTAATTTTTTTGGTTTTTTGAACTGCCTAGAGGTATGGCTACCTGACTTTCTAGAAAGAAAAACAGGGCTAGTGGGAATGGTTTCTGCCTTGATGGTGAAACGCAGTTTGCCTCATGGTGCTGCGTACTTTGCCACGAAAGCGGCCCAGCACGTTTTTTTCGAGGGGTTACGCATGGATTTGCAAGGACAGGGTGTAAATTTTCATGAGATTCGTCCGGGTTTGGTGGACACGGCGATGTCACGACAAATGCAGGTGAAAACCGAAAAAATGTGGAGTTCTGAAAAAGCAGCCATGCACATCATTTCGCAGATAGAGAAAAACAAAACGGATATTTCATTTCCTTTAGATTTAAAGCTTTTAACGCAGTCGACGTCTATTTTGCCGGATCGTACTTACTTTAAAATCATCAAAGCGCAAATGGATAAAAGCTTCCGTGAAATTAAGTAGGTTTAAATAGTCGGCAAAGTTAAAATCCCAGATTTTTTCCCAGCTCTAAGAAACGAGTAAGATAGTGTTCGGGCTTTGTTTCGGAAAGTTCTCGATATAAATTTCGAGCGATTGAAGCGTCATAGGAAATAACTTTATTGTGGGAATTAGTCAGTTGCAACTCAGGGGGTTCAATCGCGATACCGATCTCAACCAAATTAGAAAATTTTTCTTCGTATTTTTTTTCAAACTCTGCACTTTTGGATTCCGGTACGGAGAATATCAGTTCATAGTCACCAAACTCTCCCGCCAGCAATGCCCATGGGGAAATGTTGTAGGCTTGGGCCGCTGCTAGAGCCAATGGGTTCAACATAGCATCCAGAGAAGACGTGCATGAGATACCGATATTGTTCACTCGTACTAGTAGATCTAACGAATTTAAAAACCCATCACTGGAATCAATCATGCAGGTTGCATAATTTTTAATAATTTGAGATTCAGGAATACGGGCCTGTGCAAGATACGGGGTTTCATCAAGTTTGTGATTTTTATCCATTACTCTGTGTGCGACCAACGCATTCCCTTTGCCGGGCTTCTGAGTCGTGTAAATTTTGTCTGTAGTTCCCATGCCCAAGCGTGAAAGCGGTTTGGTGCGAGAGTGTCCTACGACGTTTAAGTGTAAGCTGAAGACTTGCCCCGAAGCGGTATCTCCGCCGTATAAAAACAGCCGGTGCTTTTGGGCGGTATTGTTAAGCCCATTTAAAATACCCTCAATAAATTTTGAATCGTGATTTTGACCAATAACCAATCCTTGTAGAAAGCCAGCAGGCGAAACCCCCACGGCGGCCAAATCACTGAGTGCGGTTTCCAGCGCATGTCGTCCCAAGTTCTTTGGGTCTTGAATTAACCCCCAGGCTTGTTCGTCACCTACGATGTCTAGGCTTATCGCTAGAAAGCTATCGTTTGCTAACTGCAAAACTTCAGCATCACTGTGAAAAAAGTTATGTGTTTGTTTGGGGCTACGTGAAAAATTTTTTATATGGGATTGTAAATCCGCAAATTCATTTAGTGATGGCAAGTTCACAACAACTCTCCTGACATGATTCTGAGTTTTTGAGGAACACATTCGATCAAAAATTCACTGCCAAAGTATATTTCGCCATCCAATTCCAGAGGGATTATCGTGCTCGCCTTGATGGACATGGCTTGATCTCGATACTCTTGGTGCGTTGGCCTGGGATATTCGTTTTTTGTCATCAGGTGATAAAATACATTCAAAGTGTGCCAGCGTCCAACATAGTCGAATAAATGAAAATCTATTTGTCCGCTGTGTAGCAAGTTTTGACGTTCAAAGTAAAACTCTCCAGTATAATATTTTGACTTAAGGAATTGAATGTTTAAATAGTCTTTTGCGGATGCGCCGTTCACAGAAATTTTTGTTGGATGATACTGGAAAAGACTCTTTAGAAAAATAAAATTATTGGCGGCTTCCGTCGAAAAACTCTTAAACAGCTGGTTTAGTCCGCCCGGTTGGTTAAAAAGTTGATTGCCTAATGCTAAAAAGCCAAGTGAGCCATTGGCGACAAAATATTTAGATTCCCATAGGCCATCTTGATTTTTGAATTTGACTCGCCCAAGATCAATTTTGATTTCTTGCTCGGATGTTGCCAAGGTGGGGATGCCGTGAATTTTTTGTACAGATGGAACTGACTTCAAAAAACTGCACGAACTGCCTAACCCTAAAATACCGACTTGAATTCGCTGAAAATCTTGATCATTTTGGAAAACAGAATTAATCAGATGATGAATTGTACCGTCACCGCCGCCAATATAAATAAGGTCGTTGTTCAGAGTATACTTTCTTAAAACTGAATTTATTTCTGCTGGTGCAAGAAATACGGGTGTCAGAAAAGGCAGTTCTGATTCGATCTTCTTCCACTTTGAAGCCGAATTTTTTCCATACGAATGACTATTAATAAACAGACTAAATTTCATTTTGAAAGAGCAGGGTTTTGACACGGATTTGCTCAAATACTTTTTCGGCATTCATGTCGCTGTCAATGGTGGTGACATTTTCAATTTGTGATAAGTAATGCTCTAGATTGTCTTTATAGGCATCCAATTTATCCCAGAAAAGATTCTCGTAAGAAGAGAGTTCAGTTTTTCTTTGTTTTAGCGTTTCTTTGGAACATTTGAGATAAATGACTCTATCGGCATATTTGAAATGAGTCTCTACGGCAAACCAAAGTGAAAGTGGTGTGCCCAGGGTGTGTTCCGAAGCTGCGTATTTAAACGTTCCCGCATTAAAAATGACTAAGTCGTATTGTGAAAAATCCACCATTTTCTCGCTTTGCATAAGTATCGACTGTAGAAATAACGATCGTGCTTGCGGTGCCATCTGAGTTAGAAATATCTCGAGTACTTTCTTTAGTTCGGTCTGGGATAGGCTTGCAAATAGTTTCAAACTGTCCCAGATAGAATATGAAAAGACCTTTTTGTTTTTCTGGACTCCATAGCTTATCAGGTTTGCAATTTGAGTATCTTTTCCCGAGCCATCAAGACCAGTGATTACCCATTTTCTCATGCGTATCTTTCGTAGGTCGTTTTTAAGATGTTTACGGCATCCTGAATATCTTGTTTGGTGTGAGTGGCCATCAACGACACGCGAAAACGTTCGCCACCTTTGGGAACTCCGGGAGGCTCGATAGGGTTCACAAACAGTCCATTGTCGTGCAGCTTTTGGGAAAGAACGCGAAAACTTTCTGGAGTCGGTGGAAAGACCGGAACAATGGCGCTGCCGGTGCGGGTGTATTTTATTTCAGCTTTGTCCAAGCAATCATAAAAGAAGAGAATATTATCATGAAGCTTGTCTACGCGTTCAGTAGATTTCTCTAGTATGTCTAAACAGGCCAAGATAACAGCCATTGAAACGGGGGACAGTGATGCTGTAAAAAAATAGGGACGAGAAAAAAATCTTAAAAAGTTAATAGTATTTTTATCTGCGGCAAAAAAACCGCCTGTAATTGAAAATGCTTTAGAGAATGTTCCCATCGCATACTTCAGTTTTCCACTGATGCCGACTTCTTCGGCCATGCCTCGTCCTTTGCCCATGACCCCGGTACCATGGGCGTCGTCAATTACGTATTTGGCATCATATTTTTCACAGACTAGCGCTATTTCTTTTACCGGAGCCAGTTCGCCGTTCATCGAGTAAACACCTTGTGTGGTTACCCACAAATCGCGGTGGGCATTTTTTTCGCGATATTTCTTCAACATTTTCTCTAGATCATCTGGATCATTGTGATTAAAGCGAAATGCGGTTTTGCGACCAAGTTTGATGCCATCAACAACCGATGCGTGAGAAATTTCATCAAAGAAAAGAAGAGCCTCGTCGGAAACTAAGGTTGTCACCCAGGTAAGACTTGTCATATAGCCAGACGGCAGAATGATACAGTCTTCTTTACCTTTAAAGTGTGCAAGTCTTTCTTCGACGGAACGATGTAACCGAGACGTTCCATTTAATAGCATGGGACCGCCCATACCGAGTCCTTGCGAATCAATAGCCTGCTTGGCGCGTTCTTTGACTTCTGGATCATTGGCGAAACCAAGATAGTTGTTCGACCCCATCATAATCATATCGATGATTTTTCCAGTTACAGGATCTTTAACTAAAACGCGACGGTCGACCGGCGAAATAATTTCACGATGATAAAGTAATTTTCCTTGGTTGTAGAGTGGACGAAAGTAATTTTCAAAATAATCGACATCAGAATCTATCTGACCTTTAAATTGACTTGCCAGCGTTAGTAAGTTCACTGCATCTGAGGTGTCGTCGTTCCATGTAGATGTTTTTTTCATTTTCTAAGCGTAAGTTTTTTACAAAGAAATGCCTAGTTTTTTTAAGGAAAACTAGCGCGTTAAGCTAGGGCGTGTCCAAGAATGCCGCTGATACCATGAGTAGGTGGATGATATCGTTTCATTCAAGTTATGAGTGTATTTGAAACCAGTGTCTTTTTCAAAATCAGAGGTGTCGAATATCCAGTTCGGGGCCATGAATTCACCAAATTTGTTCAGGTTTCTATTTGTTTTTATGCCAGTGAAGGCTTCACGTACGTCGAAAAACTTCAAGTACCAGCGAGTCAGTGTTGGATTTATAAACAAAATGCGCAGTGGTCGATTTAAATGTCTTTCCATCGCTGATCGCATCCGTTCCCAGTTTCCTATCTCGGGATGGGCTATATGATAGATTTTATTTTTTTGTTCGGAAAATAAAACAAGTTCGATCGCAGAAACTAAATCGTCAACGTAAACAAATTGAAATTGTTTTTGTTTTTGTCCGAGAATGGGAAATCTTCCTTTATCTGCCATTTGGAAAAACTCGAGAAACGTTTTATCTTCTGGTCCCAGAATAGAGGCCGGTCTAAATACAATTGCCGGCCTTGGCGAATTAAGTATATCTTTTTCGGCCAGCAATTTTGTTTGTCCATAAAATGAAATTGGGGTTGGGTGATCGCTGACTTTGAGTTTGTAATCTGGGGATGGGCTGGGGCCTATGGCACTCTGGGAAGATAGAAATACTATTTTTTTCAAATCCGTCGGCAAGTTTTGCAGCAAGAGTCGCGTCGTGATTAAGTTTGACTCGATGTAGTTGTGTTCCTGGGCACCGAGCATAGTTCCTGCACAATGAACAGCATAGTGAACCTCTTGTAAAAGTTTTCGATAAGTATGTAGATTTTCAAATTTATCTTTTATAATTTTAAGATGTTCGGTGCTGTCTTTGCCCCACTTTTCGAGAAAGTGAGACTCTTGCTGGGGTAGTATAAAAGCATAAACAGTATATTTTTTGATCAACGAGCGACATAAATGCGTTCCCACAAAACCGTCGGCACCAGTGACTAAAATAATGGTATCTCTGTCGTTCATTCTGTTTTATCGTTTCATACTATATGAAGTCTTTCAATCACAAATATGACTGCATTCTTTTGGATTTAGATGGAACTTTAGTGGAATCTCGCGAAAATCTTTTTTTGATATACAACGCATTTCGCTTATATCAGCGGTTCTCTAAACTTTTTGGATTTATAAATACGGTCCCGGTAGTGAGTACCGCAATTAAAGCCATGTTAAAAAATGAGCCAGGTTCGGGGAAAAAAAACTATGATGTTCTGCTTGACATCTGTTGTCGGGAGACTGCTATGCCGAAAGAAAAAATAGAATGGGAACTTGAGCAGTACTATCAAAAGGACTTTTTAAAATGGCAGTCGCTGTTCACGGCTGTTCCTGGTGCGCAAAAGTTTGTCCAGCAGGCGAAAGGACAAGGAAAAAGGCTTTATATTTGGACCAATCCGATTTGGCCCGAGTTCAATGTGAAAAAACGACTCGAATGGGCCGGGTATTCTGTTGATGATTTTGCTGGGTTTACGCATTCTCAAAACGCCATGGCTTGTAAGCCAAACGTGTCTTACTATGTTTACGCGCTTCAATTGTTTGATCTTGATCCGCAAAGTTGCATTTTAATTGGTGATAGTGAACTTAAAGATGGGCCCGCGCGTTTGGCTGGTATCGAGACGGCCATCTTGTCTCAAGATAAACTTCAATCGTGGCAAGATTTAAGTAAACGTCTACTCTAGGAAAATTTAGGTTTGTCGTTGCTAACTGTCATTACCAACCTATCTAGATTAGGGGGATCGCCAATCCCGAGGCCCAACGCTGTTGCGAACCAAGATAAAGAGATGGATCTTTCAAGTCATTCAGTAAATTACGTATAGGATTTAAATCAATTGCACACCCATTCACGTGTAGCTGACTAAAGGCCGAACGTATTTGTCCAATTTTTAAAAACGAAAAATTTTTCTGGCGCATTTCCATTTCAAAAGCGGTTTGATTTTGTGGTGGAATCGTAAAGAGCAGTTCGAATTCACCTAGATGAATACTTGAAAACAAAATCCACGGAATTTTTAACTGATCAACCAGCTGCCAGCAAATGGAATGGAAATGTGTTTTCGAAAGTGTCAATTCCATTTGGATTTGATTCAGTTGAGATAAAAAATCGACGGCCGCCAGTAAGCCATCACTGGTATCAATGCAGCTACTTGCAAATTTTGCGATCACGTGAGCTTCGGATAAACGAGCCTTGGGTTTAAACATAGGTTCGATTTGCGAGGCCATGGTTGCGGACTTTGGCTTGACAACAAAATTAGCAAAACCAACAGCGGTTCCCATTCCCACGGGTCCGGAAAGATAAACTAGGTCGCCGTCATTTATGCCTTTGCGATTCAGCAATGTCGATTTTGCCCGCTGTCCGATCCCTGTACAGGAAACTAAAAATGAATTTGATATGTTTGTGTCGCCTCCGAGCAGAAATGTCTGATGTTCGTCGAGGGCTTCGCGAGTGCCTTGCCAAAATCGAGATAAAAAATCCTGACTGGTGGATTGCGAATGGCTGAGCCCAACCAAGACCCCTAGTGGTTCGGCGGCGACGGCCGCCAGATCAGATAGGCTAGCGGTGACATTAACCCATCCCATGACGTAAGGATCAGAAATTAAGCCCCATTCAATTTCTTCACACAAAATGTCACTTGTGATAGCGATATTTTTTTCCAAGCCGAAATCTAGAATTTCGCTATCGGATTCATAAATACGATTGCGTTGGTAAGGCGCTCGCTTGAAGGCTGCGATCAGTCTTGTGATTTTTTCTATTTCATAAATTTTAGTTTGTATCATGAAAGTCTCTTAATGATGCCGAAATGTGCGTCCACTTCGATCCAATCATCGTTTTTGATGCTTTTCAAGTTTCGTACTTGTAAAATGCAGGGGATCTGCAGTTCTCGAGCGACGATGGCGCCGTGACTCAAGATCCCCCCTGTTTCGGCAACGATGGCTTTGGCTTTTATAAATGCAGTGTGCAGATTGGGTGAGGGGGTTTCACAAAGGACAATGCGTTGATCGGGGCAATCAGCCAAATTTTTATAGTCCGTGACCCAATAGGCTTGTCCTTGAGCAACGCCCGGGCTGACCTTGACTCCCTGCCATTGTTGAACATTTTCGATATCTAGTGGTTGATACGAATTTTTAGATGAGTAAAAGATATCTTCTTGGGCGTGCATATCTTCGGTGTTCAATACGTCTCGAGCGAAGGGTTTCAGATAAGACAAGCGTGTTTTAACCTTATACTGGATTGTCTCGATATCTATCGGCTCTGCCGTTACCAATCGTGAATGCGTTTGTTTGACTTCCGATAAGGTTAGGCAGTAAAAATCGTCCTCTTTTTCTAAAATATTTCTTTTTAGCCACTGCTCGTTGATTTGCTTCAATAGCGTTCGGACATAGGGAAACTGATAGGATGCGTAAAAGCGGTGTTGTTCGTCGCAGGACACCAGCTGAATAAACTGTTCTTCCATTGGCGAGATAGCCATATACGCGGGGGTCGAGATCAGTCGGTTCGCGGGGTCCGACAGCATTTTGCTCATCAGCGCGGGCTGTTCGGCAAATGTAAGTTGGGCAATATCCCAGCCTAGGGACAAATGCCCCAGACGAGATTGTGTAAAGGCAATTTGCTGTGCCGTAGAACTTAACGAGTGTGCTTCGGCTAGAGTTTGACTGATGTACTTTCCAATTTGAAAGGCACTTTGTCCTGTCAGTAAAGCAATGCGGTTGGATTGTTCTGTGTTTATTTTTTCGATCAAAGATTTCAAAATATTTTTATAGAAATAAATGGCAAAGTCCAAACGATTGTACGCACAACCATCACGTTCGATTTTGTCTAAGAGCTTTTGAAAATGAACATCGGACACATTCCATGTCAGACTAGCGGCTTTGTTGTCTTCAAAGTTTTGTATGTGGCTAGGCAGCTGGGATGTCCATTCAGAAATTAACAATTGGATTTTGTGGGACAATTCCTTTTCATAAAGGCGATTTAGAAAACGAATTTTCAACGATGTTCCATGTGCGGAAGAAAATAGACTCGCAAGAAAATGCACAACCAATTTCCAGCCAAATCCAATCAGTGGTATCCAAGCAAAGTGAGTCAGTGGGATTTTTCTGAAAAAATTATGACTTGAGTACAGATAACCGTCTACCCAGCGCGTGACTTGATTCGCTGATAATTTTTTTAGGCAAAATTCTTTTTTGATAGACTCAAGATTTATTTCTAGTGCGGACTGCATTACACTCCATCCCAAGGGTGACAGTGAATTTGGAAATCGTTCTTTGCTTTCTTCTCGAGTCCATTGGGTTGTTTTCATTCTTATTCCAATTTATCCTTAATTTGTTCGATTGAGTCGATCGGTAAATTTAAAGTTTTTATCTTCTGCGGCAGTGTTTGCGGGATTGAAACAATTCGTCCTGAGCTAAATACTCCCAGAATAAAATATGCAATCGACTTTAAAAGATCATAGTGATGTTTGGCGATTAATAGAAAATGCAATTTCCAGCCCAAATCGAATGCAAAAACGCGCGAAAGCAAATAGGGAGTTTTAATGTATCCAAGGAGCAGGGTGAATCGTCCTGGCAAGTCGTCCAAGCTTTGCATATGGATGACGTCGCGTTGTTTGGGAAGCAGAAAATGCGTCCACATTTTAAGAAGAAAGTAAAACTTTTCATAAAACATGTCACTCAATGAAAAAAGCGCGTAGCTTTTCTCGATGCGGCTGGTTTGCGTACTGCGTGATCGTACGACGTAGTAAGGTTCTCGGCAGCGAAATTGAGTGTCTTGGACAACAAATGACGAGACGTTGGGTTCCAGGGCTTGAATCCATTTATGTAAAGTGGCCTCTGGGAAAACACAATTCATTAAGTATAAATTTCTATAAACGGGATCATAGGCATGGCATTGTTGCACAAGATCTAAAAATTTTTGGTAGTCAATGTTTGCGTGTTTTAAACGGTACCAATTCAGTGGATCGCATAACTCTTTAAGTCCTGTCTTGTAATAAGCTAAATGAACCGTGAGGTGAAAGAAGAAATAAAGATCGTTCAAGCGAAAACAAGGAATGCCCAAATAGGAATGAGGAACCGTGTTTTGCCAAAGATTCTGTTCCTGGATTTTAATTTTTGATAGGGGGGTGACAAGATTCCAGTGCGTTCCTAGCACGCAATTCAAATTTCGAGTAAAAAAAGGCGGCCAGTGATGGGAAAAATTTTCTTGTTTGCGATAGTTCCGTCCGCCAATACTGGCCGCACATTCCAAATTCAATCGAATGTATAGCTTTTGAAGCTGATCCAAAGATGATTTTGGTACGAGAAAATCAACATCATTCATTTTTTTGTAGTAGGGCGAATTGTATAGGAATTCAGTTAAGGCTTGGCCTTTGAGTACAACGAACGGAATATGTGCCGAAGAGAGTTGTGAAAAAATACGTTTAGCTTCCTCGTTGCGAAGTGCATTTTGCTTTGCAACCTTATCAAATACGGATTTCAATTGGGCCTGAATAGAATCTGGAATTTCCAAATTCCATTTCACGAGATTCAGATAAATCAAGCTTTCGCAGGCGTTCAATTGTACCAGATCAAGCCATTCGGTCCAGAGTGAATCGGTTTGAATCGCTGTCAGAGTATATTTTAATCGTGCGAGTTCTTGATCAGAAAGCGTGACAAGATTTAACAATACAAGCGACGCTGAAAGATTATTTAGCTTGGCTGATGGCATGGTTAGCTTTCAAAATATATTTATTATCGCGTTCGTAGCGGGTGTTAAAAATCCAATCCCAAATACATAAAACTTTGCCAAAATTTTTAGACATGGCTTCGGGCTGATGATGCCAACGATGCAGTTCCGAGGTGTTAAAGATCTTGTTTATAAAACGTGTGCTGTGCCTAAAGTTTACATGAATCAAAATTCCCGTGACTCCACTGAGCGTCACAAACAAATATTGAACATATGGGCTAACTGAAAACATAAGGAGTGGTAAAAAGTAAAAAAAAGCGCTTAAGGTAATATCAATGGCATGAAATGTGGCTGAATTGTTCCAATATACGGTTGCGTACTGGTGATGGTACTTATGGATGGACCAGAGTAAATCTGATTTGTGGCTCACGAAGTGGTAAACAAAGTAAAACAATTCAGCTATAACCAGAATCATAAACATTTGGGCAATGGGATTTAAATGATGAGGCCATAAAAAACCTAGAGTCGGAATTTGTTGGGTTTTAAGGACATTGCCGATCCATTCGATTGCGATCGAAACTAAAGGCAACTGGATGAATGTAAAATAGCTATCCCAAAGAAATTGTCCAGAGAACATTCTAAAGTTTTGGTCAAAAGGCAAAAAAAACTCTAGTAAAAATGCGGCGAGCACGCAGCCTGATATCAAAGCTAAAGAAAGGTGTCGGAGTTCTGCCGGCGACAAGCGGTCGTACATCACCAACATCGGGACAACAAACGAAATGATGAACAACGGATAGATTGCATAGTGAAAAAAACGTCCCATACACATAAATATGATTTTTCATGCAGGATTCTGTCAACACTTTCAGCAGATCCATTCGGACGGGGTTGCGCTTATTTTTACAAGAGATTCCTTGCAAAAAAGATAAAACAGTTTGAGTTCTGGTTGATTCAGGTATAGGCCATTCAAACAAAGACCAGATCTTTGTAAGATTACAATCAATCGCTGTAAATTTTAGGAGAAAATATGTCATTGATAAAAATTATTATTTCCGTACTCGTGCTTGCCATGTCGTTATCTGCACAAGTTAAACCGGTAGTGAATGGCAGTAATATTAAGGCCTACATGAATGCTATTCATATTTCTTTGTTGAATAACCGACAATGGGTTCATTTTAAATTCTCGGCCCAGGGTATTGCCTACCCTACTGGTGAAGTGCGATTGATCTACCCTAAGCTAGTGCTTGGCCGTGATCATTACGGTATCGAGTTAGACCCGCGTTCATCGGCGGCGTCGACCCACTTTCAGGCGGTATCGGCGGTCGCGGACTCAATCTGTGCGGTTATGGGGCGTAAGCCTTTGCGTAAAGGTGCCCATTTGAATGCGGCTGTTTATTTAAGTGAATTTAGGTCGGTGAAAATCGATCGTGTGAACGTGAATATGGTGTTACCTCAGTCCGTTACATTTAATGCGGATAAGCGCTACATATTAGATTCGATTATTTGCATATAGTTTCTGACATTCCGTTTGTACAAATTAAAAAAGCTCTGATTTCGTCAGAGCTTTCCTAATTTTAGCATTTTATTTTCAGGCCCGCTAAGGTGGCCCTGTCTCTGGTCTTAAAGATAATTCCAACAACTCCTGTTTTAAGACTTTTTTGGTTGCTTTACTTTTGAAAAACGTTCGCATTCAAGAGCCTCCTTAAGTTCGTTTTATTTTCCGATCTTTTTCTTTGAGACTCTTCAGATATCCGGTCTACCGGGCATCCCAACTCTCCTTTCGTAGGTGGTTTGCTAACGTGCTAGCACAGCACATAGTCTTTTTCGGCAGACTTTGGCTGGACTTTAGGCTTATCTGGCAACGAACGAAAAAATATTTTAAATCCGCTTTATTTCGCTCTGGTCATAGGAAATATGGTGATTCTCAGTTTGAGAATTCGGACGTGAAGAGTGACTGTCGTTATATAGCTTTACAAGATATCTTCGAAGAAGGCTCCTCGATTCAGGTTTTGGTCATGGATTTGAATTTCTAAAATCCATCGCCGAGGTTGCACGGGCTCTGTGATGCTCATCAAATTACCTCGATAGTGAACATGATGGGGGAAATCGCCAATTCGATGGCCGCTGGCTCCTCGAGTCACAAATGAGTATCCCAATTTCTGAGCTTCGGAGTGGGCGTATTCGTACAATGCGGCGCCAGATAAATGTTCTTTAGACCACTTAGTCTGTACCAGATAAAACAAATTCTTACTTGCATCACGTAGGCGCAGAAGGTCAGGGTTATTTCCTAAGACAAAAGTTTGACCAAAATCACATTCGTGATCGGCAATGATTGGCCCCAAATCGAGAAAGAAAATATCGTTTTCCTGCAATACAATTTCGGGAGCAGATGGTTCGGAAAAGGTTTTTAGAGTATTAGATCCAAAACGAATTTTGGGTGGATGCCAATTCTTTCCAAAGCCGCTTGATTGTAAGATGTCCTGAGTGATTGCGGCCCCTTGTTTTTCTGTCATTCCTGGGCCTATTTGTTGGGCAATTTGCTGAATACAGTCGGACAATTTTCGCTGACCTGTTAACAGTTTTTCTTCCACAAAATTGTCGCCATTTTTTTCTAGAGTCAGCATCCCAATTTCCTATCTTTTGTTTGACCCCATTTAGTTTTAAAGGGTAGCTTGGGGCCATTCTAAATTTTATAGCTGTAAAAAGCTTTTCTATAAAGGACATTCTGTATGAAAAAACATTTAGTTCGTGTGTACCCATCAAAAGAAAAATTAGATCGCAAAGATCAATTAGCTTGGAAAATGGCTGAAATTGCCACTGACAACTCCTCGCTGGATTCAGGATCAGTGGAAATGGTGATTAATCGTATTATCGATAATGCGTCCGTAGCGATTGCTTCAGCGAATCGCCGACCAGTGGCTTCGGCGCGTGCGATGGCTTTATGTCATCCACGTGTTGGTGGTGCGACGGTATTTGGAATGCCTAATGACCAAAGATTCTCACCAGAATGGGCGGCTTGGGCAAATGGAACGGCTGTTCGTGAGTTAGACTATCATGATACTTATTTGGCTGCGGATTACTCACATCCTGGAGACAACATTCCTCCCATATTAGCGGTGGCTCAACAGTTGAATAAAAATGGAAAAGATTTAATGCGTGGAATTTTAACGGGATATGAAATCCACGTGAATTTGGTGAAAGCCATTTGTTTGCATAAACACAAAAAAGATCATATCGCTCACTTGTGTCCAGCATCGGCCGCTGGCATTGGCACTCTGCTGGGACTGCCAACGGAAATTGTGTACCAATCAATTCAGCAAGCGGTTCACGTATCCTTCAATACGCGTCAATCTCGCAAAGGTGAAATCTCGTCATGGAAAGCGTATGCACCAGCGCACGCCGGTAAATTAGCGGTCGAGGCGGTTGATCGTTGCATGCGCGGAGAAGGGGCGCCGTCACCTATATATGAAGGTGAAGATTCCGTTATTGCCTACATGTTAGATGGTAAAGATGGAAAATATGAAGTTCCATTGCCAGAAGTGGGCGAGTCAAAAAAAGCCATCTTGGAAACGTACACAAAAGAACATTCGGCGGAATACCAATCACAAGCGCTGATCGATCTTGCTTTCCGTATGAAACAAAAAATCACTAATTTTGAGGATATCACGGGTATCCAAATCCACACGTCTCATCATACTCACTATGTTATCGGCACGGGGGCGAACGATCCTCAGAAGATGGATCCCAAGGCGTCTCGCGAGACTTTAGATCATTCGATCATGTATATTTTTGCTGTGGCCCTTCAGGATGGTTTTTGGCATCACGTGAAGTCTTATGCGCCAGAGCGTGCGAATCGACCGGACACGGTGGCTTTATGGCATAAAATCACGACGGCTGAAGATCCTAAATGGACCGAGGCTTATCATGCGCAGGATCCAGATAAAAAACGTTTTGGTGGTCGCGTAGAAATCACGTTTAAAAATGGAACGAAATTGGTGGATGAATTGGGCGTTGCGAATGCTCATCCGGCTGGTGCGAAACCGTTCAAGCGCGCAGACTATATCCGCAAGTTTGATATGTTGACCGAGGAAATCATTACCAAAGAGGAACGCAATCGTTTTATTTCGTTATGTGAAAACTTGGTGGATTTGACGCCGGACCAGGTTCAGCAATTGAATGTGCAAATTCCCATCGACAAATTGATCCCGAACAAACGGGATACCAAAGGAATCTTCTAATGTTATTTCCAGAAATTACGGCGCAGGTAAAACGAGCCAATTTTCGTGAAAAACTTAAGTCAAATAAGCTTCTGGTGATGCCAGGAGCTTTTTCGCCGTTGTCGGCTATGTTGATCGAGCGAAAAAAATTTGATGGTGTATACATTTCTGGTTCGGTGTTGTCGAATGATTTGGGTTACCCCGATATCGGTTTAACGACTCTTTCTGAAGTGGCCTACCGTGGTCGGCAGATCGCGCGTTCGGTGTCTTTACCCAGTTTGATTGATATCGATACAGGTTTTGGCGAGCCGATGAATGTGACGCGCACTATTCAGGAAATGATTGAAATGGGTATTTGCGGTGGTCATTTGGAAGATCAAATGAATCCCAAACGGTGCGGGCACTTGGACAATAAGTCTTTAGTCAGCCAAGAGGATATGGTTAAAAAAATTCAAGCAGCAGATCGTGGTAAGAAGCTGGATCCTGGTTTTTTAATCATGGCTCGAACAGATGCGCGTGCTTCTGAAGGCCTAGACGCAGCGATTACGCGTGCCAAAGCTTATGTGGACGCTGGGGCCGAGGCTATTTTTCCCGAGGCTCTTCAAGATGAAAAAGAGTTTGAAGCATTTCGTAAAGCCGTTAAGGTTCCGTTGCTGGCGAACATGACCGAATTTGGAAAATCAAAACTATTAACTCAAAAGCAGCTGACGGAGTTGGGTTTTAATATCGTGATTTATCCGGTGACCACTTTGAGGCTGGCGATGAAAGCGGTTGATGTCGGCTTGGATCGTATTCAAAAAGACGGTACGCAAGAAGGTATTGTGCCGGATATGCAGACACGTAAAGAGCTGTATGATCTGACCCGGTACGAAGAATATAACGATTTTGATAAAAGCATTTTTAATTTTAAAATTTAGGAGGATCGATGAGCACACAAGACAATTATGTAAATCCTGATTACGTGGCGGAACCAGAAAAAGTAAATACCAAAAAAGGTTTAGAGGGTTCCGTGATCGATACTTCGGGTGTATCGAAAGTGAATCCAGATACAAATTCTTTGATTTATCGTGGTTATCCCGTTCAGGATCTTGCTGAAAACTGCCGTTTTGAAGAAGTGGCTTATTTAATGTATAAAGGCGAGTTGCCGACAGCGGCACAATTAGCCGAATTTGAAAAGCTAGAGCGTTCATACCGTGATATCTCTAAAGATAATTTGAATGTGATCAAAGCATTGCCTAAAAAATGTCATCCTATGGATTCGATCCGTACGGGTGTTAGTTTTCTAGGTTGTGAAGATGAGCGTGTTTGGGATGCGACTCCGGCGACCAATCTGGATAAGGCTGTTCGCTTACTAGCAAAAATTCCAACCATGGTGGCTGCGGATTTTCGTTTTAAAAAGGGTTTAGATTTTATCCCTCCGAACAAAGAGTTGTCTTTAGCGGAAAACTTTTTTCATATGTGTTTCGGTAAAGTTCCTCAAAAAGAAGTGGTCAAGGCATTTGATGTGTCTTTGATTTTGTATGCAGAACATTCATTCAACGCATCGACATTCACTTCGCGCGTGGTGACGTCTACGGAAAGTGATATCTATTCCGCAACGGTGGCCGGTATTGGTGCCTTGAAAGGACCTTTGCATGGTGGTGCGAACGAAATGGTTATGCACATGATGAAGGAAATTGCGGATCCTGCCAAAGCGGAGCAGTGGATGTTGGATGCATTGGCTGCAAAACGTAAAGTGATGGGATTTGGTCACCGTGTGTATAAGAAAGGTGATTCTCGTGTTCCGACGATGAAAAAGTATGCGCAGGTCATGGCGGATGTAACGGGCGAGTCAAAATGGATGCGTATGTATGATTCGTTGGAAAAAGTGATGGTAGAAAAGAAAAAAATCTATCCTAACTTGGATTTCCCTGCGGGACCGGCGTATTTCATGATGGGTTTTGAGATTGATTTCTTTACTCCTATTTTCGTAATGGCGCGAACAACGGGTTGGTCTGCGCATATTATGGAGCAGGCGGCGAACAATCGTATTATTCGTCCTTTGAGCGAGTACATTGGTGCGGCACAAAGAAAAGTAATGCCTTTATCAGAACGTCGTTAATTTTTAAAATGAATTTGTAGAATGGGAAAGTCCAACGGACTTTCCCATTTTTTTCGTTACCACTGGGGTAAATAAATAAATTTGTAAATACATTGGTAATTAAATAGGTAATTAGACAGTTAATTAACTTGGTCATTAACTTATTGATTAAATTAGTTAAGTAAATTGGTTAACTAATTTAGTTAAGTAAGCAGCTAAGTAAATAAATTAAAAAAGCAGCACGAGGTAGTGGATGAAACTGGGACTTCAGTTATTATTGTTTTTACTTTTAGGTGGTTCATTTTTAACCAGCTGTCAGTCAGCCACAACAGCACCAAACGGCACGGCGAAAAAAGAAGATGGTGGTAAGGCGTCAGAAAACAAGCGTCCTAAAAACAATGATATTACGCCTCGGGGTTTAGATTTTGCAAATGCTCCGGAAGTGGTGGCATTTGGATCATGTGCTCATCAAGATAAACCACAACCTATTTGGGATATTATATATAAAAATAATCCTGAATTGTTTATTTTCATGGGTGATAACGTGTATGCCTCGGATCCAACGACCAAACCCATCGGTACACAGTATAAAAAGTTAAATATTATCCCCGAGTTTCGTCATTTCCGTGAGAACGTTCCGTTTTTGGCGACTTGGGATGATCACGACAGTGGATTGAACGACTCGGGTGCTGATAATCCTGAAAAAGAAGAAGCCCGACGTGAATTTTTAAATCAGTGGACGTACGTTCGAGATTCGTTGTCTGTTGGTCAAAAGGGTCTTTACCACGCAAAAATCTTAGGCGGGGTGGGAAAAAAATCGCCGACGTTTCAGGTGATCATGCTGGATACACGTTGGTTCCGTTCGCCATTGAAAAAGGTCGAGAATTCGACTGATCCTTTGCGGAAGTTCGAGCCCACGACCGATAAAAAAACGACTATTTTAGGCGAGGAGCAGTGGGCGTGGTTGGAAAAACAGTTGCGTAAACCAGCCGATGTTCGTGTGGTCGTTTCCAGTATTCAATTTGTTGCGGAAGAGCATGGCTTTGAAAAGTGGGGGAACTTTCCACACGAGAAGGAACGATTTTTTAATCTTTTACGCAAGGTAGGGCCAAAAAATTTATTCATCATCAGTGGTGATCGGCATATAGGAACGATGGCCAAGCAAGAGGTCAAAGGCTGGGGAACCTTGTATGATATTACCGCCAGCAGTATCAATCGACCTAAAGATTTAAACGAAACGGATGCGTCTTATTTGGGTAAGCCAATCAATTCAGAAAACTTTGGTTTGATCATGCTCAACTGGTCTCGTAAAAAAATCGAAGTTCAATTGCGAGATGCCTCTAACAAGATCGTAAATTCTGTTGAGATGAAAATTAAATAATAGCCGTAGCGTCACTGATCATTTCAAGACTCACACAAAGGTTGTTTCTATTCTGTCAGACGAATACCGACTTTTTGGATGTTTTCTTCTAAAACTTTGCACCAAGCGACTTCGGCTTTCATAATTTCCAGAGGGCCGATTTTGATTTTAACCTTGGCGCCTTTTTTCATGAGTTCATTGTCAGCAAACACAATGGCGCATCCAGAATAGGATTCATTTAAAATAATGGCGGTGATGGTGGGTTTAAATTCGCGACCAGAAGCTCTGGTATCAATGAGTGCGACGGATTGGGCATCTGGTTGATAGCGGAGAAATCTTCTGTCTGACATAAAACCTCGGTATGTAGAATTAAATTAAATTAGATTTTAACAATCTGTGTATATAGATTATTCTAAAAGAGCGATGAAGCAATACTATATTAAAGAGTACTCGGACTCTCACCATACAAAGGTCATAATCATCCCTATTTTTGATGATAATTATGTATACATTTTGACCGATGAAACGCGTAAGGCATTTATAGTGGATCCGGGGCAAGCGGAGTCAGTTATCGGGGTGATTGAAGAACTAAAACTTCAGCCGACGCACTTATTGATTACTCATTCGCATCAAGATCATGTGGGGGGCGTAAAAAAAATAAAATCTCGTTATCCTAGTATGGCCTTGTTCGACTATAGAAATTGTATTAACGAGACTAATTTTTTTCAGTGGAATGACCGATCATTCACAGTTTTTAAAACGCCGGGGCATTGGCCAGATCATATTTGTTTCTTCGAGGAAAGAAACAAAATTCTATTTTGTGGGGATATTCTTTTTCGATTTGGCTGTGGTCGTATTTTTGATGGAACATTTGAAGAGTTATATAGCAGTTTGCAAAAGATTAAAATGCTACCGCCGGATACGGATGTGTTTTGTACGCACGAGTATACCCGTCAAAACTTGGCTTTTTGTATGAGCCAGCAATTGGTAAATAGAGATGATTTTTCTGAACAGGAACGGATCTTAATTGAATCAACGCCTTCGTTACCGGTAAAACTGGAAACAGAGCTTAGGTTCAATCCTTTTTTAAAGGTAGCGACACTGGAGGGTTTGAAAAAACTGCGCATTCTACGTAATGAATTTAAGAGCTAGGGTTGTAAATAGATTTAATATTTTTTTTGGGACAGAAATCTATTTCGATGGCCGACTCCAGATAAACAGCATTACCAGTAAAAAAGAAATAGAGAATCCCACTTTTCCCCAGATAGGAATATAGGACTTGGGATAGACAAAAAGAGCGCTCAACGTCATCATGCTCGTCGCCAGTATCTTGTACTTCATGCGAATAATGCCACTTTTATTCCAGTCGTTAATCGGGGGACCGAAAATTTTATGATTAAGCAGCCAATAGTGAAGTTTATCTGAACCTTTGGAAAAGCAGATCGCCGTCAGCAGTAAAAAAGGAGTGCTTGGCAATAAAGGCACGACGATCCCGATGACGCCAATGACTAAAAAAAACCATCCCAAAGTTAAATAAACATATCGATTCATTAATATCCCAAAATCTAGATATATGATTTCATTTTGGATAGCAAGAGGGACGAGACCTACATTTTTGTAAGTGAAAATCCGTTGATAAACAAACGATCTCTACTCCACACTCTGTTCAATTCAGAGTGTGGAGTCAAAATTTTTATAGAGAATCCGTAGTAGCGTCACACGAAGAATAAGATCTCTCGACCCACGCGCAATTTCCTTGTGCGGCCATAATATCGCAGCCTTGTTTCATAGTTTGCAATTTGCACATAGCTTCGATGTAACTAGGAGCGCCCTTAGCAAGGTAGCAACCGGTTTCAAAGTAAGTCGCTTGGCAAAAGGGAATAGATTGGCATTGGTTGTGAACGCCATATTTTTCACAGATAGATTGAAGAGTGTACGCGGGGGAGGCAAAGCTGTTAACTGCAAGCGCCATTGTTAAAAATAAAACGGAACGAATTAATTTTTGCATAGATCCTCTTTTTGTTAGGTTGGTTTAAAGCTGAAATTGAATTCGCAAAACTATATGCGGGAAATATGCCAACGTAAAAATAAAATAAATCGGTATAAAGGGTCTGAGTAAGGGTTCAGGAAAACTAAAAAAAGAACAAACTTTAGACAGTGTTGTTTTTGACGACACTTCCAGACGTCTTTTTTAAAAAACCGATGGCGTGCCCAGTGAACCAGACTTCGAGCTAGGTTGTGAATCTGATTTCTAGCTAGAAATTGAATCTGACTTCAGTCCAGATATTGTTTTAACAAGAACTTTGGCTTTAGCCCAATAGTGTTCTTTTTCGTTATCGGGCATTTGATCCCAATTTTTATTGTCGCGGGCGACGAGGTCCATCATGGTATTAAAGCGATCTTCAAATTTCTTGTTGGCTTTGCGAAGGGCTGCTTCAGGTTCTATCGATTGGTGTCGGGCCCATTGACTCAGTGAAAACAGCACATCGCCAAACTCTTCCTCCACGGCTTCGTATTCGATAGAGCCGGGGTGACTTTGCCCTTTGGAGTCCATTTCCTTTTTCGCGTCTTGAAGTTCGCCAATTTCTTCCCAAACTTTTTTCAATACTCCATCTGAACTGTCCCAATCGAACTTCAATTTTTGTGATTTGACACCGATTTTATGCGCTCGTTGTAACGCGGGCAAATGATTGGGGAAGTCAAATGGACCTGCCGATTTTTTAGGGGAATTCTTTTTTTCATTTTTTTTGATTTCTTCCCAGTTTTTCCAAACGTCGTCGATGCCCGTAACAGTGACATCGGAAAATACATGAGGGTGTCGTCTTACAAGTTTTTCACAAATGTTTGCGATTACGTCTTGAATCTGAAAGGCGCCACGTTCTTCGGCAAGGGCGGCGTGAAGCGCCACCTGGAACAAAACATCTCCCAGCTCGTCTTTGATCAAGGTATCATTTTTCGATTCAATGGCCTCGACAAACTCGTACACTTCTTCGATGGCATACGGGGTCAGTGTTTGATGAGTTTGCTCTTTATCCCAAGGGCAACCCTCTGGACCGCGCAATGATCTTACGATTTGCATTAATGATTCGAAAAGGTTAAAATTATCAGGAGCTTGAGGCATAATTTGGACTCGATTTGGGCCCAGATTTGTCTATTTTTTGTGAAAGTTCAATACAAATTTAAAGCATTTATGCCGAAGTGTCTAACATATGGGTACTGACCAGTCTAAACCATCACTGCCTAACAAGAGTTCGGGGTCATCCGAATCGGGTGGCCGTGTGGCGCGATTGAATGACCGTATCAAAGACGCGGTTTCTTCAAAACCTCAATCAAAACGTCATAGCTATGAAGATCCCAGTCATAAGTATTTAGATTGGGTTCATCAATTAGGTTTAGAGAAAACAGTTTTTGGTCGTTATTTGAATTGGCTGGAGTCTGCATTTTCGCTGCGTAAAGTTCTGACCGTATTGTTATTTTGTTTGATTCTTTCTTATCTTATTTTTTTTCAGATCAAGATTCCGCATACTTTTCGTGCGGGCGAAGTGACGACCGTCGATATTGTCTCGCCATTGACCTTTGAAATGATTGACGAGGTTACGACGGAAGAAAAAAGAATCAAATCAGAATCTAACATTCCTGTTGTATTTGACTACGACACGAATGTTTTTGATCGCCAAGCGGGTAATGTTTATCGCTCGTTTCGTTATATGCGCAATCAAATGCGTGATATCACGTGGCCCCGCCGGTACAATGATCAGCAAAAGATCATCCGCGAGTTATTTTCACATAAAGCGATTTTTGAAAAAGAACTGGGCGTATCGGTTGCTGATTATTTATTCGAGTGGTTAATCGAGATGCGGTTTCATTCGCGCATTGAAAACTCGCTCGTGCGCAACTTGGATCTTTGGTATGCAAGAAAAATTGCGGAGTCCCCGGATCGATTTATTCCTTCGCATCAGGATGAGGTCGTGGCGCGTGTTGTTCATAAATCAAATTCTGGACGCGAGTTCTCGATCCCTAAAAAAGAAATTTTAGACTTGCAAAATCCAGATCATTTTCAGTTTTTGGATAAAAAGCCGCTGGAAAAAATAGACGACTCGGATCGGGCGAATCTGTTGTATTTGGCGCGGGCGTTAATCATCCCAAATTTGACGTTGAACAAGCAAGAATTAGCATCGCGCAAGCAAATGGCCCGAGACGCTATTTCGCCTGTTTTAATCACGATCAAACGTAACCAAGTTATTGTGTCAAAGGGTCATAAAGTGCAGCCATTTGATATGGCTGTTTTGAAACAGATCGAAAGTATTCAATCGGACAAGAAAAAGGATTTTATGGCGTTGGCCATGGCTTTGTTGTTGTCGGTAACGGTGCTGGTGTTCAGTTCTTATATCCGTCGGTTCACCCAAAACAGAATTAAGGTCGAAACGAAAGATATTTTTGTCATGATGAGCATTATCTTGGGGGTTGTGCTTTTGACGAAATTTTATATGTTTGTGGCGGATGCGGCTTTTATTTCTAAGTGGGGAGTTTATTTTACGCATTCGGTATTTTTATTTGCGGCACCGGTGGCAGCGGGGCCTATGATTGTCGGTTTAATTATATCTTCGGGCGAGTTAGTGTGGTTATTCACGGCGTTTTTGTCCTTGAGTTTGGCGATCATGGAAGACTTTAATTTCATGTTTATGATTGTCAGTTTGGTGGGTGGAATTGCTGCGGCTCGAGGGGTTTTAAATTGTAAAAAGCGGAACGATATTTATTGGGCTGGTGTGCGCACGGGCCTGATCAACGCGTTGCTGGTTGGTTTTTTAATGCTGATTGCAAAAATTGAGCAAGATGAAGCCATCAGCGAAGTTTATCTTGCGGTTCCCGCGGCATTTTTGGGTGGGATATTTAGTTCTTTAATCACGATGATGGTGATTCCATTGGTCGAGTCGTTGTTTAACTACACTACGGACGTAAAACTGTTAGAGCTTTCCAATCTGAATCATCCGTTGTTAAAACAAATGTTGATTCAGGCTCCGGGTACCTACCATCACTCGATGATGGTCGGTAGCATGGTTGAAGCGGCGGCCGAAGAAATTGGGGCCAATCCATTGTTGGCCAAAGTGATGAGTTATTATCATGACATTGGTAAAATGGAGCATGCCCGTTATTTTATTGAAAATCAAAAACCGGGGCAGAATGCGCATGATGGGATTTCGCCTTTCATGAGTAAAACGCTTTTAGTTGCTCACGTGAAGGATGGCGTCGAGTTAGGCATGAAGCATAAACTTGGTAAGCCAATCATTGATGGGATTGTTCAGCATCATGGAACGACGTTGATTTCATTTTTTTACAACAAGGCCCTGGACTTAAAGGAAGATGGCGACGCGGATATTCCCGAGGACGAGTTTAGGTATCCAGGCCCGAAACCTCAATTTCGAGAGTCGGCGTTGGTTATGCTGGCTGATAGCATCGAGGCGGCGGCCCGCTCATTAGACGAGCCCACACCGACGCGACTGCAAAATATTGTACGTAATATTATTCAAAGAAAATTTACTGACGGTCAGTTGGATGAATGTAATTTGACCTTAAAAGATCTATCGAAAGTCGAGCAAGCCTTTGTCAAAATACTTCTGGGTATATATCATCAAAGAATAGATTACCCTAAAAGTGCTGGTGGTGGATTAGGGTATATTTCAAACTCTCCAAAGTAATAGGGCTGTATGAAGCTAAATATGATCAATGACTCAGGAATGGATGTATCCGAAGACGTGCTTAGCAAATGGATTAAAAATATTGCGGCCGAACTTGTTCGAAAAAAAATAATCAACACAGATCGAAAAACGCAAGAGGTGTCCCTTGTTTTTCTTAATGAAAATGATGCCAAAAAATTAAATTGGAACTATCGTTGCAAAGACTACCCGACCGACATTTTGAGTTTCAATTCGGATGATCCAACGTCCATGGGCGAGTTAGTGTTGTGTCCACAGGTGATTACTCGGCAAGCGAAAGAGCATGGGTTAAGTTTGGAAGAGGAACTTGGGTATATTATATTGCACGGTGTTTTGCATTTGCTTGGCTATGATCACGAGAAAAGCAAAGTCGACGAAGAATTGATGATGTCCATTCAAGACGAAATTTTTGAAAACATTCGAAACCCTAAAGCGGCGAAAAAAGTGAAAGCCTCATCGGCGGTTGCTAATAAGAAGCTCACTGTTAAAAAAGCTTCAGAATCTAAAACGACAGCAAAAACCCAAGTTAAAGAAACCAAAAAGGCAAAGATCGCAAAGCCCTTGGTAAAACCGGCAAAAGCTAAATCTGTTGCGAGTAAAGCAAAGAAAAAAAAATGATCTTTTAAAGATAGGGTCTTATTACCTAGATAGGTTGGTAATGACAGTTGGTAATGACACCTAGATAGGTTGGTAATGACAAGTGACATAGTAATGACAGATAGATCGGTAGTGATCTGGTAAGACAGATAGATCGGTGATGACATTACCTTGATAGAGGAGGCGAGCCCATTGAGCGCGAGTTCCTTGTCTGGCCCTAAGGAGGTTGCCTGAGGACCCGCTCCTAGATGAATGGCGTCAGATTCATAATAGTTTTGTCATATTCTAAATCCTTCAGTACGGTTAAATCCTGTCAAAGGAAAACACAATGTCTTTAGTCACTGAAGTCGGTGAGATTAAACGTAAAATTTTAGAACTTGAAGGCCTCGGAAAAGAACTCCGGGGGTATCTTTGACTTAGATAAAAAGAAAAAACGTCTGGAAGAAGTCAATCTGGCTGCTGAAAATCCCGCGCTTTGGGAAAAGCCAGAAGAAATGCAAAAAATTAACAAAGAAAAATCAATTCTGAGTCGTGCAATTGAAGAATGGGAAACGTACGATAAGAAGTTGAAAGATGCAAAAACACTGCTCGAGATGAGTGAGGAAGCGCAAGACGAGCCGACCTTTCAAGAAGCAAAAAATGAAGTTTCACAAATCGAGGAGCTAGGTAAGGGGCTTGAGCTTAAGCGCGTGCTTAATGGGGAATTGGACTCGAATAGCACCTATCTTTCTATCAACTCGGGGGCGGGTGGTACGGAGTCTTGCGATTGGGCCGAGATGTTACTGCGAATGTATTTGAAATATTGTGATAAGCAGGGTTTTAAGTACGAGATGATTGATCGCAATGATGGTGAGGAAGCGGGATTGAAATCATGTACGTTGTTGATTGAGGGAGCTTATGCCTATGGCTATCTAAAAGCAGAAAGTGGGGTGCATCGATTGGTGCGGATATCGCCATTTGATAGTAATGCTCGTAGGCATACCTCTTTTGCTTCTGTGTTTGTGTGGGCAGAGGTTGATGACGATATTAACATCGAAGTGAAGCCGGATGACTTGCGTGTGGAAACCTTTCGTTCTAGCGGTGCAGGGGGGCAGCACGTAAATAGAACAGACTCGGCTGTTCGAATGTACCATTTGCCAACGGGAATCATAGTACAATGTCAAACTCAGCGATCACAAATACAGAATCGAGAAAAAGCGTTAAAGATGCTAAAGGCTCAGTTATACGAGCGTGAAGTTGAGAAGCGCAATAAAGAAAAAGATGAAATGAATGCTCAGAAAAAAGCAGTTGAGTGGGGTTCGCAGATTCGTTCGTATGTTATGCACCCTTACCAGATGGTAAAGGATCACCGTACGCTATTTGAAACCAGTCAAGTTCAAGATGTAATGGATGGGGATCTGCAAGGATTTGTTATGGCCTATTTGAAATCTTTGACGGTGGGGCCACAGTGAAGAACCCGCTGGTTTTTATAGCCTGGAAATTGTTATTCACGCGAAAGTTTATTCTGGAGGGCTCGACACCATTGAGTTTGCTGGGTTTGGTTTTGGGGGTTGCGTGCTTGTTGGTTTCGATGGCCGTGATGAGTGGTTTTGAAGCGACACTGAAAAAAACGATGACAGATATCACAGGCCATATTCAGGTGATCGATAAAAACAAGGCTAAGCCGTTTTGGAAAGACTTTGAAAATGAATTAAAAAATATCGAGCCAAAATTTGCGTCGAGTACTCGGTTTGTCTATATTGAATCGATGTTGGCTAGCCAAGGGCAAATCGTCGGTGTTTTGTTGCAGGGATTAGACAACGATCGATACAAAAATATAGTCAGTTTAAATCAGCGTTTGGTCGATGGGACAAATGACATTAGTCCACACAAAGAAGGTGGCGTTGTTCTGAATCAAGCCATGATCGGTAAGGGGATTGCCAATCGATTCAAATTGAAAGCTGGGGATGTGGTGAATATCGTGGTTCCGATCAGTGACTCGGTTGATCCATCCACGTTCAAGCGGCAAGCCGCGGAATTTAGAATCTCGGGGATATTGGATTTTGGAAAATATGAATGGAACGAGCGCCTTATTATTACCGATATTGTTGCGGCTCAGAAATTGGCGATGATCGGAGATCGATACACGGGGTTGATTATAAAATTGAATGATGATCGGGATGTGCGTGGTTCGGCTTTTCGGATGGCGCAAAAATTGGGACCTCAGTACTTGATTCGTGATTGGCGCGACGTGAACGAAAACTTATTTGATGCTGTCGAGATTGAGCGAATTGTTATATTTTTTGTTATTTTGATTATTGTAATTGTGGCGGCGTTTAATATATCGTCCACGCTGTATGTGGGCGTTGTGCAGCGGAATAGCGATATTGCCATTTTAAAAACCTTAGGCGTATCTAAAAAACAGATCTTGAAAATTTTTACGCTACAAGGACTTTTTTTGGGTTTAGTTGGTGTGTTGTTGGGGCTTGTTCTTGGTTTTTTCTTGTGTCAGGCGTTTATGATTTTACAAAATCAATTTGAATTAATCCCAGGCTCTGTCTATAAAATTGACAATATCATAATCAAGATTCGAACGGTTGATGTTTTTGCCATAACGTTTGCGACATTGGTTATTTCTTTTTTTGCAACGTTGGCGCCAGCGCTGCGGAGTTCGCGACTGAGCGTCGTGGAAGGGTTACGTTATGGCTAGTGTTTTGTTGTCCGCGCGGAATATTTTTAAAAGTTATCCTCAGGGAAGTGGGACGTTGGATATCTTAAAGGGTGTCAGTATTGACATTCATGAAGGTGAAGCGATTGGGATCGTTGGCAGTAGTGGTTCTGGAAAATCGACGCTTTTACAAATTTTAGGAACTTTGGACTATCCGCAATCTGGTGAGTTGATTTATTTAGAAAAAAACTTGTTTCAATTAGACGACGAGCAATTGTCTTTGTTTCGTAATCAAACAATTGGATTCGTGTTTCAATTTCATCATTTGCTGAGTGAGCTTACGGCTTTGGAGAACGTGCTTCTTCCGTGTCGTATTGCCAATCAAGATATGGACATTGCCGCCAAACAGTCTGAAGAGTTGCTGGCATTTTTGGGGTTAGGGGATCGTTTGCATCACTATCCGAATCAGTTGTCGGGTGGCGAGTTGCAAAGAACAGCTATTGCGCGTGCTTTGGTTCGTCAGCCTAGAATCCTGTTTGCTGACGAGCCAACGGGTAATTTGGACTCGATGAATAGCTATAAAATTCAGGAGCTATTCTTTAAAATCCGTGAGCAATTGAAAATTGCTATTGTTGTAGTCACTCACGATCTTCATTTTGCACAAAAATTTCCCAGAATACTGCATTTAAAAGACGGTCGTTGGGCAGAGTAAAAGAGCCTGTCCTAAACTTTAGGAAGAAATGGTCGGCCTTAGTTTGCCCCTCACTTTTTTCCAACACACCGCTTTTTTGGTTGTGACTCACTACGAAATAGCCCTAATATTCTCCGGACATGACACGATTTTACCTTACATTGAGCTGCTTTTTTTTGAGTCTGATTCTTTTTATCAGTTCGTCGAATGCGCAAGAAAACTCCGCGACAACGACCTCGACTAAAAAAACGGCGTCATCTAAAAAAAATGCAGTAAAGAATGCGATTAAGAATACGGTTAAGCCAGCTAAAAAAGCCCCACTGAGTGTGTACACTGGTGGCGTAAATTTTTCTGGGGAGTCGCTGACGATCGCTGATATTAAAGTCGAGGGTCAGAAAAAAATCGAGAAAGACTCTATTTTGAACCGATTAAGGCTTAAGAAGGGTCAGGCGTATTCCGGGGGCGACTTCAAAGCCATCGTTCGGGACGATATTGCGACCTTGTTTAAAACTGGTTTTTTTTCCAATATCGATGTGTTTACTGAAAATGCGGAGTCTCAGAAAACGATTGTTTTTAAAGTTCAAGAAAAGCCATCGGTTGTGGAAATCACTTGGGATGGTGTTTCTGAGGACATCAAAAAAGATGAATTGAATGAGGCCTTGGGGATTAAATCATACGAGATTTTAAACGTCACAAAGCTTAAGGAAGGCCAAGATAAGGTCCAAAAGTTTTATGAGGACAAAGGGTATTTCTTAGCAAAAATTGATTATTCGATCGAAGATGTCGTTAAAAATGAGACTGTTAAAATCAAAGTTCATGTAAAACAAAATGATCGCGTAAAAGTAAAGAAAATCACATTTTTGGGTAATAAAAAAGTCCCATCCTCGCAATTGATTATTGATCAGTTGGTCGCTGAAGAAGGTTATTTTAGTGGATTGTCAGGTTCCGGTCAGTTCAAGCAGGATATGTTTGAGCGTTGGATTCAAGGCATTCGGTTTATTTATTTTAATAAAGGGTTTATTCAGGCTAAAATTGATCGACCGCAAGTGACCGTGACACCAGATAAAAAAGGCATCTATATCACCATCAATATTGAAGAGGGTGAGGCCTACGATGTCGGAGAAATTGATTTTTCGGGTGATATTTTGTTTTCTCGCCAAGAGTTGCTCGACACGATGAAATTGGATGAAAACAAGATTTTTGCTTACGATGTCCTTCAGCGTGATTTGGCTGATTTGCAAGCGAAGTACGGGGACTTAGGGTACGCTTTTGCCAATGTGAATCCTCAGTGGAAAATAAAAGAATCGGAACGTAAAGTCGATATCGTTTTTGATTTTGATAAGGGAAACAAAGTCTATTTTGGTCGTATTCAAGTGATTTCGAATACGAAGACGCGTGATAAAGTCGTGCGTCGCGAGTTAAAGATTCGTGAAGGTGAATTGTACAACGAGACTCGCCGTCGATTGTCGTTAGAAAATATTCAACGTTTGGGTTTTTTTGATGAAGTGAATTTTAAAACGTCTACGCCTCCGGATAAATTAGATATTTTAAATATTGATATTACGGTAAAGGAAAGAAATACGGGGCAGATTCAGTTGGGTGCTGGTTATGGATCGACTCAGGGTTTCACTCTTCAGGGCAGTGTTCAGCAAACTAATTTTATGGGACGAGGGCAAAACTTAGGTATCAGTTTGAATTTGTCCCGTGAATATAATGTTTACGATTTTACATTTACGGAACCTTATTTTAGAGACTCATTGTGGTCTTTGGGATTCCGGGTTTTTCGAAGTGAAAATACAGCCCGAACCGAGTACGAGGAGAAGCGTACTGGTGGATCGATTTTTCTAGGTTATCCATTGAGTGACTATTTACGTATAAATTCCAGCTACACATATACGGCCAGTGAGCTGAAGCCTGTGACCACTCGAGATATTAATGGCAATGAAAAAATACTCACGGATTTGACTTTGTTCCCTTTAAGAACGGCGCAAGGTGACTCGGGATTGTTGGGAGTCAGTTTAGACTTTGACACTCGTAATGATCGATTCCGTCCAACCAAAGGGATTTATGCGCGTTTAGGGTATTCCTTGACGGGGCCATTTGGTGGAAATTTAAATTATTATAAAGCCAATGGTGATTTTCGATTTTTTAAAAATATTTTCTGGGACGTTGTTTTTAGAAATTCGTTTTCGTATGCTCGTATTGAATCCACAGATTCAAGTAAAACTCCTCCATTCAATGAGTTGTACTTGTTGGGTGGTCCGTATAGTTTAAGAGGTTATCGTTACGGACGTGTTGGGCGGCAGATATATTCGGAAAAGGCTTACGATCAAATCAAAACAAATAATCCGGGTTTATCAGAACAGGAAGCGCGAGAGCGATCGATGGTTTACTATGGTGGTGCGCAGCAGCTTATGTATCAAGGTGAGTTGCTGTTTCCGTTAATTCGTGAAGCGCAAATGTATGGCGTGGCATTTTATGATGTTGGGCAAGCGGAAGACACTATTTTGGATGAACGTTTTTTTGCAGACACGGGTTTTGGTATTCGTTGGTTCTCGCCTATTGGTCCACTCCGATTTGAATGGGGATTTCCGCTGAACCGAGAGGTCAATCATGAAGCGGTTGTCTTTGAGTTTTCTATTGGTACTCCATTTTAGTGTGTAGAGTGCTTGAATAGAATAAAATTATTCATTTCTAAAAAGCCTGATTTCAAACTGGCACTAGGGTAAAGAAAAAAACCACTTAAATTTCGAGAGCGATTGGTGATAGACAGACCCGTTTTTTTACTTTAGGCTTGAGGTAATTCGTTTATAGGAGTTATTGAATGACAAAATCATTGATTTCAATGGTAGCCGTTGTGGGTTTTTCTCTGAGTGGTGTTGCGGCCGAATTTAAAGTTGGGGTCGTAAATTTGCAAAAAGCTATTCAGGCGACGTCAGCTGGTAAAAAGGCAAAAACAGAATTAGAGTCTGATTTTGAAAAGAAAAAGAAAGATCTACAAAAGAAAGAAGCAGATCTTAAAAAAATGCAGGAAGATATCGAGAAAAAGCGAAGTGTCCTTTCCGAAGAAGTTTTGATTAAAAAACAAGAAGAGTTTCGTGAAGAGATGATGAAGTTCCAACAAGTCGTCGCTAAAAACCAAGGTGAAATTCAGAAAAAAGAGCAAGAATTGACTCAACCAATTTTAGATAAAATGAAAAAAATTGTAGAGAAAATGTCGAAAGACAAAGGTTATTCGATGGTTTTGGAAAATACGGCCATGGTCCTTTATGTCGATTCTTCTCATGATTTAACGGATGATGTTGTTAAGGCATTTGAAAAAGAAAAATAGTTATGAAAGTACATCCTTCTAGTGTCTTAAGTCCCGACGTGGAATTAGGACCTGATGTTGAAATTGGCCCTTATTGTTTAATCCAAGGTAAAGTTAAAATTGGTCGTGGAACAATTATTGAGGGTCACGCCACGGTCGGTTCTCGATACGGAATTCTTGAGCTTGGCGAAAATAATCACATTTTTTCCGGTGCTGTGATCGGTGGTCCTCCACAAGACATCACTTACAAATCTGAACCAACGAAACTGATTATTGGCAATAATAATACATTTCGAGAATTTTCCACGGTTAATCTAGCCACGAATAAAGGCGATGGAAAGACCGAAATGGGAAATAATTGTTATATGATGGCATACACTCACATAGGTCACGATTGCAAAATTGGAAACAATGTTGTGATTGCGAACGATTCACATATCGCGGGTCACTGCGTGATTGAAGATGGCGTGACGATCGGTGGCGTGTGCGCGTTTAATCAATTCACGCGTGTCGGAAAAAATGCGTTCATCGCAGGTAGCTCGGTTGTGAATAAGGATATTTTGCCATTCAGTCGGGCTCAAGGGACATACGCGTTGGTGCGTGCCACTAACAAGGTGGGATTGTCTCGTAAAGGGTTTTCGAGAGAAGAAGTGAATAACGTTCATAAAGCTATTCGGATTATTATTATGGGCAGTGGAACTTTAGAAGAGGCATATGATCGGATTGCTAAAGAATGTATACCTTCTGAAAATATCACTTACTTGCTTCAATTCGTAAAAAATTCAAAGCGTGGTATCGCAATTTCGCGAGGCAATTCTTCAGAAATAGAGGATTAAGTCATGAAAAAGTTAAGAGCCGCAGTGGTGGGCGTAGGTTATCTTGGTAATTTTCACGCACAGAAATTTAAAAACAATCCCCATTGCGAGCTTGTCGCTGTTTGTGATGCCAATCCGGTTCAAGCACAAAAAATCGCGACCGATTTAGGTGTGGCCGCCTATTCAAACCCTAAAGATCTTGTAGGCAAAGTGGACCTGGTGACAATTGCGACGTCGACGCGATTTCATTTTGAAGTGGCTTCTTTGTTTGTGAATGAAGGTATTGCGGTTAACGTTGAAAAACCAATGACGGCGACGTTGGAGCAGGCCGAAAAGCTGTATGAAATCTGTGAAAAAAGAAAAAGTTTTTTGACGGTCGGCCATGTCGAGCGATTCAATCCTTCGTTGGTAGAGCTGAATCAAAAAATAGCGATGGAAGCAAATCACTTTGAATTCACTCGTTGGACACCATTTCGTATGCGCGGCTCGGATGTTTCCGTCGTGTTTGATTTGATGGTCCATGATTTAGATATGATGTTTTGGCTGACACAAGGTGGGAACGTGAAAAACCATAGTGTGCGTGGAGACATCGCTGTTTCGCAAGAGCCGGATACGGTAAATGCATATTTTGATTTGTCGCTCGGCTCAAAAAATAAATCGGTTTATATGTCGATTAGTCGTGCCAGTGGAAAGGCGCTTCGTCAGGTGAAGGTCTACTCACCGAATAAAACGATTGTGGCCAACACGGGTACTCACGAGTTTGAAATGTACGAGTATTTTCCTTCGGCTCCAAAAGAAGAGGAAAAAATTAAAACCAGTGCATGGACTGTGAATAAGGTAGACGCTCTTCAGGAAGAGACAAATCATTTTATCGATTGTGTTCTGAATAACAAAAAACCACAGATAACTGCAGAAGATGGTTTGCAAGCGATGATTTGGGCCGATAAAATCGATAAACAAATTCGTAAATGAAAAATCCTGCTGTTTTAATTATCGCCGCCGAGGCGTCGTCTGTTTTGTATGCTCAGCGAATATTAGAATTTTGGAAAAATACCGCAACCGCCATTGATGCTTATGGAGTGGGATCAAATGAAATGGAGTCTTTGGGGTTTCGTCGTTTTGGCAGATCCGAAGACATGGCTGTTATGGGTGTCGTGGAAGTGGCCAAGCATTACTCGGCTATTAAAAAAGTCTTCTATGATGTATTAGCCGAAGTGGATCGCTACCCGCCAAAAGTGGCCGTATTGTTGGATTATCCGGGGTTTAACCTTCGGTTGGCAAAAGAGTTAAAACAGCGAAATATCCCAGTTGTCTATTATATTCCGCCACAGATATGGGCATGGAAGCAAGGGCGTGTGAAGCAGATCCACGATTTTTGTGATCGAGTTTTGTCATTGTTTCCATTCGAAGTGGATTTTTACAGTAGGCACAATGTAAAGTGCGAATTAGTGGGACATCCTTTGATCGATGAAATGAAGAAAGAATTTTTGGATGAATCCTGGGTTCTGAGCGAGCGTCGTCGTTGCGGGATCCAAGACAACGAGATCGTGTTAGGGCTGATGCCTGGGTCGCGTCGGGGCGAGCTTAATCATCACTTTGGGGTGCAGTTAGAGGTCGCGAGACGTTTAAGTCATCGTGTTTCAAATTTAAAAGTATTGATCATGTGCGCGCCCAGTTTTGAAAAAGCAGATCTTGTACCCTATTTGGATAATTTCAAAATTAATTACATGATGTTAAAAACAGATCCTTTTAAAATGATTGCGATGACCGATATTGTGTTGGCGGCTTCTGGTACGGCGACATTGATGGTGGGTCTACTGGAAAAGCCGATGGTCATCATGTATCGTATGAAATGGCTAACTTCGATAATTGCAAAAATTGTGGTTAAAGGTGTTAAATTTTTTGGAATCACAAATTTAATCTTAAATGAGGAAGCCAGTCCCGAGCGGTTTCAAGACCAAGCTAACCCTGACGAGCTTGAACGCTTGTTATTTGATTTGATTTCTAAGCCTGAAGTTTATGAGGCTCAAAAGAATAAACTCAAACAAATCCGCAAACAATTGGGCAATGGTGAAGTGACGGAAAAGGTGGCTCGCATTTTAAATGGGTACTTGAAATGACGAAAGCTCGTACCTTTTTTGCCTCCTCGTTATTTCCCGAGTTGGAAAAAGAAAAAAAATATTTTTTTTTGATAATATGGGTCTTAAGTTTTTTGTCCGTCATATATCGTCTTGTCGTGGCCTTTCGGTTTTGGCTATATAAAAAAAAACTATTAAAGATGGTTAATTTGTCAGTGCCGGTAGTGAGTGTTGGTAACTTGACTGTGGGGGGCACGGGTAAAACGCCCATCCTTATTTATTTGGCGAACCTCATAACAAGCCAAGGGAAGCGTGTCGGAATCGTTAGTCGTAATTACAAGTCGGCTACTAAAGAGATTTTGAAAGTGGTGACCCGAAATGACGGGGGTGTGGGTGATGGTCGTCTTTTCGGCGATGAACCTGTTTTGATTCAACAAAAGACGCACGTTCCTGTATATGTTGGACCACGAAAAGTCGATACGGCCAAAGAAATCATCCGCAGCGAAAAAATAGAATACGTTATGATCGATGATGGGTTTCAACATTTAGCGCTTAAAAAAAACTGTAATATTTTGCTTTTCGATGTCACGCAAATGGATTTATACAACCAAGTTTTGCCTCGCGGGCGATATCGAGAACCATTAGCAGGTTTTAAGAAAGCGGATATTATTTTTTGGACTAAAACTAATTTTATCAGCGACCAGCAGCTTGCTCAGTTAAAAAAAATGATTGTTTTTTCTGGGCTGCAAGTAGATTGGCAGTTCTGCCTGAGTGAAATTGAATTTCCAGGTTTCCCCACGTTAAACTTAAATTCAGAAAATAAGATGAAGACAGAGTTTTCCAATATTAGAAGATTTGTTTTAATTTCTGGGATTGCGCGACCAGAATATTTTGTAAAAATTGTGCAAGATTTAAATCCAAGAATGGAAATTATTGAAAAGACATTCTCTGATCATCATCAATACTCGGAACAAGATTTGAAAAAGATACTTGATAAGCCATTGAACTTTCACCATTTCCTAACAACAGAAAAAGACTACACCAAATTGAAAGACATATGGCCAAAAGACACCCCGTTAGGTATTGTAAAGTGGGAGCCACGTCCCAATATAAGTGATCGGCAATTGTATGAATCTATTATTTCATTTTTGCATTAAACTGATGTCTTGGTTTTGTCAGCTGATTGGCTGGCGAGCCAGTCGTTGGCTTTTTAGCTTGCTAGGTATTTTGTGGTTCGATATTTTACGTGTTCGTCGTAAAGATGTCATAAAGCATATTGGTATGGCATTTCCTCTGCTTGGTGAAGACGAAAAGATTAAAATGGGTCGTAGAAGTATGCGACTACAAACCAGCCATGCCGCCGATCTATTTATTCTTCCTTCGATAGATCAAGCGTGGATTGATCGGCATGTAGTTTATGAAGGCGTTGAACATGTTGAACGTACACTAGAGCAAAAAAAAGGTGTATTAATTTTAGGAATGCATGTTGGCAGTGGTGATTTGGCGGCCAGTTTGATTGCCTTGAAAAAATGGAACATGCATCTTATCACCAAGTTTTTTAAGAATAAAAAATTGAATGATATTTGGTTTGCTCTTCGCGGCTATCATGGGGTTCAGTACATTGAACCACACGGAGAAAAAACACCATTTCAGATTCTAAAAGCATTGAAGGCCAATGGTCTGGTCGGATTTGTTTTGGATCAGTTTATGGGAAAACCTTATGGCATCGAAACTTCTTTTTTTGGCATCAAAACTGGGACAGCTCAAGGTCTAGCGCTTTTTCATTTGAAAACCAAATCACCGATCATCCCAGCTTATTGTTACGAAGATGCCTCGGGGCGGATTCATATGGTTTTTGAACCTGCGTTGAATGTGGAGGGGTATCTTTCCAGCGATAAAGAAGAATCTATTTTTCGCTTAACTCAGTACTTTTGTGATGTCACCGAGAGTATCATTCGTAGGCATCCTGAACATTGGATGTGGCTTCACAGACGTTGGAAAAAATTTGAGTGATTACTGGCTGTGTAATGCTAAGCTATAACTAGTGATTCGAGTAGCAATGTCTCAAATTCTTTTGGTTGTTTTTTTTACTTTATTAAGTGCGTGTTCATCACATTTTTTAAAGATGGAGAAGAAGGAAGAAGAATTTAAGAAAAATATTGAGTTCGACGAAAAAGTGGTCATTAAAGAATTGCCCGCTGAAGTGAGTGATTCCAACAGTCAGGCTGTGGGTGTGCCGCCATCACCACTGTCCAATCCGGAGCCTCCGGCTTTGAAAGAACCCGTTAAGACCATTAAGAAAAAATCGTTACCGGCCAAAGCAGTAAAAAAAGGAAAAGCGGAAAAGAAAGCACCGCCGGACGAAGTTGCGACCGCTGCAGTGGCTGAACCACCACCTCTTGTTGATATCGAGAGTAAGGATGGAATCAATGGACGTCGACCTATAAAAGACCCATTTCGTGTCGGTGAAGAAGTCATTCATGAAATGCATTATTTCAAAGTCGCGGCTGGGGAACTGAGATTAAAAGTTGGTCCTTTTGTAGAGGTCAACGGACGAAGATCATACACGTTCACAACTGAACTTGAATCCTCACGTATGTTCTCTTCGTTTTACAGTGTGCAAGACACAGCGACGACCTATGTTGATTATGCGGAATTTGTGCCTCACGTATTTACGTTGTCAGTGAAAGAAACGGGGCAAATCAAAGATGGTAAGGGTTTGTTCGATATCAAGAATAATAAAGCAACCTACTGGGAAAAGAAATTTACCAAAAAGGATGGTCAAGAAGAGGCGCGCAAGGAATGGGATATTTTACCATTTTCACAAAATGTTTATAGTGCGGCCTATTACATGCGTTTGTTTAAGTGGGACGTTGGTAAAGAGTACTCGTTCCGCGTGGCCGATGCCGGTGAGAACATTGTTTTCAAAGGTAAAGCCATTCGTAAGGAAAAAATCGAAACCGAAGTCGGAGATTTTGAGGCTATCGTTATAAAACCAGAAATCACAGTGAAGGGTATTTTCAAACCCATTGGTGATATTTATTTTTGGCTCAGCGATGACGATCGCAAATATATTTTAAGAATTGAATCGAGCATTAAAATTGGGACGATTGTTTCCGAAGTGATTAAAATCAATCCCGGAAAAACACCTTAAGATCCCCTTAGCCAAGAGCCAAGTGCTCGATCTGCACACGTCGTTTCCTATTAAAATAAATATCGGCGGAATGAAACACTGGAGATTAAACCGAGTCCAAGCATGGTCGTCAACATACTAGATCCGCCATAGCTTAGCAATGGCAGTGGGACACCCACAATCGGTAAGAGTCCGATCACCATCCCGATGTTTACAAACATATGCCAGAAGATATAACTCAGGACACCCACGGCGATGAGGGCACCGAATTTGTCCCTGGCTTGATAAGCGATGCGAATCACTAAGAAAAATAAAATACAAAATAAACCGACTGTTGTTAGGCTACCGACAAAGCCATGTTCTTCACTGAGTACCGAATAAATAAAGTCAGTATGACGTTCAGGCAGGAACTCCAGCTGAGATTGGGTTCCTTTGCGAAAACCTTTGCCAAAGAACTGACCAGAACCTACTGCGTAGCGCGACTGTAGGGCATTGTATCCGGTTTTACGAGGATCATTTTCTGGTGACAAGAAGGTGAGTACGCGATTTTTTTGATAGTCGTGTAGAATGTATTCCCAGGCAATGGGTAGAGAAATGGAAATCAAAATAACGGCCGTCACAATAATATGTTTACGCACCTTCGTGAACAAAATCATTGAGCCGCTGATGGCAACAATCATCATGGCGGTCCCTAAATCGGGCTGTTTCATAACCAATGCGAATGGCACTAGAACCAGAACCAAGGGTACCATGAGTTCTCGAAACCCCATGCCTTGGCCCAACGAGTTTCTTTGGGCTAATACTTTGGCAAGCAACATAATCAGCGACAACTTCATGGTTTCCGACGGTTGATAGCGGAAAAAACCAAAATCGATCCAACGTTGAGCGCCCAGAGCGATTTTACCAAAAAAGTCTACGTAGACGATCGCCATCAGATTAATAAAATAAACGACATAGCAAATCCTTGAGACAATGGCATAGTCTAAAAGGGTGGTGATAAAGAAGATACTCCAGCCAGAAACCAGCCAAACAATTTGGTTAATAAACAAAGACTCAACCTCTTTCGAGTTTGGGCCATGAGTGGCGCTGTATAAATTGATCAGGCCGATGACGTTCAAAGCTAAAATGACCAGAATAATATTCCAATCTAAACGTCTGACGAGGGTTTTTTCCTCGAGTGATATGGATAAATCCAAATCTATTCTCCTTCCGGTGCCGTGGTGGGTTCCGTCACGGTAGCTTTCGCTTTTTTGGTCTTCATTTCTTTTAGGCCGATCTCGATGATCTCGGGATGATATTTTTGGAAGTAGGCCTGAATGACGTCACGAACAATCGGTGCGGCTCCGGTGCTGCCGTGGCACGAATGCTCGGCCAATACGCCGACAGTGATCTCGGGATTTTCTACTGGTGCGAATGCGATATACCAGCCATGATGGCGCATATGAATTGGTTTTGAAGCGCAATTAGAATAAATTTGATCCGCCGAAAAATTCATAACCTGTGACGTTCCCGTTTTGCCGGCCATTTGCACGCCCGGTATTTTCCAGAAACGGGCTGTTCCGCGATCGCCATTGGCCACTCGGCGCATGCCCTCTTTTACGGTGGCAAATGTTTTTTCAGAAATTTTAACACCATTTGTTTGAGTCTGGCTTAAATCTCGGAGCACTTGTGGAAAGTTTTCCTTGAGGGTTTTGCCTTCTTGATCCAGAATTTTTTGAATGACGTAAGGTTTGTAAACTTTGCCGCCCAAACCTATCGTATTGTAGGCCACCACCATTTGCATCAGTGTCGTGTTTACAAAACCTTGCCCGATGGCTGTACTCAAGTTTTCACCTTCCTGCCATTCTTCCCCACGATTTTGTTTTTTCCATGCAGAATTGGGCATATTTCCGGGAACTTCTCGGGCCAGCTCGATTCCTGTTTTTTGTCCAATTCCCAGCAGTGAAATATAGTCGTACATTTTATCTACGCCTAGTTTGATACCCATTTGATAAAAGAAAACATTCGAACTGCGTTCGATCGCATCGTAAACATTGATGTAGCCATGGCCGCCTTTTTGATGATCATGGTACGGGCGTCGACCAAAATAGAAAACACCGGGAGCATAAATGATTTGCGTGTCGGTGACTTTCTTTTCCTCTAAGGCCGCCAGGGCGACCAGAGGCTTAAAGGTTGAACCGGGAGAATGATGGTCTTGAATAACTTTATTTCGCAATGGCTTGAACGGATCGTTGATCAATGTGCTCCATGTTTGTGACGAGATTGCGGTGGCAAACTCGTTGGGATCAAACGATGGTTCTGATAGCCAGGCCAGAATCTGTCCATCTGATTTCATAGCGACCAGGGCTCCGATGCGTTTAAGATCGCGAAAAGATTTAAATGCGGCTTCTTGGATATCACGATCAATTGTCAGGACGGCGTTGTTTCCATGAGAGGCGTCTTGGTCGGTGATTTTATCGCCGATAATATTAGGATTACGTAAACTGGTTTCGCGGCCGTGCGCATCGACTTGAATAAAACTGACACCGTCTTGTCCTCTGATATCGCGTTCGAGATTTTCTTCCAAACCGCTTTTACCAATAATATCACCTTGCTCGAATTTCAAAATGCCTTTGTACAGTTCGTTCAATAGGGGCAACTGTTTTTTTGAAATCTCGCTGACGTATCCAAATAACTGGGCCGCATTCTGCTGAAGGGGGTAATGACGAATTATAGTTTCGCGGATTTCCAAACCGGGCGTGTCTAAATTGATTCGCTTCAAACGAAAAACTTCTTCACGGCTGAGGTTTTCTTTCAGACGGATAGTTGCGAAAGGGCCATTCACCCTTCGACTGCGTTGGACGCGCGTGATAATTTTATCGGCTTCCATACCCAGAATCGGAGACAACCGAGCCGCCATTTCGTCAAGATTAGAAATATATTGTGGTGTTAATATGGCTTCAAATCCAGGAAGATTTTGCACTAATGTTTTTCCATGACGATCCAGCAGCAGTCCGCGAGGCGCAGGGATTTTGACTTGTTTAATACGATTTTTTTCCGAGAAATCGCGCAGCTCGGAACCCGAGATAATTTGTAAATACCACAGGCGCAAGGAAAATACGAAGAACGTTGAAATGATAACGGTGTAAATGTACTTGTATCGTCCCCAGTATTCTTTCGATTCGTCTGGATTGCTTACATAATCAGCCATTCAGCTCTCCATGGACTTCCGTGGGAATTTCCGGTTTAAACAGAATATCCAGCCGTTTGATAATTGGATAAGCATAAAATGCCAGTCCCGTTGTCGTTGCGATTTGAAATAGTCGATCCCAAAATAAGATAGGCGAGAAGTGTGGTTCAAACAGGTACGAGTTTAGCAGATAGATCACGTGAAACATCAACATCGAGATACCCGTAATAAATGTGAAATACGCGGCCCCCGGCCAGTACACGCGATTTTTAATGATGTACAAAAAGATGTAGTTGAACACGCACGTCACCATCAAAATCCCCAGTGATGAATAACTAAAAAATGAATAAATGAAAATAATCGAATAGCAGTACAGAACGGATTTCCAATCGTCTTTGTCTAGGCCGAAATAAACGAAAACGATAAAGCTAAAGAATGGCGAGGCCAGAGTGCCAAAAACTTGATACCATACGACCGTTTGAAAACTGCATAATATATAAATCAGAAAGAAAAAGACTAAACCGTGAATGACTCGAAGCCGGGATGATTTCAATTTTTTGTCTCCGTGGAGAAAACTTCAGAAATATCTTCATTCTTTGCGTTCAGGATAACAAACACTTCTTCTACTTTGTCCGAGTCCACCAGGGGTTTTAGGTCGACTTTTAAAGACACGCTGATTTGTTTTTTCTCGGCCGATTCCACGATGGCGACGGGAAATCCTTTGGGGAAAATATTATCCAGACCACCGGTCACGACCAAATCACCCGGGCGAACATCTTCGGTGCGTTCTACATATTTTAAGACAGCGCCCGTTTTGCCTTTGCCTTCGACAATTCCATGCGCACGGCTGCGCTGAATAATGCCATCAATTACGGCGTAACGATCTGTCATCAGCAGAATATGCGATGTTTTTTGCTGAGGTTTAAAGACATAGCCTAAGGCGCCTTGCAAGGTCATCACGGCTTGACCTTCTTTAAGTCCATCGACGGTGCCCTTGTTGATGGTGATTGTGCTATGGTCCGGAATTAAATCTCGTGCAATCACTTGAGCCGCCAATAAGTCCATTTTTGTGGATTCGCGAAACGCCAATAGCTGTTTCAGTCGCGAGTTCTCTTGATTGACTTCTTCGAATTTCAACAAACGAGTGGTTAGCTCTTGGTTTTGATTTTTTAAATTTTCATTTTGTTTTTTGATTTGAATCAGGTTCAAGTACTGGCCGGTCGTGTTTTTTACGCCTTGGCTGTAGGTGTAAAAAAAATCTTGGAAATGCCCCGCCAGCCATGAGAAGGGTTGTTTGAACCATTCTGAATCATTTTGCTTTTCTTCCATGTTAATTGTGATCAGCGGCATGACTAAGACGAAAACAAAAAACACTAGTTTTTTTAGATTTATATTAAAAAAATTCAAAAATGGACTCCTGACTTGCCGTTAGTCTAAATGATCAAATTATCGGGAGCAAGCCATATATGGCGCAAGTATTCATCAGACCGGGCTCGCACTTTTGACTTGAATTGGGGAGAAAAAGCGGGTGATATTTAGACTTCGTTTTATCAACAAGGTGAAAAAAATATGGATACAAGAAAAGGTCGTAATAAGGTAAATGAAGAAACCAACGAAGTGGCGGCTCAGCAGTCGCATACGGTCTGGGACAATCTGAAAGGATTGATTCAGTCTCGGGATCAAACAAAGAAAATCATCGGAACTTTGTTGTTTGGCTTGCCGATTATATTGGTTTTTATTTTCTTTGGTTTGCCCAGCGATAAAATGGGGGCTGCAGGGGCTTCAAATGCGGCTCGCGTAAATAAAACGTTTATATCTCTGGCTGACTTTTCCCAAGAAGAGCAGCGAATCCAGAAGATGCAGGAATATTATGCACAGATGTTCGGGCAGCCGATCTCATTCGACCCAGAGCGACAAAGAGGTATGCGTCAGCAAGCGGTCGAAACTTTGGTGCAAATGGAGTTATTGGCGCAGGCTTCAGACAAGGAGCGTATTTTAGTTTCTGATAAGGAAATTTTATCGTTTATCCAAGAAATGAATGAATTTAAGAAAGATGGTCAGTTTCAGCCGTCTTATTACTTTCAACTTTTAGAAGCCAATCGTATTTCACCGACCAGCTTTGAAAATAAAATCAAAAAGCAGGTTCAAACTCAACGCACGCGTCAGTTATTCGAGTCTGCGGCGCGACCGTCTCAGTTAGAAGTCGATAAGTTAAGTGAATTAAGCCGTCAGCAGTGGAATGTGCAGTTCGTAAAATTAGATCGTGAAGAGCAAGGTAAAAAAATGGCAGTGAGTGATGCTGAAATCGCTGAACATTTAGCCAAAGAAGATTTTAAAAAACGGGTGGTCAGTTATTTCGAGGCCAATCGTTCCCGTTATGATGTGCCAGAGAGAATTTCGGCACAGTTGATTCTGGTTAAGTTCGTTCCTGGTAAGGCGGATACCGAGAAAGCGGCATTCGATAAGATTCAAGATATTCAAAAGAAGGCAGAGACTCAAGATTTCGGACAGCTGGCGCAGCAGTTTTCCGATGATGTGGGTACCAAAAGTAAAAAGGGCGACTTAGGTTATTTTTCTCGAGGCGAAAAAGAAATGGGTCTAGAAAATGCCGCCTTTGCTTTGGACGTGGGTAAAGTGTCATCACCAATTAAAGGATTTAATTCGTATCAACTGGTGAAAGTCACTGATCGTAAGCCGGTGGCCAAAGCTGAACTGGCAAATGTCGAAAAGAAAATTGCGGGTGAATTGTTAGGTAAAGATAAATTCGAAGTTATGCAAAACCAGTTGGCAGAGAATTTAAAATCGGGCCAGATAGAGACCGTGAATTCGACTTTGAAAACGATGGGTGTGAATTGGGACGAGACCGGTTTCTTCAGTTTGGATGCCCCGCAAATTCCAAAGCTATCCGAGAAAGAATTAAAAATGGCCGCACTGGAATTATCTCCTAAAAATAAAATGTCTCGTCAGTTAGTTCAGGTGAAGGGAAATCGTTATATTTTGCATTTGAAAGAAGCAAAGTTGGTTGATTTGGATAAAAGTCGTGACGAGGCTAAAATGTTAGCGCAGCAATCATCGAATCAATTACAGGATGATTGGATTCAGCAATTTAGAAATCAGAGCACGGTGCAGATCAATCCACTCGTGATTCAGTAAATTCCATGGCAAACACCTTAACGCCTATATTTTTTCGGCAATTCCAGGTGTTTGCCCCTATTCAAAAGACAACCGTTATTTCAGAGCCAGTTCAAGTCATATTGGGATTTTCGGGAACCGTGGATCCAGATTCGGGAATGATTTTGAATCTGGTGGACATCGATGGATGGATTACAAAATTCAAAGATCTTACAAAGAAAAAGACCTATCGCAGTCGCTGGGATTTTGTCCGCTTTGTTTCTGTAAAATTTAACAAACTGATCCCCGTGAGATCGCTTTCGACGATTCGTTTTCAATTTAACGACCTACACGTTTCGCTTGAGGATGAAAAGCTATTGGTGTCGTGGCTTCGTTTCTGCGAACTTCGCCGAGGTGCGGTCCGCTGGATGTGTGATGCGCATCTTCACGCGCAGGTGAAATCGAAAGCTTGGCCGCCCATGAGCGCGGCAACCGAAGCCACCATTCGCAAACGTATGGCTCGTGTTCATCTCGAGACGATGAGTTGGCAACAACCTGGATTTGAGTTCTTCAGCTTTGAATATTTCGATCCGAATTTAAATCTGCGGGTGAAGGACAAACTTGTTTGAAAAGGCCTCGGGCAGCAGCTCTGCAAAGGTCATTTGACGAAATTCTTTTTTGTTATTTCCGAAAAATACGACCGTCTGGGGTGTGCAGAATTCGGCCATGACTTGACGGCATAAGCCACAGGGCGGCCATTGATCTTTTTCCGACGAGACAACCACCACGGCTTTGAGTGGGAGCTTCATCTTTTCCGAGACGCCTTTCCAGATGGCCACGCGCTCGGCGCAGACGGTGCCGCCATATGAAGAGTTTTCTACGTTGCAGCCTGTGAAGATGGCCCCTTTGCTGTCCAAGATGCTGGCGCCAATCGAAAATTTGGAATAAGGTGCATACGCATTTTTTTGAACGGTGTAGGCGTTTTGAATCATCGACTTAAGCGTTGCATTTTTCACTTCAGAAAATTTGAAACTTTTAGCATCAATCATGTTTTCCATCCAAATAAGGGATTGTAATATTCAAAGAGTTTAATACTTTCGCCAGTGCCAACAGGGGGAGTCCCTGGATGGCGGTAAAGTCATCGCTTTTAACAGATTCAACCAATTGAATGCCATGTTTTTCAATTTTATAGGACCCAGCACAATCCACCGGTTGATCTAAATTCACATAGGTCTTAATTTGCGCTGTAGAAAGGGGCTTCAGGGTGATCTGCGTGATATTTAAAATTTCAATGGGTTGACGTCCATCAAAGACCGTACAGGCCGTGACAAGTTCGTGAGTTTTTCCCTGCATTAAGGCCAGTTGTTTAATGGCGTTGTCGATCGTGCCTGGCTTGCCTAATATCTGGCCCTCTAGAGAAACCAATTGATCGCCGGAAATTGTGATTGTTTTTGGGTCGGCCAAGGACAAGCCTTTTTCTAAACTCAACTTTTGTGCAATGGCATGCGGATGTTTAAGCTGGTCGATGATTTGGTGTTTAACACGATCCTCATCAAACAAAGGTTTTACAGACTCAAAAGGAATACCTAAAGTGGCTAGTTGCTGTTGGCGATAAAGAGACGTACTGGCTAAAACAATTTTTTTCATGGCGTAGACTTTTAAAATCTTATTGGCTATAAACCAACACATGATCACTGTCGACGCAATGAAAAAATCTGCAGCCACTGACCAAATCCCTCTTGCCTGGGTAGGTATGGAAAAGATCACTTTACCGATCCAGTGGGACAACGAAGGCGTCAAGACCACAGCGTCGTGCGAGTTCGATGTTTTTGTGGATCTAGTGAGCCCCTCTAAAGGCATTCATATGTCACGGTTATATGAGTTGTTGGCTGAATACGTAAGCTCTGAAATGGTCAGCATGGCAGGAGTTCGTCAGCTTTTAAGTCGGCTGGTGCAATCGCAAAATGGCCTAAGTCGAACGGCTCAGGTGGTGATGTCATTTTCAATGCCGATTCGGATGAGCACGTTGAAATCAGAACGGACTTATTTTAAAATGATCCCTCTTCGTTTAAAGTTTTTCTTGGATAAGACCGAGCTTAATTTTCATTTGGAGTATTCTAGTACGTGTCCGCAGTCGGCGGCGTTGGCTCATCAGTTGACCATTCAGGAGCTTGAAGCGCAAAACCAGCCGCATGGTCCTGCGTTGTTGCAGTGGTATGCCCAGCGAGGGATGATTGCTACGCCCCATGCCCAGCGCAGTGAGCTGGAGTTGAATGTGGTTGTGGACGAGCCGTTTGAATTGAATCAATTTGCCGATTTATTTATTCAGCTGGGTCAGTGCTTGGGGACGCCGACCCAGGGGCTCGTCAAGCGTCAGGACGAACAAGAGTTTGCGCGTTTGAATGCCTTGAACTTGATGTTCTGTGAAGATGCGGCTCGCAAGTTGACGTTGTTTTTGAAGCGATCCTCACTTTTGAAATCGGGTTGGGGCAAGGTTCGGCATTTAGAGTCCCTGCATTCTCATAATGCCGTCGCCTGTTTTCAGTTTTGAATCGACCGGAGTGGAGCGTGTGTGAATAAATGCGAATGAAGGCGTAAATTGTTGCTACATGTAACAATACTCGGGTGACATCAGTTTCTAATTGAAAATGATTATCATTTCTAGTATCTCTGGGGTTAGCCGGGGGATTGCCTGTATGTTTGAAAACAAAAGCTATGGAACTGTATTGCCGTTGCCGGCAAATAACGAAACCAGTTACTTTGATGAGAGCTGGACGGAAGATGATTTAAAGCAAATCATTCGTAAGATGAATTTAAAGGTCACGCCTCAGCGGATATTAATTTTACAAACGTTGCACGAGGGCCGAGTTCACATCACTGCGCAAGAGCTTTATGAGAAAGTGCAGAAAATCAATTCTGATGTGGGTTTTGCGACGGTGTATCGTTTTCTTAAAGGTATGGCCGAGTCTCGAGTCGTGACTGAGTTAAGAATGGGTTCAATGCCCACTCGATACGAATTGACTCCCAAAAAACATCATGACCACATGACATGCACGGATTGTGGAAAAATCGTTGAGTTTCAGAACAAAAACATAGAAGATCTTCAAGAAAAAGTCGCTCGCCAATATGGCTTCAAGCTGACTCATCATGTTCTTGAACTCTATGGAATTTGTACCTCATGCCAAATGAAAAAATAAATGATTTTATAACCATTAAAAACGCGCGAGAACATAACCTGAAGGATGTGAACATCCAGATCCCGCGCAATAAAATCACGGTCCTTACGGGTCTCAGTGGATCTGGTAAGTCATCATTGGCGTTCGATACGATCTATGCGGAAGGACAACGTCGTTACATTGACAGTTTGTCTTCATACGCAAAAAACTTTTTGGATCAGTTGAAAAAACCAGATTTGGATTCGATCACGGGGTTGTCACCAGCGCTGGCGATCGATCAAAAATCGGCGGGAACCAATCCTCGTTCGACGGTGGGAACAATTACGGAAATATATGATTATCTGCGTTTGTTGTTCGCCAAGGTGGGGGTTCCTGAATGTCCGACTCATCATATCCCGGTGGCGTCGCAGACGCCGCAAGATATGTTGGACGGAGTCGTGCGTTTAGGTGAGGGGGCAAAAGTTTTTATTTTGGCGCCGATGGCTCAAAATAAAAAAGGTGAGTTCCTGAACGAATTTCAACGTTGGTTTAAAAAAGGATTTATCAAAGCCAAGGTCGATGGCGTGTTCATAGATCTGGACAAAGCCAAAAAGCTGGCCAAAACGAAGGCCCACACGATTGATTTAGTGATTGATCAAGTGATCGTCAAAGACGGTGCGCGCACTCGTATCGCAGAAAGCTTGAACACGGCCATCCAAATGGCGGATGGGCAAGTTGTGATTGAAACCATTCAGGGCAAGCGAACGTTGTTTTCGTTGAAATCGTCATGTCCTGTCTGTGGTTTTGCGTTTCCTGAATTAGAACCAAGGCTGTTCAGTTTCAATAACCCCCGTGGATATTGTGAAACGTGCAAGGGGCTCGGGACTTTGGATTTCGTCGAGGAAGAAGTTTATTCCGATGGTGACGAGGGTAATCGCAAGCTGAATCAAGTAAAATATGTTTATAAAAACCAATCGTCGTCCGAGGACGACGAAAGTGAAGAATTTGAACCGGAAATTCGAGACTGTCCTGATTGTCAGGGAAATCGGTTGAAGCCCGAAAGCTTAAATATCAAGATTGCGGAAAAAAATATCGTTGAATTATCGCAGATGAATCTGACCGAACTGCAAGCATGGCTAGAGGATTATTCTAAAAATAAAAAATTAAAAGAACGCGAACGATTTTTGGCTGAAAAAATCATCGCGCAGATTCAATCACGCATTCAATATTTGTTACAGGTGGGCACTGGTTACCTGAGCCTGAATCGTTCGGCACGGACGTTGTCGGGTGGTGAATCGCAGAGAATTCGATTGGCCACGCAGGTGGGGTCTTCGCTGATTGGTATTCTGTACGTGATGGATGAACCCAGTATTGGGCTTCACCCTCGGGATCATCATCGGCTGTTGAAGGTGATCAAAGAATTGCGGGATCGTGGGAACACGGTGTTGTTGGTCGAACATGATGAGGACACGATTCGGGCGGCTGACTTTGTGGTGGATTTAGGCCCGGGTGCGGGTAAATACGGTGGTGAGATTCTGGCTCAAGGGTCTCCTGAAGAAATCGAGAAGAATAAAAAATCTATCACGGGACAATACCTCAGTGGACAAAAGCGAGTTCCTATCCCGACAAAACGTCGACCTGGCAACGGAAAATTTATCGAGATCAAAGGGGCGCGCGGAAATAATTTGAAAAATGTTAATGTGAAAATTCCGCTGGGTTTGTTTCTGTGTGTGACCGGCGTTTCGGGCAGTGGAAAAAGTACGCTGATCATGGATACACTGTACAAACACTTGGCGGCCAAATTTTATCGCGCGCAGGTGAAGGCTTCGGCGTTTGATTCGATCGAGGGATTAGACAATATCGATAAAGTGATTGAAATAGATCAGAAACCCATCGGTCGTACGCCGCGTTCGACACCGGCGACGTATGTGGGCTTGTTGCCCTTGATTCGCGAGCTGTATGCGCAGATTCCCGAAGCGAAATTGCGTGGCTATGGGCCCGGTCGATTTAGTTTTAACACGAAGGGTGGGCGCTGCGAAGCTTGTCAGGGGCATGGACAAATCCGAATGGAGATGCATTTTTTAACGGATGTGTACGTGCCGTGTGATGTGTGTCAAAGTAAACGCTATAATAAAGAAACCTTAGTCATTAAATACAAAGATAAAAATATTTCTGATGTGCTGGAGATGTCGGTCATCGAAGCCTTAGAGTTTTTCAAAAACCATTCATTAATTCATAAAAAATTAGAAACATTGAATCAAGTCGGACTGGGATATATGACTTTGGGGCAAAGCTCGACCACGCTGTCTGGTGGCGAAGCGCAGCGGGTGAAACTTTCTAAAGAACTTTCCAAGCGCAGTACGGGTAAAACTTTGTACATTCTGGACGAACCGACCACGGGTCTGCATTTCGAAGATATCCGTAAACTGGTTGAGCTGCTGCAAGAGCTGACGAATCAGGGAAATACGGTTTTGGTGATCGAACACAATTTGGAAGTCATTAAAACGGCCGATCATATTATGGATTTGGGACCTGACGGTGGGAATGGTGGTGGCCAGATTGTTGTGACAGGAACGCCCGAAGTCGTCGCTAAAAATGCGCGCAGTGAAATCGCAAAATTTTTGAAGCCGATTTTGGGGAACTCCGGTGTTAAAGCGGGCACCACAGTGCTGGCTGAAAAATAATCAGCGCAACGTTTCGCTGGTTAAAGATTTATAAATCATTTCTTTAATGAACAGCGGTTGGCGTTCGATGGGCATTTTTGCCAGCGTATGGATCGGGATTTCAAATTTCAAATTTAATTTTTGAGAACTTAAAAGCACCGGGATGCACTGGCGTTCTTTATCGTGCGTTATGGAAAATAACAAATGTCCAGTGGGTGTGGGTAAGGCGCGTAGGGTGTTCGAGCGGGTGAACACGCAGGCGGCGGATTGATTATAATAAGCGATTTGTTTCGTTTCCCAATCGCTAGACCATTGCTTGAAATCATTCAGGATAAGTCCCTGCGTGACTTCGTCCACCAAGGAAATTGCGACATAGTCCTGAAAGAAGGATTTAAAAAATTCAGGATAGGGGTATTTGTGAGAGTAAATTTGAATTGGCCGCAAAGTTTGGTCGATGGCGTCGACCAAGGTTCTGTTTTGTTCTTGTTGAGATTTTAAATACGAAATTTTGACTTCCACGTAAGGCAAATGCACTCGATACCCGACGACGACGTTGTAGTCTTTGATTAAATTTTCAATTTGATAGGCGACTTCACTTTCACCAAGGCCTAGCGTGTTCCAGATTTTGGTGATTTGGGCATCGGCTGTTCGGGCGTTTTCCCTAATCCAATTTTTTAGATAGTTTTCAAAAACACTGTGGACTTCTTTTGGCGGGCCGGGCACAACGAAAACTTCTTTTCCCTTGGCGGAAACGTGAAAGCCATGGGCGGTGCCCTTGGAATTTTCCATGATCTGCGCGCTTTCGGGGAACAAGGCTTGTTGTTTTTGAAATTCACGAACAGGATAGCCACGACCATTGAGAATATTTTGAATATGTTGCCAAACGGATTCATTTAAGCGCAGATCTTTATTGGTCCATTCGCTGACAATGTTACGGGTAAAGTCGTCGGTGGTGGGGCCAAGGCCGCCATAGACAAAAATCCAATCAGACTGCGGGCTGATGAAATCAAAACATTGCAAAATCAGGTTTTTTTCATCAGGAACGACGATATGCAATTGATTTTTGATTCCTTCGGCCATCAGGTGTTCGGCGATGAAACGAGAGTTTGTGTTCAGCGTTTGCCCAGAGGTGAGTTCGGTTCCGATCGCAATGTGACTGGCGCGAATTGTGTTTTGCAAAGAATGGCTCATAAATCCAGACTAGTGAGCGACCGGACCGGAGTCACCAGAATTTACGGGTTTCTGAGGCGACGCAGATTTTGTATTCATGCCCATTCCGCAAAGCGTAAAAAGCTCTGGGTTTAGCCGTTTACTTTGCTGCTAAGCCTTTGTATAGATGAGTCTTCTCAAAACAAGGAGCTAACGATGACTCATTACAAAAGTTATGATTTGTACAACCCTACAGACGAGCACAAAATGCTTCGCGAAACGTTAGCGGCCTTCACGCAAGCCGAAGTGGAACCTCAAGCTCATGAATTTGATCGTAAAGAGAATTTTAATTTGGAATTATTTCGTAAGGCTGCCGAACTGGGAATCATGGGACTTACGGTTCCTGAAGAATATGGTGGGGCCGGGATGGACGCGACCGCGGCGGTGATTGTTCATGAAGAGTTATCGGCAGCGGACCCGGGGTTTTGTTTAGCTTATCTGGCGCACGCAATGTTGCTGGTGAATAACTTAGCGCAAAATGGTTCAGAGGAGCAAAAAAAGAAATATCTTCCCAAGGTTTGTTCGGGCGAGTGGATTGGGGCCATGGGTATGTCCGAGCCGCATGTGGGTACGGATGTACTGGGTATGACATCGACGGCGGAAAAGAAAGGTGACAAATTTATTCTGAATGGTCGCAAAATGTGGATCACGAACGGTACAATTGATGAGAACAAAACATGCTGTGATCTGGTTTTAGTCTATGCAAAAACAGGCGAGAAAAATGGTCGACCTTTGATTTCGACGTTCTTGGTTGAAAAAGGTACCAAAGGTTTTTACGTGGGGCAAAAAATCAAAGACAAACTGGGGATGCGAGCCTCGAATACGGCCGAGTTGGTTTTTGAAAATTGCGAAATTTCGGCATCGCAATTGATCGGTCACGAAGGGGATTCGATGATTCACATGATGAAGAATCTAGAGATCGAACGTTTGACTCTGGCCGCGATGGCGTTGGGTATTGCTCGGCGCAGTGTTCAGGTTATGAATAAATATGCACTCGAGCGTGAGGCATTTGGTAAACCTTTAAGTTTCTTTGGGCAAATTCAAAAATATATAGGCGATTCATACGCGGAATACAAAGCGGCGAAGGCGTATGTTTATGAAACGGCTCGTAATTTGGATCTTAACAAAGAAGGTAACCGCTTGGACAGTGATGGTGTGAAATTGGTGGCGACGACCATGAGTAAAAATGTTGCCGATCGTGCGATCCAAGTTTTAGGTGGGTATGGTTATGTGGGCGAGTACACGGTCGAGCGTTTGTGGCGTGACGCCAAGTTACTGGAAATTGGCGGTGGTACATTGGAAGCGCATCAAAAAAATATCACGCGTGATTTGGCCAAAAATCCAAGTGTGTTGGATATCTAATCTATAAGAAGGGGCGAAGTGTGTTTCCATATACAGAAGAAATTGTGCTGTCGCCTCATCTGAATGTTCACTATAAATTAGTTTTAGATTTGTTGTTGCCGCAAATAACGCCCGAGCGGCAAAAGCGTTTTGACGAGGTGTTGGCTCACCGTACGTTCGAGGTGGCCACTGTCTGCGAGAGTCTTTATGATCGCGGTAATGTTTCGGCCGTGGTGCGGAGTGCGGAGGCGTTTGGTTTTGCCCCGTTTCATGTGATTGAGACGAGTGAGAAGTATAAAAATTCCGCACGGGTTACACGGGGTGCGGAAAAATGGATTGAAGAGCGCAAGTGGCCATCGACTGAATCGGCGGTTGAGTTTTTAAAGTCAGAGAACAGAAAATTGATTGTCACGTCGTTGGATGCCAATATCGCGATCGATGATATCGATTTTTCTCAACCAGTGGCCCTGGTGCTTGGAAATGAAAAGGATGGTGTGTCCGAAGCGATGAAGGCGGCGGCAGACTATCGAATTAAAATCCCGATGTATGGCTTTGTGCAGAGTTTTAACATCTCGGTGGCCGCCGCGATTTGTTTGTATCACATTGCTCAAAAACGCAAAAATTTGGGTAAGTCGTCCGAGTTAACCGAATTACAAAAAGAGATTTTGCGCGCACATTATGTGTTGCGTACGTTGGACTCTGGTGCGGACCAATTGCGCGAGTATTTCAGTCGGCAAAGGTAAGCGAAATTAATTTTTTAAATAAGAAAGTGATTGTATGGCTAAAACTAAAAAGACATCGCGGATCGAAGAATTAAAAAAATTTAAACTTGGGCAATCGGGAACGGATTATTCCTCGGATTATGATGCAGGTTTGTTAGAGGCGTTCGACAACAAGAATCCTGGTAAGGTGGCGTGGACGACGTTCATCTGCACTGAATTTACTTCGTTATGCCCAAAGACGGGACAGCCAGACTTTGCTAAAATTTTTATTAACTATATCGCTGATAAAAAAATGGTCGAAAGTAAATCTTTAAAATTGTACCTATTCAGCTTTCGAAATCATGGTGATTTCCACGAAGACTGCGTGCAAACGATTTGTGATGATATTGTGGCGTTGATCAATCCTATGTACATCGAAGTGATCGGTGAATTTACTCCTCGCGGAGGAATTGCGATATACCCTTTTGCCAGCGAGGCCAGAGGTGGCGCCCGTTTTCAAACATTGCGTGACCAGCGGTTACTGAACTATGCCCCGGGTAAGTATTCTATGGAGTTGTCGAAGTTATATTAGCGGCAAAACCGTTTGCTTACAGTTTTTCATTTATCAGTCTTCTCGTGTTAAGTGTTTAGCGTTTAGTTTCTGGTAGAAAACTCTAAGAAAAAAATCTAAAAAAACTCCAAGTAAACTCTAGGTAAATTTTAAGGAAATAATTTTGGTTTGTATTTTTTAAGGCAGTCTAAACGAGTGTGGAACTCCCATTCCCTGTCGTCCCACGAACTCATCTAGATGCACTACGGTCTATCGTACACGTATCATATGATTTTAGGCTTACGCCTGTCTTTGACACGTTTCCGATAGTCCTGATGATATTAGACTATCAGTTGAGAGTCGAGTCTAAACAATTTTTATTATAAATACAGATTTCATTTTTCCATTTTGATGTGGAAAATCAAAATCTAGACCTTGGTAAGGGGTTTTCTCTAAGGTATAGGCATTTTTATTTTTGGTTAGGGCCTTACGGACTTGATTGTAGACCTCTTCCAGATTCCACTTTTCGAAGTTGGTCGCAAACAGGATGCGACCACCGGGATTTAAACATTGGAAACAGTTCTGCAACAATAAATCGATATCATTTTCGATTTGGAAGACGCCTTTGTCAGAGCGGCCAAAGGTGGGGGGATCGCAGACGATTAAGTCCCATTTGCGATTTTTGTTAATAGCACCTTTGAGAAAATGCATTGTATCTGCGGCCCAAAACTGAAATTCCGGTTGCAGCGTTAGGGTATTGATCAGGAAATTTTCTTTCGACCACTCGAGAAACGCTTTGCTGAGATCAACGGTTGTTACTTCCGCCGCTTTGCCGACGGCGGCACAGATGCTGAAGCCGCCGGTGTAGGCGAACAGATTCATTACTTTTTTGCTCTGGGAATTTTGTAAAACCCAACGACGATTTTCTCGCTGATCCAAGAACAGACCAGGAGATTGGCCCTGGTGAGATTTCAGCGTAAATCTCAAATCATTTTCAATAGCGGTCCACTGATGGACGGGAAATTCGCTGAGCCAATTTTTTGTCGTCACATCGAAATAAAAAAGTTCATTCTTTTGCGGTGCTTTTCCTCGATCGTACATAGGCTTTAAGTAAAGCGACTTTTGAAAATATTCGGCGATCCATCGTGCCGTTACTTGGGCTTTCTCGATAGAATCAATTTTCAAGTGAGACGTATTTTTTTGTTTTGCCTCGGAAAAGTAGACGTAGAAAAATAATTGCTCGCCGTACTGATCCAGCAAGGTATTGCTCGTTTCGGTGTGTGTCCAGCGGAAGCATTCTTGGGGGCTTGGCGCGTAAAGACGTTGGCGTTTTTCAAATTCGGCGATCAAGGGATAATGGGAATCCGTGATCGTTTCAAAGGGTGATGGGGAGATAAACGTTTCCCCCTCGATTTGAATTTGATGGGCGTGTAAACAAAGACGAAAGTACGGAGTGCCTGAATATTTGGTGTCGCCCAGAATGGGAATCCCGGCGTCCAAGGCGTGTAATCGAATCTGGTGGGTCTTCCCCGTCTCGATTGTGACTTGCCATACGGTGAGTGGGCCGAGGGTGCGCATGCGTGTGAAATGGCTGATGGCATTGGCTGGCTTGTGCGGGTCGCTGTGCCACGTTTTCTCGCCAGGTTTTTGCTCAATAAACGATTGAATGCTGAAATTTTCAGCCAGATTTTTGGGGCTACGATCGGTGACTAAAAGGTAGGTTTTTGTGGTTGAAGGGCTTTGCCAAAGAATATTGATATCGTTAGCAAAGGTTTTTAGTGGGAACAAAATCAAACCCGAGGTGGTCAAATCTAAACGCGAGACGATGCCCAGCTCAAGTCCCGTCTTTTGCTCTAAGAACTCTTTGAAACCGTCTTTATAGTCATCAATTTTATGGGTATTTAGTCCATGAGGTTTGTCGGCGACGATAAAGCGAGGAGTTTGCTTAAAAATTAACTGCATAAAACCTCGATTACAGATGTTTTTCGCAAAAAGTCAATCCTTCGTGTTTACAGCCAGGGTGTATGTAAGTATATTGAATTTTCATTTCAAGGCACCCGTAGCTCAATTGGATAGAGTATTTGACTTCGGATCAAAGGGTTTCAGGTTCAACTCCTGACGGGTGCACCAATTCATTCTCGGTACGAACTCGTACCTATCGCTTCGAGTGTTTTCGGGCTTATCTTTTTTAAAATAATTAGTGATTTCAATTTCTTACGAAGTTTTCAATTCGAGCTTTATATTCATTTTAAGCTCACTCTTGACATTATCTAAAAGTAATATTATCTTTAAGTAATGTGGATCGTCGAAATAGCAAGGTCAGCAGAAAAAGAAATTAAAAAAGCACCACAAGCCATTCGTGACTCTTTCGATGCTTGGAAAAACCTGATCGAGCATTACGGTCCACCAGGTGTGCAGAAAATTAATGGCTACTGGGATCATGCTTTAAAAGGTGAGTGGAAAGGGGCTCGAGCCTCGTCGCTCAGTGAGCAGTGGAGAGTTATTTACGTCGTTAAAGGTGGCGCCGTGAAAATCCTAGTTTTAAAAATAACGCCTCATGATTATAGGAGAAAATAATATGCCTTTAGGAAAAAAAGTACGTGAGATTCTGGATAGTGAATTCGTAGTTGCAAAGAAGTATGGAAAATTGACTCCCGGTAAAGCGCTAAAAATTTATCGTGAACTGCAAGGTTATACTCAGGCAGAACTTGCGGAGAAATCTGGGCTTAAGCAGGCGACAGTTTCTTCTTTGGAGCATGATCGTATCGTGATGGGCATTGACCGAGCTAAGGTGTTAGGCAGGGCTCTTAAAGTCCACCCGGCGGTTCTTGCTTTTGCTGACTGGGATATGGATGCTGAGGCGGCCTAAAAAAATATTTAATTCATAGGCTTTGATTTGAAAAAGAATTTGAAGCTAAGAGATATAAAATCACGCGAAACCCCTTCTGATATTCTTTTTTAGAATTTCCCCTAGCCCGATTAGTCCATTGGCCAATATTTCGTGTGTTTACCTTCGTTGACTAGCCGGACTTATTTCCACCATTGGCTGGTCATGAAAGATCTGAAATCGCGATCGATTCGCGAAAATTAGGCAGGTTTACTATCCATACGTCTATCTTACGCTATTACTTTGAGATTCTTGATTTGAAGAATCCATGATGCTTTCTTCTGAACTCGTATCTCCGATTTTAATTTTAAGTTCATCTAACTGCTTACGATGCTTTTTAACAAAAAGAGACATTACCGCCATTGAGGCACCCTTTTCATTTGCCGCAAACTCCTTCGCTCCGGGATCTGCGGCATGAGCAACGCCAGCAATACAGGAATTCTTTAGATTGATAAGGCCAGCACCACTTGAACCTTCAAAAAGAGGGCAGTTAACCCATTGGACAGTTTGTTTATCGCGGCATTCCGCGCACCATACGGGTTCAGAAATAATTGAACAGTTTTCTGAAACGCGGGGGGTTTTAGTAATTATGTCTCCAACGGCGGAAGCGACGGTTGCTTTTGGAGCATTGATTTTATCAGGATTAAAATTCGGAAAATGAACTACTCGCAGCGGCGTTTCCTGAGGGAGAATATTCTCTTCAAGGCAATATTTTAGATCCTCATTAGGGTAATATCGCATATTATCTTTGAAGAGTTCCGCCTTGAAAATAACGATGTCGTGTTCTTTATCATTGATTTTCATTTCTCGGCATTTACCATTAACAAAAGTTTTCTGGTCATGCTCTTCAATGTGAAGCCTGATATTTATGTCGAAACACGTGTCAATAAACTTGAGGCAGTGTCCTGCCATCAGAACATACAAATTTCCATCAGAACTTTTCAAAAGGTTACCAGAGCATCCCAAAACTTGAACTGCTTTTTCCGCTTCTTTTGGTACAGCTTCTCTAAACGTGGATCCTTGGAAATAGGCAGCAGGATAACGGCTGTCCGAATCGTTATCTACAGATAGAAGAATCACTAGGCTCGCAGTGATTATAATTGTAATTGCCAGGATCGATATCTTTAATTTCACAATTATACTGTAACATCAAAATCCTCTACCGAGAACCTAGCCAGACTAAAATCCAATGCTTAAAACAGATTTGAGGTCATCTTACCTAAATTTTTTTGACTACGCCAATGCAAAAGAACCGCGAAACTTCCGAACTCGCGGTTCTATTTAAGAAAGTGCCATTACTCCAACAGGCTGTAATACTTGATCTGTATACTACTTGCTGGCTTTCTTCGTTAGTTGCCGTGCAAATGGAGCAAGGTTCGGAAGTCCTTTTGCAGATTTTTCTAGTGCCGTTCGTCGCACGGAAACATAGATCCTATCAGCGGCAACAGTACCGCCAAAAAGCGTATCGATTAAAATAGCGGTGTTAATCAGATCATTCATAAAGTAATCCTTTATTAAAGTTTATCTTTCCATCGTTTAAAAATGTTAAAAACTGTTTTGCTGTCCCATTTGGTTTTTCCGGTGCGGCTTTTGAAACCTCGTCGCGTAAGTTCTCTTGCGACTTCGCTGTGATTGCGACCTCCACGCTGGATCAATTCAATAATGAGGCGGCAAATTTTCATTTCCAGTCGGTTGGGAAGTAATTTTCCGTCCCGAACCTGAAAACCATAGGGTGGCGTATTGTAGCGGTAGTTTTCAGGATTCGTTGCGACCGGTTTTACGGCGTCAATATCAATCCCGAGGCCACGAAGTCGGGACCTGATGGCAGATCTTGAAACCTTAAATTTGGATGCGATTTGATTGAGGGAAAGTTTCTGTTCCAGGTAAAGCTTACCAATTTCTTCTGAACTTAGAAGCTTGGCCGAGAGACAAACTCGAATGAAATCAACGAAGTACGCATAGTTCGTACCGTATTCGGGTTGGCGCACCAATTCTTCCTAAAAATTCAAACTGACTTCGTTGCCACTATGGGATTCCGTTTGAGCGGCCTACATTGCGTAGGACTCCGCGAGAAATCCTTGAACGTCTCGCATTTTGAATTTTTGAAAAAAATTTATCCTTAGAATACCTATAACCATAGGTTGATTTTTAAACTAAATTTAACTTACTTTCAGAATCGGCCCGCGCCCAGCGCGGGTGGGAGTTAATCTCTTAGCCAAAATAGAAATTG
>JAEUWH010000018.1 GCA_016785955.1 Pseudobdellovibrionaceae bacterium | reverse complement strand
CTTTGCCTTAAATCAGAGATTTGCTAAGCTCAGGGATCATATCAAGCGCTTAACCAGAAGATCCTGGTGTACCACTAAAGTTATTGAAAACTTAGAGCGACATATTTACTTATACATCGCTCTTAATAACGGCTATCAGATTGTTTAGAAAAACTAAATCGATCTAGAGATAGGTTGGTAAGGACAAAGTTGGTTATAACACGATAAAGCTTAGCTATACTGAGCAGGAGCGGACTTGATTTGTAGGGGTTAATGAACTTTACATGAAAGCGTTGATGAAACCAGAAAATTAGTTTTGTCTTCCAATTGATTGAAAAACTGAGCAGCACCAGTTTGTTTGTTAATTTTTAGCACCCTGACCGCCTTGGAGCATGAAGGATTTGTTGGGGTAGACCTGGGGCACCAAACATATGTTATTTCTAAAGCGCTAGGTGTGTCGTTTTCTGCAATTTTCTGAAGGTCCATGTAAACAGGATTTTTAACTGGCGGCGCAGTCACACTCAAGTAAAGATCTGCGAGCAATCCATATCGCTTAAATGCCTCAGGTTGCGAGGTAGAAATTTCAGCTTTTCCGTTATAAACAACACCACTGCATTGAATAGAATTAACACTTCCATACGTTGACACAGCAAAGATGACTACGATGACACTTAAAATTGATTTCATATTTCCTCCAAATCAAAATGATAAATGGTTGAAAATATTCGGTCAATAAGGGAAGCTTTATATTCAAAATAAGTTCAGGTGGCCTGAACTCAAATATACAAAACATGGGAGCGAGCCTCTATCCATAGAACCACTCAATAGATGCAGTTCCTAAAAATCACGGCCCAGAAAACCAATTCTAGGTTTTTACTGTTTCAGTGTCCTTACCATTTCATGTGTCATTATGCCATTACCATTTCAGTATAGGATAACGACTATATCGATCATCCCAGGATGAATGTTTTTGATAGAAAAATCTAAATCTTTTAGCAGGATCTTTGGCAAAACTTTCGTCCTTTAATTTGGCTTCAAATTCGACACTGATCTTTTTATCTTTTAACATCTCGGTGGCAACATCTTCGGCCACATAGTCTTCCATATACTCTTTCATTTCAAAAAATCGGTTGAAACATCCCCAGAACACAAACGAGTCCGGCGCCAGCGGTTCTAAAAGGTGAACCGCGATACGGGCATTGGGTTGATTGATAGGAACAAAAAGGCTGCCTTTCGCCAGTTCTACCTTTTCGTCACTCCAGGCGCCTTCAATCGTTGCTGTTTGTCGGCCTTCAAACGAGACCTTAGAAAGCTCGACTTTACTGGCTCGAAACACCCCCAGTTTTTCAGGAACCGAAGTCTTTAAAAGATGATACCGAATACCATGAACATCTAACGTACGCCGCACAGTCTCTATTTCCGAAGCGGGAATAATATAGCCATGGGTCGGTGCAATCACAGACAACGCCGGGGTAAGCGCTTCGTAAAAAGGAACTTTCCAAATCTCGGGTTTATCCAAGAAGTAGCGAATCACATCTGAATTTGAAATTTTAGATCGCGTGATTGAAAATTTATAGCCCGGAAATTCGATCGTTGAAAACTGACCTGTTTTTTTAAAGGAAACATCGATTTTCTTTCCGGCCAGATTTTGTTTATCCAACTCTTGTGCGACGATCGTCCAAGCCGCACCTTTTTGTTGGGCGATTTCTAATGTCGAGGCGACGGTGTCGTAGTGAGTTTTCACGCGCGTGGGGTAGTCTTTCCAAGAATGCGACTCCACCAAAACGCCTATGCGATTACGCACAAACCAATAGCCATTGGCAAACCGTGGTGGCGAAACCCCACGCGAAAATCCTGAAAGAGGGCGATCGTCCTCTTCAAAGCTGGGATAAAAGGGCAAGGCCATTCGTCCGCGCAATTTCATTTTCTCCATCAACATATTTTCATATTCCGTTCCGGCTTTATGTAAAGCGGATGAGCCCGAATTTTCTGTGGGTGTGGTGATAATACCTATTTCTGGCTGAAAATGGGCCCCATCCGTTACGTGCAAATCTAAACTGATCACCGGTGTATATTGATTCCACAATTTATTTAAGTTTTGCATTTCAAGAGAATCCGATTTTGCAAAGTCGCGATTCATATTATAATTCTGTGCAGTCACTCGCCAGCCCATTTCTTCGGGCCCCACTTGATTCGGCCGATTCCATTTACCAAATCTTTCGTGACCATCCAGATTGACGATGGGAACAAATATGACATTCAATCCCTTAAATAGATCAGGAATTGTCTTTTGCACGAACACATTTTTCATCAGCGCAAAAACAGCGTCTTTACCATCAATTTCACCCGCATGAATACCGGCTTGAATCCAAACTATAGGAGCTTGGGGTATTGGTTTAGCATCCTGAATATGAATGTACCACAGCCGACGTCCCTCGGGGGTTTTCCCGTAGCTTTTGCACTGAATTCGCGCGGGAAACGTTCGGGAAAACTGATGACACAATTTTTGAGTCTCGTCGGCACGACCCGTTTGTTTCCACGCCGATTTCTCGGCTATCGTGGTTAGACTCTGGATGGATTGCGCAAATGATGTACTTAAAAATACCAGGCTGCATAACAAAGTGATTTTTTTCATGTCGCTAACCTATGAACATTTAGTGAATGGGTCAATGCCAGATAACACACAGATCCGCATCCCTATTCTCATATTCTCATATTTTAAACATAGTACTTTACAATACATAGTACCTAGTATAGTTTAGTAGTCAAGAATAAGGATAATATGAACGCCCAATTTAAAAAAGGTGTACTCGAACTCTGTGTGCTGACCAAGATCAGCCGCAAAGACTACTACGGATACGAACTCGTCGAAGAGATTTCTAAAGTTTTAGAAATCTCAGAGGGCACACTTTACCCGATTCTCAGACGACTGACCGACGAAAAGTATTTTGACACCTACCTGCAAGAATCATCAGAAGGCCCCCCTAGAAAATACTATCGAATTACTAAGCTAGGCAAAGAATCCCAGAAAGAACTTCTAGCGCAGTGGTTCGAATTTAACGGTCAAATTGAAAAATTAATTAGTAAGGACACCCTATGACAAAACAAGAATTTTTAAGACAACTAAAAACAGAGCTTGAGTCCAACCAAATTCGAAATATTTCAGATATCCTGGCCGATTACGAGGAACACTTTAATCATGCTCAAGTCAATGGTAAATCCGAACCCGAGATCACCGCCTCCTTAGGCTTACCTGTTACCATTGCTCAGGCCTATAAGACAGATCACATGATTCAAGAAATCAAAAACACTGAAAACAAATTCCAATGGAGTTTGGCGATCAATATCATTGGTCGGTTAATCATCTTAGCACCTTTTAATTTTATCGTGCTGTTTATACCGGGAATAATAATTTTTGCTTTGTTGACTGCCGGTTGGTCCATGTCCTTGGCCATAGGATCTCTTGCCTTTGGAATTTTGTGGAATCTGCCATCCTTACTCAACATTTCGTCAACCTTTTGGATGGGATTGGCCGGCATCTCTACGACCATCGGTTTTTTTGGCCTGGGCATCATTGGTGTCTTGACCATGTTCTTTATAACCAAACACATTGTCTTAGCACTGATCAGCTATCTTCAATGGAACCTTAAATTTGTAATGGAAAAATAGGAGACACCTTGAAAACAACAAATCTGTTTACACGCTTTTTCATCGCCACAGTATTTACAACCATCATCTCACTTTCAGTTGCGGCATTTTCAGCAAGCAAAGCCTATCACTCGGACCCGCACCTACTGGCAAAACTGGAGGAAAAATACAATATGAAAATTAATTCAGGCCACCTGGCCCTCGATTACAAACATCGCGAGCATACGGAACGCACCGAAGACCAATGGACACTGAATGTCCCACAAAAAAAGTTAGTTCTGAAACCATTTTCTGGCGATATCGCCATCAAAAGCACGCGCGATACAAAAATTAAAATCATCGCCACCGGCCGCATCGACAAAGCACAGAATGATAAATTGCTAACGATTACCGAAACACCTGACGAACTGACCGTGACAGAACTTAAAGGCGCCATACAAGATTTGGAAGTTCATATCGAGGTCCCCACGACATTCAATCAAGAAATTGAGTTCGATTCGACCAGCGGGGATGTTTCGATTGAGGACTTAAATGTCGCCCAGGCCGAACTAAAAACAATCTCGGGTGAAATCACCCTGAATCGATTCACCACGCCTCGCCTAAGCATCGAAACGGTCTCTGGCGACACAAAAGTTCGCAATTCGACAATCACAAAACAAATTTCTGGCGAATCCGTCAGCGGAGAAATTGAAATCGAAAACAACGAATCATCCGAAGCAAACTTAAAATCAATTTCTGGCGACATCAAATTGAAAATGCCAAAAAATAATTTATTTAACTTCAATCTACAATCCTCATCAGGGGATATTCACAACAAATACACAGTCGACACCAAAGCCAATAAGCAAAACGTGAATAAAGCCAAACTTAATATTCAAGTCTCGACGACCAGCGGTGATATCGAAATCGAGTAGATCTCAGATCTATTCCTTCTTGATCAAATGCCAACCAAATTGTGTCCGTGTTGGCATTGACGTCTCGCCCGGCTTGAGCGCATCAAAGGCTTCTAAGAAATCTTGATCCAAACGGCGCGCATCGACCTCTCCTAAAAAGCCTCCGTTTTGACGACTGGGACAGATAGAATATTTTTTAGCCATATCTTCAAACAACGCTCCACTTTTTAATAAGCGCATAATATCATTGGCTTCATACTCATATTTTACAAGAATGTGATACGGTCGAATTTTCATGAAATCATGGTATCCGATATGATCCTAATGTCTAGCCGATAGTGCTAGGCGATAGCGCCCAAGTGAAAGTTCAGTTTCATATTGAGAATATCTCATTTTAAGACAGTGGAAAATCCCCACTTCATATTGAGATGTCTATCGCCTTTTGTTATCATATAAGCATATACTATGCGGCCAATCTTTTTTATTTTCTTCATTATCCCAATCAGCGCTTTTCCAAAACCTATCGAAAAGAAAAAATGGCTCGAGAATTTCACCAAGTCGTTCCTAGAAAATTTTTGTGCGTCATCGCAAATTCAACTGTGTTATGAAAAAATATTACCCTCATGCCGCGAGGTCGTCGTCGATACAATTCGTACATGCACAAAAGAAACTAAAATTCCCGCAGCCATTTTCCTGGGGCCACAAAGTGGTGATATCGGCGCCGAGCTTGGTCGCTGTGTTGGGCGTGGGATTGAAAAAAAAATCAAAAAGAAAAATATCGAGACACCACAATGCCAAAGTTTATAACTGTCTTTGTTTTGTTTCTGTTTTCCCACTCACTGTCTCGCGGGCACGCGTGTGATAAGCTTTTTGAGGACATGAAACCACGCCTAGAGGCCTTACGAAAAGTCGTCGAATGCGGAGCCGGAACAAATGTCATAGAATGTCGCGAAAACATCATTGCCGGCGTCGGCATTGCTTCCGCGATAGGAACAGCCGTTGGATACAAAACCGCCCGGAACATAACCCATCACACCCCGACCGCCTGTGGCTATCGACAAGCGTATCACAACGTCTTCGCGCTATTTCTGCCTACTGCGGCCCTAGCCGCATGCCAGCCCCCCATTACGACTATGACTGACGAAATCTCGGCCACCTTAAATGACGACGAAAAAATTCGGCGTTATGAATTAGGCAAATATCTCAATGATAAAGTCATAGCGGATAATCCTCAACTGGTCACCGCAGCAAAGGAACTCGAAACCATCAAAAAATATAATTTAGACGGTGGGGTTGATAAAACCGGAAAAAAAATTGATGATTTTTATATCAGGGGCCTATTGACAGACTTCGAAAAGAAATATGGGTTTAAGCCCGATTTAAAAAGTCCATTCGGATGCACTACAAAATCAGAAATTTGCAATAAATTTTCGACCATCCGATTCACCAAACATCATGGGGTTGATCTGACAAATTTTATAATCAACGACGTCGATCATTTGACCAAGCTCTATCCGGATGATGCCCTTGTCAGAGAGAAACTGCCAGGAATCAACAAAGTTGCAGCTATTAAAAAGAAAATCGCAATCGGACTCTACAAAACACCCGAAGACCTGTCGAACATATTGAAAGAGGCGGCAGAGTCTGTTGGTGTTGCATTCAAAGACCGACTGTCACTGATCGCCGGTCAAGCCGCCGTTGCCTTCCCCACGGTTCAAGCTTTTAAATCGCTCAGTGGGGATTTAAAGCAATCATTTGCTAGTTTTTTAAAAGAGAGCAAGTTGACAAAACTTAAAACGGGTCTACCCGCATTGATTGCCGGCCTTATCCCATTCGCCACACAAGCTGCGGATTGCAGCGGCCTTGGCAAGGCGTGCTCACAAACTAAAGAAGCACTCAATACCACAGGTAAGCTACTTGATGAACTCGACCCCAGCAAAGTCTTTGGCATTCGCAATCTTGCCTGCACCGAAATATACTCGGAATTTAGCACCATCGACGAAGAGTGTAAGGAAACCGTAGCCTTTACACCAAATATGAAAACGTTTTTACTTACCGATGTTCAAACTCAAAAAAACGAAATTTGCAAATCGCCAACATTTGCCGAAGGAATTCGCCGCTTGTACAGTAAAACCTACCCAACAAACATACAAATTTCATGTGATGAAAATAGTGTCCTTATTAAAGACACCAGAAATGCCATGCACAGTCGTTATGTTTTCACCAATAACCAGCTGACCTCCGTCAGCGTGTCGGGCAAAATTGGTGACTCTCGTGGCTATATTTTTAACTTTGCCAGCAATGGTGAAATTTCGGCTGGTGCTCTGAATTCTGGAGGACGAGGTACGCGAACACCAATAAAGATACCCGACCTTCAAACCGGAATATACGCCACTTACACCGAAGATTTATCTACCCGTTTACCATTTGCTTATAACAGCTACGAGCAGTGCAAGAATGGCACAATCACAAACAGTTTTCCTGCCAACAGCCACACACCAACATCACCAGCAAGTTTTACAAAGTAGTTTCTGGGCACATGACACCCCCACAATTACCAAAACCGGTGCCTACCCCGGCTCTTGAAACTCAGGCGCCAGCGGCTCATTCTCCCAGCGACTGACAAATACGGTAGCCACGGCATTCCCCAAAAGGTTCACCGTCGTTCGTGCCATATCCATAAACTCGTCCACCCCCAAAATCAGCGGGATCGCTTCCAGCGGCAGACCAAACGTCACCAAAGCTCCAGACAACACAACAAGTGAAGCGCGGGGTACGGCCGCCACGCCTTTCGTAGTCAACATCAACAGTAACATCATTGAAACCTGGGTTCCCAAAGAAAGTTCGATATTCGCCGCCTGCGCAACAAACACCGAAGTCATCGCCAAATACAAAGTCGATCCATCCAAATTAAAACTGTAACCAAGTGGTAGGACAAAACTAGAAACTCTCTCGGGCACGCCCATTCGGGTCAGTGATTTTAAAGTATCAGGGTAGGCCGACTCACTCGAGGTCGTCGCAAAAGCCAACGCTAAACGAGGTCGCATTTCCGTAAAAAAAGGAACCAGTTTAATGCGACTCCATTTTAACGCCGGCACAAGCGTAATCAATACAAATACAACCAATGCCAGATACAGAACTAAGACCAACTTTGACATCGGAATCAAAACACCCAGCCCATGCTCACCTATCGCCGCCGCCATGGCGGCTCCGACCCCGATCGGCGCCATTTTCATAACGATGTCTGTAAATTTAAACATGACTTGGTTGAGACTCTCACAAAATGCGACGACGGGTTTTCCCTTATCACCCGCCATCAACGTGGCCGCGCCAAAGATGATCGAAAAGATCACAATCTGCAACACATCCCCCTTCGCAACGGCTTCTACAAAATTACTAGGCAGAAGGTGTTCTACAAACCCTGCAAAAGTCATCTGGGTTTTAGGCGCCACAGCGTCCAGCGACGTTCCGTGCGGCACCAGATTCACGCCCTTTCCAGGTTCAAAAAAATTCACAAAAAACAAACCCACCACCAACGCAATGGTCGTTGCTATTTCAAACCAGATGATGGCCTTAAGACCAATCTTTCCTAAACTTTTCATATTACTGGCGGAACAAATTCCACACACAATCGATGAAAAAATCAAGGGCGCGATGATACATTTAATTCCGTGCAAGAACAAAGTTCGTAAAGGCTTTAATTCCTTGGAAAACTCGGGAAGATAGTGCCCCGCCAAAAAACCCAGGATCAGAAACAGAAAAATCCAGAATGTCAGATTATTAGTTTTTGCAAAAAAGCTATTTTTTGTTCCCATTATTTTCCCCGCAGATTTGGCCCAAGTATTGGATTGCATCTGAGGTATGATGATTGAGGCTGTTTTTCAATCTAAAAATCAACTGAATAGAGCTTTAACACTGGCCTGTCTAAATATCCTGACAGTGTTTAGTCTTTTTACACCCTTGGCCTTTGCCGACGCGGCGGAAAGGGCCAAGCCATTTGAAGTTCAGGTGAAGAATCCTCAGGAACTGACGGAACTCTTAGACGTCACCCGAGCCATTGTTTTCAGTCCTAAACTGTATGAACATTTGAACAAAGTGTTCGCCGAACATTTAACAGTCTCCGAGGAATTACAGAAGGAATACAATTGGCCCAGCCGTACGAAGGGTCTTTCAGAACCCCAGATTCTGTTCTTGCTTAAAAACTTGGACGATTTCCATAAAATTAAAGATCTATTAGATCGTTACATCGCAAGGTTTGGCACCATTGACGAGAACGACCCGCTTCGAAAAGAACTGGCCGAGCCATTTAAGCGCGAATTCCAAGATCTAGTTAATAACAGCAAAGTCACTTCCGACTTAAGAGGCCTTAACGACCCATCAAAATCGCTCACTCTGTCTTATCAGTCGGGACGCCCAACGTTTACTGATTTTGACGTTCATTTTAATCAACCAACGTTTGTCGACCATGAACGCCAAGAGCTAGGCACTCTGGCCCCAGAAGACTTGAAGAAAATTTTCAAAGACCACATCACTCAGGCCAAACGCACCATGAGCTTGAATATTTTTGAGTTTAATTTATTGGATGTTGCCGACGACCTGGAAGCTGCCGTGAATCGCGGAGTAAGAACCAAAGTCGGTATCGATCGCAGCACCACACTACTAGCCCCCGAGAACAAAGCTGTGCTGGCAAAACTTGTAAAAATGGCCGGCGTCGAGCAAAGCATCGAAGGACTAGCGATTGAAGAAATTGAAAAACTTCTATCAAATGTAAGATCCAGCCGAAGGCGTCTATTTACGTTGACCCTGGTTAACGCCACTGGCTTAAACCATCAAAAAATTCTAAATGTCGATGCCGGCACGGCACACGCCAAAACTATTTTTTCGTCCGGGAATTTAACTCAGTCCTGTCTTGGCAAAGAGGGCGATGCCGTAAACTTAGACCCTCAATTAAGACCCGCCACCTCGATCCCCAATGCCAATCACATTGTAGTCTATCGTAATCCCCTGGCCTCGGTCGTGATCGAGCATGAACTTTTTAAAACTATCGATTTGAAACGACGTGGCCAAAAGCAGTACCCCATCAGCGGTTCCTATTCTTTTCTGGGTCAGCGATCACCAGGCGAAACCAGTCCAGCCAAAATGACGATTGCCTTTTCCCCTAATGGCGGCATGGGCGATGTCAGTTCCTCGTTGATCCGACCGCAATTAATGCAAGCACAGGGACAGATTTTCATGATGCAATTTGTGGCCTCGGCCCCCAAAATTCTGGATACCATTATTGAAATAGCCGCTAAAGATCCGACACGTTTTGATTTCAAATTTGTAGGCGATCCCCCCTTTGCCATGCAAAGCTGGAGTATTCCCTTGTTACTTTCCATCATGAATCGAGACGATGTGACCAAAAAATATTTTGAGAACAAAGACTCTCCGTTATTAAAAATAATGGACCCAGATCAAATCAAACAACTGCAAGATAGTATTCGCGTGAATCCAAAGAAATACGGCGAATTTCATTATACTATTGAAGGAAAAAGTCTAAAAATTTCAGTTAAACTGCACCACAAAGTTTTCATCTTGCCACGAATCAACCTGGCTATTTTAGGCACCTCGTTTAATCCCAGCCTCAGCGCCGAAGGCAATCAAGAACAAATATTGATGATCCAAAATCATCCGGTCGTTAAAAAAACCATCAATGCCTTTATGTATGAACTGGCCACATCTCCTATGACTGTGGTTCAACGAGCCCGAATGCGCACAAAATATATCGAAAGAAGACTTGATTCACGACCAATAAACCGAACAGACGAGCCCCTCGAAGACCGAGATCTTGTTGACACAGAAATTCGCGAAATGCCAAACGATCTCGAGTCTAAACAGGTGTCTCGTGATCGTTCTAAAGTGAAACCCCTGCGTTGCCAGAAATTTTATCGCTAAATTTAGCGGCATCATGAGCTTAGCTTCACGAGCATCTAAAATATTTGTGGCGATAGATGATATTTCGAGAGCGAGACGATCAGTAAAGCACTCAACAAAAGTTTCATATCCACCTAATCTTACCGTGCAGACAGACAGTCCTCAAACTTTTCTGTTGTCTTCACTTTTTCCATTGCTTGATTGCAAGATGAACTTGGCGGCCATCCTTTAACTTTGTAGATATGTAACAATCGAAAAATAGCTGAAGAATGTACATCAAGCTCATTTAGATTCTTCAAATCGTCAGGAGAATTTTGAGTCACTAGAACTAGCTTGCAACCCACATTGCCTTTTGCGCCCCTAGCACTTAACATATCACTAAAATCCTCGCCTAAATATCGGCTTTCATTAAGAAGAATTTTTTTGGCCATTTCGTTTTCTTTTGTCGGATTTTTTAAGGCTTCTTTGTGAAAACTCAATTCTTGCGAATGCATTCCGTTCAAACAAGTTACCATCTTTTGGAATTTAGCTTTGCTTTCATTGCTGATACTGTCAGGGTTATCTTCGAGGAATTGATGAACTTGATGTCCCAGCTCGTGAATTAAAACACTCTCCCCAAATTCAAGATCTTTAATCGATTCAGAACCTACAACGATTCCACCCAACTCCGAGGTATGATCACGTAGTGTACTAAAGTCTAATGAATCGCAAAATGCCTTTAGCTCCAATGAAGAAGGTCCGGCGTTCCATGTTTTAGCAGAAAAATAAAGTGGCGCATTGTCTCTATGCTCAGCAGTGACATGCCTGTCAACATTCTGATCGTCATTAAATGATTGAAGACGAGCGTAAAAGCTCGATTTAAACTCTTCTTTAGACATGGGCATGAAAAAAGGTGCATTCTTACGACTTAAAAACGTCTTCAATTTTTTTGCAGTGGACTGAGAAAATGTTTGGCCTAAACTATTCAAAAATTCTGTTCTTAATTTTTCATATCTTTTTTTTGCAGTTTCTATCTGATCCCGCGTTGGCAAATTAACAATACTTTGCTCAAAATTCGCGGTGCATTTTTCAACAACCCCATTATCCATAGAGTCCAACTTAAGATCGTTTTCTTGAATGGATTTGTTACCTTTGATAACGCTGATATTTTCCTGAAGCCTAACCAACGTGCTTAACTCCTGAGACGGCAAATTGCTGGCAGCCTGATCAATAGCCTTCGAACCAATCATTTCTGATAAAAGAGCTATTTTTGATGTCTTTTTCAATATGACATTGCCTGTTGTTTCGTCAAAGTATTCCATTTTGGCAAAACGTTCTAAATCACTTCTTGAAATGCCGATCGCCTTAAGTTCATTTTCTGTATAATTTTTTTTCAAGTTTTCAATCTGTGCGAGTGCTTGTCTTAAATCTTTTCTAACAGCCGTTTGAAAATCGTCTTTTGAATTTAAAGCACGATAGGCCATAGGGGCCGTAAACCCATACAGCAAATAGGTGTTAGCTAGCATATGTTTTGAGTTACCCATGACATTGGCAAGCTTACCTACAAATTTTTGAACTTCTGGCCCTGAACTAGGCCATTTTTTTGGTTTAAACGAAATAATTTTACCAGAAAGTTCAGCTTCAACAGGGCTGCTTCCCCGCCTATGTGTTACAGCACTATCCACCTCTCCCGCTATGATAGCTAATTTTGTAGTGTTCTTGGAAAGAGGGACCTTTTTAGAATAATCCTCCAAATTTATTAACCAAATGTTTTTTGCGCTTAGATATTTTTTAAAAGCCTCTATCACTTCTTTCTCTGCCCTTTTCACTTCGGCTTTCTCTTCTGGATTGGCATCTTGATAAATTTTTTGAAAATCGGTGGTTCCGCAAACTTCCCTTACACAATCTGCAAAAATGCCCGTTATCACCTTAGCGATACAGAGGATTCAGTTTTACGGTCACTCGATTCGCCACCCGATTGAGTCTCTTTGCTTTCGGCTGACTTTACAAAAAACATAAAAAAGAAAATTAAAAATAAATTTTTAAATGAATTCATGGAATACACTTTCGCTTTATTCGAGTCTGCATGGATACAAAGCCGTCTTGCAATTGTAAAAAGGAGACTGCATTCTGTGTTGAAAGACTAAATTCTTTAACAACTCCATCTTTAGAAATTTTTATCATCTCTGTCTTTTTGTCCACCTTGCCGCTCGCTGTGTCCTTACCACTGATTAGGGCCGTATTAAAATTTTCTTCCATTTCTTTTACAAAGGTTTCTATCTCGCCACTAGAACATTTATTTTTTCTAATGGACTCATTTATATATTGACTAGAAAACATGATTTTACTCTTCATGTTTTCAATTCGAACGTAATTTCCTTTGTGAATAACTTCGTATACATTAGCCCAGCTAAAAAGTGGTATTAAAAAAATGAAATATCTAAACATGTATTTAGAATATCTCTTTACACACACTGTTTTCAACTCGACCTAGCTATAGTTTCGTCAGATTGACACCTACAAGCTCAGCTGACAGCGTCCCCATAAGCCTGTCTTTCCTTATAAGGCTCCACTTTTTTTGGGTGGGTATTATGAGGCCCGAGCGCACTCTCTCTATTTTATTCTGGGATCTATAGTGGTGATCATATTTTTGCTGTGGCTACTAGGGCGTATTAGAAAAAATCTTTATAACTAGATCAATTCGACGTTTTTAAAAACACCCTCTTTGTCATCGTATTCTTGCAATTGACCTTGCTCTAAGTCGAAATAGATACCCATCAATGCTAGATCGCGTTCTTTTATCGCTGCCTCAACAAAAGGAAACGTTTTTAAATTATTTAACGACGTCACGATGGATTCCATCTCACAATGACGACACAAAGTTTCCTCGTTCGCCTCTGGGAACTTGCTCAAAACACGCTCTTTCGCATCACTAGCCACACGCACCCACTGCTCGACGAAACCACCGGCTTGAATACCTTGATTCGTCACCAACGCACGAATGCCACCACATTGACGATGGCCTAATACGATCACATTTTCGACTTTTAAATTTATTATCGCAAACTCAATCGCCGCGCTGACCCCATGAACCCCTCCTCCCTTTTCATACGGAGGCACCAAGTTCGCCACATTACGAACAATAAATAACTCTCCCGGAGAGGCCGAAGTGATAATAGCCGGATCCACACGTGAATCACTGCAACCAATAATTAAAGTTTTCGGCGATTGTCCTGCGCCAGAGGATAAACGTTGGTACAACGAATGTTCATTCGCAAAATACTTTTCATGAAACTTACGAAAACCAATCATCAAACGGAGAATTTCTTTTTTTCCCATGGGGACCTTGTAGCCTAAAAGTCGCTCAAGTTGAACTAAAAATATGAGGACCAGACATCGAAACTTATCATTTTCAGATTTTGAAATATTTTTAAAGTATCAGCTTTTAGCTATTTAAAAACAGGAGCCCACTGCTTGAACTCCTAAATCTTTTAATTTAGCTTGAACAACTGACGAACACGCCGGATTTGATGTGCGATATCCTCTAGATCTTGATGGAAGTTTTCAATACGGTTGAAGGCTTGCTTTAGTTCCATTTCTTTTTTGTTTTCTTTACGAACAAACGTTTTTAAGTTTTTCATCGCCGCACGAGCCCCCTCGATGGAAAAACGATCGCGATGCAAAAGCTTACGGATAAGAAAAGCATTTTCAACATCTTTTTTTGTATACAAACGTTGATTGTTACCCGCTTTTTTGGGTTTCAAGATATCAAATTCACTTTCCCAATAACGCAGAACATATTGTTTCACCGACAACATATCAGCCACATCGCCAATCTTAAATCCCATTTTATCCGGAATACCTTGAATTTCGCTCAACAACTGATCGTCACACAAAGCCGCTGGCAAAGACAACGGCTCGGACTCCGTCAATGGCTTTTGGACTGTATCGATTGGCTCCTCTTCACTCACCGGAGCCATATTAAACTCTATAAATGCTTCTGGATTCTTCTTCTCAAACCTAAAGAAATCCATTTGCTCTTCTCTGGATTTATCATCCACACCGATATCAGGCAAAGCCCCTTGAGGATTCGTTGCTGAAATAAGCGCTTCTTTAAGTTCACTCTCAATTATCGTCATCATCATCTTTCAAATGAGTGTAATCTTCACCATTCAACATCGCTCGTAATACTTGCGATGGCTTGAAGGTCAGTTTTTTACGAGCCGAGATCATGATTTGATCCCCCGTTTGTGGGTTGCGCCCGACACGCTCGTGCTTCTGAGTCACCACAAAATTACCAAAACCAGAAATTTTAATTTTTTCACCCGTGTGTAGCTCACTCTTAATTGTGTCAAACACCAATTCTACCAAATCACTGGCTTCCTTCTTCGAAAACCCGATCTTATCGTAGACTTTTTCAACGATATCCGCTTTTGTCATCGTTGATTTCCAAACGTTTTGCCCTGCCATACTACACCTCAAGTGTTTTTCAAATACGCTTTCAGTCTCAATTAGTTACTAAACAAAATCAAGAGCTTAGAAAACAAGCCCGCATCTTTACGCAGGGCCAAAAACTCACTTTCAAAAAAACTGTCATCTCAGCGTTATGCCAAAATCATTGCTAAGAGACTTTAATATTTGATCTTGGAAGGTTTGTATCGCGGCATCGGCCAAAGCCGCAGCCGGGTCCTGATAACGTATTCTCAACGCAATACTTTTTTGCCCATGAGGCAACTTTTCGCCTTCATATATGTCGAAGACTTCCAAATCAAATAAACAAGCCCCCACCGTTTTACGAACGACCTTCAGCACATCCCCCACAGCTTGCGATTTTTTCATCACCAAAGCCAAGTCTCTGTCCACAACAGGATAACGAGCAATGTCTTTTATTCGAACCGGCCGCGCGACCTGAGGCAGAAACACATCCAAATCCAATTCGGCCACACACATTGCCTCGCGAATTTTTTCATTTTCCAAAACCAGCGGACTCAACGACGAGATAAAACCACATTTTTTACCTTCCACGATCAAAACCGCCGTTTGATACGGATGAAAGCAGGTCGGAACAAAGCCCCCGTTGTCGGCTTTTTGCTCCCAAGAGTAGGCTTTTAAACCAAATACTTTTGCAAGAACCTGAACCGCTTCCTTCACATGAAAAACATTTGCAACCTGACTCTGCGCAGTCCAATGATCAGTCTCTTTGCCCCACATCACCAGACCCAAGCTGTTTTTTTCCACGATGGTGCCATTATTTTTAGAAAATGTTTTCCCCACTTCAAATAAAGCACCACGATTGTTGCCATACTTCACATTATTTATCGCATTTTTTACAAGACCTAACGTCAACGTTGATCGCATGATATTTAAATCTTCATTCAATGGATTTCTCAGCGCCACACGCTCTGAAGACACACGCAATCCCATCTGACTCAATTTTTCAATATCACCAAAAAACAAATCTTCATCTTTTTTACTTACAAACGAATAATTAAATGCCTCATCAAATCCCAACCCACTCAGAGCCAGAGAAATTGGTGACAATTGCAAGTATTTCGCATCATGAGCGAGTGGCCGATATGTCAAACTTGGTAGTGATTCTGGAATCAAATCGTACCCTTGAAGACGCGCGTACTCTTCGACCAAATCCATTTCGTGCTCCATATCGAAACGGAATGTCGGCGGTGTCACCAAGTACGAACCTTCTTTGATTTTCTCTACCTTACAATTCAACCGCATCATCCAGTTTTCAAATACCCCGGCATTGGCTTCATAGCCTAGTCGATCCGTGACTGTCTCCAGTGTAATCGAGATCGGCTCACGACGAATCGGGTTCGGATAAACATCATAAAAATCCGCGTACACCTCGCCAGAGCCAAGCTGATGAATCAAATCAGCAGCTCGCTTTAATGCGTATAGCGATAAGTCAGGATCCACCCCTCGTGCAAATCGATAACCCGATTCCGTCTCGACACCTAAAGTTCGTGAAGACTTTCGCACCGAGTGAGAAATAAAATAGGCCGATTCCAGAAAAATATTCTGAGTCGAATCTTTGACTCCCGAATTCTTACCACCAATCAAGCCCGCCAAACACAACGTTTCATTCTTAGCGTTTTTAATAGACAGCTCGTCCCCGGACAGTTTCAGTTCCGTTCCATCTAAAGTCACAAACGCCGCATTCTTTTCAGGATGACCCACAACAATTTTTTTATCCAAAATCTCGTCGGCATCGAAGGCATGCAGTGGTTGACCTAATTCCTGAAGAATATAATTCGTAATATCCACGATATTGTTGATCGAGTTAATACCCACCGATTCCAAACGACGCACTAACCATTCCGGTGATGGCTGCACGTTTACATTGGCAATATACGCCGCCGTATAACGTGGACACAACGACGCGTCCTCCACAACCAACGACACAGTCTTTTTAGTCGATTTATCTTTTTTAAAATGCCCTTCGTCGATTTTAATCTCTTTCAATGGGCGAGACAACAAACACGACAGCTCGCGGGCCAATCCAAAGTGACTCAACACATCGGCCCGATTAGGCGTCACCTTGATTTCAAAAACCACATCGTCTTGACCGTAATACTCTGCAAAATCTTTTCCGACCGTGGCCGTCTCGGGCAAAATCAACAGACCCTCACTGTCACCGGGCAAGCCTAGTTCTTTTAAGGAACACAGCATCCCATAAGATTCCACCGAACGAATCACCGACTTTTGAATCGCAAAATTTCCCGGCAGGATAGCTCCCGGTAATGCAACGACCACTCGATCACCCGCCTTGTGGTTTTTCGCGCCACAGACGATTTGATGAACCACCCCATTACCTGTAGTCACTCGACACAACGACAATTTGTCCGCATTCGGGTGTTTATCTTTTTCCAAGATCAAACCCACCACGACGTTTTCAAAATTTTTGGCTTTGTTTTCAATCGCCTCGATCTCTAAACCCGCTTTGGTCAATATTTCGGCCAACGGTTCGGGTTTTTTAATATACTCATCAATTGCGATCAGCTCATTTAACCATTTTAGAGAAATCTTCATACACTACACCACTAGAATTGCTTTAAAAAGCTCAAGTTATTTTCTGGCAACAAACGAATATCTGGAATCCCATATTTAATAATAGCCATACGTTCTAAGCCAAAACCAAACGCAAATCCCGTCCACTCCGGGTATTTAACCTTTGCCGCCAGCAACACCTTAGGATTCATCAAACCGGCACCGCCAATCTCAATCCACCCCGAGTTTTTGCACAAACTACAGCCTTTGCCTTTGCATATAGGACACTGACAATCCACTTCCGCAGATGGCTCTGTGAATGGGAAATAACTCGGTCGAAAACGCGTTTTCAAATCAGAGCCAAAAAATTCCTTTACGAAATAGGTGATCGTCCCCTTTAAGTCTGCCATCGATATCTTGCGATCAACACACATGCCCTCAATTTGATGAAAATTAGGCAAATGAGAAATATCACTGTCCACGCGAAACACAGGTCCCGTTCCAATAATTCGTAACGGCAGGGACTCAGCCTCTAAGCTGTGAATTTGAATGGGGCTGGTGTGCGTGCGCAAGACATGCGTGTCGTCGACAAAAAAAGTGTCTTGCATATCCCGAGCTGGATGATTTTTGGGAATATTGAGTGCTTCAAAATTATAATAGTCCGTTTCAATGGAGGGCCCCAGCCGCAATGAATACCCAATGCGCGATAAAATCTGCACGACCTCATCTCGAACTCGATGCACGGGATGAGGATTTCCCCGAGGCTGCCGCGGCGGTGGCAAGGTTAAATCCAAACTCTCCCGGCGCATTTGCTCGTCCAGTTCTTTTAATTTTAGAGTTTCAAAACGCTCTGTGTACTGAGTCTCGAGATCCTGCTTAACAACATTAATGCGGCGACCAAACTCTTTTTTATCTTCGACCGACAGCTTAGCCATTTCTTTCATAAGCTCGGTGACCAGACCATTTTTGCCCAGATAATTGACTTTGAATTGATAGAGCTGCTCGCGGTTCAGAGCCCCTCCAAATTCATCAATTGCTTTTTTATGAATTTCGTCTAACTTTTCGTAAATAATCATATTTTTAAAATATGACAGCGACCCCTAAAGTCCGCAAGGTTTTTGAACTCTCGTTTGACTCAGAGCCAAATCGAAGAGATACTGAACCTGGCAATATGGCTCATAAAAACAAATCCAACTACTCGGCCTACAAAGAACGACAAAACAAGCGCGCATCCACCGCCCCTACTTCCGCTACGCCCATCTCCACTGCTCCCGCTGGCGCGGCCAAACCTCTTTTAGGCAAACACAAAAAACCTCAAGAGATATACTCCCTCGAAGAGGCCAACGATCGTTTGTACGACGTGTTTAAAAATCATGATTTTAATTTAGTGACCCATGAACAACGCCGACAGTTGGCGCATTTTTATCGCCTCTTGATGCAGAATCAAAAAGATGAAAATTTCACTCGACTTTTAACTCTAAAGGATATTGCAATAAAGCACTTCATCGACAGTTTGGTTTTTTTAGATTTCTACCAACCACAATTTCCACTTTTGGATATGGGAACAGGCCCGGGATTTCCGGGATTGCCTTTAAAAATTAAATTCCCAAAAGAAAAAATTCTGCTAGGCGAAGGCGTCCAAAAGCGAGTCAATTTTTTAAAAAAAGTCCGCGAAGATATGCATCTTGAAAATTTGGAAATCATTGGTCGCAATATCGACGCCGAATTCGTATATCCCGTCAAGTCGGTCATCACCCGCGCGGTGGAAGACATCGGAAATACCATGCAAAACACGATCAATTGTTTGGTCGATGGTGGCCACTTGATATTCATGAAAGGCCCGAATGTTGATCCCGAATTAAAACTGGCCGAGGCCCATAAAGAATTCTACAGCCTAGAACATGACTTTAAGTATACGATCCCCAAGACGCCTCACGAGCGCCGCCTGATTGTTTATAAAAAAATAAAATCTCCACCACTAGATCCCATCGATCCCATCGATCCAATGGAGGACTAGTGAACGAAAGTCCCTTTTTTATTTCTTCGCCCCAGAACCTAAAATACAAAATGTGGGAAAGTTTAATGACCACTAAAGGTCGCCACAAGGAATCGCTTTTTATTTTATCAGGAGAAAAAATTATTGCTGATTTTTTGCACGACGGTGGTCCAGCGCGCTTCCCCGTCAAGGCGGTCTTGATTCCCAAGAACTTTGCCTTGAATGCGATTGCGTCGATAAAAAACGATCCCCATCTTAATAGCCCCGCGCTGTATTTCACTTTGGATACGGCCCTTTTTAAAGAGCTGGATTTATTTGGCACTCGATTCCCGTTGTTGATTTGTCAAAAACCCGAAGAAAATGAAGTCCAAGTTTTAGACAGACCCCAAGGGCTTGAGTTAGTACTGCCCCTAACAGATCCTGCCAACATGGGCGCCCTGTGCCGAACTGCCCTTTCGTTTAATGTCCGCCGCATCATTCTGACTCCCAATGCCTCAGATCCATTTCACCCCAAAGCACTGCGCGCCTCCAGCGGAGCGACCTTAAAACTGGAATTTAGATTTCTTAACGTTAACGATGTGACCCTGACCTCCGACGATTACGGTTTGGATTTAAGCGGAGAATCTATTTACAAATTCCCATGGCCAGAAAATTTACGACTCTGGTTAGGCGAAGAAGGCCAAGGATTAAAAAACTCATTTCTAGATAAAAATAAAATTCACATTCCCATTCATTCTATGGAATCGCTGAATGCCACCGTCGCCGGCAGCATCGCGATTTATTCATACTCACAAAGATTTAACAAAATCTAGTACGTCCTGTGCATGACCATCCGGAGAGACTTTACGCATTTCTTTGATCACTTGCAAATTTTCGTCCAGCACAAATGTACTGCGCTCGATTCCCATGTACTTACGACCGTACATATTTTTTTCTTTGATCACATCAAATATTTTACACAATTTTTCATTTTCATCCGCTAACAAATCAAACTTGAATCCATACTTACACATGAATTTATCATGCGATTTGGACGAGTCTTTCGATACACCAAATATGGCCGTGTTGTGCTTATCAAACGCCGATTTTAATGCCGAAAACTGCTGACCTTCCAACGTACATCCAGGAGTGTCGTCTTTAGGGTAGAAATACAGCACCGTTTTACGCCCCCGCAAATCATCTTGAGTAAAGACCGCTCCCTGCGCATTCAAAACTGAAAACGCACCAATAGTGGTGCCCAGCAAAGCCTTAGCTGTGACCTTTGCTGCGGACAATTTTGCCGCAGATATACTTGCGGCAGACGCAGCAGACACGGATTTTTCGCTGATTTTCTTTTTATTCGCTTTCTCTTTATTCGCTTTCTTTTGTGTCGCGTTTTTTGGGGCCGCCTTTTTCACACTCGTTTTTTTAATAGTCACTTTTTTCTTTGCCATAGAATTTTCCTCGTTCTTTTTTAGGGCAGACTGATCTGGACGCAGACTGATCTGAAAAAGAATAGTCGCAAAGACTGATGATAATGTAAAACGTTTTAAGACACCTCGATGCCTAGCTCCTGGAGCTCAGCCTCCGTAAAAACACGCGACCGCGTATGAAACGCTTTGCCCTCTGGACCTTCTAAAGAAAACGTTCCCCCATGCCCCTCGACAACATCAATGATAAGCTGCGTGTGTTTCCAATATTCATACTGCGCTTTGCCGATATAAAAGGGACATTCCCCAATATGACCAAGATACACATCACCCGCACCAATCGTCAGTTCTCCCAACAGGTAACAGTTAGCGGCACTGTTATCACAACATCCCCCGGATTGATGAAACATCAATCCGGGACCATGCTTTTGCTTGAGTTCTTCAATAAGTTTTAATGCGGCCGGTGTGGCGACAACTTTTTCCGTCATATAACCTCACTATTTTTGCCGGCATCGTTTTCATTGCCGGCATCACATTCACGGTCGACAAACATCTTAATTTAACTAGAAAAATCCCAGTTTTTTCGGACTATAGCTCACTAGCAGATTCTTTGTTTGCTGGTAATGATCCAACATCACTTTGTGCGTTTCACGCCCCATACCAGATTCTTTGTAGCCACCAAAAGCCGAATGAGCTGGGTAAGCATGATAACAATTCGTCCACACACGACCCGCTTTGATCGCCTTACCAGCGCGGAAAGCCAAACTGCCGTTACGTGTCCACACGCCCGCTCCTAAGCCGTACAAAGTATCGTTGGCGATCTCTAAGGCCTCGTCCTCTGTTTTGAATGTTGTCACCGCCAATACGGGACCAAAAATCTCTTCTTGGAAAATTCTCATTTTATTATGGCCTTTAAACAAGGTCGGCTGCACATAGTACCCGCCACCTAATTCACCAGGCAGTCGCGCGGCATCGCCACCAATTAACAGCTTAGCCCCTTCTTGCTTGCCTAAATCCAAGTAGCTCATGATTTTTGTAAGCTGCTCTTTCGAGGCCTGCGCCCCCATCATTGTGGCAGGATCCAAAGGATTGCCTTGCTTGATTTCAGCCACCCGTTTTAAAACACGATCCATAAATTTATCGTAAATAGACTCATGAATTAACGCCCGTGATGGACACGTACAGACTTCGCCTTGATTAAACGCAAACAACACAAGGCCTTCAATGGCTTTGTCGAAATAATCATCGTCCGCATCGGCGATATCTGCAAAAAAGATATTGGGTGATTTTCCGCCCAACTCCAGCGTGGCGGGAATTAAATTATTCGCGGCCGCCTGTGCAATCACTCGCCCTGTCGAGGTTGACCCAGTAAATGCAATTTTCGCAATTCGTTTACTTGTCGCCAGTGGCATCCCCGCTTCTCGACCAAAACCATTCACGATATTTAAAACTCCCGGCGGCAAAACGTCCGCGATCAGTTCAGCCAAGATAAGAATACTTATTGGCGTGGATTCTGCTGGCTTTAAAACCACACAGTTTCCAGCCGCCAAGGCCGGCGCCAATTTCCACGCCGCCATTAAAATAGGAAAATTCCAAGGGATGATCTGTCCGACAACACCCAGAGGCTCATGAAAGTGATAGGCGACAGTGTTCTCATCCAGTTCGGACAAAGACCCTTCCTGAGATCGAATGCAACCCGCAAAATAGCGAAAATGATCAATGCTTAATGGAATATCAGCATTTAACGTTTCCCGAATAGGCTTGCCGTTATCAACGGTCTCGGCATAGGCCAAAGCTTCTAAGTTTTTTTCCATGCGATCGGCAATTTTCAAAAGCATATTCGCTCGCTCTTGAACCGGAGTTTTGCCCCATCTATCGGCCGCCAAATGAGCTTTGTCTAGCGCTAGCTCGATATCTTCCGCCGTCGAACGCGCGGCCTTCGTGTACACCTGACCGGTGATCGGTGTAACAACATCAAAATATTGTCCTTTGACCGGAGAGACCCACTCTCCACCGATAAAATTATTGTACTGTGACTTATATTTTATTGGCGCGTCACTTTTTCCAGGAAAACCATAGGTCATAAAAATCTCCTTTAATATGGATTAAATGGTTAGTGCAATTATCCTAGAGAAAAAAAATGGTTTGGCTAGCATTCTTTTTAAAAGACTACTTTTTAACTCTTTGTGCTCTATAGAGTGTGTATAAAATCATTTTTTTAGGTATGAGCGCAGCGCGATAACGTCATTTGATTTCAATCATTTCAGGTGGGGCATTTTGCATCATCTCTGCCGGAGGCGTGGTGTCCGCAGGAACGGGCGACGAGGATGGACTCTGATTCCCTTCCTCTGGCACTAGAGGCACACTTGGCCCCAGGGGCAGCGGAGTGGGCATTGGCCTGAATGGCTGTGGCTGTGTCGGTAGCGGTGACATTGGCGGCAGCTCGCGTGGATCGACCGGTGCGGGGGGCATCGGCTGTTCAATGGGGCGAGCGCTTGGCGACATCGCTTGCGGTGCCGGTTGAACTTTTGCTTTTTCACGCGCGTTTTGCTCGGGCGTTGTCTCGTCCGCATCTGGCACTTTCTTTTTTTCGACAATCTGCACTTTGCCCACCAAAGGAACACGGATCGTATAGTCCGAGTACGGCAATAAGTTCTTTAAAACTTCACCTTTAAGCCACATCAATGGCTCTTTGCCTTTTTTATAAACCAAACTTTCAAAACGAATCACGTGATCCAGCCGTGTGATTCGAAAACCCGCACACTGAAACGCCACCAGCTTGGCTTCGTCCTCGATTGTCACCTTACAATCGATCGTTGGGGCCACCAATGAAGCAGCCAGCCCCAATACGTCGGCATAGTTCTGCCCCTGAAACTGAAAATCAACCTGGCGTTGACTCCAATCCAGCTTCGCCAATAAATCAGGACTACGATGTTTCTGACAATGCTCATAAACACGATATTGGTATTCAGAAATTTTCTCGACAGAATATTGATCACACGAATGTTTGTTTTTTTCCGTCAGTTTTCCACCTTTGGCTTGCTGAAAAGCTCGGTACACTTTACCAAATAATGTTTTATTCGCCGAGGGACGCTGGGAACGAATCAACCAGATCATCTCGCGCATGACTTCATCGAGTTCTTTGATCAAATCCATTTTTTTTCGAGTAAAAAACGCAGCTGACAAAGCCGCTGCGTCTACTTTTTTCACTCTCGCGGGTTGTTTTACTTTTTCCTCCACCACGACGCGCGCGTGCGTGTCACAGACGCAAATACTAACAAGAAATAGTAAAAAAAGCGGAGTAATTAATCTAACAAAGTGATAGACAAACGTGTTGGTCACATTAATATAGTAACAAATCGAGTGGACAATATTAAGGAGTTTTTAATGGACGAAATGAATTTACATTCCTCAAATCCAGTGATGAATCGCAAAGACCCATGGCGCCCGCTTTATCACCCCTCTGTTTCTCCCAAAATAGATATTGATCAGTATAAAAACATCCTGGACGTGTTTGACCAAGCCGTCTCTCGCTATTCCCACCGCAAAGCATTTACAAACTTTGGCCACACCGTGACTTACTCGCAGCTATCAGAAAAAGTGGATCAATTTGCGGCGTTTTTACAGCAAGAGCTGAAACTAAAAAAAGGCGATCGCATCGCCATCCAGATGCCCAATCTACTGCAATACCCTGTGGCTATTTTTGGGGCCCTCAAAGCGGGACTTATTATTGTTAATACAAACCCTTTGTACACCGCTTCAGAAATGAAACATCAATTCAAGGACTCTGGTGCCAAATGCATCGTGATTTTGAAAAATTACGCTCATCTTCTGGAATCCATCATCAAAGAAACTAAAATTGAAAGCGTTATTTTGACCGAGATTGGCGACGCCCTGTCATTTCCTAAAAATCTTTTGATTAATTTTGTTATTAAGTACGTCAAGAAAATGGTTCCTGCCTATCATTTGCCACAAGCCTACGACTTCAACCAAGCCCTCGAGATCGGCCGACTGGCTAGCTTTCAAAAAGTGGAAATGAACATCGTCGACACCGCCTTTCTTCAGTACACTGGCGGCACTACGGGTGTTTCTAAAGGTGCCATACTCACTCACCGTAATATCATCGCCAATATGTTACAGATTTGTAATTGGATGCGGCCCAAATTAAAAGAAGGCGAAGAAATTGCGCTGACACCACTGCCTTTATACCACATTTTCTCATTGACCGTGAATTGCCTGGCCTTTATGCGCTATGGAGCCCAGAACATCTTGATCACGAATCCACGCGACATTCCGGCCTTCATTAAAGAAATGAAAAAAAGCAACTTCACCGTCATGTCTGGAGTCAACACCCTGTTTAACGCTTTGATGAATCACCCCGATTTCACCAGCATTGATTTCAAACGCGTCAAGATCAGCGTGGCCGGCGCGATGGCCCTACAAAAAGCCGTCAGCGAGCGTTGGGAGAAAATGACTCAGACAAAGATTGTCGAAGGCTATGGATTGACCGAGACCTCGCCCGTGGCCTGCTGTAATCCTATCGATGGCACGGATCGCGTCGGAACGATTGGTTTACCCGTACCAGAAACATGGATCAAATTTGTAGACGATGAAGGCAACGAAGTTACTCACAATGAACCAGGCGAAATTTGTGTTTATGGCCCACAAGTGATGAAAGGCTACTGGGAACGACCGGACGAGACGGCCCAAGTGATCGATAAAGACGGCTGGCTGCGCACAGGCGACATCGGAGTCCTTGATGAAAAAAATTATGTTAAGATCGTAGATCGCAAAAAAGATATGATTTTAGTTTCAGGCTTTAATGTTTATCCAAACGAAGTTGAGGATGCAATCGCCACCCATCCCGGAGTTCTTGAGGTGGCCGCGATTGGCGTGCCAGACATTCATTCGGGCGAGGTCGTAAAAGTGGTCGTCGTTAAAAAAGATCCCTCATTGACCGAGCAAATGGTGATTGATCATGCCAAACAGTCTCTGACCAACTACAAAGTTCCTAAAATCGTCGAGTTCAGAACCGAATTACCGAAAACAAATGTAGGTAAAATTCTAAGACGCGCGCTCAGAACGCCAAACGCGTAGTGAAAATAAAAAAACCCACAATGAAGATGTCCCCTCTAGAAGACATCTTCATGTGAGCCTCTTTTAGCGATGGCTTTTCGAGTTAGCCTTTTTTAGCCCAAGAATTACAGATACCTTTGGACGCCACTAAAGAGTTTTGGAAAAGTGTGCATTTACCGGCTTCTTTTCCACCTTTGTCACCCACTTTTGTATAAAAGCTGCAGTTGTCGCAGGTTCGCTTATCCCACGCGACACCTTTATCTGTTTTTTTATCTGTCTTAGGATCCTTATCCGCATCAGCATGACTCTCGTGATACGCTAATGCCGCCGCTGTTCCTTTTCCCGCTTCAACCATTGGCCAATCAATCTCTTTCGTTGCGGCCTTAGGCGCTTCTTCTTTTTTAGCGCCACGACGCTTTTCCTGCGCCGACGCCGAGTTACTTAAAATATTCATGGCGACAACCGATGCACCCGTAAGCGTGACCAAATGAGATAAAAATTCTCTTTTTGACATTTTATTTTCAGACATTTCCAATTCCTTTCGTTATGTTTTAGCTCTTAGGCACAATTTACTTGTTTTCATTTAGTTTTCAATTAAATTTTTTTAGGATTTATGTCTCGTATTTTCAGATATGGACCTAAGATAGGATTATGTCTCGTATCTTGAGATGCGGACTTTTAGGATATGGACTTAAGGGTGGAGGTGTTATGAATCCCGGACAATTTTGGAACCAGATTTACCAGTCAACAGATGTTAAGAATCATAACTATCAGCAGTTCTTACGGCAAACTCCGACGTCACTGGTGGCCGAGCACTGGGAAAATTTAAAAAAAGGAAAGACCTTAGATATTGGCTCTGGCCTCGGCACAGACGCTCTCTTTCTCAGTAAAAAAGGATTTGAAGTGCTGGGCCTAGATATCTCTGAAACCGCAAAGCAAAGAGCCGAAAAGAACATCTCGAGCGCCGAACAAAAAGTCGAATTTAAAGTCGCCGATATAGAGCTACACTTATTTGGCCTACTTCAATACGATACCATTTTGATGAACTATTATCGTCCTCATAATAATCGCCTCTATCAGGAAATCATTAAAAGCCTAAAATTCGGCGGCACTCTGCTGATCGAATCTTATCTGGTGGATGAGATCAATGAAGTTCTCGGCAAAGAAGATGATTATAAAAATTTTTATTTTAAACACAATGAGCTGCTTAAAAATCTCACCCCCCTGCGCATCCTATTCTACCGCGAAGCCAGCATCCAGGGAAAAACACGCGTGCAGTGTATCGCCCAAAAGCCCACCGACAAAGACGTTGAAAAATACAACCTGTTCAACATGGCCGACTCCCCCAAAGAAATAAAAAAATCTGCACAAATGGAACTGGCCGAGTCCTTGTTTAAAAAGAAATAAAGACACCATAAAATCAAAGGCACTGATGAAAAAACCTCTCTCTATTTACGATCATATGTTGCTCAACATTCAATGCCTCTCTGTCAGCATCACGCCCCATTTCATCCTTTATTTTAAAACGGAATTCGCGATCGAAAATGTTCAAACTCACGCCAGCAATGTGTACCTATTCAACATCCCTGTGACCGGTGAACGGATCGAACTCGACGAGAATCAAAAAAAATTTATTTTTTCAAAAGAATTCAGCCTGTATGAAGAACAATACACTCTACAAACCAAATACTCGGCGCAACTCTTTGATCAGTTATTCAAAATCACTTGGCACGGAGTGGCTTACCATGGTGAAATCAAATCACTATGAAATACGCTGTGCTTACGTTGTGTTTACTTTTGGCGCCCTTGGCGAAGTCCATTAACTCTCAATCCTACTTCAAAGACACTTTGGCCGAGTTCAAAACTGATTTTATCAATCGCGGTCAACACTTACAGAAATCAAATGACAAAATCGTGATGGGTCAATCAGCCATCGCCTTTGATTCTGCCCCCTCTACCGATTTTCCCAACCAAATTGATTTTCTCCTGGTCCCCAGTAGCCACAAGAAAAATTTAGTGGTGATACAATCGGGGGCTCATGGGATCGAAGGCTATGCCGGCGCCAGTATCCAAAATTTTTTACTTGAATACCTTCACGCCAAATCCTATCAAAATACGGCATTTTTATATATCCATCTTATCAATCCCGCAGGCATGTCTCTGGGGCGGCGAACAAATTTAAACAATGTTGACCTCAACCGAAATTTTTTGATTCAAGACCGCGATTTTTCCCAAAAAAGCGAAGACTACGCAGCCATCAACGATTTCTTAAATCCCGAAACGCCTTACCAATCCGGCGTTTTTAAAACCCTCTCCTTTTATTTTAACTCTCTCTATTTGATATATAATCATTCGATCGACACATTACGACGCTCGATTTTAAAGGGTCAGCATATGTACCCCACAGGGGTTTATTTCGGCGGCCAACAACACCAACCTGAATTTACCGCTTTAAAAAAAATCTGGGACGCGCAGATACTCGGTTACGAAAAAATCATCTATATCGATTTACACACTGGTTATGGGGAAAAAGGACGATTGCATTTACTGGGTGGCCACTCAGAAGATGAACGTTCTAAAAAGTTGGCCAATGTCTTCCACCCCACTGGTATCGATTTTTCAAATAATAAAAATTTTTACGAGACCAAGGGCGATATCCTGGGGTACTTCGACAACACCTACAAATCCCAAGGCGATATCTTTGCGGTGACTTTTGAATTTGGTACGTTGAACTCGCAAACGACATTAGGCTCGCTGGATTCCCTGTACCGAATGGTCTCAGAGAACCAAGCTTATCATCACAAAACCACAGACGAGGACTCGTTAAAACAGGTTAAAAAATCGTTTCGAGATATGTTCTACCCACCCGATTTTGAATGGCGAGACAAAACCCTGATCCAAACACGAAACGAAATCGACAAAATCGTTCAAAAATCAGAAAACGGTTCTTTTTAAATTTAGAAACTGCGCCAGTTGGTGGCGCGTATTCGCGTAAGAAACATTTTGATATTCGGAGCGCTTCGCCAGCGGCTAGTGCCCCAGCCATTCGCAATCTTTCACAGTCCGCGTAGAAGGACAAAATTCATTTTTATCAAACGGAGTTCGCTGGGCCCACTGCCCATTTAAGTTACACGTGTAACGAACACACGCCGAGGCCTCCTTCACAAAGACACACGCATTCAAAGCCGCACTCGGCTGCATGCAGATATACCTAGCCGCCCCTGCTTTCACTTTTTTCTCCGTTTTGTTTTTAGCGGCGCTGGCCACTTTCAACGGCGCTTTCCACTGGTCAAGCTCTAAAGGCTTTACATTTTCCACTTGGCTTTTTTCCATATGCAATTTAGGAATTTTTCGATTATTCAACAAAAAATCATAGGCCATTTCGCCATCCACAAATTCAGGTTTAAAAATCAAACGTGTCCCCGCGGGAGCCGGAATTTCACGATCATCCGAATCAATCTGAATATTTTGTGACCGTGCCAGTATTTCAAATTCAGCACGTTTGCTGCCAATATCAAACCCCACCACCATATCCGATGTAATCACCTTGAAATTAAAAAATCCAGGCACCTGGAAATTCAACTCTCCCATAGGATTTTTAATATACACCTGGCCTGACAACAAGATCAGACCTGAATCACCCCAGCGAACATGGGTTTGTTTATACAATTTTAGATAGTACTGACCAGGCAAAAAAATCATCGCCTCAGTGTTTTTAGTCTCAACCTGAGCCCAATTCAAAAACTCCCAAAAATGTGCTTTTTTCAACGGCACGCCATTCACTTTGACGTCTTTATATTGATTCGTAGTCAACACCCAACCCGTATGATCGGCCGCATTTACCAGGTAAGAGCACACCACGATACCGACAATAAGCATGACTTTCACTTTTTCAGCTCCCACAGCTTGGCATGTTTTAAAAATACAGAATAAGCCGAACCCACCGCAATAATAAATCCCGGTAACCCATCCATAAAACCACGTTTAAAAATATAGTTTTCAAAGAATTTTACTGGTGGCTTGACCAATAAACGAAAAAGCGAAAATGCTGCCGACTTATTTTCATGCATCTGCTTTGCTTGTAAACTGGAATACTTGTCATTGGTGATCACTTGATGACTGATCGAAGTAAAAACATAGTGCTGAATACACGATTGAAATTTTTCCGTTTTTAAGGACTCCACTTTTTCATGAATCTCCCCTTGGTTCCAACCCGAGTTCTGACGATGAAAAAGTCGTAGCTGATAGTCCGGATACCATCCGCCATGCATTATCCAACGTCCCAAGTAAAACGATTTACGCGGCATCAGATAACCCGTTGTTGAATTTAAGCTCGCAAATTTTTGCCTAATCTCGGCGTGCAACTCGGGCGAAACGCACTCGTCTGCATCTAAACTTAGCACCCAATCATAAGTTGCTAACTCAGTGGCTTTATTTTTTTGAGGACCAAACCCTAACCAACTTTGATCAAAAACACGTGCCCCTAATGAAATCGCAATTTCTTTAGTTTTATCTTTAGAAAAACTATCTAAGATAACAATATCACTCACAAAAGGAGCTGATTCAATACAGGCGCGTATATTCTTTTCTTCGTTTAAGGTGATGACAACCAGGCTGATTGGCAACTTATCGAGCGACATGACTTAACTGTCTCAACAGTTATTCAGCTTGTCAAATGCGGGGCCAGCTATTTATTCTATGACTTCGTTAGGGGTTATTATGAAAGCCATACTCTTGTTATTTTTGCCATTGTTCTCATTTGCAAATTATTTATCTATTGGCGAGTCTGGCGAAACGCTTGCGCCAAGTTCCTATCGTTTGGGAGGCTCATTACAAACCCTTTCTGCCGGAAAAGGCGGATTGAACGTTGGCGGCTTTTTAGATGCTGGCTGGCGAGATGATTTATCGAGCCGTTTTTTGTTTGGCCTAGGGAGTGTGGAATTTCAAATGGGTGCCTCTCTAAAATACGTACCTTTTCCTGACTATGCTCAGCAACCGGCCATTGGCGTGCGCACGACCTACTGGCTGACTCACACAAACGACACCAATGTTTCAACCATTCAGATCGCACCTTTAGTAAGTAAAAAAATTCAAATCGACAAAGGTAACCTCACCAGTTATCTGGCGCTGCCAATTAATTTAGTCTTCGTTCGTGATAACAATCACACCGGAACTCAGTTTACCATGGGTGCCGAGTACGAACACCCCAATGCCCGTGATGTTTTTTTTGCGGGCGAACTGCAACTAGATTTAAATAAATCAGAATCAGGAATCAGTTTTTTTGTCAGTATACCATTTGACAATGCTTCGGGGTTCAAGAAGAGAGCGAAATAGGAGTCTTTATGTTCTCATGGTTTAAGGACGATACCACGGCCGCCGATATTTACATTGACTTAGGCACGGCCAACACCGTGATCAGCGTACGCGACAAAGGCGTCGTGTTGAATGAGCCCAGCATCGTGGCCCAAGTGATCACCAGTAATCAAAAAAGAAAAATCATCGCCGTCGGCCTGGAAGCCAAAGCCATTGCCGACAAACAGACTGGAAATATCGTCATCCAAAAACCCATCAAAGATGGCGTCATTGCTGACTTTGATTCGGCGGAATATTTATTAAAATATCTTCTTAGCCACCCCCGAGTAAAAGCCCATTATTCTTCGCCACGGGTAGTGATTTCACTGCCATTTGGCGTGACCGAAGTAGAAAAAAAAGCCGTTGTCGACGCGTGCAAAAAAGCCGGCGCTAAAAAAGTTTACCTCATCGACGAGCCCATGGCCGCCGCGATTGGTGCGGGACTAAAAATCAAATCCCCGGTGGGATCGATGATTGTCGACATTGGTGGCGGAACGACCGAAGTGGCCGTCATTGCGTTGGCTGACATTGTGTATTGCGAGGCCATCCGCGTGGGTGGTCATAAGATCGATTCTGATATTGTTCAATATTTTAAAAAATACAAAGGTATCGTCATCTCGGAAAGCCAAGCAGAGTTTTTAAAAATTTCGATCGGCACCGCCGTTCCTAAAAAAGATATTCAGACAGCGATGATCACCGGTCGTCATGTGGATACTGGACTGCCAACATCCCTGGAGATCACCTCAGAGCAAGTAGGACTCGCCATGAATGATTCTCTTCAAGAAATCATCAACGCCATCCATAAAGCTCTTGAGAATACGCCCCCCGAGCTTGTCTCGGATATTATCGATCAAGGTATTTGGCTTGCGGGAGGCGGCGCCTTGATTCGCGACTTCAACTTGAGAATCCAAAATGAAGTGCGTTTGCCCGTCAATATTGCAGACTCTCCCTTGGTAGCCATTGCCAAAGGTGGCGAACGTGTACTCAGCGACCCAGCGTTGCTTGAAAAAATCCAACTGGAAGTCTAAGCATCAGCCCCCTATGCGACCCTAGTAAATAGGACAGATCGGCGCATAAGACTCAAGTCCCCAGCGCTGCAGCATGTTGGCATTGGGGTCCGAAACCAAGCGGTCTTCGTCCAAAGCTTTATTGATATCGGCCAAGCGCAAATAAGGCTTTTGAACAAGACTTGTTTCCACCACACAATCATCATCAGGTATCTCAAAAAGAAAAACAGACAACAAGATTTTCTTGATCTCTGTAGGAGTGTTCGCCCAACTTTGTTCGGCGGTCATTTTTTTGAATTCCTGAAAATAACTTTTTAGTTTTTTATCGCGCACATAAGTGCTGTAGTCGTCAAAGCCCGCGCGTCCAAAACATGTTCCCCCTCGCCCCTGATGTTCAACATAGGCATCTGCAACCTGAACAGCTCGCTCGCGCGAAAAAAAACACAAATTGCTTTTGACTCGTTTCACTTTTCGCTCGAAAGGCTCGTCGACCTCGCCTAGCTTAAGGATCATCATCTTCTGATATTGAATGAAGTCTCCGCCCGCACTAGCGGCAATTTGAAATTGCTCATTTGATGCTCGAATGTCATCAAATGATTTAAACGCACGAAAACCATCTAAATTTCGACGGCTATCTCCGGGCATATAAAATGGAAAACCATGATTAAAAAAAAGCACACGCGTCTCGCGCGGGACAGTGGAACTGAGAGTCTTCGGAATCCCATAAATATCCACTCCGATAATTTGATACGAATGAATACCGGGGCTTACATACACCGTCCCGGCTCGTAAAGCTTGACGATTAATCGCGATGGGATAAGTATCTAACGACAGAGTATACGTACTTGTGACATCAAATACATGATTCAAAAACGCACGAAACCGAGTCAATGATTCACGAAGATGATCAAATTGAGATATCGCCTGCGAAGATCTAGAACCATCAAACCGATGAAAGGTAAACGGCAGCCGATTAACATAGGCAAAATAGGCGCGCATGGCGTATGAAGCGTCAGCACAATCTGTTTTTAAGCCATACAACGGGCTTTGTGGATTTGTAAAAACATCATTTGTCCAATTGACTTCCACCCATTGCGAGTACTGACTTTCCAACTGCTCATTCCATGTTTTATCCGTCGTCCACACTGCCGCAATGGCTTGCAGGCCAATAAGACAGATCACCCCGATCAACCTCACGGTATCGACTCCAAAACCCCGTGGGTGTCATATGTCACGATACCATACGGACCTTGGCAAACATAAATATAGGGACGTAAATTTCTTGCATTTACTAGCAGATACGCACTGGCGGTCATCACTGGACAACGGGACATAAAACGATTTTTAGCATCACTATACTTCTCATCAGCTTGCGTATCTTCAAACAAATTTAATATCGTATTTTCGTCCAAAATGCGCCAACTTCCTGACTTTAATTCTGAAAACACCAATCCCCAATCGATAGGGTTTTGTCGCAGTGAAAACAAATTTGAAAAATCGCGGAATATTGCAAATATATTTAAATTCGACGAAGACACACACGAGTCACACGAATCCCGTGCAATCAAACATGAGTTTTGACCACATGTTGACTGACACACGTCCCCGTCTTCGTCACGGCAGGTAACGAAATATCCCATATTCATTTCACCATCTTCCGTAAAAACTTTTTTTGAAAGCATCAACGACGAGCTAATATATTGATAGTCCAACCGTAACTCGTCAGACCAAACTGCCAGCGAAAAAAATAAAACCATTGCAATTATCTTCATTGAAACCGCTTCGCACAGGTCGGCACTTTAAAATCAGTTTTAACATATGTCGGCTTTTTACCACGGTCACAACGGATCGGAATACGCGTTTCTCTGTCACAACCATCAAGTTTTAACCAAGCATCACTATAGGATCGATCCGTCACCAAGAACTGGTCATCCTGCTGGGAATTCCATACGCTGCCGTCTTTAACCCTTACATTCCACGCCTCTTCAACTTTAGATATCGTGTACGATAGACAGATATTTTCCATGCAGCGAGCCCCGTTGACAAGTTCGTACATGCATTTATCCGGTATAGAATTATACTTTAAGTAAGCGTCCTTAACGTATTCAGGATTAACCGTCAGTTCCATTGGCGAATTGATGGGGTTTTCTTGATCTCTAAAAAATGAAGATAAAGCCGCGACAAAACGAATTCCAAAACGAAAAACATTAAAGTGACTTTGCACGGCTAATTTCCCAACCGTTTCAAAATTTAATGTACAGGCCCCACAAGCCGAAAGTTCTTGAACACGGCTCGTTTGCGCATTCAAATTATTAGAAACAATTTGCCCGCTACCGTTTTGAATACATCCCTGAAAAGTGACCCCTTGAAACAACAAAGCCGTGTCCGGCGACTTAATTTTACTAGAATTTGAAATACTCACGTAACATGGTGACTTAGCCATCGGCCCAAGATCTAAGAATAATGTAGTCTGTAAGGAACGATCATCATACTGAGGATCAAATTTAATCTGACCATTATCATAGAGCTGCTGAAAACTGGTCAAATTTTTTGTATCGAAATCAAGATCTAAAAACACCGGCAGCATCGTCACTCCAGAAATAACCGCGCTGACAATGTCCGAGACTAAATTCTTTTTTCGTAGCTGGCTTTTTTCCCAAGGATCAAACAACCCACACGCCACATCACCGCCCAAATGTCGATCCGGAGTGATTTCATTGGCCTGTTTACTCATCGCTATGTTTCGGTACAAGGCGACCTGATAAATATGCACCAGACTCTCCATCACATCACGCGTACACTCGACTACCGATGGGCAAACAGCTTCATTTTGTACTTTGATATATGATGTATCCACAGGTACGCGCGCTTTATCGGATACAAAACTGATCGGCGAGGATAGCTCGTTTGGCAACGTATAACGAGTGATTGTCTGAAACCATTGACGTGCCGGAATCATATTATTCAATATTTTTGATTCAGAGGCCATCATTTGTTGTTTTAAATCGTCATCCACTTTCTGACACAAAGGCTTCAACATTTCTAAAAAATCAATCGCCTGCCTAAACAACTGGTCTGGGTTTTGGTTAATCAAAGAAATATCATTCAAACCAAACACTTTGTTTTTTGAGATGGCCAACTCATGAGCATAAGGACTTAAGTTTGTCGCTACCACTTTACCAATCTCGGCGCATAATGTGTATATTTCCGGCTCAATCACCGAAGCCTTCAAAAGCGGAGACAAATTTCCATACATTTCTGCTGACGATTTTTGACTAAAGATCAGGTTCAATTTCTTAACAGATTTGTAGAGTTCAAAACTGGACTGATGTCGCATTTTCATCAAAGACAACATATCCTCGCGAACATTCACGGCGGCAGACATATTTTGTGGTGCCGGAGTCAGGCGATCATTCAAACCCGCAACTTGCGTTTTTAAAATCTCATTCGCCATCAAGTTCGAGTTTTGAAACCCACCTTTACGAAGTGTGTTTTTTAACTGAGCCACATTCAAAAAATCGGTATCACACGAAGGATTAGACAATGAATAGCAGCCATCCGCCATTAAAGTGACAATTTCATCCACCGCAAAACTGCGAACAATTTCCTGATTATGCAATGCTAAGTTTGTCCACTTTTGCCCCCAAAACAAACTTAGATAAATTTTGAATGAACGCCAAAATTCAAAACTGACAGGAACTCTAGACAATTCCGGCAAATCAAATTTCAAGACAAGATCGATGGATTTTTGAGTTTCACCAGAAAATATTTTTTCACATGTGTCGATGTAGTTTGCCTTATCCAGATATGCGACTGCCAGGTTTTCTAAATCATTTTTATCTGGAATCCTCGTCGAAAATGATATTGGCAAGGCTTTCTTTATCCACGTGCATTGCACAGGGACTAGCGACGCCGAAGATATCTCGTTAATCAATCCACGATACATGGCCAATCGAGTTTGAAATTCAGGGCAATCCAACGTCGCACCACAGGCTTTCAGCTGAGCTGATGTAAACAAAGGCAGCTCACCGGAAAGCATTCGCTGTATAATTCGTTTAGACAAAAAGAAACTGCGTGCATGCAATTGTTGCCAAGTGGTTGCGACCAGTTCAGCTTGACCTTTACCCGCCTCACGCGCCCATTTGGTTGCCGCTCTCCCCGGGCCAAATCCGTCAATAAAAATGTACACACTTTTTGCCGGCATCATCGACTGACGAGCACACAGATTTGGACTAGAAAAATACAAATTCTGATTGGCCCAGATTGAAAGAGGCAGAGCTAATAAGAAACTAAATAGTAACTTCATCGGCCTCCTTTCGTCGAAAGATAAAATATTCTAGTTGTTGTTTAAACGCTGACCACAATTTGCTTGCGTCGGCTTGACCGTTGCCAGCACACTCAACGCCGTTTTAACGGCTTCAGGCGTCGGCATATCTTCACCCTTTTTCCACGCCGAAAATACTTTGTTTACATACTCTGGAGAGGCCATCAAACGTTGATACGTCTCAACGATCATGAATGAACCCTCTGGAACATAGCGTGTACACACATAGTTAGAATACACAAATGTCACCGCAATACCGTAGTACTGCTCTGATGCCGAACCACTGTAGATGTTAATTCCACCACCATTACCACCCACTCCATAGTTAGGACCTTCACCCGCCCCGACCGTCACTTTCACATCATAACCTTTGCCACCATCGACGAATAAGGCACAACCAAATTTTATGTCACATTTCATCTTCATACCTTCAACAATTTGCTGCTCGATCTTGGCCACTGTGCCTAGTGTTGCAGGTTTAGTAGCCGGCGACTCTAACGTATCCGTTTCCAAAGCCTCGATTCCAGATTGAGCCATTGCGGCCATAGAAAATAAAATAACCACTAACATTTTCATTTCTCGTCTCCTCACTAAAAACATAGAATCTGACCCATTTCATGCAGCTCAGATACACGTGTTTGATTTTTAAAATTCCGCTTCAAGACCTGCACCGGCTTGATCTTGATACCAATCTCCGCTTCTTCCACCAGAAATGAAACTCTCTGCTCTGGAAATACATCCATTTCTTCGAAACGGCGACAGTCGTTTTCTAGACAGTAATTTTGATAACGTATTGGACTTAAAGGAATCATTGCAAAGGCCGTGGTTCTAGGGTCACTCCACGATTGATCAATCTCGGGGATCAATTTAATGAGATCTAAGCCCGAAATAGGCTTGATCTCGTCAATTTTGTCTGTGCGTACCTGTGTGACGGCCGCCGGGCCAGGATTTTTTTTCTGATATCTCTTCAATTGCTCGTCGAAAAACTCTACAAACCGCTGAGGCCCCTTGTTTGGTGACAGTAGTTCGCTTCTTAAGACAATTATATCACCAGCCATAATCTGGGTGCGGTTTTCGTTCAATTCAAAGGAATCAAAAGCCGGGCCGAAATTGAAAGTTTCAGACAGGCCGTCCATCCCCATCCATTTTCCAGGTAAATAAGCTCCTGTATACCATCGTCCTAGCAGGATTGGGGACGCATAATTACCATTTTTAACTAAAAATAAATTGTGATTTAAAACAAAAGGGCTTTTTTGAGTCGAGTTATTTTGCACTAAATATTCTGATTTGACTCGCATTTGAGTGTACTTTGAACCAATCAGTGACAAATTCAAAAAATCGAAATCGATTTCATACTGATCAGATTTACGAATAGCGTACAGACTGTCACCCATTTTATATCGTGGCTGATTTTCTGAACCATTTTCAAACAGCAATTCAACTTTCTTATCTAGAATCATCTCTGGTAATACAAATTCTTTTGCCTGCCGAGACACCTCAGCCGTTCTGAATCGAAAGTTCAAATCCACTTTTGACTTTGAATAAGATAAACACGTATTTAAAACGACCCAATCAATTTTAAGATTCAACACTCCCTTACCTGAAATACGACAGTTTTCGCCTTTTAGCAGTAACTGAGAATTCGTCTTTTGACTAAGGATTTGGCAATTTTTAGACTGACTGACACTGATCGCTTTTTGCTGTGTCTCTTGGACATTTATCCCTATACAGGCGTCACTGAGTTCAATTCGCTCTATCGTGTACACACTCGGATCTTTAAATATGGCCGCCATGGGTGCCGTCGGAGCCACCACTGAACATCCGCGCTTTGATGTCGCCGTTTCCGTGAGCCAAGATTCGGTAGAAAAATTTTGCGGCGAGGGAAGCTCGACCGTTTTGGTCAGCAGCACATCTTGTTGGCAATTTTTAAGCTCGTATGTATTTAAATTATACTTCGTCACCCGATCATTCGAAGCGTAAAATATTTTTGCGTTTTTTTTATTTTCACCTTCGAGCTGACACGCCTGGGAAGAGCAAAAATGGAAACAGCCTCCCATCAGGAGGCCTAATTTCAATAATCTTAGAAAAGATGATTGTATTCCCATTCGCGTCCTCAACTCACAAACTACTGAGCCACAGGATCGCTGATTTTAGTGTATGTACAAACCTCGGCACCTTCTCCCAAGTTGTCACGTTTTGCAGGAACAGACGCACGCCAGTTAGTTTCACGGAAAATATAGCGAACCTTACAAAATTTAGGATCAATAGTAGAACCGTGCGCGACTGTTTGCGCAGATGCTCGTAACGAAGCTTCTGGCGATGCACTGTAAAAAGTGGCACCTGAAACGGGTCCTGACGGAACACCGGTTGTACCATTGATGGCAAAATCAGACGTGTTCGCCGACGTCCCACAAACAACGAAACGCTCTACAGTTAAGCCGGCTTTTTCGGTGTACAACTGGCCAACGACGTTGAAGTCCAAACCATTACGGTTGTTATCAAACGAGCCATAGCCCAATAGATCCGTAACTAAAAATGGAATCGCCGAGGCTTCTGTTGATAACACAAAGTAACCACCACCATTGGGGATTTGAGTGCCACGATAGCAGATATCGATAAAGTAAGAACCGGTATAAGCCTCGGTCATGAAGTGAGTGGCCACATCGCTGATTTCACGATTCCAAGAATCCACTGCCGAAAATACCGGTTCGAATCTTGGACCAATGGCCGATTTCGTCACCGGAATCGTTGCGTTCCCAGAGGCATTATATGCTTTATATTTTAAAAGAAGTTTATTCACGTAAGAATCGCCTTGGCCGCCTTTATCAAGACATAGGCAATTGGTATTGCAATTTTCTTTCGCATTGTCGCATGAAGTGGGCGTACAATATGTATTTGTTCCACGAAAAAAACACACCGAGTTTTGTAAGAAAGCCGAAGCCACACCGGCATTACAAGCATAGATGTCTGGCCCACTTGAAAAAATTTTCGATTTGAATCTTAATGAGATAGCATCGGCTTGAGTCAACGCGATCAACATAACAGTAAAAAATGCAGCATACGTTCTAAACATAGAATCTCCTTTAACGTGTTATTTGCTTGCCAAAGACGTAGTGGAAACTCATGCAATTGCCAAGGAAAAACAAGAGTTTTTAACAAGAGTGTAGAATTTCTTCCTTTTGTACTCAAAATTTTAAATTGAGTGAGGCCGGACTCCCTGAAAACCTTAGAAAGTCTCAAGAAATCTTGAGTCCCTATGGCATTCCCCAACGCACACCCAAAGGATCCTGGGCACGGCTGGAAATTAAACCTGACTGGTAGCGTTCGATGATCCAACCAAGAGGTTCAATTCGATTTTCTGCCCAATCAATAATGCATTCATCATTCATTGTGCCTTTTGGCATAAAGACACTGTGTAGCCGTGCTTTGGTGGCAGTAGACAATGGATAAGACGTGTTCTGCAAAGCCTGTTTGTACTCGACTTGAATTTTCGAAATTAACCCACGGATACTTTCATCGCGCTTGTAGGTCGAGAAACGATCATCTTCGGCCGCGCTCATACGCCAATGAGACTCTCGATAGGAGTTACGTTTCAGGAACTGCGCCGCATCCGTAATCGTATTGATGCGAACACGCACCTGCGAACATAAATCATCAATCATGTAGTTCACCAGTTCGTCCCGAACCACCGTTCTTACGCGCACTACCTTTTGCACCAAATCGAAATAATGAACCAAATCTTTCCCGGCCACCAGCTGATCCTCACCGGCGTATGAAATTTCTGATAACGATCGCGACAAGTCTTGTGGCCATTTGAACCAACGAAATCCCCCACCACGAGCCTGCGAGATGGGTCCCAGGGGAAAATAACTCAAGGGATCCGGAAAATTGTAGGCCGTGTATACAAATTCTCGTGCTGGCAAATTACCGTAAAAAAGTATTGGAATTCCTGAAGGCTTAAAATTTTTGATCACCATCGAATGCCCCCGCTTTTTATCTCCCAGAAGAATCACTCCGGGCCGAAGCCCCGTCTTCGACAACGGGACCAATACCGTATCATTGGGTAACGTTTGCGTGTTGGTGACATCAAAGACATATTGAAAAAATGCTCGCACTTTTTGCGGATGCATTTGCCAACGCCGGCTACGACTGGAAATAATTTGCCCTGGACGTGAAGGATCATTAATAGCAAACTCAAGCCCGTTGTCCATGGCGAATACCATTCGCAACAGGTAAACAAAATCAGCACAGTCCACCGACATCCCACTGTACACCCGGCCTGGTCGCCTCAGAAAATTATCATCGACATTGTTCTCGATCCATTTGGAATATTGATGTTCAATTTCGTCATTCCAGGTTTTGTTGGCATCATGTGGCCACGCCTGGGACCAGGAAGTCGCCGAGAAAAAAAACAAAAATAGGGACAACAAGGCCGAATGTTTCATTCTTAGTTACTTCGATTATATGAGCACAATCTGGCATCTTGAGGATTAAACTGCGCGGCCATTTGTAAAATACTTGATTGGTTCAGCGCTTTCTTAGACATAAAGATGCCTCGCATGTAACCATTAAACGGTCGAGCACCATTGATGCCGCCGATTTCTAATTCTGATCGCGTGCAAAAATCATGGCTCCGACAACCTTTTTCAGTTTTGAACCCTTGAGCAATGGGCGTTTTATAAGGACGTGATGACTCCACGTGATTTAAAAATACGCGTTGTGTACGAAAATGCGTACTTAATGTCGCCTTATTACCAAACTTAAATTCATTAGGATCACGAATAATCGTTAAATCCAAATATGGCCCCAAAGGATCACTAAAATGGACACTGACCGCAAAAAAATGCCAGATGTCATGATCTCGATTAGGAACGATACAGTCCGAACACGCGCCCAGAGAATTTGCCATCCCCCACCAAAATTGCTTGATATTAAATCCAATAGTGTGATCCTTACCACTGGAAACATAACCGATTAAAACCGGCGCTTGTGGATAATAGGGCCTTGGCACTTCCTGATTGGGAGGCAAAGGTATGAACGGAGGATTAATCTGTACCGGAGGACTCACCGGGGGAGGCGTGTTTGGAGGCGGAACCGGCTTTGCCGACTTGTGTGCAATAGGCATGTCTACAAAAATACGTTGCAAGATCATGCTGCCTTTCTTTGGCTGTGTCATTTGATCTTGAATCGCTTTTTTCTCGAGCAAATCATCGTACGTGTCATCCAAGCCATAAAAATCGGCGTGCTGAGCGCGAAATCGTCGAGCGTCTTCTGTCGACAGGTATTTCATCTCGGCAGCAAGCTCGTTGTCGCGGTGACCATGAAAGAAAATATCATTTCCTGTGGCAAACATTTCCCACTCTAGTATTGGTTCTGCCTGATCAGGGCTGTAAAAATATTTTTTAAAAAGACTGGTTCCTCCCGGACTGGGATCCGCCTTAAACCAACCGCCAATTGTGTAATCACTGTTTTCCAGCTGCAGTCGTCGATGACGATTTTCATTTGTGACTTTCACTAACGACGTCGTATTCGCAATCGCTTTCTGAATTTCTGGATTCTGCATGTCTTTGACCAGCTGATTGGAATGCAACTGTGTGTAGGGATCCAGTACCGAGCTACCTTGGCCAGACAGCCACGTCACTCCCGCCACCGCTTTTTTACGAAGATAATCATCCGCTCTTTGTACGACATTGTATTCGGCGTTTTTCAGCAAGTCTTTGATCACCATTGTTTCATCAGACAAAATAGCGCCTTGATGAAACCGTGCGTATGATTGTCCTCCACAACTCACCGGCACAATTCCTAAACCGCGATCCATCACCCCAGCCGTGTTTTTTACGACATTCTCGATGATCATTTTATCGCCCCGACTCGACACTGAATCAAGTGGCCATAAACGTATCAAATGATTATTCTTGATCAACTCTTCACGAGAAATGTTCGAGGGAGTTAATATCTTTTGCAAATCAGTCTTCTGCGCAAATGCCACTATCGACAAAGAACTCATCAAAAAACCAATCTTATATAAATTTTGGAACGCCATTGTGTTTACCTATTCCATAAAAAAAGGTGGGACCAGCCAACGTACTACATGTTGAAAGCTCCGAGATGACGTTCCACTGCTTTCAATGTCCAGGAAAACACTATTACAAATCAGCGGCCAAACTTATAAAGAATCCTTAACAGCACAGAAAGAAAAATGTCGGGAAATATGACGCTACGACAGAAATTGTGAGACCGTTTTTGTCACTCCATAAATGCGGGATTCGAGTTTACAAATTGAGAACGCTTTAATTCATTTACAATTGATCTTTTTGTAAAAGCTCACGCAGCCAAAGTACACGTTTTATGTCGGTCTTTAGATGGTTGTCGATGCGGGTAACGGGTAACACATCAATGGTTGTGCCCACCAAAAAAACGTCGTCGGCTTGTACCAGTTCTTGATAAGTGAAATTCCTCTGTTCCCATTGAATGCCTGACTCTTTGGGTAAAATTTCAATAAGACGAATCAACGAGGTGCCACGCAGTATGGAATCAAACAGTGGTGTGATCAATTTGCGATTTTTCAATATGCTAAGATTTTCAGTCGAACTCTCGAGCACGTCCCCTGCTGGTGAAACGCCAAATGAAAAATCAAACCCGCTGTCGATCGCTTCTTTTTTCATTAAAACATTGGGTAAATAATTCAGCGATTTCACCTGGGCGAATAAGCCTTGCTTTGGTAAAATCTCAGATCGACGAATAGAAACTCCTTTCATGACGCTCTCTGAACTCCACTCTTTCAACTCTGTGGTCACGATGTACATTTGCGGCTGCGTACACTCGTATGGACTGACCCCAAAGCCGCCAGTGCCACGGGTAACAAAAATTCGAATAAGACCGCGATCGCTTTCAGAAAGCGTGATGAGTTCATCAATTTTCTTCCGGGTTTCACTCTGTGAACATGGTAACTTTAGGCCGATGCGTTCTGCACTTTTTTCTAACCGACTCAGATGCGAATCCAACAACCAAATTTTTTTCCCAATCCATTTGATGGCTTCGAAAACACCATCACCACGGTGAAACCCGTGATCGTCAATGGGGACCACCATTCGTCCGGGATCGGTCGTGGTTTGATCGGTATAAGTAGAATAGAAACTGAAATACGACTTCGAAGACATAATCTTAATTTACGTGAGTCTATGAACAATTCAAATCTTCTTCCGTATGCCAGTCAAAGGTCACCCATATCACCAACAAAACCCTACCTCTAGCAACCAAAGATTGACCTTATTCACAGCCAACGACAAAATTAATTTATTCCAACTTTGCCGAGATAAGGAGATAAAATGAATTCTATAAAATCCATTTTGATTGGACTTTTGTCTGCCACGCTTATTCAATGCTCATCTTCAAAAAAAGCTGAACCGGCACCGCCCCCAACCACTCCCACACTCGCAGCTAGGCCTGAACCTGTCGCAATAAATCTAGATAAAAACGAAGAAAAAAAATCAGCCCCGTCAAAAGAATTAGAAGACCTTAAACAGTCTTTGAAAAGAGCCGAAGCCATCGTAAAAAAGGATGCTCAAAACGCTCACAACACTCTTGCACCGACAGAATCAGCTAGCGCCGAAACAAGAAAGATAGGACCGACGACTGCCGATAAAGCGTTGGGATGGTTGAAAAATGGAAACACTCGTTATCTTAAAGGCTTTCTTCGCAAAGACGGTGCAAACAAAAAAGATGTGGTCAGAGTTTCTGAAGGGCAACGTCCTCATACGATTGTGTTTTCGTGCAGTGACTCTCGCGTGCCACCCGAGTTAGTTTTCGACCAAAAATTGGGCGAAATTTTTGTAGTCCGAACCGTGGGGCAAACCATCGATAGTTCGGTTTTATCCAGTATCGAGTATGGCGTTCAAAATCTAGGAGTTAACTTAATTCTTGTCATGGGGCATAGTTCGTGTGGCGCGATCAAAACAGCCATCGAGACCGCTTCCGAGGAGGATATAGGAAGTCCATTCCTAAACGCATTAGTCGCCGAAGTTCAACCACGAATTATTCACGGGACCACACGCGGCCCGGCCTCGGAAGGATTAATATCCGAAGGTTGGGACAATACTCGCGGAGTAGCACAAAAATTGATGGAAAAATCAAAGATTGTCCGAGACGCAGCAAAATCAGGCTCCCTTCGCGTCGAAACGGCTCTATACCATCTAAAATCCGGTCAGGTCGAGTGGAGTCATTAGATTCTTAGCATACATTAGCTTTCACTGCGGTCATTTGTCCTTCCGGCATCGTAAGCCTGTTCTTAAAGACATCACCCCTGCTCACATCACTCGCATCACCACACCCGCAAGCCGGCGGATACTATCGCCCCCCTTCGTACTCGCTTTGCTCAAGCGTCCAGCAACACGCTGAGGTGATCTGTGAGTATAAGCTATCACCCCCAGAGCCTCTAACATGTTCTGAATAATGTAGAGCTTCACCAGACGATACTCCCTCCCCCAGGTTAACACCCGCGAGTAAACCAAATACCCCCAAAACCGCCGCTGAT
>JAEUWH010000012.1 GCA_016785955.1 Pseudobdellovibrionaceae bacterium | reverse complement strand
CACGTCTGCATATTGGAGCTGAATCTCCATTTGTTAGTCGACATCATCTTAATTGGAGAATTAAGGCAGTGGAAAAAATGGGTAATTTCAAAGAGGATGATTTTTGTTTTACCATGCCTGCAAATGTTTCCATTAAAGATGCCAAAAAAATTAGACAGTTACTTGTCGACTCTGTTGATCATTGTGTTACGACTGTTGATCAATCAAAGCCAGAGCAAATGTACTGTTTAAACATAGATTGGTTTAAGATAAGTGATAAAGATTTTTAAAAGTAAAAAAGAGGAACTGCACCTGCTGAGTAGTTCTAAGGGAAGAAGTTCATTCTCATATTTTGTATATTTGCGTTCAGCTACCTGACTTTATTTTGAATATAAAGCTTTATTTTTAGTCCGTATCAGATCTTGGGTGGTGCAGTTATCCATTCAATGGGTTGATTAGAAACTAGGGTTCGTTGATCACCCTCTCAAGAAGTAATTTCTTAGACTTGCATCTTGGTTGATCCCAACAGGGCTCAACAACGAGCTTCGTTGTCTCGGAGTCGATTTCGATTTTCCAAGGCTTCCCAAGAGTGTTGACGTGAACGTAATTGGCGAAGCTGTCCGCAAAATCATCGAAAGGATTTGTCGCCGCATAAAGCGTAGGGAATTTTGTGGCAGTAATCCGTCGATAAGACTCAATTGCCGCATACGCTGGCTGTTTCTTTGAATTTTGCGCGTAATAAATAACCAATGATCTCGCTGGCCATTCAAGGTCATGAAGACTCGAAAGCTTGCCATCGCTTACCTTCCAGGACTCGTGAAAAAAACTCATCTCTGGCTTTATTTTAGTTTCAATCCAATTCTTGCCCCATAAAGGCAGCATCGGATTTTGAATCGAAAGTAGATGCCCAAATTCGTGAAGAAGAATGTATTGGAGAGCATTCTTACGACTATCATTTTTTTTTGTTTCAATGGTTGCTCGAAGAGTGACTGACGAATTAAGCGCGAACGGCGAAGACTCCTTCCACGTCGCCCATTCGTTTGCTTGCCGACTCAAAGCCAACTTGTCGAGAACTACGAATCCTGCAACGGACCGGCCATTTTTATCGAATACATAATCCGTATAGGCCGAGCCACCCAAATCTTCGACAAAGAAAATCCCCACTGTTTGGGCGGATATTTTTTGTAGTAACTGACTAGGGATTTCAAGGAGTGCCGACTGTACGTCATTTAATAGGTCATTCGGCAAATCGATTGCTGTGGGTTTATTGTTCCAGCCCTGCTTTTCATTGTCTTTACGAAGATACTCAATCAATTCGAGCGGTGCTCTACGTACTTTTTCCTTGAGTTCGACTTTTCGATAATTTCCCCAAAATGTCTCACGCCTTACAGGCATTTCCGATAGTTCGCCGCTGAATGCAGAGACACCTATACAAAGAATGAAAATTGAAAAAATAAGTTTCATTCTTTGAAACTATCGCTTAGTGGTGTCCCTGTCCATAAAATCAATCAATCTAGCTGCGTGTTGCAATTGTTAACCGATCTTTTTATCCATATCAAAAATAGAGTGAAGATGGAGTCTATAAAGAAGTGCAAATTTATCTTTCCTTCTTGACCAGTGGGTGTGCTGGTTTAGTCTTCAGAAATGGATGAACATAGGCTACTTCCACCAAAGCTTGAAACTGAACGTTTAATATTGCGACCAACCGGAGGATCTTCCTGTTGATTTAGTTTTTCTAAGCAATCTGATAGCCGTTATTAAGAGCGATGTATAAGTAAATATGTCGCTCTAAGTTTTCTATTTTCTTATACGAGGGTTTAGCATCTGACTTAACTATGAATGAATCAGCCTGTACTTTGGATTT
>JAEUWH010000011.1 GCA_016785955.1 Pseudobdellovibrionaceae bacterium | reverse complement strand
TTCGAGGTAAATAAGTTAAATTTTGGGCATGACGAGGCCTCCTGATTTTCAAAAACGAAAATCTTGGATAGAAAAACTTTGTTTAATTTTATAAAATGAAAATCTATTCAATTAACGCGCTTTATCCGCGAATCTGGGTTATAAACTCGATTTATTGTCGGAAAAAAATTGGATGGGGTAGCGACAATCTAGTCGAACCACTCATCGTAACAGAGGAGTACCAATTTGGGTGGGCTAAGCCAATCAAGTTCAACGATTTTAACGCGGTTGCTCGACTGCAAAAGGAACAAGGAATGACCTATGAGCAACTTGCTAAGCATTTTAACCTCAGTTTATCCGGAGTTCAGCGCGCTTTGCGGAAGGCCGCGCAGGCTCAGATGCGATAAATTTGAGCAAACGGAGGTTCGTTTACATGGGAATTTCAAAATTTGTTATCGGAATAATGACGATCGCGATCAGTCTTTTGCTGGCTGGGCAGTTAGCCCCTGCTGCCCTAAACCTGGCCAAGCAGGCAGTGGAAGCGCACAAGGATCAACAGAATTTTAAACTTGGTAAATGGAATCGCAGATTAGCTGATTAGTTGGATCATAGGGGAGAGCGATAGCAACTCTCCCTTTTGATCGAGATTTACTAGGGGGCTGAAGTTTGCTCTTTTTCTTCTTTTTGTTCTAATTTCTTGCTTTCCTCGGCACATTTACATTTTTTTGGTTTCTTCTTCTTTTTTTTGCCTTCGTTAGCTGTAGTTACGGTTTGCTTGTCGTCCCCACAGTCCGTACAGGCGAATGTATTAAAGCTGGTTAGCAGGGCGGCTAGAATAGTTATACTTAAAAATTTCTTCATTTTCTGTCCTATTTTTGTGGTTGTGGGCAAATTAACGGTCGCATTTGGTCTTCGCCTTCAGAATTTTTGTCCTCAACGAACATATCGGTTTCTAATTTAAATCCAGCCGGAGGAGACATAATAGATTCGTCTTCTGACAAAATCTTTATGATGGGCGCTTGAGCTACGAAGGTACGAGTGCAAGTTTCAGTGGAATTTCCTTTGCCAGTGGAAAACTTCTTACACTTACGTCTATATATGTCGACGACATCTCCCTCCTTAACATGAGGGGAGCCGACGTTAACTCGCACTCCTTCCGGTATTTCCACTTTATCTTGGCGTCCTAATACTTTGTGGGTGTGTGCACAACCGATGCTTAACAATACTGTTCCTAATAGGGTAAATCCTAAAATCGTTACCTTCATACGTTCTCCTTTTTAATAGGGAAGTTTCATACCTTTTCCCCGTTTATTTTTTGTCTTAAAATAATTCTTTTTATTTTTTTTCTTTTTTGTAGAATGGGGAGCGAACCATAGCACTGCGATCAAGATCACAAGTGCGATAACTCCCATGACCAAAACTCTTGGGTCATATTTCCCTTTTAGATTAATGACATGCGTGTGCGTTGTAGTGGGATCTCCCGCATAAGCGAATGGAAAATAAAGGACAAAGGCGATTAGGTTTCTAACCATATTGAGCTGCCCATTGCATAAGTTGATTTATTTCCGTCGATAAAAAGCAGAGTAGACCTAACGAATATTTCTTTGCTGATACTATGTAATGTCTGCCTATCAACATTTTAAAGGAATAAATTTTTAGAACTTGCCTCAGGTTCCATTGAGCTTTTGGTAGTAATCCGATCACGCAAACTGGAAATAGAATTACGGCTAATGGGAAAAATAAAAAATCTTCGTAATATGTTGAGGTATATTTAATTTTAATATCGTCAAAACCGTTTTTCTCTAAGTGCATGACTATTTCTTGAGGTAAAACGACTTTCCATATTCCTTCGTTTTTTTTATAAAATGGATTGAATCGTTTAAAATAACCGAACATTAAAAAACTTAGGCGATCTCTTATTGTATGGACGTTGTCATTCGTAATTATGACGATACCGTTATTCTTTAATACTTTAGAAAACTGCTGAAATAGTTCCTCAATGCGGTCAAAGCACATTACACCGCTAATACACGTTATTATATCGACTTTCTTTGGACATAGATATTTTAGGAAGTGAACTGCATCGGATTTGTAAAATGCTTTTAATTTTCCTGAGGCTTCTTGGTGTAGATCTGCGCCGACTACTGATATTTTTGGATGAGAATTTTGTATAAACTCTGCGAAACTTCCATCTCCGCAAGGAATATCTACAAGCATTTTTGTCGCTTCATTTTTTAACTCTGGAAGTAGAGTTTCATAGACATCTCGACTGACGTTTTTTTGAGTATTTCCTCGTGGGATATGGACCATTTTATCTTCCTATCACTAAATATGGCCATCCTTGGCCAATGCTTTTAAAGGACCTATGCCAGGGGTGAGGGGTGGCATAAGCCCTTTGGGCTAATTATTTTCCGCTAAAATTTGCGCCGTTATAAGCGCCTTCAAAAGTTACAAAGATGTATAGTTTTTGTTCGCCTTCAGGACGCGATTTATCTTCAAACGCCATTACATATTCAGGACCTTTAGAAAACGATTTTTCTTCAACACTTAAAGGTGTAGTAACAGTCCAAGATTTTTTCTTGGCGTCGCCATCTTTTTTGGCCAGCGCTATGGCCATGTCGGCGCCCTTCATAATTTCCTCTTTAGTGCATTTGCTGGATTCGCATTTTGCAACACGTGGAGGTGGTTTGTGGTCTCCATGAGCCAATGCTAAAGTTGAAGTTAGTAGGGCCGCTGACACCATAAATAAATTTTTCATTTTTTCTCCTTTTGTTATGGTTGTTTGTTGTTAAATTAGTGTGAATTCAATTGTTCTTGAGCCATATCTTCATGGATGTGCGAGTGATCATCTTTGTTTAATGGGAATGCATCCGGATCTGAACCATGCCAGTAACCATGGAACTGCATGAAGAATAAAAATATTCCACCCGCAATTAACCCCACGTTTGCGGCGTAGGCGAATTTGGCAAACGCTTTTGCTTTTCTCCAACCGCTAAGAACGATCAGCATCGCCGTTAAGGCAACAATTTGTCCTACTTCAACACCGACGTTGAATGACAAAATTCTGAAAAGCATTTGGAGCTTGTCGTCACCTAAAGGTAACTGCTGTAAACGAGTAGATAAGCCGAAACCATGGATTAAACCAAAGACAAATACCATAGTTAGAAGGCTTGGCGCTTTCCAATCAAAGTACTTTTTAAAGCCGTCAATGTTTTCAAATCCTTTATACATTACGCTAATCGCAATTACGGCATCAATTAAGTAGTAATTTGCCGTGATTTTAAAGAACGTTGCAAAGATCAGTGTGATACAGTGGCCAAATGTGAATACACTTATGAATTTTACGATATCTTTGAATGTGCTCAGGAAAAATATGACTCCGAAGATAAAGAGTAAATGGTCATAGCCTGATAGCATATGCGTGGCTCCAAGCCACACATAGCGAAGGTACCCTCCGTCCAGCATGGCTTGCTTATCGGCGGCGGATATTCCGTGGGCCCACAATTGTGGGCTCAGTAATAGTGAAAATAGTAATGCGAATAACTTCATGTTTAATCTCCTTTAGTTGGCTTCGCTGGTTTCGTGTTTCATGTATTTTTCAAACGCTAAATAGAGCGCAGGTAAAACGAGTAGGGTTAGTAGAGTCGATGATACGATTCCACCGATAACGACAGATGCTAGAGGTTTTTGAACTTCCGCACCGATGCTTGTTGAAAGCATCATTGGCAAGAATCCAAAAATATCTACTAGTGCTGTCATCATTACCGGACGTAGGCGCAGTAAAGCACCGCGAGTAACAATTGTTTTTGAATCTAGACGTTCTTTTCTGAGGTCGTTGAAGTAGTTCATCAGTACGACCCCATTTAGAACTGCAATACCGGATAAGGCGATAAAGCCAACACCCGCAGTAATGCTAAACGGAAGGCCGTTCATCATTAGACCAAGTACCCCGCCTACAAGGGCCATCGGTACACATGCAAAAATAAGCAATGTTTCACCAACGCTTTTGAATGCGGCGTAGATCATTAGAAGAACTAAAAGCAATGCCAATGGGGCTAAGATTAACAAGCGTGATTTAGCTTCCTGAAGATTTCTGAATGTTCCAGTCCATTCAATGTAATAACCTTCCGGTAATTTTACTTGTTGTTCAACGGCCGCTCTAGCTTCATTAACAAAGCTTTCAGTATCTCGGCCATGCGGATTAATCATAACGGCCGCACGACGTTTTCCATCTTCACGAACAATTGTTCCGTAGGCCGCATCAAACTTGATGTCAGCTACTTCGCTTAGCGGAACTGTGGCATTGCTACCAATGCCCACTGGCAAATTACGAATTCCATCAAGGTCTGATCGTTGTTTTTCACTCAACCTGACAAAGATCGGAAATCGACGCTCGCCCTCATAAAGAATTCCAGCCTCAGAACCTCCAAGAGCAACACCAACAGTTTGTAAAACTTGTTGAGTAGAGATCCCCATTTTTCTTAGCATTTCTTTCTTCGGAGTGACCTTTAATAGTGGCGAAGTACCGCGAAGCTCGGTTTCCACTTCCCCGGCACCCTCGATTTTTTCGACGATTGCAGCAATCTGCTTTGTGATCGATGAAAGAGTTTCCATATCATCACCGTAGAGTTTAACCGCAACGTCCGATTTAGAACCTTCCAATAAGTCATTAAAGCGCATTTGAATCGGCTGGCTTCTAAGTACGGATTGACCAGGTAATTCAGCATCAAGTCTTTCGATGATGGCATTTGCAACTTCACCGCGAGTTCTGCGTTTACCTTCGATTAGTGGCCATTCTTTTTCGGGCTTGTACATAACGTAGGTATCAGCTTGGTGAACGCCCATAGGGTCGTTCGCAATTTCGGATGTACCAATTTTTGAGAATGTATAAGCCACTTCCGGAAATTGAGACGCGATTTCTTCCGTCTTAGCCTGAAGCACCACCGATTGATCGATACTTACATTCACAGGTCGAGTTGTTTGGACGAGTAGAGTGCCTTCATCTAACTGTGGCAAGAACTCTCCGCCCAGACGAGCAAACAGGATCGCACCAATGATCGTTGAGATGACGCCAATGGAGATTGTTGCTACTTTAAACTTCAGAACGAAATTTAATATCGGGGCATAAAAGTGCTCAAGTTTTCTCATCAACCATGGCTCTTTGTCGGCAACTTTTCCTGTCATTAGTAAACTTGCCAAAGCAGGCGCAGTCGTAAATGAAAGAACTAAAGCCGCAAGAATCGCGATGATAAACGTTGCCGCCATTGGGCGAAACATTTTTCCTTCTACTCCAACGAGAGAGAAAATTGGAAGAAACACTACGACAATGATTAATTGACCGAAACCGGCGGCAGTACGGATGTGAACAGTGGCGTCATAAACCGCTTTCTGTAGTTCTTCTTTGGTTAAATTTCTTTTCATGGCCGCAGAACGCTCTTGGATCACCCGCACGCAGTGATCCAGGAGAATAACCGTTCCATCGACAATAATTCCGAAATCTAGCGCACCTAAACTCATCAGATTGCCGGAGATTTTAAAATATCTCATCGCGATAAATGAAATCAGTAGAGAGAGTGGAATAGTAATTGCGGTAATAATGGCGGCTCTCAAGTTACCCATCAGCAACGCAAGGATCACGATAACTAGAAAAGCACCAGTTAGCAGATTGTGCTCCACGGTACCGATTGTTGAGCTTACTAAGTCTGAACGAATGTAGAGAGTTTCAAGTTTATAGCCTTTAGGTAAGCCTTGCTGGATTTCCTTTAAACGCTCATCAACACGCATAGCAACTGTTCGACTGTTTTCACCCATTAACATCATGACTGTGCCCACAACTGCCTCGCGAGAGCGAACAAGACCGGCACCAGAACGTAATTCAGTTGCTAGGGCGACATCGGCCACATCACCAATTGTGATCGTCTGAAATGTTTCGAGCGATTTTAAAGGAACCGCGCGAATGTCTTCGATGTCCTTTAAAAGACCCACAGCTTGAACAAGGAATTGTTCCCCAGTTTGCTGGACGTAGCCACCGCCGACATTTTTATTAGTTCGTTCAATGGCTTCGATAATCTCAGAGAATTGAACTCCGTAACGAGCCATTTTAGCCGCATTCGGTTGGATATGGAATTGCCGCTCAAATCCGCCAATGGTGTTTACTTCCGCTACGCCTTTAACAGTTAACAGGCGGGGTTTAACAAACCATTCTTGGATCGTCCGCATTTCCATGAGTTGTTCAATTCGTTTTTGCCCTTCTTCAATTTTATCGGCTTCAACGGAATAGTGAACTATCTCACCAAGTCCAGAACTTACGGGACCCGGACGTGGTAAAACTCCGGGAGGAAGAGAGCCAGATACCGATTGAAGGCGTTCGGCAACCAATTGACGAGCCCGATAGATGTCGACCTCATCTTCAAAGATAACTGTAACTTGCGACAAGTTAAACCGTGTTAAAGATCGCACTTCCGTAACACCGGGAAGACCACGCATTGCGGTTTCGATAACGAAAGTTACATTTCGTTCAGTTTCTTCTGGTGATAAACCATCAACGGCGCTGTTAATTTGAACTTGATTATTCGTAACATCCGGAACGGCATCAATAGGTAGGTTTTCAAATGTAAACCATCCCGCAATACCGATAGCCAACGTTATGGCCAGAACTGCGATGCGATTATATATTGAAAAGGCAATTATCTTGCTGATCATTCTTCACCTCCGAAGATATCCATTTCACTGACACGTAAAAGGGCTACGCCTTCAATGGCGATTTGATCTTTTTCATTTAGATCGGAACTTGAAATGGTAGATGTTCCGCTGTCTTTATTTGTTTTTTGAACTTCAATCAATTTGAACCAACCATCGCGTAAACGATAGACGCCAACTTTGTCGCCGTAGTGAACAAGGGCCTCATTTGGTATAGAGTATGGCTTTGATCCAATAGATTTGGTTTTTACACCGATAACTTCTTTAGCCTTGTCCGTTAGCTTAAAGCCATCTTTTAAACTGGCCTCTGTGGCTGCCATGTTTGGACCTGCGCGGAAACCGGTCGCTTCTTCTTGAGATACCGCACTGATTGTTATGACAGTGCATAGTAAAAGAATGTTTATTTTATTATTTCTCATAATCCCTCCGATAGAAGGCGGCCTTCGATGGAATAAATATTTGCTAGCGCTTCGATGGCCGTATTTTCTTGCTCGCTTAAACTCTTTACGTAATCCGCCATTTGACGGTGGATTTCGATTACAAGTGAGCTTGGAATAACTCCGCTACCGAATGAACTCTCAACATCTCGATGTTTTCTGTCTAGCTCCGTAGACGAGAGTGAATTTTCAAGCGAATTAACTGCATCTTTGTATTTATCAATTTGCAGTTGCAGTCTTTGGCTTTCGATATTTTTTGCATTTGCAACCGCGACTTGCGCGCGACTGATTCCAGCAGTCGCATAAGCTTTTCCGGCGCCGTTCGTGTGGAACAATGGAATTGCAAACGATAAGTTTAAGCCAAACGAGTTAGTCTTCTGGCTACCTGCTGATTGCGTCTCGAAAGTGGGGCCGAGCTTCAAATCGGGCCAGGCTAAACTTTCTGCTTCTTTAAGTTCGGCTTGTGCGACCTCAAGATCCGTTATTGATTTCTGTAAGGTAAGACTTCTCGTCGTATCAGAGTTGCCCGAGGAAGAAACAGTCGGCCATTTTTTTCTGAATGTCGGAAGAAAATCTTTTCTGACATCAAACTTTTTCCCGGTAGCCATTTCTAGAAACTTTTCGTTCTCGCGTACCTCGTTAACTAGCGGACGTCGACGTAGTCGATAATCACTAGCCGCAATATCCATTATTGCGTAAGTGGCCTTTTGCTCAGGAGTCATGCGCGGTCTTGACTGATACTGCTTTTGGATACGCTCAAACGTCGTTAAAGCATCATCGTAAACAGCGATCTCGGCATTAATTTGGCGAATGCGAACCATCGCTAGATAAGTCTTTAGATAGATTTGTTCCTGAACTAGCTTTAGATCAAATCCGCTATTTCGCACCTGTGCTTCAGATCTGCGTATGCGGGCATCACGTTTGCCGCCTAATTCAAAAGTGTGGGCCAAATTTATTTGAGTGTATTGGTAGCTATCGTCGCCAACCCTTCCTCCTAATACCTGAGAATCTAGCTCTATGTTAGGACGTTGCTCGGCAATACCAACTAAGTTCTCATTTTGTTTAAAGAGAAGTTTAGCTTGTTGAGCATCTGGATGGTTTTCAATAGCGCAACGGATGACATCTTTATAATTAGAAAAAGTGTCACAGTTGGCGGAGCTAGACTGTGCTATTCCAATAGCCGTCCAGCCTAAAACCATAATAAACAATTGTGGTCGTAAAGACATAAGTCGCCTTTCACAGCAATGCTGCGGAAATTTATTTAAAATGTATTGGTAGAATAAAAGACGCCAAATCGAATGGTTTAACTAGGCCGAGCGCGCGAAAATCTGCGCGAAAACACAAATAGTTAAATAAGATTTGGTGTAAATAAAATTAGGCGATCGGAGGGCGAAAAACTGAGTCTAAATAAGGACTTTGAATAGATGTAGCATTGAATCTTCCAAATTGAAGACCCTGATTAAATTGAACTACATATTGAAAGTTAGATCCAAAAAGAAAAGGAACTGATTGTCCAGAAGCTACTGAATGATGGTGAGTGTGTGTATGCTCAGGTTCATCAGGAGAATGTCTGTGGGTGTGTTCGTGATAAGAAAAATCAGCAACATTGTTGGACTCTTCATCGTGTTCGTGGCTTTGCGTAGGATCAGCATGTTCATCAGAATGAACGTGATCTTGCGACGATTCGCTCTCGATTTTAGGAAGGGCGATATATCCTTCTTTAGAAAGAGCAAACAAGTGGAGCATAACTAATGCAAAAACGTACAACATCTTCACGATGCCTTAATGGTAGTGCATTAAGTTGTTTTTGGTCAAGCGTAATTATTAAACAGTTTTAAACTGAGAAAAAATATAGTATACTCCCCTATATCATATAGCGAGACAAGGCTGTCTCAGAATTGGAATCAAGGAGGGTTTGGGGTGAGCCATACAATAAGAGATAAAGATAAATTGATCGCGCGTGTGAATAGGATCAAAGGACAGTTGGATGCAGTATCGCAAATTTTAAATGCGGAAGAAGATCCCTACAAACTTTTGCAATTGTTAAGTTCTAGTCGGGGAGCATTAACAGGAATGATGGGAGATATACTTGAGGGGCATATACTAGAACATATCGTGGAGGCCCCGACAAAGAAGGATGCCGCGCAAGCAGGGCGGGAAGTTACAGATATTTTAAAGAGTTTTTGGAAATAGAATAAGAGGCTTTTGATTTTATGATTAAAATGGCGTTTTCGCACAGATTATTGCTTGGTCGACTTCTGACGCGTTCAGGGGATCAGGCATGGGATTTTGCGGTACCGCTAATTTTACTTAAAATATTACCTGGAGAGTTGCGAGTAGCCGCATTTTATTATTTTTTAATTCGTTTGGCACTAGTTATATTCCTCCCACGGTTAACCTCCCTCATAGATCGGATTAATCGCTTCAACGCTGCTAGACTAGGAATACTGCTTCAGTTGGTAGGCGTGCTTTTAGGATTGTTTTCGATTTATTTTATTTCAATGCTGAACTCGATCGAGCCAATGTGGGGTAAAGGGCCTTTCATTTTTGCATTTGTTGGTCTTGTCCTTGGAGGCGTGGTCGCGAGCTTAGGTTCAAGTTTTATGGATATTGCCATTGCGAATGATTTAGTTCCATCAAGTTTTACCGAAAATGAATTGGCCGCGTTTAACAGTAGATTGCGACAAGTCGACCTATTGACCGAGGTGACTGCGCCGGTAGTAGCTGGGTTGCTTTTAGTTTTAGAGTCACCTTTGGCTCCATTATTTGGATTTTTACTAATTGGTTTATGGAATGTATTTTCATTTGTTCCCGAATATATTTTACTTAAATCGATTTTTGATGAACGACCTGATTTAAAAAATAAAGAGATTAATATTGAGAGAGTTAAGAACTCGTCTTTCGTGAAAAATATTACTTCTGGATGGAAATCTTTCTTCTCGGAGCCAGTCTCGCTAGCGGTTATCGCCTATGCGCTATTATGGTTATCCGTATTAAGTCCTCACGGGGTCTTACTCACCGCCTATTTGACTGACGGGTGGAAGCTTCCTGAATGGGAAATTGGAATTTTTCGTGGACTAGGCGCATTTTTCGGGTTAGGTGCCACGTTATTATTTCCTTGGGTAAATAAGAAGCTTGGGCTGATAAAAACTGCCCATATCTTTTTGGCGTTTCAAAGTGCATCAGTTATTACCGCTCTAATGTTTTTTTATATGGACAACCGCACCGGACAAATTGGTTTCTTGGCATTAATTCTCCTTTCTCGAATTGGACTCTATGGCTTTAGCTTAGGCGAAATGCAGATTAGACAAGTTGGCATAAGGCCTGAAGTGCGAGGAGAGGTGAATGGATTTGCTAATGCTCTTACGGGAATTGCTACGTTGGGATTATATGGTGCTGGAGCGCTATTGCCTTCCACGCAAGATTTCACAAAGCTCATAGTATTGTCAGTATCGTTTGTGATATTAGGACTTGCTGTTTATTCCGTTTGGGTCAGGAAAAGTAGACAAATTAAATATTGATAAAACTTAATAATAAGTCGTCTCCACGCAAAAAGCGCAGAGACGATCAGATCAAGACAATTCTATTGTGTCCAAAAACTTCTGAATAGACTCAAGTATTTTACTCTCCTTTGAGAGCGGCCCGCACCAGTTCGCTCGAAAGACTGAGTTGCACTTTTCCCGAAGTCATTTAGCTGAAAATTCCTTTCGGACTCTGTATTCAGTTCCAATCGAATTTCGGAGTCCACCTGGATTTCCGAATCATAGGTAAGGGAACAGACCGATGTCATTGTACCTGCCAAAAAATCAGAAATACTCTTCGGATTTTTATCATTCGGAGAGGAGTCTTTATATTCATTAACAAAAACAAGTTTCTCTCGGTCAAACGAATTGAAAAAATCCGCTAGTTCTCCTGCCTTTTGAAGTTTAGCAGCTACCGGTTTTTCTTTTGCTGGAATTGGTTCTACTATGGCAGACTCTACCTTAGATTCAGAAGTGCCCTTGTCGGTCATTGCTGAGGCCGTATTCCAATCACTGAAACCGAATACTTTCGCAAGTGCTTCTAATGCGTGCCCGTGAGGTAAATCGATATTGTGCTTTTCTTTTAAGATTTGGCGAAGAAATTTCGCACGATCTTTTATTTGGTCTTTCGACGGTTCTTTCATAAGTACATCCTTTTTTTGCGGACTATTCGTTCTTATGGTCGCCTTAAAGTACAGTCCTTAAAAAGTTTGTATTGTAAAAAACCTTTAATGATTGTGTAGGAAGATTCACCTTAGCATTTCAGCCGCGACCGGCAGGCCTTCCCAGACCCGTTAAATTTTCTATCGCCTCCGGGCCTCATTGGTCAAACGGCATGGTGTCATTGGAAAAAAAATTAACTGTTACTTTAATAGTTGAGTTGAAGTGAAGGAATTTTGATATAAGAGTATTGCCTTGACGGTTTTCAGGATGTCAAATCACAATAAAGTAAATTACTTCAATACCAAATGTGAGCAAGAATGAGAAAAAACGAATTTTCAAGATTAAAAATCAATTATTTAGGTCGGTTCTTTCACCCCAACAACAAAGAAGTGCGACGGGCTTACCCTGTTACAAATTTAGAAGACATTTTAAAAAAGGAATTAGGGAAGATAAGGAAATTTAAGGATACATTGGTTGAACTCTCACCGACAATTAGTCGAAAATATCAGAAAGTTGGCATTCACGATATAGTTCAAAAAACTGAAAAATCGAAAAACTTTTTTCATTTCGAGTTGGGTTTTGTTTATCGAGACCAGGAAAAGTTTGAAACTTACGATGAGTCAAATTCTAATGTTGAAGATATTGAAATTGATGGAAGTAAATACAGGCATATTAGGCTGCATTTTACTATTGTTCCTAGTTACAATACAATTATCCTAGATAATAAGTGTTTCGCTGGGACGGTCATTCCACTTTTAAAAGCGCTAATTTCGCTTCATATAGATAGCAGTTCCTTTATGGGGCTTGGCCAAGATATTGATAATTTAAGAATTAAAATAGTTCCGGTGCCTAAGAAAAATTTTGAAGAAATTCTCAATCAACAGTATAAGAACATGAAGGAAGCCACGTTTATGTTTGCTAAGCCAAGTAAACTCAAGATAAGCGCTTTAGCTGAAGATTACGTTCCTGAACCCGAGAATAAAAAATTTGCAGAGCTTACTGAGTCGATGATGTCCGCGTTTTTTGGATTAAACAAAGATGATATTAAGATAGATGATCTGCCTGTTAAGTCTTTTAAAATTTCGATGAGCTTAGACGATAAGAAAGTTAAGAATTCTGACAAAAATCACGTGAAAAGTTTTTTGAAAGAATACAAGGACTATTTATTTGCAGATGAAACCTCATTTAAGTATAAATCAGCAAACGGAGAATTAGAAAATGCGCTATATAATTCTGCCAAGTTAACAAGTGATTGTACAGTGAACCCAGCTAACTTTAATGATAGTGGGAAAATGTGGAGCGAGCAAAGAAGTGCATTTTTTAGTAATTTAAAAAGAATTGATAACAATGAAGAATAAATTTGTAGTTTTTATTTTTATTGCCCCGTTTTTATTGTGGCTATTGCTCTGGAGCATAGATTTTGAGATCGATACTTCCGTTTTTTTGTCAATGTCGCTTCAAGTTGTCTGGGCGGTGCTATTCGCTTTGGGAGGCGGTGTAATTTATTTATCGAAATTTAAGTTTACCCAGAGTTCAGAGGAAAAATTCTATAAACTTGGTACAGACAATATAAAAAGTCTATGTTTTCCGCTTATCTTCCAAACTTTGCTGTTCATGATAGTTTCTCTTTTATATCCATCAAGGAACTTCATTAAAAAACTGTTTTCTATTACTCCGGAAATTTCTCTTAAGATTTCAATATTTAGTGATAGTTTCTTGATGTCGCTAATTACAATTTCTTCTCTGGGCTCTTTAATAGTTGGTGCTTGGTGTTTGTACTTAGCTATTTATAGAGTTGATTAGTAGAATTATCTAACTTATCCGGCCAAGGCGTGTTTATAAAATGGCCTAGAACGATCATCCAAAATTTCAAACAATTCCATTTGGCTTTTACCTACTGGATTCAGCCAGTCATCTATTCTTGATTCGTTCAGAAAAATAGGGCATCGATCGTGACCTGTTTCTAAAACTTCTGGAGGAGGCTCGTCTGTAATGAGTGCAAAACTGTAAAGTTCCTCATTTTCGTTTACCCATTTATCCCAAATTACCGGGATAACCATATATTCCATACCCTTTGGCTCAAACTTCAAAATTAGATTTTCTTCTTCTTCGCCTTCGCGCAATTGGCGTTTTTCAAAATCGTGCTTAGCTACATTTTCAAAAAAAGCTTCGACGATGATTACCCCATGATTGGTCCCAAACTGTTTTTTCCAAAAGCCTGCTAAGTTGTCTCTTCTTGCATTATAGCAAGTGTTATAAGTCTTATCAAAACTGGGTTTCATTCCGTTCGGTCTAAGTAAGTATCGCATGGGAACCAAAGTTCGTTTGCCGTCCTTTAAAATTATGACAGGTGCGTAGTATTGTGGAAAAATTCGAGAATCGCCTTCCTTTTCGGTCCTATCCTTTACCTTTTCAATTCTCTTTAAAATTCTTTCTATTTGCCTACCTGCTACCTCATATCTATTTTGGGCAGTCTTTGTAGATTTCTTATTCAAAGCTTCTTTAGCTTTATTTTGTTTTGTCTTTTGTTCAAATAATTCAGATTCCAATTGTGAAATGTGGTCTGTGAAGTGTTTTTCAATTAATTGCCATATTTCTTTTTCAATTGGAGTTTTCGGATTCTTAAAATTCCGTTCAAATGCCTTGGGAACAGTAATGTTTTCCCCTTGGTCTCGTTTAGTAAACATATCAAAGGTTAGCTGCTCGTCCATTCTGACGTTAAAAGACATGCTGAGTTCTTTGACTTCTTGCTTAACGAGAGCTGAGTAGCACATTCGGATTCCTTTGATTGTTTACATTCTACCAGAACAACAAGGCAAATAAAGCCTGGCCTGTCTAGAGGTCTATTTTTAACGACCATTGTGGTCAAATAACAAAAACCATCTTGAATTTAATTTACACATAATTTACATATTAAGTATGGAGCCAAAAGAATGGAAGCTTTTACTAGAATTTTTTAAAAGACTTCAAAGGAAGGCTTATCAGGTTCGATTTGAGAACAGGACGGTTACAATGGCAATGCGCAAGTATGAGCGTCCGCTTATGGAACATTTGGATCAGTTAGTTCGGATTGCCGATTCAGAAGTAAAATTAAATGAGAAGAAGCTTAAGGCAAGTAAAGTTTCTTGGGATTACGTAGTCTCAATTCTTAGAACTGAGAAAGATTTTTTTAATGAATTTAGTAAAGATGATGAGCTTAGACGAACACTTAGAAAATTTTTAAAAAGGGGTAAATATGAAATCGAAATATATAAGTCTTAAAAGAATATTTTTAGAACAAAGGCCCAAATTACTCCAGTATCTTATTAAAACCGAGTTTGATTTTGAATCTGTTATATCAATTGAGCAAAAAGATAACTTATATCTTTTTAAGGGTCTTGGTCTCATTTTTCAAGTTCAGACTGATTCCAATTTCAGTTTTTTCAAATCAAATTTATTCTTAAATGAAATAACATGTGAGGCTGGCTAATGACTCGTAGACCAGAATATAGACCGAGGCAGCCAAAGCATAGCTTTTGGAAAAAAGTTGGTAATTTCTATTACTGTGAAAAAGCTGATTTAGAGAAGTTAATTAACGATTGCGTTTATACCGATGCTTATATTCAAGGTCGAATGGGAAATGGATATAAATATATTGGTTACGCATTGGCGGGGCAGGGTTTGGAACTTAGCAATGTGACTTATTTGGAAGATGGCTTAGATAATGATAGAGGGCCTATGACTGGATACAAACCTGAATTTGTTTATAAGGTTGTTCCAAGTGATTTATGAACATTCTCGAAGAATACCATATCAAGCGAGTAGACCTCGCGAAGAAGGTAAAACATTTTTGGCATTACGAGGATCTCAATTTAGATTTTCAAAAACTACTAGACGAACTTAAACTAATTGTAAGTAAGTGTCCCGAGGCCTACGCCGAACAATACCGGCTTGAAGTTTTAGAGATTGAAACTACTTTAAGGGATGATTGCTTAATTGAATAGGTAGTTGTCGCTGATTAAGTTGTAGGTGAAATTTCAAGGTTCTATAAACAATTTCTTCATTAGATATTAGCGACTCCATTAAACTTTCTTAGTTTAGTTAGACGTTTATGAATTTTTTTCAATTCAACTCAATTTAAAATCAAGATCACAAATTTCTCTGCGATTTCCGTAATCTACATGAGTAAAAGTACCTGGTGTGGTATAACGGACTTCCGTTCATCAGTGAAGTTTCATTGAAATCGGGTGGTTAGTTTGGGGAATTGATATCTACTTGGGTTTTCAGATACTTGATATTGTTTTGATCGTTTTCCAACTGATTTTTTAGATGTGGCTCGCCTGTTGCAATTTACTTGGTTGTAGGGGGAAGTATGGATCTGGAAATTTTGGTAATTGACGATAATGTTGTCGATGCAGAATCTGTTACTCAGATTTTAGGCGAACTTGCGGATATCAATGTAACATTCAATACACAACCTGAGAAGGCTTTGGGCCTTATTGCTCGCAATCCTAAGCGATTTGCTCTTGTACTCTGTGACTACAATCTTAACCATGAAAACTATGATGGGTTCACGTTAACGAAGGATATCTGGAAAATTAACAAGAATCAGTTAATTGCGATTTTTTCCGGTGAAAATGATATTGAGGTCCCAATCAAATTCATTGGAACGCCTATTGTTGAGTATATCAAAAAAAGCAGTCCTGCGACTTTCATCCAGAAACGTGTTCTGAATCTTCTTAAAAAATACAAAGCAACAAATAAGCCTGTCGATATATCTCAGACTTTGAACGACAATTTGTCTGTTTGCGAAGGAATCGGAATTATTTCTCGCTCAACGAAAATGGCTAATCTCGCGAAAATGATATCAAAGGTTTCTTCAAATGATTCGGCGACAGTTCTGATCCGAGGAGAGTCCGGCACTGGGAAAGAATTAGTCGCAAAAAGTATTCATTCTCTAAGTGCTAGAAAGAACGGTCCGTTTATAGCTAGAAACATGGGCGCATTCCAGCCTACATTAATTGAAAGTGAGCTATTTGGACACGAGAAAGGCTCTTTTACTGGTGCCACTGGCTCTAGGCAGGGCGCATTCGAATTGGCAAATGGCGGTACAATTTTTTTAGATGAAATTGGAGACCTGCCATTGGATCTTCAAGTGAAACTACTGCGAGTTTTACAAGAACGGGAAGTTCAGCCTGTCGGATCTAACAAATCTATAAAAATCGACGTTCGTGTAGTGGCCGCAACCCACGTAAATTTACAAGAAAGAATATCGTCTGGAAAATTCCGATTTGATCTGTATCAGCGATTAAATGTATTGGAACTGAATATTCCGAAGTTGAGCGAACGGACTGATGATATCGATATTCTCTGTGCGCATTTTTTGAAGAAATTCAAATCCGATAAAACGATAAGCCCTGCTGCTATGATTCAATTGGAAAAGTATCAATGGCCAGGGAATGTAAGAGAATTAGAAAACCTGATAGAGAAGTTAACAATTCTGGTAGAAGACGCTGAGATCACACCTGAACATTTGCCTTCAGAGATATTCGAGTCTTCGGAGACACCGAAATCGGAAAGCCTTTTCGATTTCACAATGAGCTATAAGAAAATGTCTACCTTTATTCACGAACTCGAAAAAAATTATTATCTCTATCACTTATCCAAAGCAAAATCTGTAAGAGATGCTGCATTGAACAGGATGGATATGGCTCCGTCGACATTAAGGGACAAACTGGAGTTTTACGGAATTATTTTTAAGAATAACGAAATTGAAAAGCAAATGGGAGAATTAAATGAAATCAATCAAAACTAAAATTACGGCAGTGTTAGCGACACTTTTGTTTGTTCTAACCGGTAAGGCTAAAATTGGCTATCCAGTATCAGTCAACAAAGTTGAAGTAATCGTAAATGAATTAGTAAAAAGATATGAAAACAATGGCATTGAACTGTATCAGGTACTAAATGCCAAAAAGGTAGACCTTGAGAAGGCTTTTAGGGTTACTTTAACTAATCAAGAGTATGAATCAATTATGAGTTCAATTGCCAAATTGTTAAACTATGGTTTTGATATTCGCGTGGTGCCAGTTGACGTAATGGTGCTCTCAACTCAAGAATGGTTAGGTGGCGGGCATAACAAATGAAAAAGGCATATTTGAAATTTGGCATTGGAATCACGGCCCTCCTGTTTGTAACTGATGTCATTGCAAAGAGAATAAATAAAGAAAAGGATTTGAACGTGGCTACTTTAGTAATTACAGAAACTGGAAAATATGTGTCCCTTGATCCCTTAGATGGTGACAGCTCACAAAATCTTCCAGTTGCAAGAATGGTATATTCAACTCCTGTAGAAATAACGGCAGACAATACGTTAGGCAGTAGACTCCTTAAGTCTTTTGAATATGATCAATCTGCAAAAACAATTCGCTGGGTCGTAAAAGACAATCTGAAATATTCTGATGGTTCTGTAATTTCGGCAGACGACATTGCATTTTCGGTATCACGGATGGCATTCACAAGACCTAAGTTCCCACTAATTAAACTGATTGAGGGAATTGATACCTGGTTGACTCAGCAAACTCCTCTAAAATCTTATCCAAGCGGGATCTCGGTAAGCGGGAACAAAATCGAAATTAAATTGAAAGAAGACTACCCACATCCAATGTTCAGATTTTGCTTGGAAATTTTTAGTGTAATTCCAAGAAAGTGCGTGAATCCGGCCACAAATAAAATTGAATGCGAAAAGACTCCAACCAGCGGTTTATATCAGATTGCCTCGGAAAACGGTGATTCCGTAATATTTGAAAAAAGCAAAGAGCCTAATACGATTGATACTGAAAAATCCCCCGCTCTGATCAAATTCATATATGCAGATGCGAAAACTGCATTTGAAGACTCCGTAAATAAAAATAATACTACAATAGTTTTAAGTAGCGAGTCTAAATTTTCACCAACTGAACTGAATTCGATTCAGGGAAAATTCGAAATCAGCTACACGCCGGCAGCATGGTTTACTGTGTTGCAGATTAATCCGGAAGTTCCCCCATTCAATAGTCCCGGGTGCCGATTGCTTTTCGCCGATAGATTTCGTCAGAATTTCGAGGAACTTTATAAAGTACCTGCTGAAGCGAGTATATTTACAAAACTTGTTCCAGGCTATAAAACTATCGAAGAGCTGAAAAGTAGCTTAGACTCGAATCAGAAAATTTGCTTAGAGCAGTTGAATGGAGCTAAAGTACCTTGGGGTTTTGAAGGCTCGACCCCAAATATCTTTGTGGAAACAATATTAAAAACCGCTAAAGATTTAGGTCTTACAATAGATGGACCGAAAAAATTTAGTAATAAGAAAGAGGAAGTTGAAGCTTTCTTGTCGAATCAAACTACATTTGCCTATGCGCGCACCGGCTTCTGGGCCATGGACCCAACCGGGGACATCCAAATGTTGTTTACACCAAACTTGCACAAGGGCCTAAAGCATTTTTGGAACGATCTGAAGTTACAGTCCCAACTTCAGAAGATTGTCAGTGAGGGAAAAGTGAACGACCAGATAGTTGATAGCGTAAATAATTATCTTTTCGCCGACTCGAAACTAAGCGTCTACTCTCACATACGACGTTTTTATGCTTCAAAAAACAAAGATTTGGTTCTGAAAAGACCACAGGGAATTACGAGTCCGTCTCCTTGGCATTTGTTTGGGGATATGGAATAGAAATGAAGCAAATCTCAAATGCGTTATTAGAAAAAATCGATAGACTAGCTTTGTTGAAGCCTGCGCTTGAGATTTCGCATTTTGGAGAATTAAACTTCGTTTCTACTTTTAAACAAAGACCTAAAGGACTAATGTGCAATGACGCTTGTGCTGGCGTGGATGTTGACCCAGAACTTGCTATAACAAAAGCACTAGTAGAGTTTTATGAGAGGGCGGTTTTTCAAGAAGGAATTTTAAATCGTCACCCCGCCTGTGACAGACTACATTCGGATGGTATCGCGGCTTTTCCTATACATATCGAAAATGCATTAGCGCAAGCAAGAGACAATGCTTATCTTGAGGCAGTAGAAAGATATGTTTGGGCTCACTGGTGGGACGATAGTGATATTGGACACAAGGCACATCAAATTGAAGATTTGGCTACAGGTTATCTTGCTTCAAATGGTAATTCGTTAAAAGAGTTTACGAGTTTTTGTGACGTGGAAGAGTTTTTTGTTATTGAGCCTTTCGTTAAAGATTTGACCCTTAACGTACAGGTATTAATTGCTAAAATAAGCAACTTCGGTTTTGTGTCTGGTGGAGCGGCAGGGTGGAAGGGCGAAGAATCAAAGACTTTCGGTCGTGGACTTTCGGAATTGATTAGGCATGGAATAGCTTTAAAAAGAGGTATTGCCCAAAATTTTCCTGCCAGCACCTTCTATGAAAAGCGACTAATGTATTTTGGATTGGGCCATGGAAATGATTTAGTACTTGAAAGACTTGGTAAGTCGGGAACAAACAAAGTAGACTTGCCGAATCTTCAAATTGATCAAGAAATTCCTTCTCGCGAGTTTAATAAGCTTATTTACGTACACCGATGTCTTTTCGAGAATCAGCCACCATTTGTTGACGGTGAGTTGGAGCGTTTATGTCTTTAAACTTGAAGAATCGAACATTAATAGTATTTGTGACCGCGATTTTTTCACTCGCACCGTTTCTATATCTGCTCTTTGATCGATTCCTATTGATTACAGGAGAAGAAATTGTCAAAGCTTGGTACTATGGCGAGATTGTAAACTTACAGGAAGGGCAGGTACATTCCGCAATTTTCAAAAACCAAGGACTTTTGAACCAATCACCTTATATTAAATCTGTAGTCCTTGTAGACCAGGCAAATCCAAGCAGGCACCTATTTTCAATAGGTGTTCAACAAAAGCCACTATCAAAAGAATTCGTATCAGAGCAATACCACGTCGGCGACTCAATCGTTTCTGTCAGAAACGGATTTCTTTCTAATCTAGTATTTGCAAAATTACCTGGCAAGAATGGTCTTTTTATTTTCTACGAGATATCATCGGATTTTCTAATTTGGTCTTTTTTAATTACGTTAGCATTCGGTATTTTGTTTGTAACCTATCTAATGTCTTTGACAGCTAAAGTGAATGCAATTGAAAGAAAGAAAAGAGAAGTTTTAAGGTCTGATCTGTTAAAGAGACTTTCTCACGACGTGAATTCACCGCTTTTGGCATTGTCTGGAATATCTTTGCAAACAAAGAGATACGATGCAGATTTATATTTAAGAATTGAAAAGTCTATTGAGAGTATTAGACAGTTATTTGCACAGACCGATAAACTAGACAAAAGAATCCTAGAGGAGAATGCTGATACTGCTACTGCGTATTCAAATGAGTCGGCAATTGATAGAGATTTTGAGAAAGTTCCAGTTGCTCCATTTCTAAAGGATTTGTATTATCAAAAAAGGTCAGAATTCTCATCTAGGGAAGGTCTTACGTTTGAGATATCTGGGCTAGAAGATGTGTTAGATTGTTTCGTCGAAATCAATCCCGCGGATTTTAAAAGGCATATCTCAAATATTTTTAAAAACTCCATAGAGTCTATGGACGGTAATCTGACTAAAACTTTAAAAATGGAAATTTTCAATGATGATCATTCGATCATAGTGAAAGTATCTGACTCAGGAAAAGGCATAGAGGAAAGCCTGTTACCAAATATAGGAAGAAAGGGTTTCTCTAACGGAAAATCTGGAGGGAGGGGGCTCGGCTTGCATTTCGCTCTAGAGTCGATAAAGCATTGGAATGGTAGTTTCAGTATTGAGTCGGAAGTTGGAAAAGGTACATCTATCTCTATCAGGCTTCCTAAATGCGAAACTCCAATTTGGTTCACCTCACGTATTAACTTTAGCGAAAGCAAAAAAATTGTCTTCCTGGACGATGACACCGCAATGTTGGATCGTTGGATTTCCAAATATCAGTTGAGAAGCGAAAATTGTCTGAGTTTTAAAGCAGCGGCCGAATTTGAGAACTGGTTTGAAAGTGGTGGGCAATATGAAGACGAACTAGAGTTCGTTTTTGATTACCATTTGGACGGAACAAATACTGGTGCCGCTGTCATAAAAAAATATGGTCTAGAGCGTGAGTCTACAATTGCTACATCATCATTTCTTGATAAAGATATTATTACTTCAGCAACTTCTGGAGGTTTCAAGGTTTTTCCTAAGGTCCTCATCTAAACAGCAATGAGAGGTATCTAATGCAATCAATGCCTAATCCCATGGATGCATTGTCGAGTTTACAAAATGAAATTGATCAAGGTCGGTTTAATCAGCTCAGTTCTCAGAATTGTGCACTTGCGAAAAATTATAAGTTAATATTCGATACACCAGCGGGACAATCAAGATATAGCTACGCGAAAATCATTTCAAATAAAGTGCTAGCTCTTTCTATATTTGCAATGGCACAGCCAATTAGCGGTCTAGTCTGCTTTAACATTGGATATGCAGTCTCACGGTCTTCCCGTGGACAAAATTTGGGTGTAGAAGCGGTTTCCATTGGCATCAGTGAACTTGAAGTGGGGCTCAAACGAAACAATTTAAAAGAATTCTATATTGAAGCTGTAGTCGAGGAGACTAACTATTATTCAATCGTTGTAGCCAATAAAATTTTTGGGAACACTGGTAATAAAATTGTCGATGCTTCTAGCGGAAAACCCGCATTTGCCTTTCAAAAAATCATAAATATCCGTTAACGAAGTTGCGTTTATTCGATAAACGGAATGGCGTTTACTAGTTTCCAAATTAGCTTAAAAATAAACGGACCTTCGTTTTAGTTTTTATCGAAAAAATATTCCGTTCTAAATATCCCTGAACGAAATCAGTAAGTTAAGTTTTCTCAGACACTTGGTCAATCCCTTGCAATTTAAATTGGTAAGAGGGAGGTGATTCCCTCTCTAAACAAAAGGGGAGTTTTATGGAGATTTGTCCAAGATGCGAAAGCTACACAATGACGACAGCACTGAGTTCATATTGTGTTCACTGTAATTATTCTGTTGAAACAGATGTTAGTATTCAACCTATCAAAAATAAATCCAAAAATGTCGAGGCGATTAAACTAATCAATAGATTGAAATTAGTTGGAGGAATTTTGCATGCTCAAGCAACTGATAGCACAACTAACTAAAATTTTGAAATACGAACCGTCGACCAAAGCCGCCATTTTGGAAAATCCAACTGATGGACGAGAGCTAAGAATGGCATATGAAAAAACAATGAGGATGAAATGGCTTCACTAAATGGAAATCGAAAAAGAAATAACTCAATTGAATTCTACGACTATAACCACTCAGAAATATTTGATGAGGCATCAGAACGTATTGGTGATCTATTTAGGACAGAAACAAACAGAGAACTTGAATGCGAAGTCGTTTCGCTAATTTTCGATGAGGGGCAACTAGTAGAAATTAGAACAGATACTGGAGAGACAATTTATGAAGCCTAGTGGAGTAAACAATTTGCAAAATCATGATGCGCTTAAGTTCAAGTTATATTGTGGAAATGAATCTAAACAAGATCTGAAGCCAGGTTCTACAGTAGGGTATTCACTTCTTATCGATGGGAATGACTACTATCTTCTTAAGCTGTTCTTGTTTGAAAAGTATTTCTTTTTAGTAAAAAACAGAAACTCAAATAACAATTACACAGTATTTAGCACCAAAGGCTCAGAAAATGGCACATTTAGAAATCCAGTCGGTTGGGCTGAGCTACCTTCTAACAACAGTGCAAATATCGAAATCTTCATTCCAATTCTTGGGTCTCCAATCCGAATGAATTTGTTTCCGGTCTAGTGGAGGTTTACATGAAATTTAATAAAAAATTGGTCTTTCTTCTTAGCATTGGGTTATTTTACTTTTTTCCCGAACTTGCGTTGGCAAGTGTCGAGTCTACTCTTTCAAACGTGCAGGATAAATTAGTATCGACCATCTTGCCCTTGGTAGCGATTTTGGGGCTCGTATTCGCGGGTTTTTCATTCGTGATGGGATCTCCATCCGCTCGGTCACATTTAATTTTAGCTATCATTGGAGCATTTGTAGGCTTTGGTAGCCAAAGTATCGTTAATTTTATTCGTGGATTAGTAAATTAGTTTTGGAGGTAGGTTTACCTACCTCACTTATGGAGTTGTTGTGAGTGTACGCGTTTCGCCAATTAGCAAATGCTTAGATAAAAAGTTAAAGGTTTTAGGATTTGAGGTGTTCGATCTCTTTGCCGTCTTCCTTTCAATTTCAGTCCTAAATTTCATTTTTGGTTCGACAAGCATGAAAGTTCCATTGGTTTGGATTCCATCTGCTTCATTGGCATTGATCCTTTATTACGGGAAGAGAGGAAAGCCAGACAATTATTTAGTTCATTGGATTCGCTATCAATTTTCTCCGTCGAGCTTCAGTGCATTTCAAGATCCGAAAGTCTGGAAAGCTCCGCCAAAAATTAGAAAAAAGGAAAATAAAATATGAGTGGAAATCTTGCTGAAAAAATACAGTTATGGGGCTTTGAAGATGACTTTGTTGTATTTAAAGATGGATCAATTGGTTTTGGTTTGGACGTTAACTATATTGACGTTAGCACATGGACCGCTGATCAGATTAACGAATTGGCCTACAGTTTAGATCAGTTCTTAAATAGTTTACCTCCCCATTTGGATCTTCAATTCATACAAGAGATCAAACCTGGAAATGAATCGATATTCTCTGAACACGAGAAGCTAGCTAATTCATGCATCAATGAGGAAGTTAAAGTGCTTTTAGGATCTCGACTGCGCCGATGGCGCAACCACGACCTAAATGGATTTGTACCTTTTCATGGACTGAAATTGTTTGTTAGAAGACCGTCTAAACATTTGCTTGAGAACGGGCCTAGTCTGCTAAAGAAACCGGAACTTTTTCCTGCACTTGCAGAAAATGAGTTTGAGGCCGAGGTAAATCAAACAAGACAGTTAAGAGAAAGTATCACCCGAAATCTAATTCAAATGGGATTCCGAGCAAACGTTTTGAGCCAGGCGCAGATTTTAGAGCAGATTTATACTCAGTGGAATCCTGAAAGATCTAAGCAGCTGCCAATGGGTTATTACGATCCTGAGTTTATTGTGCCTAACCTCATTTTCTCGGATGTTCAGACAACTGAAAAAGGGTTTTGCATGGGAAGCAATTTCTATCGAGTAGTAAGCTTAAAGTCATTCCCTGACGTGACGTTCGCGGCTATGGCTCAAGTGTTACGAGAACTTCCTTTTAATTCTAAGCTGTTCTTATCAATTCATGTGCCCGATCAACAGAAGGAATTTGAATCCCTCCAGTCAGACAGAAGAATTGCATACTCACTTGCGAGAGGAAAAAGAAATGGAGTCGCCGATCTTGAAAGTGAGGCCAAGCTTCAGGAAATTGAAAGTCTGCTAGCAGATCTAATTTCTCAAGGGGAGAAAGTTTTTAACTTCAGCTTGCAGGTTTTATTGACAAGCGAAAGTGAGACCGACCTGGATTCCCAGGTGGCAAAAACACTTTCGAAGGTGCGTCAGCTTGCTGGCGGCGAGGCTATGCAGGAAACTTTAGCTGCCTTTGATATTTTTAATGAGATTGCTGTTCCAAATGCAAAAGCCAATGAACGCAAAAAGAAAATCAAAACCACTAACTTATCCGATTTTCTGCCTGTGTACGGCCCATGGAGAGGACATTCGTCTCCCAGCGTACTTTTGCGCTCTAGGTTAGGTTCTGTTGTAAGTTTCGACCCCTTTTCGACAGAGCTAACCAATCATAATGTGTTAATTAGCGGTGGTAGCGGTAGTGGAAAATCCTTTTGTGCGAACTTAGTTCTTCTTCAATTGTTGAAAGAATCTCCGAGGATTTACATCGTAGACATTGGTAATTCTTACGGAAGACTTTGCAAATTAATGGGCGGTGAATCAGTTCAACTTGGATTAGATATGAACCTAAGTATCAATCCATTTGATCTTTCTGAAAGCGAAACTGCCCCAACTGGTGAAAAAGTTAAATACTTAGTCAACTTAATAGAACTTATGACGAAAGAAAATGAAACTAGTGGCCTAAGCAAGCTGGATAAAGCGTTACTTGAGGAATGTATTTTGAAATGTTACGAGCAAAACGCGAATCCAATTCTTTCAGACTTGAAAACATTATTGGGCGAACACTCGGAAAGCAATATTAGACGTCTAAGTCGAATTTTAAACTCGTGGACCGGAAATTCTAGTTACGGAAAGTTTATCGATAGGAAAACTAATATCGAACTAAAAAGCGATTTAATTTCTTTTGATTTGAAAGGATTAGACAGCGTCCCCGATTTACAGGCCGTTTCTCTATTCCTTATTACTGATTTAGTTTGGCGAGAGGTTCAGAAAGATCGGGGACGAAAAAAAATGCTCCTGTTCGATGAATGCTGGCAAATACTTGAGAATGAAGCTGGTAGCCATTTCATCGGAAACGTGTTTAGAACCTTTCGAAAATATTACGCCGGTGTAATCGCGATTTCCCAGGACATTGACGATTTCGCCCGAAGTAAAGTTGCCAATGCAATTTTGCCAAATTCTGGAACCAAAATCGTGTTAATGCAAAAGGGTGCGAATCAGAAACGGTTGGCTGAGGTGCTGCAACTGAACGAAACAGAAGCGCAACTAGTATCCACGCTTTATCAGGACAGAGGTAAGTTTTCTGAAGCATTTCTAATTTCAGGGGGAAATCGAAGCGTAATAGCTTTCGAGCCTACACCGGCTGAATATTGGATATCAACAACTGACCCGAGGGATGTAGCTCACTTTGAAAAACTTCAATCTGAGAGTCCTGATAATTCGTTGTCGAAAATCGTTGAGTCACTTTCGGTAGAGATGCCTTTTGGCGTCCTAAATTCGATTTCTAAAAAAGAAAAATAGGTAGGGCGATGGAAATTAAAAGATTTGCGATAGTAATTCTTATACTATTTTCAGTTTCACAGAAAGTTTCGGCAAGCATGTTCGGCGAAGAAAATGCCGTACTCTTTAAAATTCTGGAGCAATCAATTCGGCAGTACACCGAAATGCGCAAAATTGTTCAATCTGGAAATGATACTCTCGGATTGTTGAGAGACATCAATCGGGGAATTAACGACTCGATGTTTCTACTTAAGACCATCAAGCCGAATATCGATCCCGGTCTATATAGAGACTTGCAAAATTCTGCGGAAGCGCTCAGACAATTGGAGAGAATTTACGGAATAGTTTCAAATTCGCCAGATCAGAAAATGCAGAAAGACGCTGATGTTCAGGTTGCAGAGGCTATTGCAATGAACAACAGTATTTTCCAATATACGAAGCAAATCGATCAAATTGGAGAGGATATCAAGAGTTTTTCTCATAGAGTCTCGCCTGGAGGTGCGCAGAAGTTAACCGCACAGAGTTTAGGAGTGCTTTTACACGTAATGAACGAATCATTGCGGGCTCAGGCAACTGCGCTAAAAATGCAGGCGATGACCATATCTATTCAGAACAAAAAGGACAAAGAGTTTACTAGAAATACTTTGAAGCTGACGAAAGATCTAAAGAGTTCGATGGAAAATCAACAGCCTCAATTTTCGATTCCAAGATTTTGAAAGGTGGTCTGAATGTTTACAGATATAGCGTGGCTTTCAGAGCAAGCCAGAACAATTCATTCAATATTCTTTTCCTGGTTTTTTCCTCTTGTTTCTTTTTTCCTTCTTACCGCAGTACTCGTCGAGTATTTTAAGTTTCCTTTGGGCGGCACACCTAGTTTTGCTACTTTGATTGGGCGTACATTGATTGCTTGTGTTTTATTGTATGCTTATCCTGAAATTTCAAATCTATTCGCTGATTTGGTAGACGCTGCTTGCTCACAATTGGGGGACTTAAACAATTTCAAACTTGTTTTGGCTAAAATGGGCGACAAGTTAGAAACGCTCACGTGGTCGTGGGTTAGCTTTAAGGATTCGATTATTGGAATTCTATCGTATCTTTCATTTTTCATTCTATACATTTCAGTCTATGCGATCCAGGCATTCATGATCTTTTCATGGACGATTCTGTTCGTATTTTCACCAGTGTTAATCGCTTTTTTCGTTTTCCCGAGTACGGCAGGTGCCACATCCGCGCTTTTCAAATCGCTGGTTGAAGTTGGTTTATGGAAAATAACTTGGACAGTTCTTTCCACACTTTTATGGAGTTTTGCCCTCTCAGATATTAATCAGGGAGCGGAAGTGAATTTTTTAACTTCAATATTCTTAAATTTGATTTTAGCGGGTTCGCTTTTGTTTACACCGCTTGTGGTAAGTGCCCTTGCGGGCGGCGGCATGGCATCCTTAGCGAGTACTGCTGGCGGACTAGTCGCAGGAGCAACAATGTCGGCCCCAGTATCGTTTGTAAAGTCAGCGTACAGCAAATCTAAAAGTACCTATCAGGGCGTTTCCAAAGTAGGCGGCGCGGTTTCCAAATTTATGAGTCCAGAAGATGACTCAACAAAAAATAAGTAACTAAGGAGTTTTATGCGATATCCATTAGCTTGGGCCGAGACTGCTCAGCAAAATTCAGTATTAAAATATTCATTACTATTTTCATCAATTCTTAGCCTTGTACTAATTCTAACCACATCCTATTTGGTTTTTAAGAATCCGTTGGTTATCGAAAGGGGCTGCTATTCCTCTCCGGCGAGCTTGGGTGATAACAAGCGAACTAATGATGAAATCGAGTCGTTCTTACGGTTTGCTTTGCCTATTAGGTTTTCGACAGATTCTATGACCTCAGCCTATATTTGGCTGTCGCCAGAAGAGGATTTAGCGAAGATCTCAGAATTCAAAGAGCTAGTTGCTAAAAAGGTTCGGCAAAGCATTTTAATTAATGAGATTAAATTTAACGATCAGAACGTGTCGGTCGAAATTGATCGAGTGTTGTCAGTGGACAAGCTGAAATCCGTTTTTCCTACGACTATTCAAGTTCGTGTGGCCACGGTATCTAGAAGTGATTCAAATCCTTACGGACTTATAATTGAGAGAATAGAGTTAAAAAAAGAAGGTACAAATGTCACTGAGAATAAATAGAAGCGTAGTTTTATTGTCAGTCCTGATTGGATTCAATTTTTCCTTTGGGGCGCAGGTAAAGAGACTGAGACTCAATTCTGAAAGTATCTCAAACATTAAAGTTTCAACAAAAGGAACTATTTTGAGCTTCCCTGGAAAACCACAGAAAGTAATATTGGGAAAGAAGAACAGTTTCGGACTTGAATATATCGAAAACGATGTAGCCGTATCGCCCCTTTATTCAACTGCCCAGTCGAATCTAACAGTCTACTTGGAAGGCCGCCGTTATACGTTCAAGTTATCTACTTCGGATGCTGCGGGAGATGAAATAGTACTTATACGTGACAGTTTTGAACGCACTTTGAGCATTAAGGTGAAATGATGAACGCTATCCAAGAAAGACTTAATAAAGTTCTGTTTGAAGAAGACGGTAAAAAAAAGGTGCTAAATCGAAAACTAGTTAAAACAGTTACACTGATTTTCGGGACTATCGGCCTATTAGCGATTTGTTTGGGTGAGCCAGATCGACCACAACGAAAAAAAACTTCGCTTTGGAAGTCTGGATCGACTTCACAGTCAAATCAAATTGCAATTCCAGAGTATAAGGCTGTGGCAGTAAGAGTTGAAAAAAGGCGAACAACGAGCGGTCATACTGTGTACCCTGGGCCAAGTTTAATTTCGAGACCGGGAGGAAACAAAGTTCTTCCAGGGACTACGGTCCGTGCAGTGTTGGTTACTGCAGCAACAGACGGTCCCGTAAAGGCGAAACTTATAGAAGATGTTTTAGTCGATGGAGACGTAAGAATTCCTGCTGGATCAGTTTTAGTTGGCGTGGGTACCAGTTTGGAATCCCGAGTTTCGATTCAATTTTTCAAAGGAGTAGTAAATGAAAGAGAAGTGTTTGAAACCAGTGCTGTCGCAATTGATTCCGTAGACGAACTCGTAGGATTGCAGGCATCAAAGCTAAATTCAGATTCGATTAAGTTAGGAGCGTCAATCGGCCTAAATTTTGTTGGAGGTGTAGCGGAGGGGTTAAAAGAAAGAACGGGTCAAAACGGCGCTAGCGTGGAGAATAACTCTTTGTCGAACGCACTATTAAACGGAACAGCACATGCGTCGTTAGATCATGCAAAATATATGATGGAAGATCTAAAAAATCAGAAGGTTTCATTACGAGTTGAATCGGGGACTCCAATATTTATTTTTTTCAGTGGGGATAAGTAATATGGGAAAGGAGAATTCGTATTCACGAATGTTGAGTGAAATGAATTTCGTTCAGTTCTATGAAGCAATGTCACTCCCAGTCCGGGGTTTAATTCATTCCATTAAATTTAACACAATTCCGTTCGAATCAATCTTGCTTTCTTCATCGACACTTTTCCTATTCCATGCAACTAAATTGGATCTGTTGATACTGGGAAAGCTGTTTGGAGAAATTTTGAATCCCATGTCGGGTTTCGGAAAATTTATTAAAATTTCCGGATATCTAGTTTTTCCATTTATTGTTTGGGGGCTGTATGAAGGGGCAAAGATTCAGCGGCTAAAAAAGAGAATTGAAGAGTCGTTAGCAATTGCTGGTCTCAGAAATGTTTTTGGAAAGGTGCCCACAATAGCTGGTATTTATCCTGTAGATAAAGAAACAAATAAGCTTGTCCTCAATAGGTCATCCTATGCAGTGGGAGATTTTGTGAAGGCAAGAGACCGTATCGAAAGTGGTTTAAACTCATATATTGATGATATCAGGGAGAGCAGACTTAAAGGTACTGTCGAAATTATATATTCATCACTTACGCTTCCAACTAAGGTTTCTTTTCGAGATCCGGAACTTCTAGATAGCAAATCTTTTTTTGTCGGAGCTACACGATCGAAGGAAGTTACCGGAGATCTGGATTCTACTCCTCATTTGTTAGTTGCGGGACAAACAGGCGGAGGGAAGTCTACCTTCTTACGAAATCTAATCACGACGTTTTATTTAAACTCAAAAAACACTAAGTTTACACTCATTGACCTAAAAGGAGGATTGGAATTTCAGTTGTTTGAAGAGCTACCGAGAGTTTCTGTCATCCCAAACATTGAGAGAGCAATTGAAGAGTTAAACTCCTTGCAGAAAGAACTAATTCGAAGAATGGAAATTTTAAAAAAGAACAAAGTAAAAGACATCGCCAATATTAAAGAGAATTCTTCTGAAGGAACTTTTCTTAGAAGTCGACGACTTGTTGTAGTAGATGAGATAGCGGAGTTGTTTTTAGCAGGTGGAGGCGCAGATTCCTCAAAAATCATTCAGGCCCGAAGGATATTGAGTTTGATCGCACGACAAGGACGGGCCGTTGGGATTAATTTGATCGTGGCAACCCAACGTCCGGATTCAAAGTCACTTGATCCTCAAGTTAAAGCGAACTTGGTTGGAGTCATTTGCTTCCAAATGCAAAATGATAGTTCGAGCATTAGCGTACTTGGAAACGGTAGAGCAACTGACTTGCCATCTATTCCAGGAAGAGCGATCTGGAAAGAGGGGCCGAAAATGACAGAGATTCAAACCCCGCTCTTGAGTACGCAGGAGGCAGAAGCTTTAATCGAGAAGTTCAAGGTGTCAAATAGCTCAGCAATGGAAATGAGTAGCAAATGAAAATAATGTTTCCCCGAGATGCGAACCTCTTTAGAACCCTGTGGAAGCATAAATTATTAACTACTAGAGCTATCTGGCTTTCGGAATTCGAGTCTGCAAGTTTAAAAACTTGCTATCAGCGTCTTCTGAAACTTGAGAGTTCGAATCATATTAAAAGTGTCAGAGTTGGGGATTCAGGCTATGCATGGACACTATCAGTAAATGGATACAATGTTTTGAAAGATCAAATGCCTCAATTGAAAATACCGGGCTATGGGTCTGAGTCTCCGTTGCACGACCTAATCGTTTTATCGGCAAGTTACGTTGATAGTTGGCCGAATCTTTATAGTGGCTTGTCAATTTTGACAGATGAGGAAATCAAAAGGCATAATCTTGAAAACTTACCTGAATGGTTCCCTTTCGAGCTAATTAGACGACCAGATGGAATTTGGAGAAATGCTAACACTGAAAAACTATTCGCTATTGAAGTAGAGATTAATCTAAAAGCCATCGCAAAATATGAATCTATTGCTACCCAATATCAGGACTCGGAAAACATTACTAGAGTCGTTTGGTTTGTGCCATCGCTTTCAATGGCGGAGAAAATACTAAGTAGTATAAAAACTAGATTGGGGACTACAACTTCTAAGCATGTTTTCTTTTCCATACCTAATTTGATTACTTATGGATTGAACTCTTATCCATTGCTTGAGCAAGTGAATCGCAAATCACTTGGCGAATTGTTGGAAATAACTCAGGGAACTTTGTCGGTACCGGGACGGAGGTGGTGCCATTTGGATATTTCTAAAACGCCTTATAAATCAATCTCATCGAAAAATTTGTTCGATTCCGCGAATCCCGATCTAGCTACCTATTTAAAATCTACTCCATTTTCAAATCTTATCAAAATTTCCTAGTTCATCAACAAACTCACAAAGGTATTTCCATGATAAAGAAAGCTTTTTTTTTGTATTTCATTATTCTTATTTTTATTAATATAGCCTTTTTCCAAATAGGTTGTGCAAATAGTAGTAAAAGAACGTCAGCAACCACCCAACCAGAACGAATCGAAATTGAAGATTCTGAATCTCCATTTCTAAAGTCTCCAAAAGTTAAGAAATATTGGCAGCAAGATAAAGTTGAAGGCAAACGTTTTATCAAAGGTCATTGGGTCTATGAAATAGAGGAGCAATCAGTATGGATACAGTAGGTAAAAAGAAACAGAAGCATCCAGATAGGATTACGCTCATTCCTGCGATGCTTGAGAAAGTGTCGCGCTGGAAAGAACAATTAAATGAAAGCAAACCAGGAGTGAAGGCTAGTCGCGCAGATATAGTTCATTGGCTCCTGGATTCTGCTCCTGATTTGTTATCTGAAGCAGATCTAAAATCTCTTCAGGATAAATTCTACGATAGCGTAGAACACGCTAAATGGGTTTTGAAAACTGCGACTTTAGCTAAAGCTCGAGGCGAAAGTATAAATATTAAAATAGTTGAAGAAAGGAATAAAACGAAGGACGACAAGAAAGATTCCGTCGCAAAGACAAAAAAAACTCGAAAAGCTGATGTGCCTTTAAATCCAAATGAACAATTTATTGGAAACTTAGAAAATGGAGAGGAGGCTTAGTGGCGAAATGGGAAGTTACGACGCCTCCGGAGATGATTGAAGTTGCCGTCGAGCATTACGATAAACTGCTTGATGAAATCGCCGAAGTTTTATATTTTCATTTTTGCAGTAATCAAGGTCAATGGCTTGGCCCAATTCAACAGTACTCAATGAACGGTGAACTTAACCGAAGTGTCTTTGCAAATTGCAATGACGCAGATAAAAATCATTGGAGGACTGCTTGACCAAAAAAAGTTTAAAGCAAAAAAAATCCGCTCACAAAATCGCTCTTTACATTCGTGTTTCGACAGAGGAGCAGGCAAGTAACCCTGAAGGCTCCATTAAAAGTCAGGAGCAGCGTCTTAGACATCATGTTCAATTTCGAAATTTTGAAGAGCATTGGGGAGAAGTTGTTGATGTTTACATTGATCGCGCTAAATCAGGGAAGGACACCAACCGGCCTCAGTTGCAAAGACTTCTAAAGTCTATCGTTAAAGGCGATATTTCCTTAGTGATGGTTACTGAACTCTCTCGACTTTCTCGTAATATAAAAGATTTTTGCGAAATTTGGGATTTAATGAGGGAGCATGATTGCGAGTTTCAGAGCTTGCGCGAACAATTCGATACAACAAGTGCTGCTGGGGAAATGGTCCTGATGACCTTGGCAAACATAGCTCAATTTGAGCGAAAACAAGTTTCGGAACGAGTTCGGTATAACTTTAGAGCGAGGGCAGAGAGAGGCCTGTTTAATGGTGGATCTATACCTTGGGGATACAAAAAGTCCGAAGAAAAAAGAGGCCATTTAGAAATCGCCGAAGACGAGGCCGAAATAGTCAGGGAAGCGTATGCCACGTTTATTAGAGAACAAACCCTCAATGCGGCTGGGAAAATTCTTGCTAGTAAAGGCTATCAGCTAAATCGCACTTTTAGGAAAAATGGCGTACCTCAGAGAAACGGAAAATTCACAATCGAGATATTATATAGAATGCTGACCAATAGAGCCTATATAGGTCTGAAGACTGTTCGCAATTCTGACGGTGAAGAAGAGTTTTTCAAAGCTGTTTGGCCTGCAATTATAAGTGAAAGTGATTTCGAAAAAGTCCAAGGGATGCTTAAGAGTAATCGATTCAAAGCTAGGTCACGATTGGACGAAAGATTTCCATTTTTGCTTTCAGGTCTTTGTGTCTGTGGAACTTGTAATCAAAGTCTTGTTGGAAAGTCTGCCCATGGAAACTCGGGAAAAGTACCTTATTACGAACATAGTTGGGCTACAAAAAAGCAAGGATTCCTAAACAAAAAAATATTCACCTGCCAACCTCATAGAATTCTAGCAAATCGAGTTGAGCCAATAGTTCTTGAAAAGGTCATGGGGATGTTAACTAGGCCGGAAGCAATTAGGAAGATTGTAGAAAGAGCTAATGAGCTTCACGTAGCGAATCCTTCTTTGAAGGAGGAAGAGTCTTTGTCGAAACATGCTAAGGCAATTTCAAAACAAATGGAGGCTCTTGCTGAGCACTTGTCTAAGTTACCTAAGGGTGTTTCTCCTGATCCAATTTATGCTCAAATGCAGAAGCTGGAAGGATTAAAAAACGAGGCGGAAGCAAACTTGGCGGAAGTCCGTGCAAGGGGGATAGTGAACGACCTTCCGGTCACTTTTCAAAGTTACGAGTCTTTCTGTAAGACACTAAAGGGTATACTTTCGAAAGAGCAGAACTCGGATTTAAGAAATCAGGTCATTCGGAGGTTGGTAAAAAAAGTAGAAGTCCTGCCGCAGTCTTTCAAAATTCACTACTTTGTTGGACAGGAAAACGTTGATAAAGGTCACGAAAATTTAAAGCGATTTCAAGAAGTTACGAAAGAACAAAATAAAAGAGCTGAGGCGGATAATTCCGCTTCGGCTTTTTTTTCATTCAATGGTTCGAATAGATTGACAATTGGATGGGGTAGGAGGACTTGAACCTCCGAATGATAGAATCAAAATCTATTGCCTTACCAACTTGGCGATACCCCAATATTCAGAAATGACCTATGTAGTAGTATTGAAATTGGGTTTAAAATTCAAGGATTTTTTTTGCCAGAGTTTCATTATGGAGAGTCTTTAGTACAATGGAACTCTGGTTTTGGTGTTTAGTCCGAAATCGTCACTACAATAATGCGGTTTCCGCGGGCAATTCGGAAGGTGTTTGCCTTTTTTCCGAGCTTGGCGAAGACGTCCTTGGCGCTTGAGACTTCCTCTTTGTTGACGTCCAAGATCAGGTCTCCGGGTTTTAATCCTGCCAATGAGGCCATCGTTCCTTGTTCGACCGTCAATATAATCGGCTTTTTCACGTCTTGAGGAATATCCCATTGATCTTTTAGGCTGTCATCCAGGTCCGATAGCGTAAAACCAAAATTATTTGGCGCTTTTTGACCCGGTTGTGGGTTGGCGCGTTTGTTTAATTTTTGAGCTAGTTTTTGATCTGATGGTCGCTCCATCACCTCGATCGTTAGATTTACTTTTTTGCGGTCTCTTAAAACAACGACCTTAGTTTTTTCGCCAATGCTGCTATCGGCCACGGCATCCATCAATCCCGTTGAGCTTTTGATTTTCTCGGCGCCGAACTCGAGCACGATATCATATGGTTTTAATCCCGCACGAGCCGCGGGACCGTCGCGCTCGATGCTGACGATGACCGCACCGCCTGAATCTTCTGTGAGTCCCACATGAGTCGCAGCTTCAGGATCCAGGTCTCCCAGCGATACGCCGATGTAACCCTTGCGGATGCTTCCTCGAGATTCTAAATCGGGGAGAATCTTTTTGATATCATCAATCGGAATGGCAAAGCCGATTCCCTGCGCGCGCGCATCGATCGCTTGGTTCATCCCAATCACGTACCCTTTTGAGTTCACCAGTGGGCCACCCGAATTTCCTGGATTAATGCTGGCGTCCGTTTGCACTAAAGGAACTTTGTTAATTTCGCCAATATCGCGTCCCAACGAGGAAACGATACCTTTGGTCATAGAATGTCCATGACCAAAAGGATTACCAAATGCCGCGACCCATTCACCGACCTGCAAATCTTTGCTGCTTCCCAGAGAAGCGGCTGGCATTTTTGAGCCCGCATCAATCTTGATCAGCGCCACATCGAGGCGCGCATCTGAACCAATCAGTTTCGCATCATAGAGTTTGTCTGATTTTTCAGTTAGCTGCACTTGAATCAAGTCTGCACCTTGAACAACATGATTATTCGTCAGAATCAAACCATCTTCGCGAATAATGAAGCCTGTACCCAGTGACAGTTTCTGAGGTTTGTTCGAGCGCGGCTGCTGCGGACGCACACCGTAGAATTGTTCGAATAGCTCCATCATGGGATCACGCAAACGTGTGCCCCGAGCGATGGCACTCGTCGAGATATTGACCACCGTCGGGTTCACGTTTTTCGCCAACTCTATGAACAAGTTAGCCGGAAGGGGGTCCGATAACTTTAAGGGAGGGGGCGGTTTCGAAGTAAATTGCGCTTCCGTATTAAAAGAAAACAAACTGTAAAAACAGACTGCAAAAACAACCAAGGACACAGACAACTTTTTCATTTTATTTCCTCCAGATCAAAAGTGCCTCTTCACTTCGCTAAATTAGTAATGCAAATTCGAGGCGCAAGGTTATGCAGTAATAAAATTTTGGAAAAATGACAACGGAAGCAATTAATTAGCTTTGGGCGTTAGTGATTGCGACCATGGTCTCGGGATCGGCCCGCTTTGGTTCCGTTTTGAAGCCACCCAATTTGGGTCTATGGTTTGTTTTGAGGGGGGGTACTTTTTTGGTACGAACGCTTTTTTTATGCGAACTTTTTTTTGATAAACGTCATTTGATAAAGGTCTTTTGGTAACATTTTTTAATAACGTCACTTTTGATCGGAACAGAGTGGGGGTAATAAATAGGATTCGATTGCAAACGGCCGCAAACGGCAGGGAGAACCACTGTGCGCCGTCGGCTATAGTTTTACGTAATGATTTTGTAAATCGGAAACAAGACTGGCCATCAGTTGATTTTCATCCGCTGTCAGGTTGTTTTTCGTCTTTTCTTTTAACATCATGAGTAGGTCGATATTGAATTTAGCCATATGTTTGTCGACGTGAGTCTTTCCCGTTTCTTGATCAGGAGCAAGCCCTAGAGACATCGCTGCTGAAGAGGCAATAGATAAAACTAACGAAGAAAAGTCAGCTTTGATTGGATCGTTCATGAAGTCTCCTTTTTTTTACAACGGACTATGTCCGATTAAGTGGACAATTCGTCGTTGCACACTCGGGTGTATACGTTCGAAAAAACTTTGCAATTGAATTGAGGGGTGAACTAAAAATAAATGCGCCGTGCCCTCGGGGATCGTGTCGGGAATGGTCTTCGCATAGCCATCCAGTTTCCACAAAAGTTCGCAAAATTGACGTTTATCTTTTAAAACGTCACAGCAGAGTCGGTCATTTCGGTAGAATGATTCAAAACTAGCCACTGATTTTACCAAGACCCAGATGACGGGCTTGATCAGCCAAGAAAAAAACATCAATTCAGATTTAAAAATAAATTTCAAAAATATAATTTGATCTAATAAATAAGCAAAACCGGCCAATGTATTCGCCAGCACGCTGACGACGCCGAACGCAAACGAGTCCATCTTTTTAATTTGGCACAGGCCAAGTAAAATAACTTGCTCCAATTCGGTGGAATTCAAATGTTGGATCGAACCCCGGGAAACAAAGATCGTGGAGGAGTTCCAAAACAGACCCAACGTGAATGAATTGATCGATTGTGACTCGTAAATACGGATCTTTGGTTTTTCCATTTTCAATTTTTCGCATAAATCATCACGCATCCGAAGTGCGCCGTAAGGGTCTTGGCCCTTTAGCTCTATGGATTTAAAAAAATTGTACAATTTAAAATCGCCGTAAATGAAAATAAGCACATTAAAGAACAACGAGACAAAAAAACCCAAAATCAAACCCAATCGACTGTGCATTGAGTAACCATAAAATAGCAAGGAAATGCTTGAGATTAAAATAAATAGCCAGACTTTTGTCGAACTCGAAAGGGTCATCATTGATTTTTATTATTCTGAATATCTCAGGTTTAGGCAACAAAATTTCCTAAAGCGTCATCGGGATCATGTGAGGATTTTATTTATCTATTTCAGGATTTTAAAGCATAATTAATTTTAGATTTTAAAAATCATACACATTCGAGGATGAATAATGGAAGTAGATATTCTGGCGCTGAATGCGGCGATCAAACAAGAGAGTCAATTCATTGAACGCATGAAAATAGAAATCAACAAAGTGATCGTCGGACAAAGTGAAATGGTCGACGGTATTTTGATGGGATTGTTAACGGGTGGTCACATTCTTCTCGAAGGGGTGCCGGGTTTAGCCAAGACATTGACGATTTCTTCGGTGGCGCAGTCGATCTCGCTGGGTTTTCAGCGGATTCAGTTCACTCCTGATTTGTTGCCGACGGATTTAATTGGGACGATGATTTTTAATCCAAAATCGGGCGAGTTCGCCCCCAAAAAAGGCCCCGTGTTCACCAACATCGTACTGGCCGACGAGATCAATCGTGCGCCCGCGAAAGTGCAAAGTGCTTTGCTGGAAGCCATGGCGGAAAAACAAGTCACCATCGGCGAACAGTCCTACAAATTAGAAAATCCATTTTTGGTTTTAGCCACACAAAACCCATTGGAACAAGAAGGAACATACCCACTGCCGGAAGCCCAAATGGATCGTTTTATGTTTAAGATCAACGTCAAGTACCCAACCAAAGGGGACGAGTTGGAAATTTTGAATCGCATGGGAAAAAATGAAAAACCCAAAATCAATGCGGTCATTACGAAAGAAGATTTACTTCGTGCCAGTGAAAAAGCCGATCAGATCTATGTGGATCAAAAAATTAAAAACTACATCGTGGACATCGTGATGGCCTCGCGTGAACCGGCCAAGTACGGCCTAGGAAAAATTGCAAATTTAATTCAAGTCGGTGCCTCGCCACGAGCGACCATCAGTTTGCTTCGCGCTGCCAAAGCCAATGCCTTTCTAAAGGGGCGGGGGTACGTCACGGCTGAAGATATGAAAGCTATCGGTTACCATGTTCTTCGTCATCGTTTGATCTTAAGTTACGAAGCCGAGGCGGAAAACATCCGAACAGATGACATCATCAAAGATATTTTTGCCCAAATCGAAGTCCCTGCATGATCCCAAAAGAGATACTCAAGAAAGTAAAACTGATTGAAATCCAAACTAAGAAAATGGTGAACAACATTTTTTCGGGAGAGTATCATACGCATTTCAAAGGTCAGGGGATGACGTTTTCAGATTTTCGTGAATATGTACCGGGCGATGATGTGCGCTCGATCTCGTGGCCGCTGACGGCGCGCACGGGAAAGACATACGTCAAGACCTACGAAGAAGAGCGTGAACTGTCCGTGATCCTGGCTGTCGACATCAGTGGATCTACGGATTTTGGCTCGGGTAAGTACGTCAAAGGTGAAGTGATTGTCTATCTGTCGGCATTGCTGGCGTACGCGACGGAAAAAAACAAAGACAAAATTGGTTTAATTTTATTTTCTGATCGTGTAGAGCATTTTGTGCCGCCGAAAAAAGGTCGCGGACATTTGCAACGATTGCTTCGCGATTTATTGTATTTCAAGCCCGTGGGGCGCAAAACGAATCTGTCATCGTGTGCCGCCTTTTTGCAAGGCTTTTTAAAAAAGCGGGCGACGGTGTTTTTTATGAGTGATTTTTTTGATCAAAATTATGAACAAAGCTTGCGGTTCTTGGCGAAGAAGCATGAAGTTATCGCGTGCGTGATCAATGATCCCATCGAAGAAAACTTTCCCGATCTGGGGTTAATCGAATTTGAAGATTCCGAGACCGGCGAACGCGTGTTGTTGGACACGGCCGCAGCGTACACCAAGCAAAAAGTAAAACAGAATTTTTATTTTCAAAATGAGGCGCGGGATAAAATGTTAAAAAAATCGCAAGTGGATAAAATCGTAATTTCGACTCAGGGCGATTTCGTTCAGCCGCTGATCGCTTATTTTAAAAGAAAGAAATAATGGATTTAAATTGTACGTTTCACTTTTCTAAAGAAAAAAATACGACCATCACCGTGGGTGAGGTTTTTGAGGCTCATTGTCCTTTGGCGGGACCCATTGCTGTGGATGTGAATAAATTAAAAGTGAAAATGACGCCGCCACCGGAAAATACGACGGGTGGACCGCAAAGCACTGGAAAAACCGAAGGATCTTTGCCGGCCGGTGGCGTGTCTGCGTACGAGCTTGTGATTGTGAAGGTGGCCAAGAACGACGAAAATTTAGGGCTGGCATTGACGTCCTATATCGTCGGCCCGAAAGATATTCCATCGTTCATTGTGACCGATGGCACGAATGAATTCACGATCACGTCACGTGTGCAGTTCGAAGTGCAATCGATTTTAAAACCCAATGAAAAACCTGAAATGTTTGGGCCGGCCGCGGGGCTGACGGTCGTGATTCCGATGGTGTATTGGATTTTGCTGGGCTCGATTTTGTTGGTGCTGGCATCATCGGCGATGGTGATGGTGCGTCGTCGTTGGAAACGCAAAAAGCGGCTGGCTAAACTGGCCGAATTAGAAGACGGTTCATTGCCCATTCAACAGTTTTTTGCGGTCTTTCGCAAATTGCAACGTGAAAACCCGATCTTCAATATTCGCTCCACCGTGGATACGCTGGTCACCATCGAGCCAACGCAAACGGCGGAAGAGCTGGTCACGATCATTCATCAAATTGAAAAAACATTTAAAACTTTTGTAGCTCGACGATTTCAGATTACACGATTTGAGTACGGCTGGAGCGCGATTTCTAAAGAACTCCAGAACTTTCATGAGGTGGTTTACTTGGTGATGGGGAACGATTTAGCTGAAATCAGTCGTGAGTTCCAGAAAGTGAACGTCAGTCGCGGCACCCTAGAAGGCAAAGATGTTATTCTGATTGCGGAAAAATCTCGCCGCTGGGTTGAGAAGGCTGATCAATTGCAAAGTGCGGTTTTGGCTAAGGACTCGGCATTGATTAAAAAACTAAGGGGCGGCAAATGATGCAGTGGAAAGATCCGATGTATCTGTGGTTGCTGCTGCCCTTGATCGCGGTCTTGGCGTGGAGTTATTTAAAACAAAAGCAAAAACACAGTTCGTTTCGATTTTCCACCGTGAATTTATTGAAAACAGGAACGCGCAGTTTGAAGGTGTGGCTGGTTCAGTTGCCGTTGGTTTTAAAGGCGTTGAGTTTAGTGTTTGTCATCATTGCATTATGTCGTCCACAAACCGCCGACACGAAGATCAAAACGAATGTCGAAGGTATCGATATTGTCATTGCGTTTGATATTTCGGACAGTATGTTGATCGAGGATATGAAGCCTTTGAATCGGCTAGAGGCCGCCAAAGAACGTATCCAAGAATTCGTCAAGAACCGAACGACCGATAAGATCGGTATCGTTATTTTTGCGGGTGAAGCCTTTACGTTGGTGCCACCCACCCTGGATTACGAATTGATCTTGGCGCGCATCGGGGAAATCACGACGGCTCAAGATGCCCGTATCAAGGAAGGAACGGCTTTGGGTGTTGGTCTTGCCAATGCTGTCAGTCGGTTGAAGGACTCGCAGGCTAAAACGCGAGTGGTGATTTTCATGACGGACGGGGAAAACAACAGCGGAACGATTGACCCCGAGACGGGCTTGGAACTGGCCAAAGGCTATGGAATTAAGATTTATTCGATCGGCTTGGGAAAAGACGGCCCCACGCGTATTCCCATTTATGTAAGAGATTTCATGGGCAACAAAGTCAAAACATACCAACCATTTGAATCGACGGTGAATGAAGAGCTGCTTTCTAAGATGGCCTCCGAGACGGGCGGTAAATATTTTCGCGCCACTAAAGAAGACTCTCTAAAAGGGGTATTTGACGAGATCAACAAACTGGAAAAAACAAAAACGGACATAAATAAATACACCAAGTACACCGAGATATTCCCGTCCTATTTAGTAATAGCGATGGTGTTCTACATACTGGCTTGGTTGCTGCAATCAACATGGTTAAGGAGAGTGCCGTGATGTTTCGATTCGAATCTCCGGGCGCTTTTTACTGGATTGTTTTAGCAGGAATTCTGTGGCTGGTTGCCGTATTCATGCATAAATCAACGATGCGGAAACTCAAGCATGTGTTTAATGCCTCGATGTTGAGTCAGATTTTAATGACGTTTGATTATCAAAAGCGCAAATGGAAATGGTTTTTGCAATTCCTAGTTTTGTCATTGATGGCCGTGGCTTTGGCTCGCCCCCAATTGGGTCAGAATCAGGCCGTCGTGCGCTCGGAAGGATTCGAGATTATTTTTGCGGTGGACGTTTCTGAAAGTATGATGGCCGAAGACTTAAGGCCATCCCGTTTGGATCAAGCCAAATTGGAACTTGCTAAGCTGGTGGATTTGATGCCCGGAAATAAAGTGGGCTTGATCGCGTTTGCAGGCTCATCGGTTTTGATGTCGCCACTGACTAACGATATGGGCGCGATCAAAATGTATTTAGACTCGTTAACACCCAGTTTGATTTCCAATCAGGGAACTAATATTGAATCTGCGATACAGCACTCTATGGATGTGTTTGAACGCGGTGGCGTCACCACGGATAGCGGATCGAAAGTCACGCGCGTGATTTTGGTGGCCTCTGATGGAGAAGATCACGAAGAAAATGCCTTGAAAGCGGTCGAGGCCGCCGTGCAAAAAAACATCCGCGTGTTTTCGATCGCCTATGGAACAGAAAAAGGCGGCACGATTCCCAAACGAGATAACTTTGGCTATTTGAAAGGGTATAAAACCGATAACAAAGGCCAAACCATTATCACTCAGGTAAAAGGTGATTTCCTGAAACAAGTTGCGCAGAAAGGCAAAGGGTCTTTTTATTTTTCTGTTTTTGGGGGCAACCATATTCAAAGCTTGGTCGATGATTTTAAAGATTTTGAAAAATCACAATTTGAATCCACGGTCGTCACCGACTACGAGGAGCGATTTCAAATTGTGTTAGTCATCGCATTTGTTTTGGGACTGATTGAACTCATCTTGGGGGAAAGAAAACGAAGCTCGCCCAAATGGAGGGGACGTTATGTCGATTCTTCGCCATAGTTTAGTGTTCATGGCATTGTGGCTGACTCAGTGTCAATTTACCGATATTCGGGCGGTGTTTCTGAATAATAAAGCGTCCAAGCAAATCAAAGAACGGTCCGTGGACGAGAGCCAAGCGGACTATTTGAAGGCCTTAGAAGTCGAGCCGCTGTTACCGGCGGTGCATTCAAATTTAGGGGCGACGTACGATACTTTAAAAGATCCCGAGCGCGCACTGAAGTTATACAAAAATGCCGAAGAATTTTCTCGAGCAGAACTGGACCTGGCGGAAAAAAATCCGTTGATTTCAAAGTGGGAAAAATCAGCGTTGCTGACCACATTATATGCGTCATTGTACAATCAGGGGCAGTTGTTAGCGCGGGAAAATAAAGTGGATGAAGCACTTCAGAAATACCAAGCGGCCTTGGGTTTGAATCCTGATTCGATCGAAGTGAAAACCAACATCGAACTACTGTTCCAGCAAAAGCAAGGCGGAGGCAAGGGCGACTCGGAGAATCAGGACAAGAACAAAGATCAATCGCAAGACGGCAAAGATGGAAAAGAGGGTAAAGACCCTAAAGATAACAAAGATGATCAACAGGGTGATCAAGACAAAGAGGACAATCGCCCTCGCAAGAAAGAGTCTAGCCCTAAATATAAACCGCGCGAATTCAAGGGCGAGTTGACCAAGGAAAATGTACAAAAGATTTTTGGCGAGATTTCGCAGCAAGAGAAAAAAATGCGCACTCAGTTTTCAAAACAGAATCAAACGAAGGAAGCCCCCCGTGAGAAAGATTGGTAAATTTATTTTCTTACTTTTGTTGTTTATTGTTCCGTGGGCGAATGCCCAAGTCGCGGTTCAGGCGGAATTACTTTCTGATAAAATCGGTGTCGGTCAAACTGTCAATTTAGAGCTGAAAATTAGTTCCCAAGGTGATGTCAGCATTGATCCTCCGGGCGCACCACAAGTAGAGGGCATGGCGGTTCTGAATAGCAGTCAAAGTACGCAAATTTCCACGCGCATGCAACCCGGTGAAAACGGAATGGAGTACAACACTCAAAAGACGACGACTTTTACCTATCGCTTGAAGGCCGTCACTGCGGGTAAGAAGGTGATCAAGCCCTTTCATGTTGTCGTGAATGGCAAAGACTATAAAACGGAAAGTCTTTCGTTGGATGTTTCGACCAAGGCAGTGGCGCAGCCTCATGAAGATCCGATGGAGCGTCTGTTCAATGATGACGATGATCCGTTTGCACAAATGAATCGTATGGAAGAAGAACTGTTCAATCAGATGCTGCGGCGTCGAGGGGGCGGGGCACCGTCGGCTCCGGGGGGCAATTCGCAACCAGCCGAAGACATGCAGAATCCAGCCTTGTTTAAAGAGCCTGCCTATCGTTCGGAGCCAACAAATCCAAATGAGGCTTTTTTTATCCAGGTCGAAGTCGATAAAACAGAAGTCTACGAGGGCGAGCAGATTTTAGTCAGTTGGTACTTGTTGACTCGTGGTCAATTAGAAAGTTTAGACCGCACCAAGTTTCCCGATCTGAAAGGATTTTGGAAAGAAATAATTGAAGAGGTTCCAGCTATTCAATTTTATCAAGAGGTCATTAATGGTGTGGGCTACAAGAAAGCCTTGCTGGCTCGGCATGCTTTATTTCCATTAAAAGCGGGTAATACCGTAATCGATGAATTCAAAATCAAATCAAAAGTTCGTCTGCCAAACCAAAATTTCGGTTTTAATTTGGGAAAGGTGTACGAATACACCAAATCTTCGCAGCGTGTGAAAATCAAAGTCAATCCGTTGCCGCTGGAAGGTCGTCCGGCCTCGTTCAGTGGCGCCGTCGGTAAATTCAAAGTGACGTCCCAGCTGGAAGGCAGTCAACCCATGGCGCATCAGCCGATGAAGTTTAAACTGAAAATTGAAGGGTTTGGGAATGCCAAAGGTATTGAGCTTCCCAGCATTTCATGGCCCGAAGGAATCGAAGTATTTGAAGTTCGTAATGAAACCAAGTTCTTTAAAAATGGTCAGAGTTTTAAAGAATTTGAAATTATCTTGATTCCTCGAAATGAAGGGAAAATGGTTTTGCCCGCGGTCGAGATGAGTTACTTTAATCCCGAAACAAAAAAATACGAAACAGAGCGATCAATCGAGATTCCCATTGACGTTTTACCGGGTGATAAAACCAAGTCCACGGAATCATTTAAAACAAATGAAAACAAGCCGATCGTTAAAGAATCGCCAGTGACCTTGCCGTCGGTGATCACGGATGTCGAGTCTTATCAGCGATCGCCATTTCAAAACAAGATGATTCTTTGGTTCGTTATTTTCGGAGCTATCTTGGCGGTGATGGTGGGGTATGCGGTCGTATCATTCGGTTGGCGACACGGTGGGCGTGATATCAAAAAAGAACTCAATCATAAAATCGCCAAAGCTGAAAAACGTTTGCAGCAAAAAATGGAAAAAGAAACCTTCATCGAGGTGACAAATATTTTTTATTTTGTATTGGGAGAGCTGGCGGGGGAAGGTGGCGGCTCGATGGAAATTCGTAAATTGTTGGACAAGATGCCCACCGATATTCGTCGAAATTACGAGAAAGACATCCTCAATTTATTTGAATTCTTTCAGACGTTGAGTTTCGCCCCCGACGAATTGGTGGCAAATTTGAAAAACCCCAAAGACATCAAAGAAAATTTCGAAAAAATGAAAGTGGTTCTTAACAAGTGTTTGGAAAAATAAAATGTTAAACAGCAAACTGCCTCCGGGCGCTGCGTTTCGGGATGCCCGTCTTATGACCTATTGGGTGTCTTATGTGGTTTTGGGGCTTGTATCAGGCTTTGTTGTGCGTGCAGAAGTCGTGGAGTTAAGCTTCCCCAAGGCGTTGCATCACTACACGTTCGAGAATATTTATGAAAATCCTAAATTGAAAAATCAGCTTTCGGCGTGGCGACGGCTGGAGATTGATAAGAAGTACAAAGATTGCACGGGCAAGGGCCCGACGTTGATTGCTAAAAATAAATTAATTTCCGGGTGGATTATTTCTGTTTGGTCCAGTTGTGTATACAAACAAATGAATGAAAAATTCGATCAAAAAATAGCCTTGAATCTGTTGGATAATGTTCGTCAGCACACGGCGAATGTGCAACAAGGACCGTGGAGAAATTCGATCGTGGCGAATGTTCAGAAAGTTTCGATGCTGCTGATCAACGAAATTGAGAAAAATCCTAAAAAAAATGAAAAATTAAAAAAGAATTTGATGCAGTTTTTGGAAACTGACGAAGTCTATCAAAACGCGGATGTTCGTCGTTGGTTTCAGACGCAACTGGATGCTCAGCAACCTTCGTTGAGTGTCAGTTTAAAAAGTAAAATTATTATTGACGGAAAAGCTGAAGAAAACTCGGGCGAGTACAAAAGACTTTTAAATTTAGACGAAGTTATAAATTCCGATTCGGCGCGCGCGATTGTGCAGATTGAGCCGATCTTGGATTCGCTTAAGCAGCTCTACCGTAAAATGGAATATCGTAAAATCGCGGATCTTGCGCCAAATCTGGAGCCTCATTTTCGAAGTTCTGAATTGTACAAAGATTTTTCGATGATGTTGGGACGTTGCTATGAGTTCATTGGCGATTATCGTAAAGCGATGGAATATTTCAAGATCGTAGTGAATTATTATCCCACGTCGGCCGATTTTGAAGAGGCCATTTTTCGCTCTGGTATGGTGCAAATGCGCATGGGGGAAATGCCCGAGGCGCAAAAATATTTTCAGCGTTTGGTTCAATTGGATCGAGATAAATATGATATCACGGGTCGTTATTGGTGGCTAAAGACGTTGCAGTACAACAAAGACGCTCGCGAAAAAGAAGAGAAAGAAAAGTTTGCGAATGATTTTCCATTTTCCTATTACGGGCTGCGTATCAAGGCCGAGTTGAACGAAGGAAAAATAAAACCTGCAAAGGGCATTGAGATGGCGAAAATCTCGTGGTCATTGACGGGAAAGAATGCTCAGGTGTGGCAGCGATTTATTAAACTCAGTGAACTGGGTTGGATTTTGGAAGCTCAACAGGAAATGCAAGGATTCTCTTGGCCACAAAATCCATTGAAAGTATTTTATATCGCGATGGTGTTAGCCAAGGCTGATTTGCATCCTCTGACGGTCAAGAACGTGACGCCGCTGCTGGAAACCTACAGTGAGGTGCGTTCGATCGATGCAATCAAAGACATTTACCCTAAGTCGTATGTGAAACTGATCTTGAAAGAAAAAGAACGCTATCCTTTGCACGAGCATTTGATTTTAAGTTTGATTCGTCAGGAAAGTTCGTTTGGATTAAAGGCTTTGTCGACTTCGAATGCGGCGGGATTGATGCAAATGATTCAGCCCACGGCCATGGAAGTTGCCGAACGCTTGAAATTGAAAATCGAGTTTCCTGATGATTTATATCGACCGGAAGTGAATATACCTATGGGTGTATTTTATATTCATCAAGTGATCAAAGAACTGAACCAGCATGTTCCGTTGGCTTTGGCGGGGTACAACGCGGGACCGCATAAAATTAAGACGTTCATGAATCAGCGTGATGTAACAAAAAAAATCCCTGAAATAGTTGAGGATAAAGAATTTCCCGGTATCGAGGATTTGTGGATAGACGAGCTGCCTTGGGCCGAGACCACGGCTTATGTGAAGTCGATTTTACGTAACGCGCTAATGTATGAACTAATAGATAAGGGCGAAATTCAATATAGACCTGACTTTTGGCGAGATTTTCTTTTAAAATAATACTCTATCAATTAGGATAATTCGCGCATTGTAATGACTCCGAGATTTGTTAATCTAAAGTCAGTAAAACAGTCAGTAAAGAGGAAATATCATGCAAGGACGGACCATTTTATCGGCCATCGGGCTTCTATTTTTAAGTGCGGCATTTTTAACTAGTTGTGCGCACAAAACTGCCGGATCTTTGGATAAACCGGTGATTCCGACTGATCCCACAGCGGGTCCCACGACCGCGACAACAAATATTGCAGGTGGTGGGGATGCGCCGGCGCCGACGATTGATTCATTTCATTTACAAGACGATAAACCGACCAAAGACACCGTGGCGGAGTTCGACGAAATTCCCAGCGAGGTGAATCCCTTGGTTGAAAAGTGGATTAATTATTTTCAAGGCAAGGGGCGTGGTCACATGGAGCGCTATCTGGCGCGTTCGGCTCGATATGAAAAATTGATGAAGAAAGTATTGCGCGACAATAAACTGCCTGAGGATTTATTTTATATCGCGTTGATTGAATCTGGCTTCAGTGCCCGCGCCACCAGCCATGCGTCTGCCGTTGGGTACTGGCAATTCATTCGGGGAACAGGAAAGCGATACGGAATGGAAATCAACAAATTTGTCGATGAACGTCGGGATCCTGAAATCGCGACTCAAGCAGCGGCCGATTATTTTCGGGCTTTGTACCAAATGTTTGGTTCTTGGTATTTGTCCATGGCCTCGTATAATGTCGGTGAAGGCAAAGTGAAACGTGAAGTGAATCGTTTGGATACACGAGATTTTTGGGAAATCGCCAAGAAAAAGCGTCTGCCCCGTGAGACCATCAATTATATTCCTAAGTACTTAGCCGCACGATTGATTGCTAAAGATCCCGAAAAATTTGGTTTTGGCGAAATTGATTACTTACCACCGATCGAGTTTGATACGGTGAAATTAGCGGAACCGCTGAACTTAAGAGTCATGTCCGAGAAAATGAATCTTAACTATGAAGACTTCAAGGCTTTAAATCCAAAATTTAAAGGTGAGATCGCGACGTTGTCTAATAACGCATTAACATTGCGTATTCCTGTAGGCACTTTAGAGGCGGCAAAACTGGCGGCGAATGATAGCAAGGTAGACAAGGTGGAGTTTGTGGCTGATGCGGGAGATACTCAAGAATACCGTATTCGTCGTGGAGATTCTTTGTATACAATTGCTCGCAAATTTCGAACCACCGTGGCCTACTTACGTGATCTGAATGATATCCCGAGAAAGAAGCGCTTGCGTGTGGGCTCGCGTATTTCTGTACCAGATCGCACACCACGCGTGACGAAAGTCAGCTACAAAGAAAAAGAGTCTACGGCAACGGCGAATGTGGCCATGGCTTCGGTTGATGGCTTGTCGAAGTTTTACATCGTGCAGTCTGGCGATTCATTGTTCAGTATCGCGATGAAATACAACACGACCGTGGATAGCCTTAAGAAATTAAACTCGATTCGTCGTGGGCGTGTTCTGAAAGTGGGTGCGAAAATCCGTTTGCCTGAAAGTGTAACCCCAGGTGATGAGAATAAAGATAGTCAAAGTAAGAATCAAAATTCGCAAGATTCTACTCAGCGAAAAATGCATAAAAACAATCGCGCTGTAGCTGGAAGTAAACGTAAAACGGTGAAAAAGTCTTATCATATTGTTCGACGGGGCGAGAATTTAGAAAAAATTGCTAAGAATTATTCCGTTGATTTGAAAGATTTTAAATCAAAAAATAAACTTCGAAATTCGTCTCGTATTCTGGTTGGTCAGCGTCTGCTGATCCCAAACGAAAACTAATCCCGCTTTTACTTAAGAGCAGTCACCATCGCTGCAACGATCGGTGCTAATTCAGAGGCGGGAACAACTGAAAAACGGCCGCCATTTTCTTGTTTCCTTCATCGTCTGCATTCAGCTCGTTGAGGGAATCATTAATGGATCTATAGTTTTCTAGTCGATTTGTGTCACTACCAACCTATCTAGGTCGATTTGTCCAAATCGATGACAAGTTAGCGAAATTAGGCTTTTCTGGTGCCGAATTGGGCACTGACGAGATCTATTAACGAGCTATTAACGAGCTATTAACAACGACACGTAAGAACACGTCTTAATTAATGGCAACTGGCCTGGGGGGGGGCTTTTGCATTAAGTTTGCATTCAGATTATTTTGTTGTGACTCGATTTTACATTTATCTTTTATGGCTTGTTGTGGGATTAAACGGATTGGCTTATGAATCGTGGGGGCGTGGTTCACAATGCGATGAGTTTTATAACAGTGCTAAGGCCAGCCCGGTGGTTTTTCAAAATGCTTTTGAGACAAGTCGAATACTTGGAGAATATGCGGGGGGATTGGTTGTACGAAATGTCTTTTCCCAAAAATCATTTATTCGTGATCTTTTCCAGCTGCGGCCCGAGGAGTTTTACATCGATTTTGGAACCGGAGACGGTGGCGCACTGGAGTCTATTTATGGTTCTGGCCGTGACCTGGATGTAGAATTTAAAATGCGCGCTCAGATCATGTTCAGCAGTCTAAACCTTCGCGAACAGCAAGGCTGGACACGTTTGGAGCATGCCGAGGACGCATTGAAAGATCGCCTGAGGGGGGCCAGCGACCGTGACCTTGAAATGATGTATCGATTGGCCGAGCGGCCGTTTCAACTGAAGCCAAATTCTGTTGGGATCACCTACAAAGTCAGACGCGTGATCCCGGAAACAGATAAAATGAAACTGATGAAGGATCGATTGTTTGAGGACATTCCGGACGAAGAAATACCGCGGTACAAACTGGCATCTTCATTTTTTGGAGTGTTTTCTTATACGAAAAAAGTTTCTGACGTTTTGTTTAAGGCGCTGTCCCGGGCCGAGCCTGGGGCCAGGCTGTATATTTATGGAATGAATTTTATGGTGAAGGACTCTTTAGAAAAGCCCTCTGTGCCCCTAGAGACATGGCTAAAAAAACATGCGACCGGAATCAAGATTCACACGCCCACACTTCCCAATCGCGGTGTCATCATGATAGAACGAACGTCTGAGGCTTTGTCGATGCCGGTGTTGAAATTTTTAAAACAAGTGGGCGAGCACGAGACTCCGCCTAAGTATATATTTTTGCGGACTTCCGATATTCATAACTAAAATTTTTGAGAGAAAAGTAAAAGCCTGAAGTCATCCTCAATGATGTTCTTCAGGCTAAGGGGAATGAAACCAATCCATGAATATATATGATCTTCCTTCCATTTGACACCTCGAATTTCCCTCGGGTTCTTACCTTTGGTAGCTGGCAGACAAGGCTATTACACCGTAGTCCCTCTAGCTTTGCGTCCGTTACTTTCGTAAAGTTTGCCTTTGGGCAAAGGAAGGATAAACTAACGTTTATCTACCTTAAGGAAACCTCCTTTGAAAAAATTAATGGTTCTACAATTTCCGTCTGCGATCCGTCCAACATCCATGCTGGATATGATCTTAGTCTAGAAGATGTTTTTGTAAAAATCCAATCTTTTCAATAAGTTGTATCATTCTGATAAAACTGTTGATAGTTGTTGAGAAGTTCGACACAAAGACTTCACTGTGATTTCTTTTTTGTTTTATTTTGAAAAAAAACTGTCTCGAAGTGAGCTTAGGGAGAGCTGATTAAAGCGAAAGAAATTAAGGACAGAGGGGGGCGACTATTTGAAATCGATCCCTAAGCGACTTTCGCTTTTTTTACTTTATGAATCATTGAAACAGCGAGAAAGCAAAGTAAGCCCACGATAACTCCGGCGACACCATCGAAGATCATGCTCATAAAAGCATTTGCTCCTAAAGATTCGGACAAATGATGCAGCCATGGAATTCCATGATGGAATATGCCGCCACCAACCAAGAACATAGCGGCTGTGCCAGCGACAGATAAGAACTTCATCAGCAGGGGAGCCAGCTTCAGTAAACCGTTACCTAAAGCGGTTTTAAATGTTGAGTTTTTTCCGGTCGTCACTAGGTGTAGTCCCATATCGTCGATTTTTACAATCACCGCAACAAATCCATACACGCCAATCGTCATGATTGTGGCGATTCCTGTCAGTACGGCGGCTTGGATACTGAGTGTGGATGTTTGAACCGTTCCCAGAGTAATGGCGATTATTTCGGCCGACAAAATAAAATCGGTGCGGACGGCGCCTTTAATTTTTTCTTTTTCAAATTCTAGCATTTTTTCAGGAGTCATTGTTAAATGCTGGCGATGCTCGGCCTCGTGCTGGGCCGTTTCTTTTGTTGGAAAAATCAAATGCCAAATTTTTTCAAACCCTTCGAAGCAAAGGTAGGCTCCGCCGACCATCAACAGGGGCGTGATTAACCAGGGGGCAAAGCTGGCGATGAGTAGTGCCAGTGGGACAAGAATGACTTTGTTAACCAGCGAGCCTTTGCATACTGCCCACACGATGGGAAGTTCTCGGTCGGCGGTCACTCCGATAACCTGTTGAGCATTCAGGGCCAAGTCGTCGCCCAATACACCAGATGTTTTTTTTGCGGCGACCTTGGTCAGTACCGCAACATCATCTAAAATTGTGGCAATATCATCGATCAATGTTAACAAGCTTGAACCAGCCATAGACTTCCTTTTTATATGAGTTGATCATAGAAAGGTTTTCTAAACGCTTCAAGCGAATTATTGTTGAATGTTTTTCGAGAAGGCGTTCAGCCACGTAGACCATTCTTCTTGGTTTTTCCAATATATGTACAAAGAGTGTTGCCAGAAACCGCGCTTTGGTCCCGAACGAGTCACTAATCCTTGTTCCATGGGTTCTTGCATATACTGTACAGGCAGGAATGCGACGCCGTAGCCCTCTATGACCGAGCGAACTATCGACGATATAAAGTCGGACTCGACGGCCGGGCGATATCCGTTTTTAGGTAAACTGCTTAAGTAGTCTTCTGTTTCATCACGAAGGATTGTTTTTTTTCCAGGTAGAATAATATTGTTTTCGTTCACCTTGTGAACCTGTGATTGAAACAAATTGACGGGCATGCTGATTTCTTCAAACAAAGACCAATTTCGAAATTGCGATACTCGTTGATCACTGATCAACAGATCGGCGTTAGAAAGGATTTCGTCATCTTTTTCACTCCATGAGGTCAAACGATTCAATTCAATTTTCAGTTTAGAATTGCGTTTTTTTTCAGTCAGGTAAACCATTTCCAAAAGGAATGACGGTTCTACGCTGATCGGTACGACAAGGCGTAAGTTTTTGGCGTGGTCTTTTTCTTTGAATCGTGAAACTAAATCGCTGGTGCCTTGAAACAATCGTGCTGTTTGGGCGTACAATCGCTGGCCCCATTCTGTCAGCACAATATTACGACCTTTTTTTTCGATCAGTTTAAAACCCAGTTGCTGTTCTAAAGTCTTAATTTGGATACTGAGTGAAGGCTGTGATAGTCGCAGATGCTGTGCGGCTTTGGTGATACTGTTGAATCGGGCGACCTCGTAAAAGTAATATATGTGATTATAGTTAATCATTTGGTTTTAAGCTAGCGCAACGTAACATAGAAGTAAATACATTTAAAATTTAAATGATAAGAATAAAAAATATATATTTTTTATATGAGTAAAAAACTGCGAAACTGGGTTCACAGGAGGCAAAATGAAAATTCAAGTTCACTATAAAAACATAGCGATGTCCGAGGCAATTAACACATTCGTTAAAAGCGAGTTGGAATCAATGTTTCAGAAATTCAGAGCCCATAGTCCTAGTGCGGATATCTATATAGAGAGTATTCGGGCGCGCACTCCGAATCGTCATCCTATATTTTCATGTGAATTTATTTATAAAACCGGTATGAATGGATCGTCTCAAAAAGTTGTTCGTGAAGGACGCGATCTCTTTATGCTGATTAGCGATTCTTTATATGTCGTAGAACAAAGATTAAGTGAGCTGTCATCGCGTCGCGCGGATCATCGCCGTTACCAACGACGTGAGGCACGTAATTTGGCTCGTTTGCCATAACATTTAATTCAATAAATAGGCCCAACATTTTTTAATATGAATAGCTGATGCGATGTCACTATTCCGGCCAGGATCCTCCCTGGCCAGTGTTGGGCTGTCCTTACTGTCCTTACCTATAGAGCGAATAACAGAGCCAAAAAAAGTCAGCGAATTTGCTTAAAGATGTAATTACTTCTGTCCACTATTTTTACACATTAAATTTTGAATGAATTGAGCTATGATCGACTTCGGTTAAGGTCCCGAAGTGTGTATGAATATTATTCTGAATACTAAATGGAGTAGGAGATTATATGAAAAAACTAGCTCAACTAGCACTAGGTATGCTGATTGTAACGATGATCGCCTGTGATAAGAAAGGCAGCGATCCTGCGCCTGCTCCCGTGGCAACTCAGTATGGATATAATGGCAGTACATGCTATGATTTAACTACGAATCAACCGGTGGCCGCGAGTTTGTGTTCCAACGTTGTGATTAATGGCGGATATCGTTGGAATGGTGTAACGTGTATCGATGCCAATGGTGCGCAGGTGTCCCAGTCATTTTGTAATATGAATGGCGTCTCACAAATCGGAAATAGTAATTACCGCTGGACGGGAACTCAATGCTTAGATGTTAATAACAATGTTGTTGGAAATCAGCTGTGCCAGCCCGGAGCAACGGGCATGAACGGAATGTTTCAAATTGTTGGTAATAATTGTATGCATACATACACTGGTCAGTGGGTAAGCTATCAGTACTGTGCTGGCGTGACTGGTTACAATGCAAATACATGTCAAGGCTGGCATACAAAATTTTATGGTGCTGGTGCCTATGTCAGAATTTACTGTTCTGGTAGTCTTTGCTCGGGGCAGACAATGATCAGTGATATGACTGGTCAGCAAGTTACCTGTCCGTAGTTTTTATTTTTTTGAATCTTTCCGGCGCGTATCTCTAGTCGGTATAAAATAAAAATTTAATTGCTCTTTCCAAAGGCCTCATAAGAAAATACTTGTGGAGGCCTTTTTTATGAATCCATATCAGAAAATGTTTTTGCCCTTGAACCTAGGATTTACCGAGTTGAAGAATCGGGTAGTGATGGGGTCCATGCACACCGGGCTCGAAGAAACTAAAAATGGATTTCAACGATTGGCCATGTATTATGCCGAACGTGTACGAGGTGGGGTGGGATTAATCCTGACGGGTGGCATTTCACCTAATTTGTTTGGTCGCTTGTCTCCATTTTCTTCGCAGTTGACTTTTTTCTGGCAAGTTAAAAAGCACAAGGTAATCACTCAGGCTGTTCATAAAGAAGGGGGTAAGATTGCCCTTCAAATTCTGCATGCCGGTCGTTATGCCTTTCACCCCTTATCGGTCGCCCCGACGGGGTTAAAGTCACCGATCACTCCATTCAAACCGCGTGCGCTGTCTCATGCTGGTGTCGAACGCACAATCAAAGATTTTGTAAACTGTGCGCGCAAGGCACAGCAAGCCGACTACGATGGTGTCGAGGTGATGGGTTCTGAAGGCTACCTGATAAATCAATTTATTTCCGCGAAAACCAACATACGGACAGATCAATGGGGTGGCAGTTATGAAAATAGAATACGGTTTCCCATTGAGATTGTGAAACGTATTCGCCAGGCCGTGGGAGCCAACTTTATAATTATTTATCGTTTGTCATTATTAGACTTAGTAGAAAATGGAAGTGATTGGCGTGAGGTCATTCAGCTGGCAAAAGCGATCGAACAAGCCGGAGCTACTATTATTAGTACGGGCATAGGATGGCATGAAGCCCGTATTCCCACGATTGCAACGATGGTTCCGCGTGGAGCATTTACCTCGGTCACAGCGATGTTAAAAAAAGAAGTGCGCATTCCGATAATAACATCAAATCGAATTAACACTCCAGAAAAAGTAGAACAAGTATTGGCATCTGGAGATGCGGATTTGGTTTCAATGGCGCGACCACTGTTGGCTGATGCCGATTTTGTGAAAAAAGCGCAAGACGGAAAGTCAGCTGAGATTAATACCTGTATTGGATGCAATCAAGCCTGTCTAGACCACATCTTTCAAGGTAAAACGGCAACCTGTCTGGTAAATCCGCGAGCTTGTCGAGAGAGCGAGTTAGTTGTTCAACTGACGACGATGCCAAAAAGAGTTGCCGTTGTCGGTGCTGGACCTGCGGGATTGTCCTGTGCGATTACGGCGGCCGAGCGTGGGCATGATGTCACCTTATTCGAAGCGTCCAGTGAGATTGGTGGTCAATTCAATCTGGCTAAAAAAATTCCAGGCAAGGAAGAGTTCAGTGAATCTCTTCGTTATTTTTCCACGATGCTGAATAAAAATAAAGTCACATTGAAACTGAATACGTATGTCAATGCGTCGGATTTGATCACTCAGAAATTTGATCATGTGATACTGGCGACGGGAGTTAGACCACGCATTCCTCAAATCATGGGGAGTCATCATCGTAAAGTAGTTTCGTACGTCGATGTCTTGACTGGAAAAGTGATTGTTGGATCCACTGTCGCGATTATTGGCGCTGGTGGAATTGGCTTTGATGTTGCCGAGTATCTGACCGAGCAAAATCATCAGTTAAGTCAAGACCCCAAGGCATTCGCCTTGTATTGGGGAATTGATTTATCCGTAACCGCACGAGGTGGTGTGAGCGGCGTTGATCGTCAGATTCCACCACCGTCAAGAAAAGTTTTTCTATTACAACGCAAAGAGGGCAAGTTGGGAGAGTCGCTGGGTAAAACGACGGGATGGATTCATCGAACGATGTTGAAAGATAAAGATGTGAAAATGATGAATTCCGTTGTTTACCAAAAAGTGGATGATGAGGGTTTGCATATTCAGGTGCGCGGACAGACGCACATTTTACCTGTGGATCATGTGGTAATTTGTGCCGGGCAGGAATCATTGCGTGATTTGTGGGAAGAGCTTAATAGTTCAAATATCCCAACGACCGTGATCGGAGGTGCGGACGTAGCTCAGGAACTGGATGCAAAAAGAGCCATCGATCAAGGGTTTCGTGTCGCACTCAGATTATAAGAAAGCAAGAAACTGAGCCATTTGGTGGCGCGTTTTTAAATGCACAAGCATTTAAGTGGTGGGTTGATTAATCCGCCGGTTGATGATGTACATGTTTGCCATTGTGACTAATGTTGTAACAACGATGATGTAACCAAGAGTGTCAAAGTGTTCTAAAACTCCGCCGGCACCTTCAACGACGATAAGGCCAGCCAGTAACGAGGCGATGCCACCTGCAAATTGCTGGAGAGAGGCACTAACTGCCATAAATGAACCACGACTTTCGGGACGAGGAATCGCGGACATCAATGCTTGTGAGGGAATCATGCGTGAGAATATGCCGATAAACATAACGGCATTTACCAAGACAACAGCCAGTAGGGGAGTGATTCCTAGATTTGTATAGATAAGAACCATAACGATACTAACCACGGAACCAAAAACAAATACTTGAAACTTGCCGAACGTGTCGGCGGCTTTGCCAATCAGGGGACCGATGAACATCGAGGCGATACCCGTCAGTAAATATATTAAGGGCAATTTATCAATCGTAATTCCTAAATTATGTACGGTGAAGGCGCTACTAAATGGCATAAGCATATAGCCACCCAAACTCAATAGACCTGTGGTTATGAACGGCAAAATATATTTTGTGTTTTTGAGGGTGTTAACCAAATGTGAAAAAGCATTCTCGGAATTTTTTTGATTCAAGTGAGCATTGACAGGTTTTAAGTATACAACAATGACCACACCAACAACGGTACTAACACCAACGATCATCATAAAAGGTGAATGCCAACCCCAATGGTTCGAGAAAAATAGTCCAGCCGGAATTCCCAAAATTTGGCTGGCGGCAAATGCGGTTTGTAAATAACCCATAACTCGTCCGCGCATTTGAAATGGAAAAAGATCCGTCGAGATGGCCATAACAATCGAGCCGATCACCCCGCCAAAGATTCCTGTAAATATGCGTGCGCCTAGTAAAAAATAATAGCTAGGGGCAAGACCGCAAAACAATGTGCCAATTACAAAACCGGCATAGAAAAACAGAAGAAGCTTTTTACGGTCAAATCGGTCGGCGAAACCCGCCGCCAAAAAACCTGAAAAGCCGGCACTGATGGCATAGGCAGATACGACAGTTCCGAATTGTGCGGGTGTAATATTCAGAGCTGGCATCAAGATCGCACCCAGTGGGGACATAATCATAAAATCTAATATGATGGTAAATTGCAAAAATGCCAGAATCGCAATCACAAAAACTTGGTAACTTGTAAACTTATTGGAATCTAAAGACGAGTGTGACATGAAAAACCTTCTTCGGAGGAGATAGGATAAAGATAGCACTGGGTACACGTCGAGTATACGGTAAATTGTTTTCAAAAACGTCTAGGTATGGAAATGTAAACCTATATGCCGCTATAGAGATGGCGATCGTTTTGGTTAACTAGACTTTGGAATTTATTGAGTCTTCAGCAGTGAGATTTGAGGGCTCCATTTTTCAAGCATGGTGTTTAACTTATCGACTAGTATGGGCTTTGAGAGGTAGTCGTTCATTCCAGAGGCGTAACAACGTTTGATATCGTCTTCCAGCGCATTTGCGGTTAATGCAATGATGGGAATCCTATTGCCTGACTGGCGAATGTTTTCAGTTACTTGACAGCCATCCATTTCTGGCATTTGCAAATCCATTAAAATTAAATCAAATGGTTTTATTTTTAGCTTCATTAGCGAGTCGGCACCGCTGGTGACAAGCTCGCATGAATGCCCCAGGCGTTTCAAGAAAAGTCCAGCGACCATGAGACTGTCATTGCTGTCATCAACCACCATGATATTTAATTTCTTCTTTTGAACGGATCGTGCAAGCCAGTTCTGGCGACGAGTGTGCCCTGGCCACTGTGATATCTGCCGAGTGAAGTTCATTGGTAAGCGAATCCAAAAGACAGAGCCTTCACCATATTGACTTTCGAAATCAATTTCTCCATTCATCATATGAACGAGTTGTTTAGACAGGGCTAGCCCCAAACCAAGTCCCCCAAAACGTCGTGTGTAACCAGTTTCGGCCTGGGAAAATTTTTGAAATATTTTATGTTGATCTATTTCGCGAATCCCGATGCCTGTGTCCACCACCGAGAATCGAAAAATCGTGCTGCCTTCGGTTTTAGCTGGTTCTGATTCTACACGGACATACACTTGACCAAACGATGTGAATTTAATTGCGTTACCAATCAAATTTACTAGGACTTGTCGAAGGCGAGTGGGAGAGCCAATGACATTCCGAGAGGCCTCAGAGCACACGTTATACGAAAGCGTAATGTTTTTGGCATTGGCTTGGGGACGGAATAGATCAATGACTTCGGCCATGAGTTCATTTATTGAAAAAGGGATAGTTTCAAAGTTGTCAGTGCCTTTTTCGAATTTAGAAATATCCAAGATGTTTTCAATCAGATTCAAAAGTAATTCTCCAGAACGATGAATGCCGCGGACCAAGTTGATTTGTTCTTTGTCCAGCGATGTTCCATCCAGCATTTGGCAGAATCCCATGACGGCATTTAGCGGCGTGCGAAGCTCGTGATTCATGGATGTCAAAAAATCGTGCTTGGCCTGGTTAGCCAGCTCGTTCAGTTTTTTTTGTTCTTCAGTAAGTTCAATTTTTTCCTCGTACAACATAACCGAAAAATGAGATAACTCTGGTGTTTTGAAAACGCAAGAGTCTAGTTTTTCTGGGGCAAATTCGGTATATTTTTAAATTTTTCTTACAGTTCATGAAAGAACACAGATTTGGAATCTAAGATTGTGTGGGAAGCAATTGGTGTTAGTATGGACCCATGATACGAGTAATTTCTATTTTATTGGCCCTTTTTTTCTACAGTTGTTATAAGGCGATTCAGTTGCGTCCGTCTCAACCATTTCTGATGGTGGGGATTTGTGGGCTATTTTTTCTGACGGTTATTGTGACAATGCAATTTGGGCGATCGCGTCCATCTCTTTTTGATCGGTTGTGGTTTAACATTGTTACCTGGATCGGTTTTCTATTTATCGGTTTTTGGGCCACATTTGCTTTGCTAACGATACCGGTAGATATTCTCTTTGGTCTCTATTCGTTGATCGTGGGACAGGAAAATTTTTTAAACCATGATATTCATTTGGGGCTTTTTTGGGCTGCGTTGATGATGGTGTTCCTTGGATTTGTTAGTGCCGTATTTGGTCCAAGAATAGTTAAAGTAGATATCCCGCTGGCAAATGATCTTGCAGACTTAAAGAATTTTAAAATTGCTCAGATTAGCGATTTGCATATTGGTCCCACTATACGTGGACGTTATGTTCGTAAGGTGGTTAAACGCACAAATGGACTTGAGCCAGATTTGATTGTGTTAACTGGTGATTTAGTGGATGCGCATACGGAATCCGTGAAAAGGCATTTGCAGCCATTGAGTCAATTAAAAGCCAAATACGGAATTTTTTATGTGACTGGAAATCATGAATACTATTGGGGGATCCAGGCCTTATTACCAGAATTGGAAAAGCTAGGTATTCAAATTCTGATGAATAGTCATCATAGAATCATCGTCGGTCAGCAGTCTGTATTGATCGCGGGCATTCATGATCCTGTGGGTGAGCATTTTATCAAGAGTCATCGGCCGAACATTAGCGATGCGAAGTCGCCTTCTGATTCGGGTTCAATTAACATACTGTTGTCTCATCGGCCAGATCCATATCTGGCAGCAGCTGAACATGGCTTTGATCTTCAGTTTTCCGGGCATACTCATGCTGGGCAGTTTTTTCCGTTCAGTTTATTTATTCCATTTGTGCATAAATTTTATCGTGGTTTATATCAGCACGATAAACTGTGGATTTATGTAAATCCCGGTACGGGATATTGGGGACCGGCGAACCGTTTTGGGATTGCATCGGAAATCACTTTAGCTAAGCTTGTATAAGTGGAGGATTTTATAAAAAGAGTAGTTCGTATTAGTCAATGTCCACGTATGTCTTGGAAGAATGGTTTAGGAATCACGACCGAGCTTGAAGTTTATCCGCCAGGAAGTGATTTTGCCAAAGGTAATTTTTTGTGGCGTTTAAGCTGTGCGCGAATTGAAGCCGACAATCAATTTTCTGAATTCACGGGTTATGATCGGAAGTTGGTAGTTTTATCGGGGGATGGGTTGATTTTAAATGATTTGTATCTGCCACCCTTTCATGTGCATTCATTTCGAGGTGAAGATCAGATTCAATGCTCGCTCGTAAAAAAAGTTGTCGAGGATCTTGGTATTATTTATAAGCGTGATAGCTGTCAGTGTCGGATGGATATTGTTGAATTGCCAAGGAGCGCGCGATGGGAAATGGATCAAGGGATCCATTTTATTACATCCCTAAAAGGCGTGGTGGCGTGCGATGAAATTGAGCTTGGAGATGGTGATTTCCTGCGATTTGAAGGTCCGGGTGATGTTGTGATGCAAACACCAGAGCGCCAGGGTCTGGTGCTCTGTATTTCCATTCGATCGTAAAAAAATTATAGTTTGCAGGATGAGTCAGGGAGTAAGGCAATCACTAAGCCAAAATATTGGGCCCCAGTTTGATTCCTTTATTTTCCTAGCTCGTTAACGATGCGTCCAGCGCCATAAATTTTATTTAGTGTTTCTACAATAACTGAGCTGTCTACCGAAACGGCGCGATTTACACGAGCATCAAAACCAAAATCTCCACCCAGAGATTGAATGTTGCCATCAAAAATCAAGCCGACGATTTCAGATTTTTGGTTTATGACGGGTGAGCCCGAGTTCCCACCAATAATATCGTTTGTGGAGACAAAATTAAATTTTGTATTTAGATCCAGCTTAGATTTGGCGTTCAACCACGTTTTTGGAAGGGTGAAGGGTTCGCTGCCCGTGTGACGGTTAAAAGCGCCTGCAATGTTAGTAAAGGGTTTTATGAACTCGCCCTTCTGTTCATAGCCTTTCACTTGGCCATAGGACATGCGTAAGGTAAATGTGGCATCGGGATATCGCTTTGATCCGTAAACTGCGAACATGGCTTGAGCGATTTTTTCACTGGCTTGTTTAACTCGTCCTTCGATATCATCCTCGTATTTTGTACGAACGGCGCGTGTATCGGGATCCAGTAAAAGAGCCAGTTGAATCAATGGGTCTTTAGATTCATTGATTGCTTTTTGGCCACCATCAAATAATTTTTGGCGAACAGAGACATCTTTCAGTTTCGTGCCTTTTATCAAATACTCGGCCATCTCTCGTGGAGATTTATTACCCAGAAGTTTTTTAGGATAGGCATGATCGGGTCCTAGTGTTTCACGCATTTTGGTTAGACCAAATGTCAGATTTTCGATTTCGAGGTCGTCATAGATGGGAGCCGAAGAAAGCAGATTTTGTTTGAACTGTGGCAATCCAGATTCCGCAAACTCGCGATATCGCTGCTCATTCGGTTTGGGAAGTTCCCCTGCTGCCCGCACCAGATTTTTAGCAATAGTAAACAAAGTCGATCGATAACGATCTCGTTCCATATAGCGATAAGCCTCGTAGATGTTGCGTAGATCTTTGTAGGCACTGGCCATGTCATCCCACGCGGAACCGTATTCCTTTTTCCATTTTGGATGGGCATTGATTTTTTGACGAAGTTGCTTTTCGTCATTTATTTTCGAGGCGAAAAAACTTTGGTCTTGAAGGGCCAGTAACTGACCTTTCATGGCTTTGATTCCATTTTCGGTATAAAATAATTCCGAAGTAGAATAGCGTTTTTGTTCTTTTCCACGTTGCTGGAACTGCGTCAGCATACCGCGCAGCTCGGAGCGATAGATTAATTCATGAACTAAGCGTACATCACGAACAAACTCTAACTCTGAAATCGTCAGCAGTCGCGAGGTGCGACCCGGATGCCCGGTCACAAACGTAAGCTCGTTTTCAATGGCGCCTTCCATCGACCATTTGAAGTAGTCACTAGTTTGCAATGGTTTTCCCTGTTCATAGATGCGTAGGAACGTGGTGTCCAATGCATAACGAGGGAAATTAAAATTGTCGGGATCACCGCCAAAGAATGCGATTGACAGTTCTGGCGCAAACACCATGCGTACATCTTGATAGCGTTGGTACTTGTAAAGATGGTATTGACCGCCATGATACAGAGTCACAACATCGCAGCGAATAGTCTCTGATGTTCCCGAGCAGTCTTTTTCAATTTCAGACATTACGGCTTTTAGTTGAGTATTAAACTCTTTACCCTTTAGGTTCACAGTTTTGGTACGAATTCTTTGGGTGACATCAAGAATTTCGACCAGTTTGTTGATTTCAAGTTCTGGGCACTTGAGTTCATCTTTCAAATTTGTGGCGAAAAAACCATCCGCGACGTAGTCTTTTCCTGATTTAGACAATTGCTCAATGCATGAATGGGCGCAGTGGTGATTTGTCATCACCAAACCTTGACTAGATACAAAGCTACCTGAACATCCGTCGGCCAGGCGAGCTGACGATAAGCGTGCGTGATCGAGCCATTCTTTGGTTACATCGAATTTATATTTGGCTTTGACTTGCTCAGAGGGAAAGTGATTGAACGTCCACATACCTTCATCCGCCGCCGCCAAAAAGGCGATGAAAAAACTAAAGAATAAAACAAAAAAATTCATAACAATCCTTATATTTAGTTAATGAGAATGTAGGAAATCATAAACAAAAGGGATAAGCAAGGCGGTGATACTGCGAACTAGTCTTCTAGTCTTTAAGTTCAATGCGACCAGTTCAATGCGACCAGAAGTTGACTAATATCGTGACTTGCAAATAATTTGAATTAGAGTTTTATATATCAAGGGAGGATACATAGTGTTGGAGATAGAAGCGATGGTGGTGGAAAATGTCGGTTTGATTGGCGTGGAGGTTTTATGAGTAAACGTAACGTAGCTTTGTTTTTGATCTTTGGATTATCAGTCTTTGTTTTTGCGAAAGCCGATCTCAAAGAAAATATTGTGGTCATAGAAAAGAAAATTGAAAAATTGAATATGGATCTTGGTTGTGTCACAGATCAAAACTGTGTCGCATTACCATATGGTCATAAACCTTGTGGTGGCCCCCGCCATTATTTAGTGGTTTCTAAAAACAATCAAAATTTTAAAGAAATATCGGGGTTAACTGAGCGACTGGAAATATTAGAGCGCAGAGCGGCCGAGTCTAGCGGGCTGGTGAGTACGTGCGATATGGCAATCGAGCCGTCGGTATATTGTTCTCAATCGAAGTGTGCCCGCAAAGACTTATAGTTTTCAAAGGCGCTCGCCGCCAGCGCCTATAAAAAATAGAAATATTCTCCAATTTTATTACGAAATGTCCTTACCATGTCCTTATCAACCTATCTAGGTCGATTTAATTACTATGGTCGAATTTGTTTTAATTTGTCTTGGCACTGGAAGCCGTAGTTGAACGTCTCGACAACCTGACCATTGGTGTTTTTTAAAATATTTTCGGCACAGAACAGACGTCCCGAGATAGACTTCAAAGCATCCTGACATTGAAAGCTGTAGTTGAATTTGTGAACTTCATCACCACTGGTATTTTTCAATTTTGTATCAGAGCAAAACAAATTACCTTTCAAGTTTTTCAAAGTATCTTGGCACTGAAAGCCGTAGTTGAAGGTTTCAACCACTTTACCATTGGTATTTTTTAAAACATTTTCGGCACAGAACAGACGTCCCGAGATAGATTTCAAAGCGTCCTGACACTGAAAGCTGTAGTTGAATTTGTGAACCTCTTGACCTCGAGTATTTTTCAAAACGTCGCCAGAGCAAAAAAGCTGTGTCGAGCCATGTCCGCCTTGGTTTTGGCCAAAAGCTAAAGCTCCATAAAATAGGACTAAAGATAAAAATATTTTCATAATAACTCTCCTTGGGCAATTCGCCATTGATGGCCAAGATCTAGTCGCATTTGTGAAAATAGTAAATTGAATTAGTTAAAACAAAATTTTGAAAAAAATCGCTAGGTAAAAACCGCCAAGAACCGATCAGGTAAGTTAAGGGATCTTTGCAGAAAACCTAGAACTTATTTCAAACGGCTTGCATAGTGTTAAAATCGAGACATCTAGAAGAAATTAACTCAAATTGAGACGAGCAAAAAATTCAGGTTCCTGCTGAAATCTACCGACAAATAAGGGGTCGAGGTAATAGATGAAATTAAGATTTATGAGTACGTTACTTGTTTGTCTAAGTCTGATTTTTTTTAGTTCGTGCAATCGAAAAGGTGGCAAACCGACAAGTAAGGTGACGTTGACATTTCCAGGGGGGGATGCAAATCAATCTGTAAATTCACCAGTAATGAATTCCATTACGACGCAGAAACCTAATTTTAACTATGACAATATTCCGGCTAAATATGACGATGTTGATTGTTTGGCAGTCTTTGTGGGCGGCCCTGAGGCCTCGATGCGCACCAATCAGTGCGGAAAAACGCTTGATAAATCTCAACGATTTCAATTTGGTGTTTTTGCGGGGACCATCAATAAAGGAAGTTCGTTGACGATGGATGTTCCGTCTGGCTCGGACCGTTATATCCGTATGTATGGCCTAAAGAAATCCGCAGAGGCAAAGAGTTGTCCTTCATTGACTGCAACAACAGCCACAGATGCTCTATTGAGTGGTTTTTCTCCGCCCTATTTTTTGGGTGAGTCAAAACCTACGGAAATGCTGCCTAATGCAAGTGTCACGGTCGAGATTCCTGTTGTTGCCAGCATTGATCCACAAGCTTATTTCAATGATTGCACGGGGCCTGATTTCGGTTCAAAAAATCCGGACTCTAATGACCCTAGTAATCCAGGAGACGATAATCCTGGTCGTTCAAGTAAACCGTATTTACGACTAGAAGGTCTTCATTCTTTTAATTTAGCTGAGAACCCTAGCTCGGCCCGTGGAATGGTGCGTGGATCGTGTTATCCTGTCACATTCAATGTTTTTAGTCCTTGTAACGGTGGTCCCTGCACAGAATATATTTTAAAAGAGCAGTTGAATATAAGTGCTAGCGGTCGTTTGAAATTTTTTGCTAATTCCGTAAATTGTCAAAGTCACACGTCGCCAATTTCTAGCTTTTCAATACCGCCTGGGCAATCCAAGCTGCCAGCGACAGGGTCTTACTATGTTCGCATGCCATTGTCAGAGATTGGTGTTTCATCGACCAATTTACAAGGCGAGATTTCGGTTTTAAATACGACCGAAGTGGATTTTACACAGCCATCACACACTCATATCGAATTTTTAAAACCTAAAATAGTTGTTAATAATATCCCATCGATTGTCGTTGCTAATTCATGCGCATCCGCAACAACGTCTCAGATTTTGGCTTTTGAAGATTCAGCAATGATGATTCCGGCAATCAGTCATGAACCTTATTTTTTTAGTGGTGCATTTTTGCATACTAAAATTTCATGCAGTGCTTTGGTAACCAGCGTGCCGAGTTCTCAATCTAGTTTGAGTTTCAATTTTGCCAAACCTCTTGATTCAGTGGGCGGTATATCTGGAGCATACGTCAATGCCATTTTTTTTGATCCCGCTATTAACAAATTTTATTTAGGTGGTGGCTTTTCAAGCTATGGTGGTATGGCCGCATCCAGTATTGTTCGTTTAAATATTGATGGATCCGTCGATACATCTTTTCAGATGGGGTCGGGAATTGCGGGCACGGTAAATTCGATCATTTCAGATGGTGCGGGCGGAATTTTCGTGGGTGGAAATTTTAGTATGTACAATGGCAGTAACGTCAGTAATTTAATTAGGCTCAGATCAAATGGTACAATGGTGGATGCCTTTAATTTTTCTGTTGATGCCTCTGTTCAGTCACTTTTACTTGCTGGCAATTATTTGTATGTCGGAGGTGCGTTCTTAACAATAAATGGTAATTCTCATTCAAGATTGGCCAAAATTGATATTGTGACGAATACTCTAGATGCTACTAATTTTTCCATCACCGGTACCAGTGTTAATACGATCACGGCTGATCTTTTCAATGATGCCTTATATATTGGAGGTCTCTTTACTAATGTGCTTGGAGAGGCTCGAATGAATATTGCTTCTGTAAAGATTTCTAACTCGACATTGAGAACATGGTATCCCGTTTCGGGGGTGAATGCAGTTATTATGACATCTTTGCTGGATCCGATGACCAACAATCTTTTTATTGGCGGTGGGTTTACATATGTCGGGGGAACGGCTCGAAACAGATTAGCTGCCTTGAATGTGATGGATGGCACGGTCATGGGAAGTTTTAATCCGAATGTTAATAGTGCCGTAGCCACTATGGTTCAAAGTGGGTCCAACCTTATCATAGGTGGAAGTTTTACGACGGTTGCGGGGTCGACAAGAAATAGGGTTGCTGCTCTTGACATATTCGGAGGCAGCCTAATGACAATGAACCCCAATTTTGCTGGCGAGGTACGTACACTAAGTGTACTAGGTATGGCTGTCGTTGCCGGCGGTGTGTTTGCAAATTTCAATGCTGGGGCTGTCAGCGCGAATAAAATAGGAGTGTTCGATGTTATGACCGGAGGTCAACATCTTGGAGTTTTAAATCCTAATATAGGGACATTAATATTTAATCCATTCATGTATGACTACATGCCTGTCATCGTATATTAAGTTAGATTTTAAAATGACTGATGTAAAACTTTAATTCCTCAATGCTTTCTCGAATATCATCAAGAGCACGATGCTTGTTTTTTTTCTTAAACTCAATATTGCGGGAATTAAAAATGATTTTCCAAGACGTGACGTCCAGCATACGGTAATGCAGCTGCTGAGCGAAGTCTGGAAAGTATTTATTGATAAAAAGTCGATCCTGACCAATCGAATTTCCTGCTAAAATAGGTTTAGCTTTTTTATTTGGAAAAAATTCTGTGACGAGTTGAGATAAATCAGTTTGGACATCCAGTGGATCTCTTCCATTTGGGATTTTGGCTACCAGTCCAGATTCAGAGTGATGTTTTTTATTCCAGTCATCCATGCGATCCAAATAAATTTGCGGCTGCTTAACGACGGCTTCGAAGGTGCTTAATTCTTTAAATTGCGCATCAGTGACAATAGCCGCGGTTTCGATAATCACTTCGGTGTCAACGGAAAGGCCAGTCATTTCTAAATCAATCCAAAATAAATTTGACATTATTTTTTATCAGCTTTTTTAGATTTTAATTCAGTGGCTTTGGCAATCTTGTACTCAGAATCATTTTTTTTATTAAGGGCTTCTAATGCCTCTGTAATGGCGTGTTGATCTAGTGTTTTACCCTCTTCAGAAGTCAGTTTCATTGAGCCAATTTCGACTTGGCAGTCCTTGATTCCGGGTACGGCGCAAACGGCTGATTTAACCATGTTCTTACAGCCACTGCACGTCATGCCCGTCAGTGTGTATTCATAAGTATCGGCCAATGCCGTCACACCAAAAAATGAAAGTAATATTAAAAATTTCATACTATGTACCTCTTGCGTCTATTGCACTGCTCAGTTTATAGTCGACACAATCAACAAGTCACGTCTTTTTCAAAATTTTGTCCTTATCGACTGTTCTTACCAATCTAACTAGGTGGATTTTAATTACTAGGAACTGTCCCACTTTTGAGTGGACCTAAAGCAAATACCAAGTGGTAGTGCATGGCTCGAATGGCGAACCGATGTTTGTGTGTATGCGCTGTTTATTTAGTGAAGTAGAAATGATTTTAAAGGCCAAGTCTAAAAGACTTGGCCAAATGCCGTCACAAAAAACAGTGTCTATTGTTGTTTTTTAAGTGACCCGGCAATAGTACAACTTGAGTGGTGATATACTGGTGCTAGCGGCTAGCGACAACCAGCCAGAATGCAGGCTTGGCCGGAAAGCTGGCATGCAATTAATGCGCGCTGATTCGCTGTGTACGTGTCGTAACCAATTCCATAAAATACCAGGCCATTGAAAGTTCCTTGGGCATAACAGGTGTATACATAGGGCTGAGGAACGGGAACTACCGGAACAGGATAATAAGGTACCACAGGTGGTACGTAAGGCCCTGGGTAGGGTGGAGGTAATGGGGGGCGAGGGTAATAATATTGAGCTTGAGCGGCGAAACTCAGCGTCAGCATGGTTGTCAGAATTAAAAAGAAATTTTTCATCTTAGGCTCCTTGGTTTAACCACTAACGGACTATCTAAACCCAATGACTTGAGTCAACCGAATCCTAAGTTATAGAAAAAAAAGAGGACATTTGGAACGTGCTGTCTATCTGTTTATGTCCTCTTTCTGCGGCTCAGGTTACCCCGAGCGCACAGTTTGCGGTCCTAATAGCTCAGTAACAGATCTGATTGTAAAAAAACATGCCGTTGAGCTATTTTTTCGTTTTCTTTGCGGGCTTCACAAATCGCAAGGTCATGCGATCGCTTTCTCCAATGGCTGCATATTTTTCACGATCTTGATCTTTTAGACGATAGGTAGGAGGCAGCGTCCAAACACCTTCTGGATAATCTTTGGTGTCTTTGGGGTTGGCATTGATTTCTGATTTCTCTTGTAACTTGAACCCCACACTTTGTGCGACTTTGATTACGTGTTTTTCGGTGACATACCCAGATTTACCTTTTGGATCATGTTTCAGCTTTGGATTGGCCCGATGCTCGACGACGCCCAGAATCCCACCCGGCTTAAGAGCCTTGTAAAATGTTGCGAAGGCCGCTTTTTCGTTTGGCATCCAATTGTGGACATTGCGAAATGTAAGAACCAGATCCACGGTACCTTCTGGAGCGATATCTGCTGGCGGTTGAAAGGTGACACGTTTTGTTTTTGCAAGGACATCGGGATACTTTGCCAGCCATGCCGAAATCCCGGCATTTAAGTCTTTTTGAAACGGCACTTCTGTTGTCGGCGAAAAACCGGCAGCGATGTATTGACCTTTGGCGGTCAAGTAAGGTGCCAAGATTTCCATGTACCAACCGGCACCGGGCGCAATTTCCACTACGGTCATTTCAGGTTGGATGCCGAAAAACTTCAACGTTTCCAAGGGGTGTCGATATTGATCACGTTCTTTATTTTTAGGCGTGCGAAACGTGCTGTTCACCGCGTCTTCCAATGTGTTTGGCAGAGGCGTCGGTGCGGGCGCTTCGATTTTTGCGGGCGATGAACTGCAGCTGACGACAAGTGTAACCGCAGCTAGGGATACAAATATAACGGGGAATATTTTCATGATGATGCTCTCCTCTGAGAACATCATCATGACACTGGTTTGGGGTACTGTCATTTTTATATTAGAAATTCTAAACTTGAGTCGATAGAAAATGTCGTAAGGTCTTTGAAAGGTAAAGGTCGGCAACGGGCGCATGATCGCATGCGGCGATCGCCGGTAATAAGCACATGCAGTGTGTACGTGCGGCGATCACATGTGTACCATCACATTATCGTGCCAGTTCTTCGGCAAATACTTTTTCTGTGATTTTCCAATATTTGTCTTGTTTGCGAGCAATTACAAAAGCGGGCAGACGAAAAAGCAGTTTAAACCTGATGACATCTTTGGGCGTTTGCAAGTCGACGGCAAGTTCGGGGCGGCGTAAATGTGAACGCAAAAAATTAATGTTAAATTTTTTAATCGAGGATGGATGGTTAAAAAAATGTGCTTCACTGATGTATTGACCGTCGAAATCATAGTAGCGAATCTCTAAAAAAGGATTCGAATTTTTATCTATACGTTCTTCAAATGTGATTCGATCTGGAGTCAGTACATGAGCATTTTTAGACAATTTGGCTTGTTTGAGTTTGGTGTCCGCATCAATCAGGACGGCTTTACACTTTTCGCATTCGCGTGCGGTGATGTCATTTTCACTGCCACATGCATGGCACAGCTTGAAGCGAAAACGAAATCCACACGGCTGAATTTCAAAGGTCTGGGGGTGTTGAGTGGCGCCTCGGCATTTTCGTCCAAAGTGTTCGATGATGTTTCCCTCATCATCGGCGTAACCCCAGAAGTCATTTTCAAAACTACATTGTGGGCACTCAACTCGCACGGGGACGGTGTCTTTTCTCGGACGTTTATCAGTGATCTCGGGTGCAAAAATATCGTGACCCATGCCCGTGTAATCCAAAACGTAACAATCTTTTTTCTCGGAAGACAGACGCAGTCCTCGGCCGATTATTTGCTGATAAAGGCTATTGGATTCCGTCGGTCGCAGAATAGCGATCACATCCACGTGAGGCGCATCAAATCCGGTTGTGAGTACGGACACATTCACTAGGTATTTAAACTTTCTTTCTTTAAAGTCATTTACGATTTCGTTTCGCTCCTTAATATCGGTGTCACCCACCACCAGTCGTGCCTCCCCATTGGGTAGGTAGGTCATAATCTCTTGAGCGTGCTTCACGGTCGCGCTAAAAATCATGACGCCTTGGCGATTATAGCGGTCGGTGATGTCGATGACATTTTTGATAATCAGTGGGGTCAGCCGTTTTTGACTTTTCAAAATTTCTTCCACTTCAGAGATCGTGTACGCGCCGTCTTTTTCGGTCAGTGCGGAAAAATCGTAGCATGTCACGGGAATGTCGACTTTTATTGGAACGGTCAGAAATTTATTTTTGATCATGTAGGACAAGGGAAGTTCGTAAACGCATTGTTTGAAGAAGCGTTTCTTTTCCGTTTTAATTTCTCCCGTTTGTGAGTATTCGTAGATCCATCCCAAGCCCATACGAAATGGGGTAGCGGTCAAACCCAGAATAAATAATTTTGGATTTCGGTCTTGCAGTTTTTTGATGACCTCTTGGTACTGGGTCGCCCCTTCTTCAGCCACGCGATGACATTCGTCAATGATCAACAATGAAAAATTATTAAAAAAATCATCGGCAGCGCGGGCAACGGATTGAACACCACCGAAAATCACCTTTTGGATTCCTTCTTTTTTCCCTAGGCTTGCTGAATAAATACCGGCCGGCAAACCATAGCTTTTGTATTTTTCGTAGTTCTGTTCGACTAATTCTTTGACGTGTGCCAGTACTAGAACACGGCCGTTAGCGATACGAGCCAGCTCGGCGATCACTAGGCTTTTCCCGGCACCAGTCGGTAAAACAATAACGGCCGGTTCACGACGTTTTTGGAAGAACTTGATCACATTGGCAACAGCTTGTTGTTGATAGTCTCGCAATTTGTACACACAGGCACTATATAGTTTTGTAGTCGTCTGGACAAACTCTAAATCAAAAGGGCAAAGTGATTTGGTTTTGAAAACTTAGCTTCTATTCGTTGTCATTAACATCAAACAGGTTCAAACAATGCCCGCTCGTTTCAGTTCGTTGGCGATATGATCGACCGTCGTTTTCAATCGGGCTGAAGAGGACGGCGACAGCGGTGAAATCATCGAGACCGGCCACCCCGGACTGCTCCATTCCGGTAGAACACGAACCAGTTTTCCGTTGTCCAAGTAGGATTGACAAATGTAGGTGGGTACCAAAGCAATTCCGGCATCGGCCAAGGCCATTCGCAGCAGGCTACTCATTTGATTACTCAGAATTTTTGATTGAATACCGACGTGGACAGCTTTGTCGCCGGAACGTAGCGTCCAGCGATCGACAGTTTGCCGCAGATTCAGTGTCAGGCACTGGTGCTGTGCTAAATCTCGTGGGGACTTTAATTTTTCTTTTTGCTTTAGGTACGCAGGCGAAGCGACGGGTACAAGAATGACTTCACCAGCGCGTTTTAATTTCAGGCCGCTGTCACGCATGCGCCCGATACGCACGGCTAAATCAAACCCGTCCTTTACCAGATCCACGAGGTTGTCGGTATACAATAACTCAAAACGTAGCATAGGATGTTGCGCGGACAGCTTTGCAATGGCAGGGGCGATGATAAACGTGCCCAGGTCTTCCGGCGCCGTAATACGGACAAGCCCCGTAAGCAAATTGTCCTGGCCAGACAACGCTTTTTGCGCATCCTCGATCAGGTGAATCGGGCCAAGGCAAGCTTCATAAAACGTTCGACCTGCTTCGGTGACGGTCAAGCTTCGTGTGGAACGCACCAAAAGTTTTGTTCCCGTTTCTTTTTCCAACCGAGAAATCGATTTACTGACCGTCGATTTTGGCATCTTGAGCATCACCGCTGCCTTCGAGAAACTGTTAAATTGAACCACCTTCACAAAAATACGAGTCAAGTCTAATTCCATACATCTAGGATATCAGATTGTTTCTGTATAGAAACAGTAAATTCACTTTAGTGCATCTAATCAACTAATAAGAAATGGGCGATACTAAATATAGAGCAATCATAAGGAGATATTTATGACGACAAAAATAGGAATTATTGGCAGTGGCAATGTAGGCAGTGCGATTCAGCGTGGACTGACAAAAGCGGGATTCGAGTCTCGAGTTAGCACTGAAGACAATGTTTCGCAAATCGCAGATGGTGCCGATGTGATCGTGTTGGCTGTTCCATATTTGGCTATTGATGATGTGGTGAAAAAACTTGGAAGCACCATCAATGGCAAAATTGTTATCGATGCCACAAATGCCTTAACGCAGACCATGCAGCTGGCTCTTGGTCATACAACCAGCGGGGCCGAAGAGCTACAAAAGAAAATACCCAAAGCAAAAGTCGTGAAAGCATTTAACACTGTATTTGCACAACATATGGATAGTGGGACGCTGAACGGTCAAACCTTGACCGCGTTTGCGGCCAGCGATGATGAAGCGGCTCGCAATAAAGTCCTACAGATTTTGCGCTCGATGGGATTTGATGCCGTCCACGCAGGACCACTTCAGAACGCTCGGTATTTGGAAGCCTTGGGGTATCTAAATATTCAGCTTGGATACGTGCTGGGCAATGGTGCAATGACTGGGTTTAAATACGTTCGCTAGTAAACATATTGCAGAACATGGTATCCTATCAGTAATGTCAGAAGGTATTGCTTTTGTGACGATGGCGGAAAAATATCTAGCGGGTGGAGAGTAAAATGAAACGACGAACGGTGTTGACCGCAGTAGGAACTTTAGCATTGGGATTTTCAATATATAAATTGACGAGGTTTTCAATGATGGAAAAAAAATTAAATGCATCGTCTGCGGAACGAATGCCTGTGTTATTTATCGGGCATGGATCACCGATGAATGCCATCGAGACCAATCCGTATACCAAAATGTTGAATACGCTGGGAAAAAAATTGCCAACGCCAAAAGCAATTTTGGTCATATCAGCCCATTGGATGACTCGGGGTACATTCGTTACAGAAATGCAAAACCCAAAGACAATTCATGATTTTTACGGATTTCCACAGGAATTATTCAATGTCCAGTATCCCGCACCAGGCAGTCCAGAAACGGCTCGGTTGGTTAAGGACGCAGTTCAAGAACCAAAAGTAATAGGAGATCACAATCAGTGGGGATTAGATCATGGAACATGGGCGGTGCTACGTCATATGTATCCCGAAGCTGGTATTCCGGTTCTGCAATTGAGCTTAGATTTATCTCAACCACCAGATTATCATGTGAAAATAGGTCGCCAGTTGATGAGACTGCGTGATCAAGGCGTGTTGATTTTGGGGAGTGGGAATTTAGTTCATAATCTGCGTCAAATAAAATGGGAAGCGAATGCCAAACCTTTTGATTGGGCCGTCGAATTTGACGAATGGATTAAACAGAAAATTTCTGATCGAGATTTTAGTGCTGCCTTTAATGATTTTCATCAGACACGGGCCGGACAGTTAAGCGTGCCCTCGTTAGATCATTATTTGCCGTTGCACTATATTCTGGGCGCTACGGACAGCAAGGACGAACTGAAGTTTGAATATGAAGAGATGCAAAACGGTTCGATTTCGATGCGCAGTTTTAGATTTGGATAAGGTTGGAATTTTTGTGTGGATATGACTATTTCGCATTGTCTATTTTCGAATTGTTTATGGCGTTTGAATCAGTTGCGACAAAGCTGTTTGCCGTTTGTGATTGTCTATTTGTTTAATAGCTAGGGACAGAGCTTTTCGACTTCCTACAAACACACAAAGCTGCTTGGCCCGTGTTAGGCCCGTGTAAATGAGGTTGCGAAATAGCATTTTGAAATGCTGAGTGGTGACGGGAATGATGATGGCTGAAAATTCGCTTCCTTGTGATTTGTGAATCGTAATGGCATAGGCCAGGTTGATTTCCGTCAGGTCTTCGCGCGCGTAGGAAACATCCTGCTTTCCAAATTGGATCAAACACGAATAGTCGTCTAAATCGATCGACAGAATACGGCCTATGTCGCCATTGTAAACCCCAAGGTCATAGTTGTTTCGAGTTTGAATGACGCGATCACCTTCGCGGTAAATACGCTCACCCACTTTGATTTGTTTTGCGCCGGCACGGTCTGGGTTGACCGCGGCTTGAACAGCAGTGTTTAAACTGAGCGTACCCAGACTTCCCCGCACCTGAGGCGTGAGAATTTGAATCTCCGTGTCTTTGCCAAAGTACTCAGGAATGGTTTTTGTGTATAATCGCAGGACCGCATCCAGGCCAGTCATGTTATAGTGCAGGGCGGACCAAGGATGCACAGACTTCACGATGGATTTCAGTTCTTCGATATCGCCTTCCGCCTTATGGAGTTTTAAAAGATCGACGTGTCTAAATTTTTTGGGAATGACAAAAATAGGCGATTGAGCCATGGCGGGATCTGTAAATTCTTGAACGAAGAGGTTTTCAATTTTTAACCCCTCGTCGTCTTTCATTATTCGACCTGTTACTTTGTCTTCGGATTGAATAATTTGTTCTTCCCCGGTTCGTGATGTTTTTTGCAGAGCCATTTTAGCTTTATGTAAAAACTGAATTTGTTCTTGAGTGGCTTCTTCGGCATCGATAAACAAACAGCCTGATTTTTCCTTCCAAAGCTGAGGGCGGTGAAAGGGGGAATCAATTTGTGGAATCTGGCCTTTGTTTATCTGATGGGCGTAGCGAATAATCATGGACTCTTCGGCTTGGCGAAAAACTTTTGTTAAACGAAAACTTGAAACCGCTTGGGCTTGAAGCAAATCAAACAAAACATTTCCGGCTCCCACCGAAGGCAATTGATCGGGATCGCCGATAAATAATACTTGGGCAGAACGGGGGACGGCTTTTAACAGAGACGCTGCAAGACTGATGTCCAACATGGAGCACTCGTCCACAATCAAAAAATCCAGGACCAGTGGCGTTTCTTCGCAGCTGTTAAATCCATTTTTTTCCGGAGACCAGCCCAGCAAGCGATGAATTGTTTTGGCTTCTTGGCCAATCACGTCGGTCATCCTTTGCGCGGCTCGTCCGGTCGGCGCGGCCAGAACCACACGTTTCTTCATGGCTTGAAGAAGTTTAACAAGGACCTTGGTGGTCGTCGTTTTGCCACACCCCGGACCGCCCGTGAGGATGGAAAAGGGGCGATCAGCAATCCCGACAATCGAGGCTCGTTGTTCTTCGGAAAGTGTGGTGCCAAATTTTTCGCAATATTGATCCACCCATTTAACCATGCGCTCACTATCTGCGTGTATCGAACGCGAAGCCCACTCACAGATTCTATCCGCCGTGTACTGTTCATCGTAATATAAAGTCTTAGAGTAATATGCCAGAACCGGATCGCCGTCTGGGCCTATCACGGATCGTTTTTTAATTTCGTTGGTCCCCAGCAGTGACGCCAAAGACGTTTGAATTTTCTCAGCGTCCTGAATTTCTAATAGCGATATTGTATTTTCAATGATTTGATTTTCCGTTAAAAAACAATGTCCGTCTTCTCGAGAGGAGGCCAGAACATGCTTGATGCCCGCTTCGATTCGGGGAATGCCATTGCGTTCAAATCCCATGCTCAACGCAATTTTATCCGAAGAAAAAAAACCAATTCCATAAATATCTTTTGCCAATTGATAGGGGTTTCTAGAAACGATGCTAATGGATTCGTTACCGTAGGTTTTAAATATTTTAACCGCAAACAGAGTGCTGATTCCATAACCTTGAAGAAAAATCATAACGTCCCGGATAGCTTTGTGTTCTTGCCATGAGACTTTTATATCCAGTAGTTTTTTTTCAGCAATACCGGGAACATTTAGAAGTTCGTCGATATTTGTTTCAAAAATTTCAAGTGTTCGTTCCTTGAAGAATTTAACAATCTTGATGGCGGTTTTGGGACCGACCCCTTTGATGAGCCCAGAACCCAGGTATTTTTCCATGGCTCCCGTAGAGGCCGGCTTTTTTTCGATGGCCTGAGTCGCTTTGAATTGCTCTCCATGTTGAGGATGATGGGTCCATGCGCCCCAAAACTCCATCGAGCTGCCGGCAAAAACCTTGGCTTGATATATCACAACGGTCGCCATTTTATGGGGTTCGTTGAATGGGGCAACCTTGAGCACAGACCATCCGGTCTCGGCGTTATGAAAAGTCACTCTCTCGACGATACCCGAGAGGCGAACTAAAGAAGGATCGGTCGGGCGAAGCATGTGGTCACTCATTGCATTTGTTTATCTGACCAGGATTTCTAGCATCCCCATGGCAACCATGTCATCTAATGAAAATGACTCCAGCAAAAAAGTCGCTCCACCCTAGATGATGCCTAGATAGGTTGGTAATGACACCAACCTAGATAATGGCCAGTCGGTCAAGTATTTGGGATTTCGTGATATCCATTTGCTCTTGTTCGATTTGATAGCCCATTCGGCTTACGTATTCATAGATCGCCTGTAATTCGCGTAAATTTTTGAACGGGCCGGGGTATGGCTCTTTCTTTTGGACCAGGTGTTCATAGTGCTTGAAAAAATAATTATCCATAAAAAGAGGGTGAATTTTTACAGCACTTATATTTTGTAAGAAGCCCAGAATTTCGTAACCTTCCTTGTCCATGTCTCCCCAATAGAACAGATTGGCGGGCAAACAAGGTAAAATGGACTTCAACAAACTGGCTTTCCAGCCACTTCCCCAAAGCACCAGAAAGGGCAACGACATGGAACTCAACGCGTAAAACAATTCCCAATTCTCGACGATGATCGTTCCGCGCATTCCCGACCACTGATAACCTTCGGCATTGTCAGAGCTTATAATGCCGTGAAAATGTGTTAGCTTTTGATTCTGACAAACCAGTTCGTGCGCATAGATACGAAACTCCGCCGGAGTTTTCAAAATTTTAAAATACGTGTAAAAACCTTTCCAACCTTCCGCAGTGTCAGTTGCCGGATTCCAAAACTGAAATATTTTAAGCAGTATTTTTTCTTTACCGATAAGCTTTGTCGAAAGTCCATGGGGAATCTGGCGAGCCAAAAGTCCTTGGTTTTTTTCCATGTGAGTGAGTAAAAACTGAAAAATATCCAAGCATTGTTCTGTCACGTCCAATCTTTTAAACACATCGTGCTTGTTTTTTTGAAAAAAACTTTTCACATCCAGGAACGGATACTGTCGCTGCCAAAATTCAAATTTCTCCTTCAGTAAAGTCAGCTCTGGCCGCTCCTTAAGCAGGCTATTTAAAGGAAGAGATATTTTTGCGGGGCGGGAAATATGGGTATACCCTTCCTTGACACGGCGGTACTCGACGATTTGAAAAAGATTTTGGCTTTGCAATTCCTTATCTAACTGAAGGTAAAAATCATCCACTCCCGTTTTTTTTCGCAACTCGAAGAAAAATTCCTTTTTGTCATCAAACAAATACTGATCGGACGCCTTTTCGATGAGTTCCGCGACTTTCAGCAAAGAGTCCATCATTGCGCGTCCAGCCCGGTCACTCGTCCCTGGGAGCGTAGAAGATTTTCGTAGTCTTCCTTCGTCGTGCAGGCGACCGACCTCACTTTCGAATGGGTGGAGGAGACCTTATGCACAAACACCAAATGATTGATGGAGCCGGCCAGCAAATCCGCCTTGGACATGGGACTAACTAAAATGGATTGAAATCCCATCTTGTCCAAAAGTTTGATGATGTCTTTTGGTTTTTCATTGTCGAATTTCCCTCCGAATTCATCCAAAATCAACAGCCGCGGGGTCTCTTGTCCTGCGTGCGGATCATTGAACTTAAATCGATACGCCAAGCAGGATGCTAACAAAGTGTAGGCTAAATGAGTCGTCTGCGCCGAACTTTTAGCATCTTTTTTAGCACCAGAAAAAACTTCGACCAATTGATCCTCAGAATCGCCAGCGCCTGCGCGCCTCAGTGAATGCACTTCAAAATGAAAATGGTTGCGTACATCGATAACGAAGTTCCGGAAGTTCAAATCAGATTGAAATTCCTCGACGAAAGGTAGCAACACTTTCATCACATTTTCCGATTGATTTTCAATTTGATGACGGACCTGCACTCCCAGAAGTTTTTCGATATCTTGGATGCTACGACGAAAGCGTTTGATTCGCTCGTCGACCGAAAAATGGAAATAGATTTTTAAATATCTTTTTTCTGTCGTCAGATCCTCAAAATTAGTCAACTTAAGTACATCGTTAATGGAATTGATGTTCTGTTCGACGTCATAGAGTTTGGATTTTATCTCGTTAATCATGTCTTTAACCGAATCAATCAGAATTTGATCAAAAAACTTCTTCCAGTTGTCCTGAGCCTTCGGCAATTCGGTGTCTTCCAGTTTCCGCAGATTTTTTTTCCATTCATCGGCAAAGAGGCTCACCTGGGCGCTGGGGGGCAGCGTGAACGGCAAGTTAGGCTCTTCGAATTGGTTGCGGTAGGTGTTCAGCGACTCGATCACGTGATTTTTAATCATCTCCATCTGATTTTCCAGCTGAGCCAAATTCGTCTTGATGTCGTCTTCATAATTTAGCAAGTAAATATTTTTATCGGATAGGTGTGATTTTAATTCCCTCAATTTTTCAAACAGGTCTTTTTCCGTAGAAAGCAGACCCAGCAGATTCGCATGTAATGACGAGGACTGGAGCTTTTTTTCCTCATCGGGAATCAGGTAGATCCATTTATCAATCTGGCTTTTCTTTATTTCGATCTGCGAACTGATTTGGCTTTCCTTTTTTTGCAATTCTTTGATGCTTTTATAAAGCCGCGCCTCTTCTTTTTTCAAATCCTCATAGTCCGGATTTTCTTTCAGCAGCTGTTGCTTCAGCCCGATGACCGACTGAAGCTTTTCTGTTTTCACGGGGAACTCGCGGTACAAGGGGAATCGGCTGGCTGTTTCTTTCAAAAAATATTTTTTCTGTTCACACAATTGATGGGACGAGCTTAAATCCTCGATGTTTTTTTTCATTTGAAGATAGTGTTCGTGCAGCGTGACCATTTCTTTGGTCTTTTGCGCTAGCACGTCCTGATTGTCCCAACCCAAGGATTGAGGGAAATTCCTTTTAAGCTTTCTCATGGTGCGAGCATCCGTCTTCACCAAACCCTCCGCCGTCACCAGTTTGCCGGAATGGTTTTTAAAAGTCTTATAGTCGACCAATTGATAATCAAAAACATCAGCGAGCCATGTTTTTAAGTAATGCCCAAAAGGGTGCTCTTTATCCGGAAGAATGTCGATCATGTGTAAAATCTGATCCGAGTCGTTTTGAAAATCGTCATGCATAGAAGCCTCAAAAATAGAAGCGTCATAATTTTTATCGCTTATTTCTGTAGGGGCGATTCGTTTAACCACGACATCGGATTTTAGTCCTGTTTGATCCAGCCACTGAGTCATCGCGTTCAGATAGTCCGGGTGGATCAAGATATTTCTAGATATGGGGAAAAGCACGGACTCTATGGCTTTCCGGTTGCCTAGGTAATCTTTTTTTACTTGGATCAATTCCCCTACAAAGACAATGTGATTCCTAGGGATTTTGAGTTTCTCGCTGGCCGCCATTTTGATCGAATACAAATCTTGAGGAATCAGTGATTTTGTTTCTGCAAGATGTTGCAGTTCTTGTTTCAAGTCCTCGGACTTGATTTCGAGTTCGTACTTCTGGCGCCTTAACGCCTCCAAATCCGAAGCGATTTGCACGGAGTCGGTTTCCATCGCCGTCAGAAGTTCCGGTAATTTTTTATGGAATGCCTCCAAATCTTTTTCCTTCTTCGCCGAAGGGAAATTCAGTCCTAAGCTTTTGGCGTCCCGCCAGCGGGATTCCATTTCGGTTTCCAGGCGGCTCAATTCCTGGGTCAGGTATTGCGCTTCCAATTCAATTTTTTGCAGACGGGATTCCAAATCGTTCTGGGCCAGTTGAGTTTGCAAATATTTGTGATTTTTCTCTGCGTCCAAAACTTGACTCTGAAGCGATGGCAGTTGGCTGTCCAAGGTTTCCACTTCTTTACGCAACTCTTGGAGATTGGCTTTCTGGACTTCAATGGCGTCCCATTTTTCATAGTAACTGCACAGTTGCAGTTGTTGATCCATATCTTTTCTTTTGCTCACGTGATTTTCTAGTTTGGTCACGTTCCTGAGAATTTTTTCGATAAGGTCTATTTTTTTCTCGCAGGTTTGAATGGCGTGGGCGATCTCTTTTCCATTTCTGACATTTTCTAGGAGTCGATCCAAATGGGGACTGTCTTGCTCGAGCAGCATATTCTCGCGGATAAATTGATCGATTTGCGAAATGGACTTCACATAGAATGCGCGGTTTAAAATTTTTAGGTCTTCTTTAGAAATGTGACCGAAACTGCTACTGAGCGCCGAAAAATAATTTTGCATCACATCGTATATTTGCACGTGAGGGAACTGCTCTTTCATGTGACTTTTGAACACTTTCGGATTCTTAGGGCTTTCATTTTGAAAAAATATTTGATCCACGCTGAGGGGATCGTAGCCAATGAAAGCCAGATGGGTGTCGCTCACTTGGTAGTTTTGATACCACCAGATACGGCCCAAGGTGATAAATTTATTAACGTTCCTGTTGTGCTGGAAAACAAGCATGAAAACAGAACATCCTTCTTTCCGACCATACCCCGATTGAATGTGCGTGCCGATATTGGAATGGGTGGACGAGTGTTTACCCAAAACATAATCTTTGATGGTGCGCCCACCGCCCGAGCCGGCTTCCATGTCGTTCGTCACCCCCAATTTCAGAGAATTCTCAAAAGGCAGCATCGTGATCATGATACCATCGATCAAGGTGGATTTCCCCGAGCCGTTAATCCCCAGAATGGCGCTGGATGCGGGCGGCGAGAATAAAAGACCATCACCACGGATATCTTTCAGTTGGAATTTTTGGTAGCCGTAAAAATTTCCCCAATTGACAACTTCGACGCGGGATAAACTGTAACCACTGTCTAACATGGATTAAACCTCTTGCTGTGATTTGTTTTTGATGCTTTGGAAATAGGACTCCATTTGAGTCTTCATGGTCTGCAAACTGTCAAGGCTCAATAAAATCTCACAGAGCGGAGAAATCTCGTACATGTCATTGGACCCCGGGACCTCATATAAAATTTCCAGCAGCATCAGGTCTTCGATGGCTTTACGGTAATTTTTTTCGAACTGACTATCCATCTTTGAATTGTCAAAAACGGATAGATACTCTTTGATTCCTTCTAACGTGATCAGGGGAACGCCCTCGGGGTTGGGGTTCAACATGAACTGCAATCGCTCATAACGTAGTTTAGCCAGTAAAGCGGTCGCTAACGGCGACAGCATTTTATTTCTGCCTATTTGATATTGAAGCTGGTCTTCGATGGATTCGTCCATCGATCTTAAGTACGCCACGCCAAGAGATTCGTTGATTTCTAGTTGAATCAAAAAGGGCTCCAAATTTTTTTGGATGGCCTCTTTCAAGTCAACTAACATCTGAAACCATTTTTCATTTTTACTGCGAATGATATAACGATTTTTAAACAGCCGGCGTAAAGCCCCCGCCATCACGAGTTGATTTTTAGTTGCTTCCATTGTCTTCAACCTTTCTGTAACTCAAGTCCGGAACCTGTAATAAAACGAATTCACCCAGTTTTGTTCCCAAATTCAAATCAAAGGTGTTTTCGAAATGGGATTCATATTTTGGATGAAATAAGGCGATATCGCTTAAAACGTAATATTCGGCAATGCCATAGCTAAAAATATAATTTGACAGTTTTATCCGGGGATCTGCTTGGTATTCTGATTCAAATTTGGCGATGACTTGCTGAAGAGTCACTTCTTCGGCTTGCAACAAAGCCAGGATAAGTTCGCGTTCTTCCTCGGGACTGAAGTTCTGCTCATTAATTTTTTGAATTTCCACATCGGGAGGAATCTCAAATCCGTGAAGGCTGATGCCGCCGACATTAAAATCGGAGCTTAGTTTTATTTCCAGCGGCGAGGTCTGGTAACAATCCATCAAGTCCGCTTTGTTTTTCAAGGACAGACTGAGGATGTCCTTAAGAGTTCCCTGAAGGCCCACCACATCAGTGGACATCGCGTAAGCCACTTGCTGCTGCAAAATTTTAATTTGGGACTTGATTTTATCCTGGACATTCAAATCTGCGTATGAAAATTGTTGATTGAAATTTTTCAAGGTCGATCGTTTTATTTCTTGCTCGCTGATCAATTTTTTATTCCTGATTTCGCCCAGGATGCGGTCCACATGCTTTATTGGAAAACGATTGCTGTAATTACTCAAAAAAGAAAGCAGGTTTTTCGCTTGTTCATAGCTGATGTACTCTGGTGATCGATACAGGCCTTCGTAAAATTCGGTGATGGCGTTCAGATTTTTCCCGGCACTTCGACGGCCTTCAAAATAACTGTCGGACAGTTCCTGCCTTTCTTTTTCTATCGCTATTTTCACATCTTCGACAGCCGACAGGATTTGATGAGCCGCTTCCTCGGCTTGGTTAAACAAGGCTTCGTTGGAATGGGGGATGGGCAAAAGTTCTGCGAACGGCACGCCTTGAGTTTTGATCCGCTTGATGTCCTCTTGAAATTTTTTAATTTTATCGGCGTGATGCTCTAAGGCTTCTTCGGTGGTGAGTTGCCGGCGGCTGACTAAAATGTCATTCAAAGAACCCAGGAGCGTTTCTGCTCCCGTGCCAGAATATTTTATTTTCTGGTTCACCAAATTTTTCATCCATTGGATCAATTGCTTCCCAGATCGGGTTGATTCAATGTATCTTTGACCCAGGCTATCGTGGGAATCTTTGAAAACTTTCAGTTCGCCGATCGTCATCAAAAAAAACTGATGGAGCTTGCTTTCTATATTTTGAACTTTTTTGCCGGAATAAAATTTAATAAGATAGGTCTTAAAAACGTCCACAGGCATCTTCGTGTTTTCATCTTCTAAAATTTCGTACAAGTCTTGAATAATCAGCGCATACTCTTGCCAATTGTCTTTTTGCAGTAACCCCAGGTAAGGATGATGGGTAAAAAGATGGTCCAATTGATCTTGAGTGAATTTTGAGTCCAAAGGAGACAGATCTGAAGTCTCCAGAGGATTCGTTGTGCCTGGGGAGCTTTCTACATCGGGGCTCATTACATTTATTTCCATCTAGAAAAAAAATATTTCAATACTCATGACCGAGTCAATCTCTATAAATGTGAGCATACAGTATATAAATTCTGAATTCGGATAGAAATTTTGTAATCTTCATGCACCTCCATAAGTTATGTAATCAAATCAGTCGGGTGGGATGACGTCAAAATAACACCAAATTAACATCAAATTATTGGTTTGCTAATTGCATTGTTAATGGTGGCTAGTTAAAAATGGAAATGGATATTGGCCAATATTTTTTATCGGGGGAAAACGTGAGAATTTTTTTGTTAGTCGTGCAATTGCTTTTAGCGTTTGTAACAGTACATGCGCAAACTTATGAAATAACCAGTGTCAATGTTTCGGGCTCGGGATGCCCCGTTGGATCCGTGGGGGTCACTTTGTCACCAGATTTAAAATCTATTTCTATTTTGTTTGATAAATTTGCTCAATCGGCAGTTAAGGGAAATAATTCTATTGCCTCTCTTCGGAAAAGCTGTCAGTTCCGCTTGGGCGTTCACGTGACCCCGGGGTACAATTTAGAAGCGACCACTTTGCAATATCGCGGTTTCACAGATTTGCCGGTCGGTGTTAAGGCGAGTGTAGCCACCAGCGGTCCTATTCTTCGTGCTAGCCGTTTTGTTGGAAATCAAAATGCCATTAGCTCTGTCTTTTCCAGCGTAACTGACAATTTTTTTATCGAGCATAAAATAATGCAAAATTTTAAACAATCTTGCCAAAATCAAACCGCTATTATTTTTGATACGACCCTTGTGCTGTCGGGCCAATCGAATCGTTTTACGAATATTTTTCCTAGAGACAGTCAAATTGTAATAGACTCTCTTGATTCTGGTCCGAATTCTTCTCCGGTCGAGCTGGGGGTTCAACTGACCCCATGTCAATAATTACGAGCGAAATGATGGGTTGGTAATGACAAAGCATAGATAAATTACGGATATGTAAAATAGTTCGTCACCGGCGTGTCTGTCCATCTCTTATCAGATGGATTTTACAGGTTATTTCTCCATGGCCGTTTGCTTTACTTGTTAGCATCAAATCTTGTTTCTGTAGTTTTTCTTATTTTAATAGTAGGCGTGTCCAATGGACTTTTCAACGTGGGCTATACGAATCTTATTTTGAATCTTTCTGAACAATCAGATTGTTCTATCCCTAGTCCTTGCATTTTTATTTAGAGTTAAAGTGAATGCTTTAAAGACGTTTGTTCCGACTTTGTTGCTTATTTCAATATTAAATTTTCAGATGGATCACCTTTGTTAGCGGAAAGTGTTCGATCGTCATTGGTATCTATTGTCTAGCAGACTAATTTTTCCGCATTTTATTAAATAGTTTCACAAAAAGAAAAAATCAATCTCAGGTTTCATTTCCGTTTTATTTCATTATGATATTTTTTTAGTTTGTATCAATTTGAGATTAAAAAATGAGATCCAACACAAGAGTTTTGCCGTTCATTTTTTTATACAGCTGTCGATTGCACATATAGCGTAGGCCCTTATTTTTTAATGGGAACACATTTAGTCTTTAATAAATTTTCGCAATGGACGAGAATAAGAATGAGTTTAGTGAAATGTTTTTTTAAGGGGGCTTGGGTGAAATATAAAAACATACTTATCGTCATCATCGCAACATCGACATTAGGTCTTTTATTTCAAAACTGCCAAGATGTCGCGTTTAAGAGTGCAGACGCTGGTGGCTCGTCAACGCTGTCCTCATCCCGAACATCCATGTTATCAAGCTCCGTAGAGTCCTCGACTGAGGACAGTTCAACAGTTCAATCCAATTCAGGATCGGGTGCTGTACTAAAGGCAGATCATGTTTCTTCGATGCAGACTCAATCTGATTGCTCGCAATCAGGCTCGACGATCACGTTAACTATTTCTAACGCCGGCAGTGATATTCTGGTTTGTCAAGAATACACCCTGGATTTACCAGCAGGTCATCCGCGCCGGGGAGAGTCCTTCACGTGCCAGGATAAAGATTTTGTCAAACCTCCGATGAGCTGGATATATAGTCACAGCAGCAGTCAATGGACCGCCAAAGAGATCGTAAATAATTCTAACTATCTTGTGCCTGGTTCCTACAAGGTGGCTGTTAAGGACAATCAGGGGAAAATATATCGTTCGACGACGGCGGTTATAAAAAGATCAGGATACGCAAATTGCATAGCCTCGGCCTCTGTTCCGTCTGTAAGCGTGAAACAATGTAGCTGGTCAGGCGGAATCGTTATCGGGCCTACACCGAATTACGCCAATGCCACAAACCAAGTTTGTCGTGTCGGTAATGAAACGTATCGACATGTGGATTCTTCAGGCAACGTTCATAACTACAGCTGTATCTGCCAGTAGAAAAATAGACGTGCTCTCGAGTTCTTGTTCTTACCAGTCATTACTGTCATTACCAACCTATTTAGGTAGTGGTATAAATTCTGTTTCACCGGGAACCATGGGGAACTGCTGTGTCTCCCAAAGTTTCTTAGTGGCTTCGATTTTTTCTTTTGAACTCGATACTAAATTCCACCACATATACCGTGGTGTCGTGAACGGCTCGCCGCCCACAATTACGAAATGAGTATCTTTTTTGATTCGTATTGACAGTGATTGGTCTTTTTCCGCGACTAGCATTTCAAATTTAGCAATGTCCTGGGCGTCTGTCTTTGCCGAACCTTCGATGATATATATTGCCGGTTCAAAACCAGGAATCTGCAATTCAAATGTGAAATCTTTTTTGGCGTGCGCATCGGCGAAAATCATCGGGGACGATATTTCCACCGGAGAATGTAAGCCGAAAGCTTGGCCGGCGACTAAAGATAAACTGAAGTCTGAATTTTCTATTTTAGGAATTTGTGACTTTTCATAATGTTGAAAACTGGGATCACAGTCTTCCAAGTGATCCGGCAGCGCGATCCAGAATTGCAACCCATGCAGGGGACGTGCTTGACCACGTTCGGTTTCGTGCGCACGCTCAGAATGAGAAATTCCTTTGCCGGCAGTCATCCAGTTCACCTCACCGGGAGTGATTTCGGCTGTCACACCGATACTGTCACGATGAACGATGCGGCCTTGGTATAAATACGTCAGGGTTGATAGGCCGATATGGGGATGCGGGCGCACGTCCGTGTTTTGGTTAGGCTCGGTAGTTAATGGGCCCATATGATCTAAAAAGGTGAAGGGGCCAACCATGCGCTTTGTGCGATCTGGTAGAATGCGATGGATAAATAAACCACCCCCTAAATCATGTTCTTTGCCGTGTAAATGTACCATGGGTCCGTCCTTACAGAATTTGCCTTTATCTTTGAATGAGGATTGTAAAAAGTAAATCATTTATTGGATTAAATGATGTGTTTTGCAGAACGAAATTATTCAAAATTTCTCACTTTTATTTAGGGTGTTGTTCCTTTATACGTTTGTACTCAGAGCGAGGTCCTTATGAGTCTGTATCGATTTAGTCAATATCCTTTTAGAAACGGTAAACAAGCGCAAAACAGGGTGGTCGTTCCACCAATGGCGTCAAAGACCGCCGATGCCGACGGATTTGTAACTGATGCCAGTCGACAGCATTATCAGCGCTTAGCCGAGGCTAACGCCGGGATCATTTTCGTTGAATATAGTTTTGTCCATCAAACAGGTAAGGGCGAAGCGAACCAAATGGGCGCCAGTAATGATCAGCAAATCGCTGGACTGGCCGATCTGGCGGCCATCATTCAAAAGAAGGGAAGCCTTGCGGGACTACAGTTGGTGCATGCCGGCGGCAAAACCACGACTGAAATTACGGGTACACCATTGATGGCGCCAAGTAGTATCATGGTTCCGGTCAAAGATCGTCCTTTGGAAATTCCTGTTTCAATGACGGTCGAACAAATTCAGGAGTGGGTCGAATCATTTGTTCAAGCGGCTCATCGCGCCGACAAGGCGGGATTTGATTTCGTTGAATTGCATGCAGCTCATGGTTATGGAATCAATCAGTGGTTATCACCCATTACGAATCAACGGTTTGATGAATACGGTGTAAATATTCAGGGCCGCAGTAAATTACTTTTTGATATTATTAATAGAATTAAACTCGAAATTCCTAATATATTAGTTGCGGTTCGTATGCCTGCACAAGACCACAGCGAAGGTGGTCTTGAGGTGCATGAAATGTTTTGGGTTGTAAAACAGTTGGAAAATTTAGGTGTTGATCTGATCGATGTCTCGTCAGGTATCGGTGGCTGGCGCCGGCAAGATGGCCGCACGACCGAAGGATATTTAGTCAGCGATGCAGCTTTGTTGAAGCAAAGTAGTTCGTTACCAGTGATCGGTGTCGGTGGAATTGAAACAGGAAAGTTCATCGATGAAATTATTTGTCAGCGGAAAGTCGATTTTGCGGCAGTCGGGCGTGCAATTTTAAAAGGCCCACGTGAATGGGCCTTGGTGCAGATGTCAAGCTAGCAGGTTTCTCCGTTAATCTTCGAAACTTTTCATTAAATTTAACTCCCACCCGCGCTGTGCGCGGGCCGATTCTCAGAGTAAGTTAAACTCGATTCGATTTTTTTCTTTCCAAAAGACTAATGCTATCAATAGTAAACACTCACCTCGGCTCTTAAATGACGGTACAAATGGGCAAACTTAACCCGATAGCCTGGCAGAGTATTTTGTTAGCGTGCCGGAAAAATGTATCGTCGGAAAAATTTAATTTTCTTAAAAACGAGTGTTTTAAAAGCAACTTGGCCGGATGATACTAGTTATTGATATTCCACATTGAGTTTTAATGTCTAAGGTCTTTGTTAAACTAACTGGTATTTCTTCAATGGATCGACATTCTAACCCTTTCAAAAACGTATCAAGCCTACATTGTGGCTTAGGATGAATATCATCAACAAACCAAGGAACAGCAATCTTATAACTGACATTTAATGGAGAATCTAGGCTTGGAACTGGTCCCGGATCTTTATCTTCACTGAAAGTTTCATAAGTCTTATACCACTTTTTAGCAAGATTCAGGGAAGCGAGTACGATGCGAGTGCAGAGCCCCTTGTCGGAGTCAGTGAATTCGTTTTTGCAGATTCTTTTAATTTTTTCATCAGTCATAAGCTTAGTGAAACTTAAATTGTTCTGATGTTTTAAAAGTGCAGGCATACAAACTGATGTTGCAAAAAAAATCTGCAGATGCCTCCTTGCTAAAAGGAATATCTGTATAATTAAACTTTCTATAAGGCGTACCACCAGCAATGTGGCCAATTTCATGGCAAAGCATCAGAGATATAGCATCCTCTGAAAGTTCTGTACCACAAAGTTTACCGGTGCCCTGAAGAGTTAAATAGGGGGCACTAAACGAATTGATTTCAAAATTTAAGGTCCATTTTTCATCATCATTTAAAGCGGCGTAATCTTTGAAATTATATTGAATAGTTCGAGGAAGCTCATCAAGAATAGGCTTCATTGAAGCTATAACCAATTGAGCCTGATCTGCAACACCGTTTTTAGTAAAACAATCCTTTGGTAAACTTGAAGCAGGTTTTTCAGTGATCACAGGTAAATTGGCGTCCGTAACGGATTGATCAATATTATTTGAAGATGCGTCTGGTTTTGTGCATCCAATTTGAAATCCGAATAATAAAATAGCCAATAAATACTGCTTCAAAAACCCCTTGTTTACAGTTAATTTGAACGCACAAACGCGCAAGATTCTGAGCCATGATTTCATACTCAAAATCTTGTTTTCATTTTTTGATGTTTAGTTGGGTTTATATTTCTGACACCTCAACCGATTGCTGTCATCTTCGCTGTACTACTTCAGCCCGACTTATTTTTTTGCGGGACTTATCACTTTTGCACAGGTTTATGGTCAATAGTCTCACACTACTGAAATCGTGGCGTTCCGCTCGAGTCTTCTGGCCCTCGCTTCTCGAGTGGCCGTTCGATGAATATCTGTCTCTTCCTTAAAATTTACCGATGAGCCCCGGCGGCCTTCGTCTCTCTTTCGGACGAGTACCCGATGCTATTATTTCACGGTCCACTAAATTCAAATTACAAAATGTGACCCTTGTTGTACAGAGCATCTGCTGTCATTCAAAAATATTTTATGCGATTTTCATTCGTAGGGATTTTCATTGTTTTCAATATGGATTGTTATCTTGACCACTGAGGAAATTTTATTTCCATACAAAAAATAATAAAAATCAGAAATGAGTCGCGATGATAGAAAAAATATTTTCAGAATTGAAATATATTTGAAGCGGAAATCCAAGATTATCCTTAGTTGCTCAAATTATTCCTTCCTCAAATTCAGGTGCTTAAATGACTTTTTGAAATTACCCACTATGGGACGTGTAGAACCGTAGAACCAAAAATGCGCGGAAAAGAAAATTGGCGTCCCCTACCGGATTCGAACCGGTGTCTGCTCCGTGAAAGGGAGCCGTCCTAGGCCTCTAGACGAAGGGGACATCTGATGAGATCAGATCTTAAGAAATTGAAAATGGTGGCTCGCGATGGATTCGAACCATCGACCCTTTCATTAAAAGTGAAATGCTCTACCAGCTGAGCTAGCGAACCACTTGAATGACTTAAGAGAGGACAATCTGATAGAAAAGAGATTTTTAGTCAAATAGATTTTGAAAATAATTTGACAAATTTTTTGCTTAAAAAATGGACTGAAAAAATAAAGGGGACTTGCCGTCCCCTTTGATATTTGAATTTATGTTGTTCAGAGCAACTCGACGTGCCCGATTTAGATGGGTTGATAAGGACAGATGAGTAGTTGGTAAGGACACCACACGCCCGTACACCCTAGCCATTAAAAAGTGGTTTAACCCATAACGTTTGTTCGCGGCCAGGGCCTACGGAAATAACGTCGATCGGGGAGCCCAAGTAATTAGAAACAAAATCTAAATAGTTAGTCGCATTTCTGGGTAAGTCTTTAAGCTGGGTGATTTTTGAAATATCTTCTTTCCAGCCCGGTAGATACTCGATGATGGGTTCCACTTTTTCTAATTCGTGCGGAGAGGGGGGTAAGTCAGTAATTGTTTCACCATGCAGCTTATAGGCCGTGCATACGCCGATACGCTCGTGACCAGATAATACATCCAGTTTCATAAGCGCCGTGTTTGTAATTCCATTCAAACGAATCGCGTATTTTAATGCGACCAAATCCAACCAGCCGCAACGTCGAGGTCGACCGGTCGTCGAGCCGAATTCATGACCGTCCGCCTGAAGTTTGGCCCCGACATTGTCTTGAAGTTCTGTTGGGAAAGGACCAGATCCCACTCGCGTTGCATAAGCCTTAAATACACCGATCACTTCTTTGATATGAGTGGGCCCTACACCAGCACCCGTGCAGGCGGATCCTGAAATTGTGGCCGATGAGGTTACAAAGGGATACGTCCCATGCAGAATGTCCAGCATCGTCCCCTGAGCACCCTCGAACAAAACGCGTTTATTACTTTTCAGCATTTTATTCACAATCAATGACGTATCTTTTTGTCGATAGGGAAGTAATTCTTCCGCGACCGCTAATAATTGGGAATGGAGTTCGGTCACGTTGAATTCAGTAGCATTGTATAACGTCTTTAGAAGATGGTTTTTCTCTTTTAAAACGAAATCTAATTTATCAAATAAGCTGGTGGGGTTGTAAAGATCACCGAACAAGATCGCTCGTCGAGCGGCGCGATCTTCATAAGCCGGGCCAATGCCTTTTCCCGTTGTTCCAATTTTATCGTCAGATAGAGCCTTCTCGCGCGCTTGATCCAACGTCTTATGATAAGGCAACAAGACCGTGGCTAAATCAGAAATGCTTAATTGCTTTGGATTTTGCAAAAAACCGTTCTTTTTCAATTTGTTGATCTCGCTAACCAATCCAAAAACGTCAACGACGACGCCGGCGCCAATCACACATTGAGTGTCCGGTCGCAGAATCCCTGAAGGGATCAAGTGAAGAACAGTTTTTTCACCTTTTACCACCAATGTGTGACCGGCATTGGCCCCACCTTGATAGCGAACAACCATATCCGCGTTTTCTGAAAAAACGTCGATCAGTTTCCCTTTTCCTTCGTCGCCCCATTGAGCGCCGATAACAACTACACCGGGCATTTGAACTCCTGCATTTTATTTCTTTGTAAGACCGCGAGACTATTCAATTTTAAACAAAAAAAGTCAAACGAAACTAAAGTGAGAACCCGTGTACCAATCGGCCTTTGGCGGCAGGGTGTCCGACGTGGTCCCATCACGGAAAAAGCGAATTAATTTCAAAATGGCGTCTTCAGAGGCGCGAAAAAATGCGTCTTCGGTATAGGCTCCAATATGAGGGGTCAAGATAACTTCCGGAAAATTTAAAAGCTTGGAGGATCGAGGCAAAGGTTCTTTTTCATATACGTCCAATGCGACTCCGCGAAGCCAGCGATTTTCCAAAGCTTTAACCAAAGACTCTTCATCAATGACGGTGCCTCGGGACGTGTTCACTAGAAAAACTTCGCGATTGATGTATTCGAAATGGGATGCGTTCAGCATTTTATGCGTTTCCTTGGTTTTGGGAACATGAAAGCTGATAACATCCGCCAGCTTGAGCAGTTCTTCGTAACTGACTCGTTTGGCCTGATAACGCTCAAAACCCTCGTCATCTAAATAAGGGTCATATGAAATCACATTCATGCGAAAGGCTCTGGCCAGTTCAGCCACCCGCGAACCAATGCGTCCTAGCCCCACGATACCCCATGTTTTCCCATCCAACTCGGTGCCTAATATGTGCTCTTGTCGCCATAAACCGGCCTTGGTCAGTCGGTGTGCCTCCAGCAGTCGTTGATTCAGGGCCAGCATCAGCGTAAGGGTCAGCTGCGCTGCCGATTCGCGATTCGCGCTGGGTGTGTTCATCACCGTGATTCCCCATTTCGCTGTGGAATCAAGATCAATGTGGTCAAAACCACTGGTGGCCGTAATGATCACTTGTAATTTTTTAGCTTTTTTTAAAAGTTCAGCAGTCACAGAGACTCGGGAGCGAATCAACAAGGCTTCGGCAGCAGCCAATTGATCACTGTCCAATAATTGATCGGGATCGATTTTAATGAATTCGAAATTATCCTCGCGTTCCAGCAGATGCAGACTTTCTAATGAAAAACGATCACATATCAAAATTTTTTTTTTCATCCTGTGATCCTTTTAATTTTGTGCCAGCCAATTTTTCATCTGCGTCTGGAAATCGATAAATGAAATACTCGGCGTCATATTCAACTTTTGAAGCGAGTGATACAATGCCGTGGCTAAATGCATTTGATCTTTGTCTTGAATATAACCCATGTGACCAATGCGAATGATTTTTCCCTTCGCCTGATCTTGTCCACCCATCACCGTCAAGTTGAAATCGACCTCCATAAGCTCGCGCAACTTTTGTCCATCAGTACTGTTCGGCAGCGCTACCGCCGTCAGTGAAGCTGATTTCACGGCGGCGTACGAGCTTAACCCCAGGGTCTCCATCAGGTACGCTACAAAGTCGGCACGACGTTGGATGGTTTTAAAAAGCGGGGCAAGACCGGCACTTTCAATTTCTGCCAGTACGTAATTAAGGGCTTTGATCAAGCTGACATTCGAACTGAAAAAGGTTTCGCCTTTCGCATTGGCCGCGATTTCTTTGCGTATATCAAAATAAAATTTTGGAATTTTAGCATGTTCAAAGCGGGCGTGGGCTTTTTTTGAAAAAGAAACAAAGCTCATTCCCGTCGGTAACATGAATGCCTTTTGCGAGCCACCCACTAGGCCGTCGATCGACCATTCATCCATCGGCAGCGGCACGGCGCCCAGCGCGGTGATGCCATCGACTAAAAAAAGAGTGTGCTGGTAATTTTTAATCACAGCACCCAGTTTCTGAATCGGATGCAAAACACCCGTGGAGGTTTCGCAGGCCTGGGTAAGGACGGCATGATAGGTTTTCGTCTTTAATTTCTCGGCAATGTGTTCGGGAGTAACGGCTTGTCCCCACGTGATTTTGAGTTCGTCCACCTGCACACCAAATGTGCGGGCCATCTCGGCCCAACGCTCGCCAAATTTTCCTGAATTGACAACCAAAATCGAATCACCGGGTGATAAGGTGTTAACCAGTAATACTTCCATGCCGCCAGATCCTGTCGACGACAAGGCGTAGACAGGTTGTTCTGTTTGGAAAACGATTTTAAGGCGTTTCAATGCCTGAGCTAAAATTTTGTCGAACTCGGGAGTGCGATGATGGATCATCGGATGAGCCAGAATTTCACGCACTTTAGGGTGCAGATTGACAGGCCCGGGAGCCATCAGTGTGTAATCGAAATGATTCTCAGCTTTTCCTTGCATGCCCTTCAATCCCTATATTACAAATTATAGAATGCAGTGTAGGCTAAGATACCCATTTTGTGAAGCGAGATATTCCCATGTCTAAGATTTTGGCGGGGCTATTATTCGGCGTAATGATTCTATACTCAGGCTGTGCATACAAGGTGGGGCAAAAGTTTCGTTCATTGCCTGGTGGTTATCAGCGGTTATCGATCCCCGTGTTTAAAAACAAGTCGATGGAGCCGGGGGCCGAAGCTATTTTAACCCAAGCATTAAAAGAAGAGTTTTTTCGCTCGACAGTTTTAAAAGTTGTCAGTGATAACGAAGCGGAAGTTCGTCTGGAGGGACAGATCGAAGCCCTACGCTATGACCCGACCTCTACGGTGATCGAGTCAGATCAAAAAAATCAATTACCGACGGGAACTGTTTTGACTTCGAGTTATATCATGAATGTCATCTTGAACGTGAAACTGGTGAAAACCGCGACAGCGGAAGTTTTATGGCAATCGCAATTCAGCAGCTCGCGTCAGATGAGTGCCTCGCAGGTGACCTATGCCGGAATTAATTCGGTGAATCCAATTTATAATCAAAATGCCAAGCGAATTGTGCTAGAGAGTGTCGCCTACGAATTAAGTAATCAGATTCATAATAATTTGACCGAGAATTTTTAATGAAACCAAATCCCGCGTTCGAACAATTTTATGCAGATTTAGAAAAAGGGCAGTTAAAGCCATTTTATTTTTTCTGGGGTGAAGAAGAGTTTTTACTTCAAAAGAATTATCATTTTTTAGTGAATCATCTGTTGGATGAATCCAGTAGGGAATTTAATTTCAATACTTTCGATGCGCAAAACTTTGCTGCCGAAACATTTTTAGACTCTTACAATATGTACCCCATGATGAGTCCTTATCGTGTGATGGTGCTTCGTGATCTGGAAACGATTTCTGACTCTGAGTTTGCGGGTATTGCCGAGATTTTTAAAAACCCGAACCCGTCGACCATCGTCATTTTCACCAGTACGCAGGTGGATAAAAAGAAAAAATCATTCCTGACGGTGAATAAGCATGCCTACAATTTGGAATTTAAAAAACCGTTTGAAAATCAAATATCGTATTGGATCAAATACCTTTGCAAAGAACGTCAAATTGATATTACAGATTCTGCGTGTGATATTTTACATTATAAAATTGGTACCAACCTGCGCACGATCGATAAAGAAATTCAAAAGCTAATGGATTACGTGGGCACTAAAAAACGCATTGAAGAAGACGACGTAGAAACCGTTGTGACTGATCAGGTTCGCAATACCATATTTCAATACATTGATCAATGGAGTGAACGTGATCCTTTGAAACAGCTTAAAATTATCGAACAACTGGATCAAAGCGGGGACAGTGAGTTCGGTTTTTTGAGCCTGCTGGCACGTCATTTCCGTATTTTGCATGCCTTGAAAATGAATGCCGAGGCCAGGCGGTCAAAAGAAGATTTCTTAAGAGAAACGCGCACGCCGCCTTATTTTTATGACAAATACCTAAAGCAATCCCGGGCCTGGAGCACGACGGATTTAGAAAACCAGTTGAACAGGATCTATTCAGTTTCAAATCAGCTGAAACAACACAGCGAGCTTTCGCGCGCACATCTGTCACGATTAGTAATTTAATTCGGCAAGAGAGCATCGGCAATATACACGTGGTTTGATCCGCACTTTTTTCTGAATTCACTTTTTAGTGGAAATCTCGACCATTGTCCCAGTGTCATGTGATCAAGTTCTGCCGATAAAAGATGTGATGAAAGAAAATGTCGATGCAGAAAATTTACGTAAATTTCCTCGTAAATCCTATAAACGATTAATCAGCATTTTGTATCGTGGGCATTACGTCACGATGCAGTCGGTAGAGATTTCCGAAGGGGGACTGTCTTTTGTTTCAGAAGTTGTTCTAGATAACGATGCTGAGTGTGTCGTGAATATGCAAATTCCTAGAGGTGATTTTGTCAGCGTGCGTGCGACCATTCGCCATTCTTCAAAGATTGACGGACAATTGAATATCGGTCTTTCCTTTAATCAAATGCCGTTTTCTAATAAACGACAAATCCGAAGTTACGTAGCCGCTCGCTAGTGAGTTGAGGTATATTTAGGACGACTGATGGCTAAATCACCGCTTTTTAAAAAGATTGTATCACTGCTGCGTCAAGCGTCTTTCAAGCACGCAACCACGCAACAACTTGAGCTAGATCATTCACGTCGTCGATTGTTGGCGTCCGCGTGGACCACATCTATGGCGTTATGGCCCACGACGCAACTTTTGAGTTCGTGTGCGCATTTATCCGATATGGCAAAAACGGCGCGTTCTTCAGAAGATCCCGTGGTGATTTTGGGTGCAGGAATTGCGGGCCTCACTGCTGCTTATTATTTAACTCAAGCATCGGTGCCTTGTGTGGTCTATGAAGCAAGCTCTCGCATAGGTGGACGTATGTTCACTTTGAAAGGTTTTAATAGGGAGGACATGGTCTGTGAATTGGGGGGAGAATTAGTTGACTCCAACCATGAGGACCTGCTGTCATTGTGTACACATTTAGATATCGCCGTCGATGACTTTGCGCCAGGAGACGTGGGGCTTGTTGATAGTCTCTATTACTTTCGAAAAAAATACTATACCGACAAAGAACTGCTGCCTTTGTTTAAACCATTTGCGGCCAGACTTAAACGTGATCGACAGATGCTCAAAGATCCCCAGGTAGCCCGAAAAATGGATCGGATTTCCCTGGATGCCTATTTGGACCGGTTTACCGATGTTGAAACGTGGGTAGTGGATCTGATTCGCATGGCCTATGTTGGCGAAATGGGGCTGGATGCGGCAGAGCAGTCATGCTTGGGTTTGATTTATATGATTGAAACTGATGTTGCCAAGGGCTTTCATATATATGGCGACAGTGATGAATCGAAAAAAATTCGCGGTGGGAATATCTCTTTAGTTCAGAAACTGGAAAACACACTGCGTACTCATGGTGTCGAGATTCATCTGCAGCAACCGGTTTTGAAACTTCAAGAGTTGTCATCGGGATTGAAAATTACTTTTGGCAAGGATGAAGCGACTCACGAGGTTTTGGCTAAAAGGACAATTTGTACTATTCCCTTTTCGATTTTGCGAGACATCGAAGGTGTATCGCAATTGTCATTGAGTCCTTTGAAGAAAAAATATATTCGTGAGGTCAGTTACGGTACTAATAGCAAGCTGATGATCGGCTATCAAAAGCGTATTTGGCGACAAGGAATTCAAAAAGGTTCCAGGCTGATTCCTGCGTCGAACGGTATGGTTTATTCGGATTTAGATGTGCAAAATATTTGGGAAACAAGTCGTATACAAATAGGCAGTTCCGGTATTTTAACCAGCTTCAGTGGTGGCTACAAAGGTGCTCAACTGATGTTGGACTCATTAAATTCGAACATTGATCTTGTTAACCAGATTTTTCCGATGACAAAAAATCTTCATGATGGAAACCATGCCATGATGAATTGGAGTAAAATGCCATATGTGCGTGGCTCCTATTCCTCTGCCAGCGTTGGTCAGATGACAGAGTTTGCAGATTTGCAATGGACTCCCGAACGTTCAGACTCTTTAATTTTTGCCGGTGAACATGTGGCTGATAGGTTTCAAGGATTTATGAATGGAGCCTGTCGATCTGGAAAAAAAGCAGCCGAATGGGTCATTCAAAACACTTCGGTGAAAAAATCGGCTTAAGATTAAGACCATCGTTTGAAAACGATAAAAAAAGACCCCAAACGACTTACAGAATGACATTCGGGCCGAATGACACTCGGGTTATTTGGGGTCGATCAAGAACTATTTAGCTTTAGATGCTGTCGCTACTTTGTGAGCTTTCGTAGCTAAACGACCAACTTTTCTAGAGATCGTTTGTTTTTTGAAAACTCCTTTAGAAACGGCGCGAGTGGCTTCGCTAGTGTACGTTTTAAGTAACTCAGGAACGGCTTTAAGATCCAAAGTTGTTAAAGCTTTGATTAATTTTTTTTCTGCTGTTCTAACTTTACTTCGACGAGCAGAATTAACTGTGTTTTTTTTTAATGTTTGTCTCGCTCGTTTTTCTGCTGACTTATGAGTTGCCAAAATATGCCTCCAAAATAAATAATTCGTTGCAAAAGAGATTTAGAGGCTTAACATAGAGTGTATATGTTCGCAAGCGACAAAATCGAAAGGGAATCGGTTGGGGAAAATCTCTGCGCCTGAAGATATGATTGAAACACCACCTGAAAATAAAAATAACAATAAAAATCAAGTAGTTAAAAATGCTTTTGCGATGTCGATGGGAACCTTTTCGAGTCGGATTTTAGGTCTTCTTCGGGATACTCTTTTGATGTCGTTTTTTCCAAGGCCTATTACGGACGCATGGACGGCCGCTTTTAGGTTGCCGAATATTTTGCGTCGACTATTGGGGGAAGGCTCCCTTTCGGTCAGTTTTATTCCTGTCTTTGTCGACTGCTTAGAGTCGTCCAAGCATGGTGCCTCGCCGGCTAAAGCACAGAACTTTCTAAATTCATTGTATACACTTTTATTGATCATTTTAACGGGGCTGACGGCGCTGGGAGTGCTGTACTCAGATCAGGTTATGCGGTGGGTGTTGGATGAAAGTTACATTCAAAATGTCGAAAACTTCTCGATTGCGGTTCGCATGTCCCAAATCATGTTCGGTTTTATATTTTTAATGAGTCAGTACGCACTTTTTATGGGAGTGCTGAATTCGTTGGGTTCATTTGCTTGGCCGGCGATGGCACCTTTATTTTTTAATATTTCGATGATCATCTCGACCGTGCTTCCTGATGCCTGGTTCAGTTTTCCGGGCGAGGGCTTGGCATGGGGGGTTTTAATCGGCGGGATTTTTCAAATGGGTGTGTTGATTCCGCCGCTTGTTCGAAGAGGTTACTTGCCTAAATTGACGATGCGTCTTTGGACTCCCGAAGTAAAAATGGTGCTGTCGCGCATGGTTCCGGGCTTGTTTGGTATGGGGGTTTTGCAATTGTCGCTGGTGATTAATCAGCGCTTTGCCAGTTCGTTGGGTGATGGACCGATTTCTTATATCTATATCGCTGATCGGTTATTGGAGTTGCCGTTATCACTGGTGTCGGTCAGCTTGGGAACGGCCTTGTTGCCAAGCTTGGCAACACTTCTAGCCGAAGGAAAAAGGAAAGAAATGCTTCAAACTGCAGAATATTATTTTCGTTTAAACTTATACGTCGTTCTGGCTGCAGCCACCGGTTTATATTTTTTGGGGGGAGCGATTGTTGAGTTGTTTTTTCAACGAGGTCAATTTACAGCGAGCGATACCGCATCCACGGCTCAGGTTATCCAAATATGGGCCTTGATCATGATTCCAGCAAGTGCCGTAAGAATTCTGGCGCCGTCATACTATGCAGTGAAAAATACGTGGTACCCGGCAGTGATTTCTTTGATCAGTTTGATTGGCCACTTTTTCTTGGCGCCGGTGTTGATGGAAAAATGGGGGTTGAGAGGTTTGAACTATTCATCCTTGGCCAGTAGTTCATTCAATTTTTTAGCTCTTTTTTTGGCTTTCCCAGTTTTTATTGGTTCTTTTTCAGTGGGTAAGTTCATTGTTCCGCTGATCAAGTACGTTTTCATTTGTGCATTGATGGGATTGGTTCTGCAAATACATCCATTATTGAAGCCGGTACTTGTGGATCACTGGCATTTTGCGGGGCAAGCGGTGACTTTGTTTTTTTGCATAGGTCTGGCCGGGGTGATTTTCATTTTAGCTTCACGAGGCTTACAATTGGAAGAATATGAAGGAACGTTTGCGAAAGTGATTCGCAAAATCACGCGTAAGTTAGGATTTAAGTGAAGTTGATTTCTCGTCGCATTTTATTATCTCTATTGGGTGTTACGGGCTTGGGGTTTCTGGTAAAACGATGGTGGAGTAGGTCTCTGGAAGGAAAAGATATGATTCAAAAGCAATTTGCGTTAGATTTTCAATGGCAGACACAAGAGCCATTTTTGTTTTGTGTGCATCATTATGACTATTATCCGAAAGGAAACGCACAGTTTGGGCCCGACCCCAAATTTTTTCAAGGCCGAGATATGGGGCAAGATTTTTCAGGTAAGGATGGCTTTCGCATGTATCACGGCCAAGAGATCCCCGGTTTCCCCGTGCATCCACATCGTGGTTTTGAAACGATCACAATCGTGCGAAAAGGTTACGTAGACCACGCGGACTCATTGGGGGCGGCTGGTCGTTATGGCCAAGGTGATGTGCAATGGATGACGGCTGGCAGTGGCGTGCAGCATTCAGAAATGTTCCCGCTGCTTAAACAGAATGAAGAGAATACACTAGAGCTATTTCAAATCTGGCTGAACCTGCCGCAGAAAAGTAAGATGGTGACGCCACATTTTAAAATGTTTTGGAGCGAGCAAATTCCGACGCTTGACCTGACTCTTGATCAGGACAACAAAAAAGTACGATTGACATTGATTGCGGGGCAATATGAAGGAACTCATGCTTTAAAACCGCCGCCCGACAGTTGGGCGAGTCAACAAGAAAGTGATACGGCGATTTGGCTATTAAAGATTGAACCGGGCGGTCGGTTCGAAGTGCCCAAGACATTCAAGGAAACGGCGCGGTCGTTTTATGTTTTTGTCGGCAAGAATGCGAAATTTAATGATCAAGTGGTAAGCGAAAAATCAGGATATTACGTGGATGCATCACAAAAACTGACGATCACGGCACAAGAATCGGCGATCGAGGTTTTAATGTTACAGTCTCGGCCTATTGGTGAGCCTGTTGTGCAGTACGGACCATTCGTGATGAACACCGAAGCGGATATTCGCAAAACAATTGCAGACTATCAGAAAACTCAATTTGGTGGTTGGCCATGGGAAAGACATGATATGTTCCATGGCCCACAGATTCGTCGGTTTGCACATTATCCCGACGGACGAACGGAATCCCCTGCCGGATAAGAAGTGGCCGAAGCGCCAGAGAGCTTCGGCCAAGTCAATGGCCAAGTCAATTCACGTTCACACAGACACTACATACGTGGTTTATACCAACAGGTTGGTCGTAAACCGACGCTAAAACCAGACGTTTTTGTACATGACGCCATAGCCGCTTGTTTTTCTGCGGCGATGCCTGTTTTTCCCCCTGGCTGTTTTCGTCCTGGAATGACGTGGTCATTCCAACCCGTTGTGCAAATCGCACCTTGAAAGTATGTGTCTAATCGGCATTGGGCTTCGGGGTGGCGTAGGAATGTCGTCGCAACTATTTTTGTACTTGGCGTGTGTAGACTGGGTTTTGGTGTTTTTGCCAAGTTGGCAAGAACCGTTCCCAAAGACTCGGACGCCGTCGTGATTCGATAGCAAAGATTTTGTTCCGCTTCGGTTGCCCAGATTTTGTCGCATTCCGATTTTACGTAGGCCGAAGCATAGGAGCGAAACATTTCATTTTGTATTGTGTCTTTGCCCCAAATTTTGCGCGCGCAGACACGGGTCGCGTAGTAATCAGATTCACCTTCGGTGGAGACCCAGTCCATTCCCAATAAGGCCGCCAGTCCTGTATTTACGAATGGAAATCCCGCGACTAAGTGACCGATTTCGTGACAGGCGACCAGAACAATTCCATCTTTGGTCATCGCTGGTTGTCGAGCTAAGCCGCCGGTGATCACGACTTGCCAATTCTTAAAAGTTTTTTTTGCATATGCATTCGGAGTGGCGTTCCCCCATGTTGCCTGAATAGTCAGGCGACCCCCAAGTTGTTGAATGATAGGATCATAAATATTTTCTATGTTTCTCATCATCTGCGTGAATTCCGCAGGCTCGGTGACAACCATATTTTCATCACCGGTATTTAAAGGCCCTGATGTTTCCTCGTCAACGAACACAGCGTGCGCGGGCACGCAGACTAGGCTCAGACCTAGTGATATAGACATAAATATTTTCTTGAAATTATTCGACATTTCCCCTCCGTCGTAGTTATTACCGAACATTCCCTCGATGTTTCGGTGATCGCTAAATTCCAATCAGAAAATTGGGATCTGTCTACATTTTGTTTGCTGTTTTGCGGTGACTCATTTTTATTTTTTTGAAAACGTCGGCCCGACTGCCGACGTTTAGATATTTCAAGTGCAGATCTTATGAGTTTATTCTTACTCTTTAACTTCTGCCATATTTTTAAAATTGTCGTAAGTTTTCTGTTGTTTGTCGATTTCTTTGTTCCAGCGCGTGATTTCGCCTTCATAACCGCGTTTTTTATTTTTCCACTCACTGTCTTGCTGCGAAATTGTTTTCAACTTATCGGCGACTTGTTTTTCTTGGTCCTTCAAGCTTTGAATCCGGGTGCTCCACTGTTTTTTCTCTTCGCCGATCTGAATCGATTGGGCTTCATAGTCTTTTATGTTGGCGTTGCGTTTCACTTGGTTGTCTTTAATTTTGGCGATCAAATCGTCAAGCTCTTTGATCTTTTTATCTTCGGCCGCCAGTTTGTTTTTCTCGTCGCTTAGCAAGTTGTGCAGCTCTTTCTCGTTATTTTCGACTTTTTTCATTGAAGTTTGGTTTTCTTTCAAAGAGCTTGCGACCTGTTTTCTCTGATCGTCGGCTTCTTTTTTGGCCTTGGCGACTTCCTGTAGATTTTTTTCCACCATACCAAGATTCTTTTTGTAGTCGTCCAGGTTCAATTTGGCATTGTCGATATTGGATTTAATTTTAGCTAGCGTCTCGGCACTGTTCGGTTTGGCGAACGTGGTTAAAGACGAGATAAACAATATAAGTGATATCCATTTCATAAAAGCTCCTTATTCCTGTGCGCACACATTTTTTAACGATGAACGGAAATGGCCGATCTCGTCTTCCCAGATTTCGCCTTGAAAGTTCCATTTTACTTTCTTGTCTTTTTCTTTACTTAGTTGAGCTTGAGCAAGCTCTCGAGTTTTAGGATCGTCGCCTTTGACTTCTTGACTGACGGCTTGGAATCGTAAGTGCTCACCGGCGCCCGAATAGACTTCGTATTGAAGCAATTCGTTCTGATCTAGTAAGTCTTTTAAGTCATTCGTTAACTGGGCCAGTCGATCCTTTAATACTACGCCCGCGCGGGTGCGATGTTTAGATTTGTCTTTGTCGATTCGTGCAAACGAAATATCACGGATGTTTTTGATTACATCACGTGCGGCTTTGAAACCTTGTTGCTGGTATTTGAAGCTCTGCAATTTCTTTAAAATTGTTTGCTCTTCTTCTTTTAGAAGATCTTTGTTCTTTTTGGGATCTAGCAATCCGGCACGAACATGTGTTAACTCTTGGCTCAGTAACGATTGCTTTTTGATCAAATCTTTTTCTCTCTGAATGAGATTAAGAGAGACGTGATTAAACGCAGTAATTTCATCTTCTAGGCGATTAATGTCTTTTTGTACTGTGATAAAAGATGGGTGCCGAGCGAGTTCGATTACGAATGATCGGGGAACGCCGTCGACTTCTTTTTGTTCTGGGTTCTTCAACCAAGACCGCACTGTTTGGTAATAGTCAGCGGCGTCTTTTCTTTGGGACATATAGTTTTCAATGCGCCCGTAATAAGGCGCGTATTTGCGTCCCAAAGCTGTCAAGACCTGCAGACTGTCTCCGAACTGGCAAAGATTCAAATAGCTGACGGTTCTAACCACATACGATTCTGGGTTGTAGGCATTTTTGAAGAAATCAGTATGCAGTGAAAACATGTTGCCAGCAGCACCTTCATAGTCATTAATCAGAGTTTGTGTCCAAGCTAACTCGACCATGGCTTGCAACCAAAGCGGATGATCTTTGTGTACACTAAGATATAATTTCTGAGCTTCCTTATAATTTTGCTTTTGAAAGTGAATGCGTGCAAGAGTCAACGCCGCTAACGTTTGGATGGCGGGTAGGGACTGCGCATTTTTCAAAACGTCTTCGATGTATGTTTCTGCCTCCGAGATTTTTCCCTGACGATATTTGGAAAGACCGGCGATAAAACGAGACTCGGGATAGAATTCTGATTTTTCAGGAATTAATGATAGTGCGGTTTCGACTTCGGTCAGGTTTCCTTTTTCCAGATAGTATTTGGCGCGATAAAATTGATAAGCGTCATACTTGTCGGCATCAAACTCGGCGCTTTCGATCAATGGATCGATGTCGCCAATATCGTTAATCTCTAACAATGCGACACCTTTCACAAGTTCTTCAATGGCCCAATGCTTAAGGTCTTTGGCTTTTGCTTGGCCCGAGACTTTGACTAAAGCATTCTTGAATTCAGAAAACAGCTTCAATTCTTTTGCTGTCAAACCATAGTGGTAGTGAGCCTCTAAACTGAATTCTTTATCTTTTAATAACTCACCGAAATGTGCCAGGGCCATTTCGTAATTTTTAATATTTTCGAAATAGATTTGCCCTTCTAGTAATTTAAATTCTTGGGGCTTGAACAGAATGATGTCTTTCAACGCAACGTTTGGCTCGGTCAAGCTTGGGTTGTATGTTTCTTTTAGTGGTTCAATCGTGGGAATTGCGGCTGTCGTTTTTACGGTTGAAATCATTTTAGCAGGATTTAATCCAGGAATAGTCAAAATCTTTTTGTCGACGTCGAAGGGTTTTACGATATTCAGTTTACGAATTTTTTCATTTTGAACTTTCCATTGGGCAAGATTCAGGAGTGACTCTTTGTGTGCCAATTCGTTCTCGGTCCCGATATCCAAGCGTGGGATATCTTGGCCTGGTTGGAAATTAAACGACGGAACTTTTGATTTCTTGATCGTAAGTTTGCGCGAAGGGGCTTGTCCTTTGGCAACAATGTCCAGTTGCCCATAGGCCAAAAAGGATGCGGTAAGTGCTAATGTCAAAGTTTTAATAGATTTCATTTTTTCTCACTTCCAAAATGTTACACCGAATTGTAATGCGGTATCATTCACCATCTTAGATCCAATACTTTGTTCGTTACGCGAGCTAATACGTGATTCGTCGGTAAAACGATTGATTAAATCGACACGGATCGCCCAGTTTTGCGTTAAAAAAAACTGCTGCATGATAGAAAACGCATAGTGTGACGAGGTTTGTGATGTTTTGGTGATGCCATTTAAGCCTGTTCCGGATTTGCATACAGCGTTCACGGTACACGAGTTTTGTTCATATGTAGTCGTTCCAACTCCTAGACCGATTCCCATGTCAAAATAGATAATTTTTTTATCCATTAAACTCATTTTTGCATAAATGGGTACCCAGTAGGCCATTAAAGTTTGTGCGGATTTGAACGTGTTGTGGTCGGGAAGGACGCCGTATTCTTTTTTAAAGTAGTCAACGGTATCGTTAAATTTAAAGTTCGAGTTGGTGTAACCAAGCTCCAAACCCCACCTTTCGTTGAAAAAGTAACCCAAGTTAACTCCGGTTAAGCTGCCGACGGAATTGGGGTCATTGAATGGAACTCCATAATTTGCGGACAAGTAGACCCGCTTTTCTTTCGGGAAGGCGCGGTTTTGGATAACGCTGAAATCATCATCTTTTGCTGACCAGTACTTCTGTTCTAATTTTTGGATATCTAACTTGTCAGAATCCACATTTTCGATTTTCTTGGGTTCTTCTTTTTTATCTTGAGCCCAAGATAAAATTGGTGATGAAAAGACAAGTCCAAAGCAAAGCAGCAGAGCTGTCATTGTCGATTGATAGTATGCCACATATCCTCCCGTGATACTGCGTGTGGTTAATAAATTAGTTAGTGCTCTTAAACAAGAACGGATAAGTCACGATGACCTTTGTTCCGCCTCGGGGAGCCGGAAATTTCCAGCTCGCAATTTTATTCAGCATACATCCTTCGACAGTCGTATTTTTTAAAGTCGTATCATTAACAGTCTGGGTCTCGACCTTGCCGGTGCCACTGATCGTGAATTTTACAGACACCTTACCAAATAGATCTTTGTTGGCAGATAACTGACGCTCGTAACAATATAAAATTTGTCCCAGTTGAGTACGAATGTAACTGGCTATTTCTTCGCGGTCCAAACCGCCCACAACATCGCTTTCTTCTTCGATCAGACCCACGCCGCCTTTACCGACCTTGCCGCCAGAAAGTGCTGCGAAATTGCCGACATTTTTACCACCGCCAATACCGTTCGTTGAAATTTTGAAACCTCGGGATCCGTTGTCTTGGCTCCAATCGGTTCCCGACTTTTCGATTTTCCCTAAACTAGCCAGGGCGCGACCTGACGGAGCACTGCCTGCCAAGACACCGTCAGAAACCACAACCGTTTTAGATCGTTGTCCTTGGCTGGATACCTTTGAAAGCAGGGAAGAGATGCGGCCTGTATTTAGATTTTTCAACATGCCGGCGACTTTATTTTTTGACGGTTGAGCGTCGCCACCGCCGTCCTCTTTAGGCTTTTCGATGGGGGCAGTTAATTTTTGGGTTTCGTCTTTTACGGCGACTTTATTTTTTTCCTTTTTAGGCAACTCTGGCTGAGTGACCAGAATGCGGGCTGTCGCTTTTTTTGAAACGGGCACATAGGTTTCTGTTCTGGGAATCAAGATGTAGCTGATCATGAAGATCGTGCTCAAAATGGCGACGGACAGAATTCCCATGACAGAATCGCGCTCGATAAAATCTTCAAGCTTCATGAAAAACAAGTGTGAGGGTTTTTCTACTTCAATAGTTTTTTGCTTTAAAGTAAATTCACCATACTTAGAAACATGCCAAGACGAAGAGGGAATAGGCTCCATCTTCTGAATACTGGGGATGTTTCGTGAACTGTATTTTTTTGAAAATGGTAAAATTTGCGTTTCCACAATTTGGTCTTCAATGCAGACTTGATACACTTGAAATTTTTTAGCGTTTTTAGTTCCACTCACCGGCTCGATACGAAAACGATTCAATTCGACATTTTTAGAAATAATCGAGAGTTTCATATGAGAAGCTTTAAAGAATACTTCTCCTTTTGAGTCTTGAAATTCGAAAGGGCGGGTATCGGCTTTAAATGATTTTGAGTTTAGAGACACATAGTTCCAAGTGTCGTTTCTGAATTCAAAAACGCCTTCCCAAAGTTCTACGGATTGATCGATAGAAACGATGTCAGCGGTGCGGGACGAGCCAAAAGTATATTGCCCCCGATCTCCCGAGAGCTTCCAGACTTTCTTTTCACCAGTTTTCGTATATTGCTCTATAAATAATTGCTTCATTCTTTATCTCACATAAAAGCTAGCGTCTCTAATTTTTTTATCCATGTTTTTTTGGACGTCGACCAAAGGCATAAACTTAATACCTTTTTTTTGCACAAGGAATGCCCCATCAGGATTACGGATGGTCCCCTTTATGCTCATTTCCGAGAAGTTAACTTCTTGAACTTTCCTGACGACCTTTTTTTTTGATTGTGAAAATGCCGGTATCGACATGACAACTAAAGCAAAACTCAAGAATAAATAAGCTTTCATTGCGTCCTTCCTTAAACATTATTCAGCTGCTTACATACCAGAGTTGTTTTAGCTAACCCGTTAATGCTTCTTAGTTTTTAAGAAATCCAATTTCCTTGCTAGCCACGATTTCTTATCGGCGAGTCTAGTTTCTTTATTAGCTAAATCATAAAAATATATCGCACGTTCTGTCGAATTCTTAAACACTTCATAGATACGTGCTTTTGAAAAATACAATACGTCTGGATTTTTCCACTGGGCTACCGGTAAGGAATCCAGCGTTTTGATTGCTTTTTCGGTGTTCTCGACTTGAGACAAGCTTTCTGCGATCAATGGAATTAAGTATTCCCGTAAAGCTGCATTCTCGGTATATTCACGCTGTTTCATTAAACGAGAGTGGATGGAATCAATTTTTTTATAATCTTTGCTTTTGTAGGACAAAAGAAATCGACTGTATAGACCCATAAATGAATCTTCGTCATTGAGGTTTGCCAGAGAGTCAAGACTTACCTCCACGGTGGTATTCGTCTTAGCTTTTTCCTTTAAGAGGGCAATATTGTAATCGATGAGGCCGATATTGTTTTGTGTTTCTTTCCGCATTTTTTCAAAGATCCATTGGGCTTTAAGATACTGTTCTTTTTTGAAAGCTAAAAATGCATTAGCCCATTGAATTAACTCCAACGAGCTTTCTTTATTGGCCAGTTGATTGGCAAAAATCTCGGCTTGATCAATACGAGATTTCTCGGCACAGCTGTAAATCAGCGCCAAACTGATGTCTTTGGCATCTTTACGGCAGTCGGAAACATCACTTAGGGAAAATAACCGAATGCCTTCTCGCGCCGGAGTTTTGGGAATGACCAAGGTCAAGAAGGATCCATATCTATTTCCCAGTTCAATACCAGTACTTGTTTCTGCTGCGGCATCGACCCATGAGGTAGAATTTGGTATGGCCGCCACGCCGCGAATTTCACCACCGATTGCGCTCAAGTTTTCTTTGCGTTTATGCTCAATAGGAACAAGCAATTTTTTAATCTCACCACGTAACTCATTTTGTTCATTCGCAGATAAAGTTTCAGGCAAAGGCATAGTGCTTAGCGATTCGATGTAGTGGGCATAACAACGATCAATCGCTTCAAAACTGCTTTTGACCAATTCGGCCGAGTTGGTCATTTTGGTCACGCTTAAATAGGCCGTTTGGGCTTTTTCTAAACGCTCTGTCTTCAACTGAATAATTAAAGCCAAGCGTTCTTCTTTAGATGTTTTCATGCTTTGGGCAAAATATTCTTGTTCCAAAATTTGGCCTTGAATAAAACGCGCTTTGGCTCGGTGTTCGCTGGCCGAGTCACGTTTTAAGATCTTCATCGTCAATTCAAAGGCGTCTTTATAGTTTTTATCGTTGTAGAAACGAGTCGCTTTTTCGGTAAGGACTTCGGTTGCGAAGGGTTCGATATTTAATTCCAAGATTATACCATTAATTTTTTGGATTTCCTGCTGGTCTTTGGAACTATCTAACGTTGATTTGATCTTAGCAAACAGTTGAATGCGTTTGTCCTTAGGAGACTCATTCAAAAGCTGTTGATAGATTGTGCGGGCTTCCTTATTCTGTCCTTCAAGTAAAAACAGATCGGCGGCATTTTCGGTATAGAGATTTTTGTTTCCTTTTTCCATCGCAGCCAATTTCAGCGACCATTCGCCGGCTTTTTTAAGGTTTGTCAAATCTGTGTAGGAGTTGATCAAGTCCTTAATCAAGTTAGTTTTTTTGTCATAAAGAGGGTAGCGCTTTAATAACTCTTCGGCGGAGTCAGTAAAGTTACCCAAACTTTTATTTTCTAGATAAATTTTAAGAGCATCGAGTAGGGCTCGCATACCCAGCTCCGAGCCTTTGTGAGATTCAAAGTAGCTCACCAAGTTGGTGGTTTGTTCAAGTGGTTTTAAGTCTTTATTTTTAAGCTGAATTTCTGAGAAATGAGATTCTTCATTAATTTTCACTAAAGATTTAGTGCGAGTGTCATCTTTAGATTCCTTTAAGTAAAGGGCTGAAAGATTTTTTAAGTCCGTGTAACGTTTTTGAATATTGTAGATATCTAAAACTAAGTCTTGTGATTTAGCACGAACGGTAAGGTCTTCTTGAGAGTTCTCGGTGATAGCGAGGACCTTGAGCGCGTCCGTATAGTTTTTTTCTTCGTAGTAAATAACAGCCACTTTGAGGCCGACTGGAAAAAAGTGCTCGCCTTGAGGAAATCGTGTATAGTATTCGATGGCTCGCTGTTTACGTTGATCTTTCTTTTTCTCAGATGTTTTAATTTCAAGTTCTTTCTCGACCGAGAAAAGACTGGCGTATAAGGCATCGTGGGATTCCTTTTTGTCTTTGGCGTGAGACGCAACGAAATAGTAATTCGTGGATGCGTCCTCGAACTTTTCGATTTGGAATTGCAGTTCGGCCAAGATCGTACGAGTTTTTAAGTCGGGATTTGTGGGATCTTCATTTTTAATAATCAATTTCAGAATGGTTTCCGTCAGTATCGAAAATTCTTTGTGGGTCTTATTTTTTTGCCAGATTTCCCACCATTTTTTAGTGAGATCTAGGCTGACTCGTTTAAAGTCTTTTTGGCAGATTTCCTCGATCTGTTCGCCTGTTTGACTTTGGCGCCAGGTCGAACCAATCGCACAATCTTCACCGGCGAAGGTTAGTTCGGCGATCACCTGATCGCGTTTTTTTAGAGTTTCGTAGGTTTCGGCCATCAGAATATGAGATTTTACGACATATAAATTGTCGGACTCTTTTTTAATAAACTCGTTAAGAAATATGTGAATGTCTTTCAACCGGGAATAGGAATCATACAGTTTGGCCATGTCAAACAGGGCAGGACCAAGTTCTTCGTTTGTCACGATGGCCTTAAAAAAGTCGTACAGATCTTCTGCTTGGTAAACTTCGCCAATAAAAAGTACAAGATCGCGAATCGCTTCTTTGCGCAGATAGTAACCACGTTTATTACTGGCTTCGACTTGCGGTGGATTTTTCTCTACGACGAGTTTTAATTTTTTTATCGCATCCGACGAATTTTTCAAATTGTAGTAGGCCCAACCCAGTTTATAGAGTCCATAGACATAGACGCGTGAGTCCGGATAGTTTTCAATTTTTTCGAAATGAACTTTGGCTTCACTGAAGCGTCCTTGATCGTAAAGAAGTTCTCCCAATGCTAAAAGCGAATCAGGAACAATTAACGAGTTAGGAAATCGGTCAATCAGGGCTTTGTAGTTTATTTCTGAATTTTTCTTTTGATTCAGTTGTTGATACGCGAACGCGGAATTAAATAGCACGCTGTCGGTTTCACTAAATTTTGGATGTTGCGCCAAAATTTGATTATATATTGTAATTGCTTTTCTTAACCATTCAGCGCCATTTTCTTGTGCGATAGGGAACGAGCTAATTGTTTTTTTGTTACTCGTCCGTTGTAGATCAAAGAAACGGCCGGATTTTGATTTCCTCATGTACAATTCGGCCAAGCGGTTTAGTAAGTCGGCTTCTTGGGCGGTGCCTTTTTTCTTTTTCAAAATATTTTGCAGAGCTTCGATGGCTTTATTTTCAGTTTTAGAAATCAGAACTTCAGATTTTAAAGTTTGAGACTCACTTTCTTGTTCTGAACTTTTTTGAGTATTGAGTTCGGGTAGTAGGCCGCGACTATCTTTTTTTTGTGCGACAACGGCAAGGGAGACGAACAGGAAAAGAGTGATAACAGTTTTAAACATTATTGACTCGATGTAATGAGTTTAACTTGTGGAAATCCCGCCATTGATGCTGTGTACATCACCTTTTTGATAATCGCATAGGAGAGCTCGCGATCGGCGATCAACAGAATCTGACCATCTTTCACGGCTTTCACGGTAGAGTCCTTAGACGTTTTTTCTAAGGATTCAAAAAGTGCCGGGATAAAATTAGGATCTTTGGAGTCCTTAGAGTTTTGCGCCAGATCACCGTCTCTGATCTGAGCCACGACTTCTTTACCTAATAGGAGCGAGTCTTTGCTGAGGGTCATTTCCAGACCTTGAGTCAAGACTCCTTCCGATAGTGACGTTGGCACGCGCAGATCTTTGGGAGGTTCGATTTGTACTTCCGAGGTGTTATATGTTTGAAGGAGGAAAACAAGGATAACTGTGAACATATCTGTCAGAGACGTCACATTCACCATGATGCCGGTTTTTTTTGGAACTTGTGGTGTATACCGTTTTCTTCTTGCCATAACGACCTATTGAAAAATGTTATTAAAAACGACTTCGGGAAACAGGAAATCTGTTTTCACTTCGTTGCCAGTTTTTGGATCCACGAACGTAAATTCCTCATTAGAGTTTGATTTGCGAGATCCATCCAGAATGGTCACGATCTCGTTGTATGTAAGTGCATCATTCGGTGCCAATTCAATTTTGAAGACTTCGGGGTTTTTCTTTTTAATTTCCACGAGCTGGGTATTTAATGCGTTCAAATTAAGGGAATTATTTTCGGCCGCGATCGACAGTGTTTCTGTTGTACCTGCTTTAGTCACGCTCACGTTGATGGATTTATTGTCTTCCACTTGCAAACGAATTTGTGCCACTTTATCTGGATTCTGATTTTGGTTTTCGATGGCTTGTTTAACTATTTGAGGCAATTCGGTGTCGATTTGTGTGAGTTGTAAAAACGAGGACGAGATGACCAGTACTGGAACTAGCTTCATGATGATCGCCAGTAGTGGTGTCAGGTCCAGCTCAAACTCTTCGTAATGTGTGCGGAATTTTTTGATTCCCATGATTGACTCCCTTTATGAAACCTTCGCGCTAGGGTTGGGGGGAAGCGCATCGGGGAAAACATTCTGACGAGTCAATTGAGGTAGATGTGAAGAGGTTAAGACCTCTGTCAATTTTCCGCATTTTTCTGTTGTTTGTTCGATGAGTTGATTTTGTCGTGAAGACAAAATCGAAAAAAATACCATCGCGGGGATTGCTACCACCAGACCAAGCAGCGTCGTATTTAACGATTCCGCGATACCACTGGAGAGCAATTGTTGCTTTAGGGCGGCATCAGCTTTTGAAACCGCTTTAAAAGAGGTGATCAGACCAGAAATAGTTCCTAAAAGACCGATCATAGTAGCAACGTTGGCCAGCATGCTTAGGTAATGAAGTTTTTTTGTATACAAAGGAATGATTTCGCTCATAGCATTGTCGTGGGCTTGAAAAATTGTCTCGTCATCGCGATCGGCTTTTTCCAAGATCGTCTTAAAGGCGCGGGCCATTGGTTTTTTTTCCAACTGAGCGCTTAAGACCAGGGCTTCATCAAGTTTCTTAGAAACGATGAGAGAGTGAATACGTTGGGAAAAATCTTTTACATCCATTCCATAGTCAAAGTATAAGACTTTGATACGTTCAGCGATAAAGTATATCGAGATAAAGCCGGTGATCACGATCATCACCCCGAAAAACCCTGCCTCCTTTAAAAATTCAAACATTTGTCCCATGCCATTTACTCCTTTGCGTTCACTGCATTGACTTGATGATAGAGGGCAACTAAATCTTCAATTTGTTTCATCGCCCATCCCGGCGTTTCTACAAATTTGACTGCGTAATTTAAACCGGACTTTACGTTCAAACGTTGCCTACTGAAGTTCTTTCGGACTATCTGGGCCAGAACATTAAAAGATTTTTCGTTCACGTTGTTTTGTGACAGGTGTAAAATAACTTTTTGCCCGGGTAACAATAATGGATTGTTTATTAAAATGAGTGCTCCGTTGACACTGATCGAAATGAGATGGCCATTGAAGAAAAATTCGTCATTATGCCCAAAAAAAGGAATAGTCACTTCGGCGCGATCGGCTCCTCGGCGGCAGAAGGCATGACTTAAAGGATCTTTGGTTTTGATAATAAGTGATAGGCGGTCTTTTGAAAACTCTTCGACCTCACCTAGTGGCTGCCACCCTTCCATGTGGGCGGCCCAAATATAATTATAATCAAAAAGTTCACCTTTTTGAATCATACTAATCATCGTCGAGAACTCGAAAGGGCCGTATTTATTTTCGCCTCTCAAAATATACCATTTGGATTCTTGCTTCTTTAGGGCATTGGCTTGTTGATTCATTTTTCCTCTTAATTATTTTACGGTCACGGGATCAAAATTTATATTAATGGCGGCATCGGCGTTGGGAATAGCGGTGCCGTGAAAATTAACAGTTAAGTTACTTGGATCATACGTCCAGCCATTGTTGGCGTCTTGGGATACGATGTCGCCGTTGACAATGACCACCAAAGTTTCAGGGATGGGCTCTCGATCCAATCGAAATGCAGACGTCAAGGATAGTACGGTGTCAGAGATTAACTGCAAGGATTCACCAAAATTTCCGCAGAGAGAGGCTTTTGTTCCACCGGTTTGATCGGCGATTTGTACGTACCGAGTTCCTAGACGTCGTGCGAATGTCGTATTTAAATTAGCTAGGCAGTCTTGATCTAAAATGGTGATTGCACTTACGGAATAATTTTTAAGATTTTCTGTGGAGTGTGTGTAGTTATTCAAAAACTGAACATAGCTATTGACCGAGTGTAGGCGACTATCATTTAGATAGCCGTTATTCGGTATTGATTCCAAAGCGGGGGTCATATTATTTTGAGAAAAATCGTCTTCGTCGCTAACGATGATGATTGCCAAATAGGCATCAGGGCGGCGGAAACCCGTATTGTTTTGATTTTGTAAGGCTGCTTTAAAACTTTGAAAGGCACGTTCGTCACCGTAACCTTGGATTCCTTGAGCGGCATTGAGGTTGAATACTGATGTGATGTCACGAGTGAGGCGACTAATTATTGGTGTGCCGCTATGGTACTGAGCATTTGGATTTCGTCCGGGGCCGTCCCGAAAAACAGAGCATTTTTTGTCAAAAGCGGGGCAGTAAATATTTTTATAGGCACCACTCGTATCTGTGATGTCCAGGTAAGCGTCGGTAGAGATAAACGCCATGTTGAAATCATAGTTGAGTGTTTTAAAACGCTGAATAAATGAATTGAAATTTGAGATCACATTATTTTGTGAGGTCTCCATGCTGCCTGAATTATCAATCACCCATAGGATATCAATTTTTCTAGGTTGAAATGACGTGCCCTGTTGGAAGGTTGATTGTTCAGAGAGCAATGAAAAACTATCGTTTGATTTCTGGCATGAAATTGTAAGTACAGATAGCAATAGACACAGTCCAAGAACCCGTCTTGAGCTTTTTCGCATGGTAAATTGAGTCTGTTGAACTAAGGTCATCTTGACCTCCTCTTTCATTAGTCTAGAGAGAAATCCAAACAATCGCGAATGCCTTGAATAAGTGCATAATAATACGAGTTTTTTCCTTTGTTTTATCGTTTTGATACGGACTTAACCTGTTGAATTTATTTGGTTTTACAAATAAACGAGTGAATGGATTTTTTTCTATTGTCGAGATCGTTAACAAAATTTTGAATTTAGAAAACATAATTTTAAATTGAGATTCCAATGTCGCAAAGAACGGTAAACTTCCGTACAGGAGTGTTAAATCTATCGACAGAAAATTTGACTTTTGAACTGACCCCGCTACCATTGTGTCTTAAGGTTTTTAAAGGAGACACTATGAAAAAAATTATTCTATCAACAACTATTACACTGGGTTTGGTGCTTTCAGGCTGTCAATCAATGAAGGACAATCCTAATACCGCAAAAGGAACAGGAATTGGTGCTGCTGCGGGTGCCGTTTTAGGTGGTGTTATTGGACATCAAACTGGCAAAAGAAATGAAGGTGCTTTGCTTGGCGCTGCAGTGGGAGCTGCTTTGGGGGGATATGCGGGTAAGCGCATGGATAAACAAGCTAAAGAATTAGAAAAAGTGGCAGAGACACAACGTACAGAGCAAGGTTTAGTTTCTAAAATGAAAAGTGATATTTTATTTGATACTGGAAAAGCCGACCTAAAGGCTGAAGCGAAAAAAGACTTGGCGGAAATGGCTGGAATCATGAAAAAATATCCAGAAAATATTTTAACAGTTAAAGGTTTTACGGACAGTACGGGCTCGCAAAAAGTGAATGACGAGCTTTCACAGAAACGCGCCGATGCGGTAAAAAAACAGCTTGTATCTGCCGGAATATCAGAGAATGTAATTTCAACTCGAGGTCTAGGTCCTGCAAACCCAATTGCAGATAATGGCACGGCGGATGGTCGTAAACAAAACCGTCGTGTAGAAATCGAAGTTACTGTCGATCAATCAAAAGTTCCACCAGAACAAAAATAGTAATAATCTAATAACATTGCGGGGGCGGGCGATTGGCCCTCGCTGATTTACTTCTCTTCAACAAGATCTTTCACGTTGATTCCATACTTTCGCATTTTTCTTAAGAGTGTATTTTTTGGAATGTTCGCATTAGCAACGGTTTGATTGATCCGTCCTTTGTTTTGCTTCAAGGCTTTGATGATAAAATCTTTTTCCATTTCTTCTTTGAAAATATCAAAGTCGAGAGGCTTAAAGGTATCTTCAGTATGGGGTCCACTGGGAAGAGTATTTTGATTCGCCAGAAAAGACACCGTAGACGTGGGAAGTAGGGTGCGCATGCCTTCGGTTAGAGAGGCATTTGTAATTTTAGATCCCGATTCGACAATAAAGGCACGTTCAACAAAATTTTCTAGTTCACGAATATTGCCGGGCCATTTATATTTTTTTAAAAGTGATAATGTAATAGGTTCGATCGACTCGAAGTGACGATTTTGTTTTTTGTTAAATTTTTTAATAAAATAATCAGTCAGTTTATCTAAATCGTCTAGTCGTTCCCGTAGCGGGGGCATGAAGATCGGCATTACATTCAGTCGATAAAACAAGTCCTCGCGAAACTTTCCCTCTTGAATCATTTTTTCCAGATTGCGATTGGTGGCAGCGATAATACGCACATTGGTTTTCACTTCCCGTACTGAGCCGACTGGGGTAAAGGCTTTATCCTGAATCGCACGTAATAGTTTAACTTGGATGTCGGGTTTTAGCTCGCCAATTTCGTCCAGGAACAATGTTCCATTATTAGCGGCCTGAAACTTTCCAATTTTTCGTTCTGTGGCACCTGTGAAGGCCCCTTTCTCGTGTCCAAAAAATTCACTTTCAATTAAACTTTCAGGGATAGCGCCGCAGTTGACGGCGACAAATTGGCCATTTTTCTGAAGCGAGTTATGGTGAATAGCGCGCGCGACAAGTTCTTTCCCAGTGCCATTCTCGCCACGGATTAAAACTGTTGTGTCAACCTTAGCCAATTTATAGATAATATGAAAAACTTCTCGCATTTGGTGCGAGTTGCCTACAAATTCAGTATCAATGTCGTCATCAAAAATAGGATTTGAGGCGGTGAGTTCAAGGACTAATTCACGGGCTTTCAGGCAGCTATCGATAGCCTTAAAAAGTTGTTCTTTTTGTACTGGCTTTTGAAAGTAATCAAAGGCGCCTTCCTTAATGGCTTCGACAGCATCGGAATAATTTCCATGAGCGGTCATAATAACTACAAATGTTCGTGGATCATGAGCCTTGATTGTTTTGAGGGCCGTAATACCATCGACCCGAGGCATTTTCACATCCATTAATACAAGATCATAGTGATTAGATTTGATTGAATCGATGGCGTCCTGGCCGTCAACAGCTTCGCTAAATTTAAAGTTAATTTGAGGGAAAGAGGTCGGTAAAATATGTTTTAAAGATTCTCTTAATTCTGGTTCATCGTCGACAATTAAAGTCTTCAAAGTTGTAGTTGTTGTCATGGCCAAAAAACTATCAAAAGGCTGTCCTAAAAGGAAGATATTTAAGAGTTTGGCAATTTGATTCTTACGGTCGTACCCTTATTTAGAGATGAGGAGACCTCGACATTGCCCGCATGTAGTTCGACGAAGTACTTCACCAAAAAAAAGCCTAAACCAGTGCCTTTGATGCTATCAGGCACCAGTTCTGAACGAAAGAATTTTTGCCCCATTTTGCCAAGCTCGGTTTCAGAAATCCCCATTCCTTGATCGCAAACTTCCGTAATGATTTGCTCGCCAAGCTCCAAAGTTCTGATTTCAATGACGGTGTGAGAGGGCGAATATTTGATGGCATTTTCGATGATATTAATCAGAGCTTCTTTTATTAAGATTGGATCGATGTTAATCAGAAACAATGGCGTTAGATTTGTTTGAATCGAAATGTTTTTGTCGGCAGCCAGAGGTCTGAGTGACGCAATACTAGTTTCGATCAATTCATTAAGGTCGCTGGGTATGCGATTTAATTTGATGTTTTTTGATTCCACCCGGGCGATGTTTAAAATCGATCGAATATAATGATCAAGTTCCTCCGAGTATTTTTGTATAGCGGTTAGATCTTGGCTTAAAAGCCCGTTTGGTTGTGTTGACAAGTTACGCGCGACAACACTTTGAATTTTAGCTAGGGGGTTTTTAAGATCATGAGAAATCAAGCTGATAAAATTTGATTTCATGAGTTCAAGCTGCGTACGCGTTTCACTTTCTTTTTGTAACTGAAAATTTGTTTTTTCGATGTTCCCTGTTAGCACAGTGTAACCCGACAACCAGCCTAAAAATACGCAAAGTCCTGAGGACACAATCGGGAACCAAAAGTAATGAATGTCGAAAAGGTAAACATTGCTGATTAAAAGCAGAAACAAAGTTGTCATCGAGACCGTAATTGAAATGTTGCGGGGTAAATAAATGGTCGAGAAGTAAATCAAAGAAATTAAAAGTAAAAGAAATAGGCCTTGGGTCCAAAAACCAAAAGATTTAATCCATTGAGAAGCAACTTTATTCTCCATGAGCTGAGCCACTAAAGCACTGCGACCGTATGGACCCATCGGGGTAATATATTCATAATCAGTGTTGGTAAAGCCACCTAAAATAATGACTTTATTTTTAAAAAAATCCAGTGGCCATTCGTTGCTGATGAGTTGGTTGTATGAAATTTTAAAAAAACGATTTTCAGTCCCTTGAAAATTGATATATTGTGCTGGTCCCATCCGCGAGTTTGGTAGGATACGACGGACGACGCCATCTTTTTCGAATTCAATATTTAAAACATCGAGTAGACGTTTTTTTTCTAACCCCAAGGGGTCTAGGTCGTTAGAGTAAATCCAAGATACCTTGGGGTTACTCAGAAGCCCCATATTCAAATTTTCTGTAAATGCCTGACGCAAAAGATCGAGTGTAACCACAATGACTTTGGGTTGCAATTTAAGGAGTTCGAATAAAAGAGAATTCCATAGTTGGGGATTCCAATAGTAGGAGTCAGAAATATTAGAGGAGGAATTCAAAAGCATTAAATCTTGTACTTCACTGGTATTGAAGTGGCGCAGATCCGAAGGATTAAGTTCGATGATGACGATATCTTTGGCGGGACTTCGGTCTCCGCGAATTTGGAAACGCAAGTCAAAATCTGTCAGGCTATCTAACCGCAAGGAAACTAGACAGATCAGCCACACAATCAGAATTCTCAGCAGAGAACCTGACGAAATGAATGACAAAGCTTTTCGTAATTGGAATTGACTAGGCATGTCTTGGTTACATATAATCCGTATTAACACCAGAGTTCAACGATTTTATGATTATTCTAGAGAGTTTAGATAAAATTTCAGATCAACGTTCACCATTTGTTTTAACGATTGGTAATTTTGATGGCGTTCATTTAGGGCACCAAAAACTGCTAACCGAAGTCAAAACGAATGAGGGACTAAAGAGTTTAGTCGTGACGTTTGAGCCTCACCCTGTCGAATATTTTGATCGTAATAAAACGTTTAAAAAATTATTTCCAGCGAGTTACCAAAATGAACATATAGGGTCTTTAGGTATTGATTACTTGTTGCGAATGAAATTTGATCAACATCTTGCGACGATGTCATATGACGAATTTTTAAATTTCTTTGTTCAGCATCTCAGTATTAAAAAAATTGTAATAGGCCATGATTTAAAAATTGGCAAAGATCGTAAAGGTGACCGGGCGGCAATTCGATCTTGGTGTCAAAAATCAGGAATACAGTTTCAGATAGTAGAACCGTTAGAGGTTAAGGGGCAGGTTATTTCGTCTACTTTTATTAAAACTCTGATAGATAGGAACCGCTTTGAAGAGTTACCAAAATTTTTAGGACGTTTGTATTCGACAAATGGAACGGTTGTTCATGGTGATAAACGAGGCCGTTTGATTGGTTTTCCTACGGCGAATCTAACTTATTCAGGATCTCTTTATTTGCCACAATTTGGTGTCTACCAAACACGAACCAGTTGGCGAGATCGTCGTTGCGATTCGATTACTAATATTGGTAAAACACCGACATTTAAGTCTGATGAGTTGGTGAAAATTGAAACGCACTTGTTTGATTTCAACGAAGATATCTATGGTGAAAAAATAACCGTGGAGTTTCTTAAGTTTATTCGATCGGAACAAAAATTTTCTGGTATCGAAGAAATTAAACGACAAATCGCTTTGGATGTTGCCTCTCTGGGGCGAGACAAAAAAATATGATTCGTCTATTTCTGAATCAAGATTTTAATTCTGGCGGCCTTGTCCCTGATTTAGAAAATATAAAGCGATACTTTGAATCTAAAAATAAAATAATAGAAAGCTTTCAGTATGCGGACTTGAATCAATTGACGGGTTTGAATAATTGGTCGTCTAGTGGATTGGTTCCGTGTTTTGTGCGATGTGATTTGGATTTTGGTGGGCGCTTTGTTTCGCAATTGTCGTTAGCTCCGGAAAATGTACGATTTAATAAAATTTTTGATTCGTTAACATTTGAAAATGGACGATGGTTACCGCGGTTGAAATATTTTGATATTTTACGTCGAAAGATTGTCACGCAGTTTGGCAAAATTGAAATTCAAGAGAGCGCGGGGATAATCTGCCGAGCCGATGCTTGCTATGGTCTAGTTTCAGTGTTGGTAAGTCTAGGTTTTCGCAACATTCTTTTGTTCCTACAAGAGACCGGGCAGGACGTGGCCGAAGAGCTAGGACGTTATTTTATCGGGGTTACGATTCGGGTGATTCCTTTTTCTAGTTTGACGCAGAATCAGGACTTAACCAGCGTAATGATCAATGCCGTGGACCTAGAGAGCAATTCCGCACTTATGAGCGACATTGCGTATTTTAATTTTATGACTCCAAATGGAATAATTGTAGATCTTGTTTCTAAAGCACCAGTTCATCCACTTTTGTTTGAAGCCGATAAAGCTGGCTTAAGGACTATGAAACGTCGGGATGTTGTGGCTTTTTATGATTATGAATCATTACGGCAGATCGATCCCACGGTGGAAAAATCAAAAGATGACTTTCTTCAAAACTATTTAGAAATCGAGACTATCGACTAGTAACAAATTAGCGTCGATTATTTAAAATAGACTCTATGAGTGAAATTAAACCTTGGGATAAAAAAACGTGCGATATTCTGTATCGTCAAGGATTGATTAAACCAGAACAGTACGAGCAGGCTCTTGAAGCGAAAAAAAATTCGCCTAATTTGTTACTCACTCAAGTGTTAATTAATTTGGGTTTTGTGCAAGAGGCTCAGGTACAAAAGGGTTTAGAAGCCTTCTACAATATTCAGGGAATTAATCTTTCCCAATTTCAAATCGATCAGTCAGTTGCGGAAATGATACCACGAGATATTTGCTATAAGCATAATGTAATACCCGTACAAAGAATGTTGGATAATCAAAATAAGGTATCTACTGTCGTTATTGCATTTTCAGATCCGAGCCAAATTCTTGTTCGTGAGGATTTAAGAATCATCACGAAAGCTAAAGTAATTCAGCCGATCGTGGCCTCTCCGATCTCTATTCAGCAGACACTGGAGAAGTATTATGGAATCAGCGTTGATAAGGCCCTAGAGAATTTAGAGTCAGAAGATGCAGAGATCGATATCTTGGATGATAAACGAGTCGAAACGATTGATAATATCACGGACAAAGATTCTCCTGTCGTGAAATTTGTGAACGCAATTTTAAATGAAAGCATGAAGAAACGGGCCAGCGATATTCACTTTGAGCCTTATGAAAAAATTTTCCGCGTGCGCTATCGTATTGATGGTATTTTGGTAGAGGCTAAACCACCGCCAAAAGATTGGGGCCCGTCAATTTCTGCTCGACTAAAAATTATGTCAAAATTGGACATCGCAGAAAAACGTCGTCCACAAGATGGTCGTTTAAAAGTACGAACCCGTGATTCCGATATGGATTTCCGTGTCAGCACAATGCCAACATTGTGGGGTGAAAAAGCGGTTCTGCGTTTATTAGATAAATCGAATCTTCAGCTTGATATGACTAAGCTGGGATTTGAAGAAGAAGATCTTAAACTTTTCAAATCGTGTATTAATCTTCCGCAAGGACTTGTGTTGATTACGGGACCTACGGGGTCGGGAAAAACGACAACGATTTACTCGGCACTTTCGGAACTGAACAAGATGGACGTGAATATTTCGACGGCGGAAGATCCTGTCGAGTTCAACCTGGAGGGGATTAATCAGGTCCAAATGAACCCTGACATCGATTTGAATTTCTCAACGGCTTTAAAATCGTTTCTTCGTCAAGATCCTGATATTATTATGGTGGGAGAGATTCGGGATTTAGAAACGGCCGAGATTGCATTCAAAGCAGCCTCCACCGGTCACTTGGTTGTGTCCACACTGCATACGAATGATGCGCCATCGACGGTCATTCGTCTGACCGAGATAGGAATTCAGCCCTATGTAATCACCTCGACCGTGAATTTGGTTGTCGCCCAACGTCTTGTCGGAAAGATATGCGAAAACTGCAAAGTTCCGGTAGAGATGCCTGTCCAAAATCTGATCAACATCGGAGTTCCCCCGGCTGAGGTCGGTGAATACAAGCTTTATAAAGGCAAAGGTTGTGGCAGTTGCAATAATACGGGAATTAAAGGGCGACTAGCTATTTATGAATTACTACCAATGACCGAGAAGGTAAAGGACGCAATTTTAAAAGGCGCTAACCAAGGGCAACTACGTTATTTAGCTCGTGAGCTGGGCCTGCGGACCTTGCGACGAAGTGCTCTTCTAAAACTCAAGCGCGGTATAACAACGTTTGAAGAAGTCTTGAATTCTTCAGTAAAGGATACATAGCCAGTGAAAGATTTTATGATTCCAGAAATCATGCGAGAAAATTTAGCTCGTCGCCAAGGTTTGATTTTGGTGAACGGCAATCGCTTTTCAGGAATCGAAAAGTTTTTTCTAAGCACCATAAAACAATTTGAGTCGGAAAAAAGATCTGGAATGGTATTCCTGCGCGAGTCAGTTCAATCTCCATTCAAGTATTGGTCTTATAAAACAATTGAAGACCTAGATAATGCGGGAATGGCTTTGGTAAAAGATATTGAAGTTTTAATTTTTGAAAACATTTCGAAGGCTTTTGAAGTTGAAATGGCTTTAGAGTGCGCCGAAGAGGGGCGGCTGGTTATCATGCATTTCTGTAACCAATCACTGGTCAGCGTGGTTCATAAAGTGATGTCTTTTTTCCCAGACGCGCGAGCACAGCATACACTATGGCGTTTGCTGGATTTGCTTTCCCTGAGTTATTCGCAGTATGAAATCGACGGTGAAAATAATGAAACGGTATTTGCTGGAGAAATAATTCCTTTAAGCCCCGAATTAAAACGTGAGATTTACTTAAAGGGTGTCGATTCATTTGAAGAAAAAATACGTATGATTGATGAAGAAACTGGGGTCGTTACTTTGAATCAAAGCCTTTTGCAGTTGTTGATTAGAAGAAAAATTTCTCTTCAGAAAGCTTTTGAATATTCCAAAGACCCACAAGATTTAGATTCTTTACTTAAGAAGGTAGGTATTTAATGGCAAAGTTTTCTTATCAAGCCAAAAGCTTGACGGGACAAGTGCAAAGTGGAGAAATTGACGCCTTTAACGAAACCGAGGTTAGAACGCGTTTGCGCCAGATGAATTTGGAAGTGGTGCGTGTAAATACTAAGGGTATGGTAGGTGTTAAGGGTGCGGGAAAAGGACTTTTTACTTCGCGCGTGAATGTTAAGGACCTACAGATTTTTACGCGACAGTTTGCGACGTTGATTAATTCTGGTATTCCGATTGTGGATGCGTTGAAAATTTTAAGCGAGGGTTTACGATCTGGTATTTTGAAAGACGCCGCTTTGAAAGTTAAGAAAAGTATTGAGGGTGGTAAGAAGCTTTCTGATTCAATGGCTCAGGTGCCGAACGTGTTTGATCGATTTTACTCGAATATGGTTCATGCTGGCGAGGAAGCCGGTATCTTGGACAGTATCTTGAGTCGTTTAGCGACCTATATGGAAAAAAACGAGAAGGTAAAGTCTCAGGTCAAAGGTGCCATGGTCTATCCGGCAGTAATTATTATTGTGGCAATGCTGGTCATCGCTGCGATTCTTGTTTTTATCATTCCAAAATTTCAAGAGTTCTTCAATCAAGCCGGTAAGGAACCGCCAATGTTAACAACGATTGTGGTTGGAATGTCCAATTTTATGATTAAATATTGGTATATGTTTTTAGCAGGTTTTGCGGCGGCGCCGTTTGTCATTAAATCTTATATGTCCACTCCGGGTGGAAAAGCTTCGTTCGAGCAGTTTATTTTCCGGGCTCCCATTTTTGGTGAAATCGTCAGAAAGTCGGCCGTGGCTCGTATGACGAGAACTTTAGGAACGCTACTTGGATCAGGGGTTGGTCTTATCGAGGCCATTGAGATTGCGTCTCGTACGGCTGGGAACATTGTTGTTGAAAGAGCGTTGATACGTTGTAAAGAGTCCGTGTTGCAAGGTAAACCATTTGCTCAGCCACTAGCACGTGATAAAGTTTTTCCTGACATGGTTGTACAGATGATTGCCGTTGGTGAGCAGTCTGGTACGCTGGATAACATGCTAAATAAAATCGCCGATTTCTATGAAGATGAAGTCGAAACTGCCGTGAAAGCATTGACATCATTGATTGAACCACTGTTGATGGTCATATTAGGTGGTATCATTGCGGTTCTTGTTGTGGCAATGTATTTGCCGATCTTCTCGATGGCGGGAAATGTCGGTCAGTAACGTTCCGATTTCGCGTAAGTGGCAAGTTGAATCGGTTCGCGTTCTTTTATATATATTCTCGCTGATTGTCCTGATATTTTTTTACTTTTGGCAGGCTCCGTTTGTATCGTGGGCCTTGCTGGGGCCTTCGTTTTTAGTTCTGGGAATGGGGCTTGGTATTCATTTCTTTCTGTTCTTTAAAATCGATTCGATGTCTGACGAGTCGGCCACGCTGTTAACGACTTTTATCGTGGACTCATTTTTTATCTCGCTCTATGTGTACTTCTCGAGTGGCTCGGTGAGTCTGTTTTTATTATTGCATGTGATTAATATCATTTTAGGCAGTTTTATTTTTAAAGGTAAAGGTGCCGTCATATTGGCGTTGGTGACGAGTTTTAACTACAGTTGGGTACAAGTTTTGGGGCCAGAATTCAAAACGATCGCAAGCCTAATCACTTTGACGATTAATAATCTTGCGTTTTTCGGTGTTGCGGGATTAGCCGGCTATCTGAGTGAAAAACTGTTTCAAACAGAAACAGAACTTAAGGTGAAAGAGGGGCAACTTCGTTCGCTGGAGGATCTTTATGAGTTAATCATCGAAAAATCTCCGGTGGCATTGCTAACTTTGGATAAAGACTCTCGCATCGTGCAAATGAATACGAAGGCGTTGATGTTATTTCCCTTGATTAAATCCGAGGGACGTCTGACCGAGTTCTTCCCCCCATTGGGTGCGGTTTGGTCCCAAATCATCAGTTTGGATGGTCAAGACGAGTTTGCTAGGGAAATAGATTTTAAAAATGAAATAGAGGACTCAATTTTCAAAATTTTAGCAAAGCCTATTGCGAAGGCCGAAGGTTTGTTTTTACTGGTAATTGAAGACCTTAGTCAGATGCGTAAAATGGAGTATCACTTAAAACAAAGTGAAAAATTAGCTGCCATTGGCGGGCTTGCCGCGGGAGTGGCCCATGAAATACGTAATCCCTTGGCGGGGATTAGTGGCAGTGTCGAGTTATTGAGTCAACAAACGCAAGGGGAAGATGATCGCAAGTTGATGAAAATTATTTTGAAAGAGATTGATCGGCTAAATAATTTAATCACCGAGTTTTTGGAGTATGCAAAACCGGCAAAAAACCCCACCGAGCCATCGGATTTAAATTTAATTATTCGTGATGTGCTGGGTAATGTTGCGCAAAATGCGCAGCTAAGAAAAGATGTTAAACTTCGTGTTGATTTAGAAAGCGAGGCGATGATCAAAGGATTTTCTGATAAATTGAAGCAAGCTTTTTTAAATATTGTTATCAACGCCTATCAAGCAATGGAAAAGTCTCCGCAGGCGGAACTGGATATAAGTTTGAAGAAGATCGATCGTTTTTGGAATTTGAAAATTAAAGACAGTGGCTTGGGTATGAACGAGCAAACATTAAAGCGTCTGTTCGAACCTTTTTACACGACTAAAAGCAAAGGCACTGGTCTAGGTCTAGCCGTGACTCATAAAATTTTGGAATCTCACCATGCTGTCATCAATGTTCGTAGTCAGCTAGGTCAGGGTACCGAGTTCGAATTTAATTTTCCTTGCTTAGAATAGGTTTCCTAGCGAGAATATATTAAGCCTAATCACGCTAAGGGGACTAGTTAAATGAAAGCAAAAATTTTAGTTGTCGACGACGAAGAATCGATAAGAGAATTCCTCGAAATCATGTTGCGTAAAGAGGGCTACGAAATAACTTTGGCCGAAGATGGTCAGAAGGCAAAAGAGTTACTGCAGAAGAAATCATTCGACATGATTGTTTCTGATTTGCAGATGCCGAACATGACAGGGATTGAGTTACTTAAATATGTACGTCAAGATTACCCCGAGGTCATCTTTATGATGATTACCGCTTTTGGTACGACCGAAACGGCTGTCGAAGCGATGAAAATGGGCGCGTACGATTATTTGACAAAGCCATTTAAAATTGATGAAGTCCGCATCAATATTTCAAATGCATTAAGAAGTAAAAATCTAGAATTTGAAAATCGAAGTCTTAAGAAGGAATTAGGTAAGGAATTTTCCTTTCAAAATATTATTGGTAATTCGCCAGCCATGCATTACGTTTTTGATTTAATTAAACGAGTGTCACAAGCTCCGACTAATATTTTGGTGACGGGAGAATCAGGAACGGGGAAAGAAGTTATCGCAAAAGCTATTCACTATAACGGTCCGTTGAAAGACCGTCCATTTGTGACTATTAACTGCGGTGCGATTCCTGAAAACTTGATGGAATCGGAAATGTTTGGTCATAAAAAGGGATCATTTACGGGAGCCATTGCTGATAAACCGGGTTTATTCGAGGTTGCGGATGGTGGAACCTTGTTCCTGGACGAAGTCGGCGAGTTGCCATTGTCAATTCAGGTAAAATTATTGCGGTCATTACAAGAGCGGGTGATTCGTCGTGTAGGTAGCACGGAAGACACCAAGGTCGATGTGCGTATCATCGCGGCCACGAACAGAAACTTGGAAGAAATGGTACAAAAAGGAACATTTCGCCAGGATTTATATTATCGATTAAATGTGATTCATATTAAAACGCCAAGTCTACGGGAACGTAAAGAAGATATTCCTTTGTTGGCTCATCATTTTTTAAAAAAGTACAATGATAAGCTCAATAAAAATATCGGCTCTATCAGTACCGAGGCTATGGAAAATTTAAAAAAATATGACTATCCAGGTAACGTGCGTGAACTAGAAAATATGATCGAGCGTACGGTCGCCTTGGAGGGCGGTGCGACGGTATTGCCCGAGAGTTTACCGCCATTAGTAAACACAAGTACTGGTCGTAAGCTGGCATCATCAAATGAAATTGAAGTGACAGATGACGGTGTCGATTTGGATAAAATTATTGGTCAAATCGAAAAAGAGTTAATCATTAAGTCTATCCATCAGGCCAACGGCGTCAAAAAGCGTGCGGCTAAGTTATTAAATATTACATTTCGTTCTATGCGTTACCGTATCGAGAAGTACAATCTGGGTACGGTCGGTGATGACGAACTAGATGATGAATAAACGAACAGAAGCCGATGATGATCGGCTTCTTAGAATGTTGTCAGATCAATAGCGCTACTTATCGAGCGGCCCAGATCTTCTGATATCGCAATCACTTGAAACCGATAATTTGTGGTATTTTGTAATCCACTGATGACGATTTGATGACTAGTTCTTAAAACATTGTCAGTTTGTGTGACGGTTTTTTCTCCCGTATCTAAATTTGTGATAAGTATTTGTGAAATCGCTTTTATATTTGTTCGCCATGAGAAAGAAACTTCGTTTGAAAGTTGCTCGATAATTCGAAAGTCAGTAATTTTCGCAGGGGTGCCGTTGTAGCATGCATTGTAGTCGGTATCTCCATTTTCAGAACTGACATGGCTTGAGACAGGCAGTAAATAGTTTCCTGACCCCAAAACGCGCCAACCGCGAGCCGCAAGATTTGTCCAGCGCACTGGCGCCGAATTATTATTTGGATTGAAGAAATATTCATTACCCGAGTGACCGCAGTAAGCATCTTTGCCTGCCTGGCTGGCTTTGCGCCAGATAAGCATATTTGAAATATGGTAACGAGGTCCTTGGTAATACAACAATTCTACCGGAATTTTTTTTCCGTGTTTCATATCGATCAGACGTGATGAACACTTCATGCGTGTCGCAGTATCGCCATCGTTGTTGATATGGGTCTCCCAATTTGTTGGCAAGACTCCTTGATCATCTGGTTCTTTGATTTTCAAAATTGTTCCGTCATCAGACAGTATCGCAATCTCGTACAGGCCTTCTGTGTCGTTCTCGCTTAATGTGATTTGGGATTCAAACTTCATGGCAAAGTATTCGATCAATTGGGTGCCTAGGTCGTCGCGAACCACGTCTCCCGTTTCCAAAGGAAATCCGCTGTGAAACATCCGTGTAGGAACATTTACAGAGTTAAAGAATAATGTCTGTTCTGATGCCGTGTACTTGCTCATATAGTCCAATACCGAAGTGTAAACAGGTTGATTAAACCCGCGAAACCAAAGTGAAGACTTGATGCCATGCTTCGGTGTCGGCGGAGTATTGGGGTCGAATGGATCACAAACTAATTTATTTAACGGATAGGCGTTTATGTCATAGGTGGATTTCTCAGGCGTCGCTTGAGCCTCTTCAGTGGATATCACGATCTCGGATGCAATATGCTCCACACCATCTTTTGAGCAGGAGATATTTAATGCCATTGCTGCTAAACATAATAAGGTAACTAATGCTTTGATGTACGTACCCATATGCACCACCTTCGATAATCTTATGATGGGTGGTGGCCAAGTTCGAGCAAAAAGGCGATTCTGTTATTATTTGGGCCTACAAATTTAAGACAAAAAAATAAAACCCATAAAAAGAGTCAAAAGAATATTCACTTTCTAAAAGATTCAAGTGGTCTAAGCAGATCTGTTTCGAAATGATACTAGTGCTTTTGCTGAGAGGCTAAAACATTGTTTTCGACAATGTGAAAGTACGCGCGCACTAATAAAATCAAAGTCGTTTTATCAAGTGATTGCAAATAAGCCAATTTCTCGAAATACGTTTTCCTGGAAATAAGCTCGGTCATTGCATCTTGAATCACTTTGACTTTATCAAAGTTGTAGAAGTCTTTTTCATCTGTGACTTCTTTAAAGGCAATGGCAATAGTTTCCTTATCAAAAAGAACATGAATACCCATGGCTGCTTGATTTAAAATAGCTTCCATTTTTTCGAGAGCTTGTTCTTGGAACATGTTTTTATCAAAAGGCGCAGAGTTATTGGATTCTGTCGACAAACACGCCTCCATACGTTTCGTTTATCTCGTCCTTTTTTTATGCTGAGGGCATATCTAACATATTTCAATCAAAAAATTATGTCAGTTGACTAACTCTGTCATTCTGATTTGTATGGAATCAAGGTATTGATCCAAATGGTGAAATTAGTAATGATGAAGAGATGAAGAAGTCAAAGAATAGAGGCAAAAAAAAGATCCAGGAGTTGTTTGTGATTGATGAAGACAAAAACTTGGTTTTTGATTCCGAAGAAAAAGTATTTAAGTTTTTTGAAGAACCTATTCAGCACATAGAAGAACTTTATCAAACTATTCGTCGTGAAGATGATTTCACCGATGCCGAGCAAATTGAACAAGAAGATGGTCTAGATTTGACCTTAAGTGACCCCGATGAGATTTGGATGATGGAAAGCTTTTTTAAAAAAGCTCCCATTCATGTTTTCGTAAAGACAGTAACTAAAGATAAGTTAATTTATGATTATGTAGCGATTGTGTTCTTATCGACGAAAGAAAGAAGTCCAACATTTGTGTTATCTCATTTTCCGACAAAATATAAGGAAACGGCGGAAGCCTTTAAAGATGGCGAAATGATTTTTAGCCATGAAATGGAAATAAAACACTTTGCCGGTCTAGATGGAGATTCGATTTTAGAAAACGATGAGCTGTCGATTGGATTATTCAAATCGATGCTCAAGCTTCGAACAGAGAAGGATATCCCACTGGAAAAATTTAAAAATTTCTTGGATATTCGTGAAGACACAATCGAGGCGCCGGACGAAATTTGGCGTAAGACCGATCATAATGGAAATGTATTTGTTACTTTTATCAAAGAATATACGGAAACAGATTTTGGTGATTATTACTATATTAGTATGACTTTGGAGGAAAATAATTCAGAGGTGCATACCCTGTTGTTTTCATTTCCAACCAATGACGAGAATCTAGTGGATCGTTATCGTCTGGGAGAAAACTTACAAGCGGAGGAAGTTTCTCAAGAATCGTCTCACTGACCTGGCGCTGAGCTTTAGATATAAAGCGTTTCGCAGATGAGGTGATTAGGCCTATTGAACAGTGTAGACGGGTTTACAGAACTCATAAGCTTTAGTGGCATACGTCTGTGCGGTCCAACCTTGGTTTACGTAACTTTTGAATGGGTGTAAATTCTGTAAAGCCGTGGCGCGAGCGACGTCGTTTTGAGATGCATCTTTCTCGATCGCGTACTTCGTGGGATCGGCATCGAATACGGGAATTAAACTTTCTAATTGGCTTACTAGGGTGTCGTCTTGGTCGAAATATTTTGCCACGATCACGTCGTATTCACCATTGGGATCTTCCAGCTCGATGACGATTCTAACTTTATTAAAAAACTGGGCCGGAGTCGATGCGCCAACTTTTTGTGCGGCCGCTTGAAGTGCTGGCCAGTACAAAACAGATTCACCAGCTAATAGTGGCGTACCATCCGCGATAGAGTATATTTTAAAGTATAATCGAGAACTGCCCCACATTTTACTGTTGGCTGCGTTGATCATGAACTTTTGGAATTCAATATAATTTTGACCTTGCGCAAAATAAGACGGGATTTTAGTGATCTTCAGGTTGATCCTAGTTAGTGAAATCGTTTCGCCATCCTGATAGGTTGAAGTGTTGATGCCGATTTGAGAATTGCTGGATTGGTTGCAATAGGCTAGAGGCCGGCTAAGAGTATCATTATTCGTGATCGTCGTCGTATTCAATCGGCTTGATTGATCATAATTGTCCGCAGATCCTTTGCTAGCTCCACATGCAGATAGCATCGCGGCGGCGATCAGTACTAAAGTGATTTTAAGATAGAAATTTGTTGTGCTCATAAATACCTCTTACCAGACATAACAGCAATCATTGGTCCATGAATCAAAATGGCGCATCGATAAGGTTGTGGAATTTCTATAGAATTGCTGCCTCAAAAAGAGAAATCATGAAGTCTTAAAACGAAGCGACATTAAAAACAGAAAGTGACGGAAAAAGGCGTTCGGTTATTGACTTGGCTTTGCTTATTTCTCATTCCAGTACACCACACGAGGGGGGCCTTTAGGAATGGGTTGTGAAGCGGGATTTTGTTGTTGTGCCTGACCGGCTCCGGCTGGCCCACCTGGAGTGGTGGCGCCGGGACTGCCGGCAGGGGCGCCGGCGGCTTGACCGCCCCCGGGTTTGGCTTTGTCATCGACTTGTTTTTGGATCGTATTAATACGATCCGCAACTTTGGCCATATCTAAGGTGATGACGTTGATTTCACGTTTGGAACCATTGTATTCACCAATGGAACTGATACGAAAGCTCGAAAAATTATCTGTGATGATGGGGAACTCCTCTCGGTTGATGGTCAATCGGGCGCCTTTTTGGTCTAGGAATTCAAAAAAAGCGGCGGCATCTTTGAAAGGCCCCAGTTGGGGATCTTGGCGTCGTTTAAGCACTTCATCGGCAATTTCTTTGGTGATCGAGGGGTCTATCGATTGTAGAACTTCTGAGGTCGCCGTATTGGGATTTAGCCCGCGAATACCATAAATCGTGATTTGTGGCTCTAGGATTTGGAAGAACTCGTCGGTCATACCGGCCACGAGGCGGATTTCTTGGATTGTGCGAAAATTTCGATTGGGTGGAAACGTGTCGGTTCCGCGATCTCGATAGTTTGATTTTTTGTCGCCACCATTCAAGCTTTCATTTTTGGTGCTCATCCAGTCCGCAATTGCATTGATCAATGTTTCAAAGCGAAAGCCAGAATGATTTTTCGCGAAAGCTTCGTCGTTTTTAACTCTATTTTCAAAAATTGTGACTAATTGTTTTTTGGTTATTTCCTGCAAAGTTTGTGACGGTGAAATTAAATTCGTGATGTCGATCTTTGACCCTTCGTCCGAGATTGTCGTCGAAAAGGTGCTGTCGATCAGGGATTCTTTGGTTTTATCTTTCATTTGATCTTTGTCCACGGCGTTCAAGCCGTCGGGCAGATCCAAAGGCCACATCAACGGAAATTGCCAGATTTGATCGATCATACCGTTGGCCGGCAAATTTTTTCCTAATTTTTGTTGGACGGTTTGAAAAATTTTAATTCTCAACAGCGAGATATCCACGCCACTGCGAGCGGCGTAGTAAGCCTTCACGCGATTAATTTGTTGGGCGTTAATTAAATATTCCACTTGGGTGTCATAGGTAACTTCCATCGCTAAGTAGGTCATCAGTGAAAGCGCCATAATGGCGGTGATCAGGGCGATGCCTCGCTGATTTTGGCTTTTCGCAATGTAATCCTTTGTGGTGCGATTAAACGTAAAAATTCTCATTGTGTAAAGCCTCCAGCGCCCGAGGGAACGGTGGGGGCGGCCGGTCCTCCCGGAGAGGTCGGTGCCGCAGGACCACCCCCTGTGGCCGAGCCGGAGCCCAATGAATCGCTACTGCCGGATTCTTCCTTGTTATTCGGAAAATGAATGGGAATCACCAGTTGCATCGAGTGTTTTTTAGACGTTTCTTTCTCGGGATTTTTTTGGTAGGTCACGGACACTTCCACAAGCCAAGGGAAGTTGCCTCGGGTGGCGCCGTCACCTCCGCCATCGGTGCGCCAATCTTTATTCCAATCTTGTTTACCACGACCTAAATAGCGCAAATTAAATTCGGTGACGTTTTCCACCAGCACGAATTCGTCGCCGCCTTTGGTGACATCTTCATCCACCCACGGCGATACGCGACGGTAGATACATTTTGTTGATCGTTTACCTTCAAAGCTGGTGCATTCCTTCAGCGAGTATCCGACCTCGACGAAATCCGCTTGGGGCATGTCTTTTAAAATTCGTCCCGTGTTCATCGTCACGAAATGAATTTCGTTTTCTTTGCCCACGAATTGAGTGGTGGGGTCCTTGCGGGGAGCCTCTATGTTTGCCTCTTGTTCTTGCGTGGAAACAAGATTTCCATTTGAATCAAAGACCGGCATTTGCGGTGGTTGTCCCGAGGCGGCTCCGCCCGCGGGCGCGGCCGGTGCGGGTGTGGCTTTCTTATTTTTTTTGGCAAGGTCGATGATTTCTTTTTCCCAATCGCGATGGTGATAAGCCAATTGCACATCTTTTTCAAAAATTTTCATTCCATCCCGCAAGCGCGAAGTGTCGGATACAATTTCCTGAATCACTTTTTTTTGATTAATAGCCTGCTTGATGGTTTGCGCCGCCAGTAATCCCAGCGTTGACATAATTGCGACGGCAATCAGAACCTCGATAAGCGTAAATCCCGACGCGGACGATGATTTCATCCGCCAGCTCCGGGAAGTGAGGGCAGGGGTAATTGTTTGTCATAGTCGACAAACAACAGGGTTGCCGAGTATTCAAATTCCTTATCGTTGTGTTTAAAGATAACCGTGACTTTGACCTCTTTGATCGAGTTGGAAAGATGCTCGGAAAATTGTTTCATCAAGTTCATCATCATTTGATCGACACCGCCCTCGCGACCGATCAGCACCGACGTTAAATCAGGCATTTCGAATTTTTTTGATTCCAGCTTCCAGCTGTATTCAGGATGTCCTTCGAATTCATCACCTTCCGATTCGGCGATCGAGTCGATGGCCTTGCCGCGATACTTCATATCGATCTCTGCAAGTTTACGCTCCAGTAAGGCGGCTATTTCCACGTTCCTTTGTGTTTTTTTAATGCGATTATATGAACTGCTCCATGATTGGGCCAATAACATCACACCCGCGGATAGAATAATCATCGCAATTAGAACTTCGAGTAAAGTAAATCCTGAATGTTTAGCTCGCCCTCGTGAAATCATTTCTGAGTTATATCCTTTAAGCTTATTTCTTCATCGGCAATTTCCACGATACCCGTCAGTGGATTGATGAATAAAGACCACGTGTTTTTATCGTCCGTGATGTGAATGATCGAGGCCTCCACAAGTCCTTCGGGTGAATAGTAAATCGCCCCTAGGCCGTCCGTCATGGGTTCTGAATTTTGAATTTCCAAAGATTTAAATTTAATTCCCTTGGGCAAGATTTTTTCTTTTTTGGTGAGCTTTTTGTACAAAGTGAATGACGATTTCTTTTTGTCGTCACTTTCATTTTCTAATTGTTCTTTGGTTTTCAATTCCAGCTTGGGATCTTTGTATTCGATGCCATTGCCCTTTTCGACCCAATAGCGAGATTCATCTGATTTTATTTGAATCATCAACCGGAAGAACGATTGTTGGAGGCGGGCCTGCACCCGGATTTCTTTGGAAAGAACCGTCATCTCGCGAAATGTTGTTTTGATATTGTTTTCATTTCGACGAACACGACCAAGCCCTAGCACGATCACGGCGGCTATAATTCCCAAGACAATTAAAATTTCTATCAGGGTGAAGCCGCGTTGTTTGGAGTTGCGTTTTTTTTTGAAAAACGCGTTGTTCCTACTTAGCTTCTTCAGACTCTTCTTCACCCCAGACGATGTCTTTATCAAAGCCACTTCCGCCCTCTTTTCCATCCTTGCCGAAAGATTTCAGAACAAATTCTGAACCGGAAATTTCATAGCCAAATGGCTTACCCCATGGATCTTCCAATTTTCCTTGATAGTAAGCATTCGGTCCCCAGTTTTTGCAATCGTCCGCCTTTTTCAAGCCGTCCAAAGTGGACGGGTATTTGTTGCAATCTAAATTATAGTTCGCCAGAGAGTTCGAGATTTGACCCATTTGAATATTCGCCTCTTTAACTTTTGCTTTATCGCGAGCGCCAGCAAAGCGGCCTGCCAGCAATGCGAAGATAGAACCTAAAATCGCCAGAACGATCATGATTTCAACAAGTGTAAAACCTTTTTTTGAGTGAGCTGAATTTTTAACAAAGTTTTTCAATTTCATAACAATCAATCCTTTCCTGAGATGGATTAAAAAAGTATACGTCTAATTACCTAAATTTGTCATCTCAAACATTGGGATGACGATAGATAATACGATGATCATGACGACCACGCCCATAATGACGGTGATGACTGGTGTAATCAATGAAGTCATGCCGTCGATTTTATTTTGTACTGAAAAATCATAAGCGTCCGAGACTTGCGTCAGCATATTCTCTAGCTCTCCCGTTTTTTCGCCAATTTTAACCATGTGAATAACAATCGGTGGAAACTGTCCCGACCGCGCCAATGGTCCCGCGATACTTTCCCCTTCCGAGATATTTCCACGGGCTTCGTCGACGGCACTGGCAATGACGGCATTGTTGACCACGTTACGTACGATATCCAACGCGTTCAGCATGGGAACCCCGCCCGTAAGCAACGTGGCCAGGGTTCGCGTAAAGCGCGCCACCGCAACCATGCGAATGACGGGACCAAATACCGGGACTTTCAAAGAGATCGCATCCCAGCGAGGTTTGCCCTCCGCTGATTTTTTCCACGTCATAAAACCAATGTACAAACCCAGTATTAAAATTATGATCACGTGCCAGAAGTTGGTCATGAACGTCGAGATATGCACAATGACCATTGTGTACCAGGGCAATTGCAGCTCGGGCGCAGATTCAAAAATGGTCATCATTTTAGGAATCACAAATGTGAACAAACCCATGACGATAATAAAAACCACCACTAACATAATAATCGGGTAGGTCAACGCACTTGAAACCTTTTGGCGCAAACGCGCCGCGGACTCGGTGAAATCAGCCAAACGGAGCAAGATAACATCTAAACTGCCGGACATCTCGCCAGCTTCACACATTGAAACATAAATGTTGTCAAAGATGTTGGGGTATTTCGCCAGTGATTTGAAAAAAGGACTTCCTTCGTTCACCATATTTTTCGAGTCTGCCAGCGCCGTTGCTAGGATTGGATTTTCCACTTGTTCACTGACAGCGGCCAGAGCATCCACCAAGGGAATTTGAGACTTGATTAAAACGGCCAATTGCCGAGTCATCAAAGCTAGGTCTTTGATTGGAACCGAAGCGGGGAATAATCCCGAGCCGCCTTTTTTGGCGGCCGCAGCTTTCACTTTATTGCGAATATCGGTAACAAAGATGCCGTCTTTTTTAAGTTTCACACGAGCGGCTTTAATATTTTCAGAATCAACGACTCCAGATTTATTTTTCCCGGCTTGGGTGATTCCTTTGTATTCAAAAAGTGGCATTTAGATATACTACGCTGGAGATTTTTCGAAGTAAAGACGGGAACAGGGGATTACTGGCCGAAACCAAATCCAACTTTTAAGCTTATGATACTAGCGCTGACGGTGGGTGACGAGGGGAACAGCGAGTAGTCCAGGGCCAGTGGCATAGTGTTTTTGTTGCCTATACCAAGATCCATACCAACGCCAATGGTGAGTACTTGGTTAGAGGTAATCAAGCTGGTGTCCAGTACCGTAGATGATTTACCTATCGCTAACAAGTAACCTAAGCCGCCACCAATCCAAAATTTATTTTTTGTTTTCGTCAGATTGTATTTACCTAAGGCATACATTGAAAGATAGTTGATCTTTACATTACATTCTTTCGATAGGCCTTTGTCGCAAACCGCGGTTTCTTTGGCCTGTTTCGCATCGAATGTCTCTAAGCCGGCCATACCGCGAATTTCTAGATTCTTGTTCATGGCATAATCATAATAGCCTAAAGCACCAATGGATGAGCCCGACATGGCCGCTGTTTGATTGACCCCATTGAACGAAAATTTCGCATTCATTGAACTCATCATGTAGGAACCGATAGCGCCCCATTTATGCTTAGACAGCGCACTGCGATTCACTTGCGTTGTGACTTCGGCAGCATCAGGAACGTTCGCGGTCCCTCGGCGTGAAACAGGACGCAGGGTCCATCCGATTTGTACGGTGTTCAGATTTCCTTTGATCACGGTTGCTTTTGCCTGCTTAGAATTAAACAGTTCCACCCGGACTTGAACTTTCGCTTTGTTGTTTTGATCGACGATAAAAAACTCTTGTCCCTTGGCGACCGGATTGCCGTCTAATTGAAACAGAACTGCGTTGGCATTTTTCTTTTGAAGGACATAAGCCTGACTTGATATGGAAACCAAAAGACTTGCTAACAGTGTGATAAGTAACTTTGCACGCATAGTTACAGTATCGTTTATTGGTGAATTTTCTCAAGGCCAGGTATTTAAATGAGACACTTAAAAAGGGCGATTTTTCAGATATTCCGCTAAATCTAGACCTTCCGAAAAGCAATAGGTGTGTGGTTCGTTACTGCTAGCCAAAAGTACGACAGTCTGATTGTGGATGGATTCGTAAACAGTCAGTCCGGGAGTGATTTTAAGCATTTCCCAAGAAACAATGCGGGCTGGTTCAGAGGGCGAGCTCAGATTGGGACAGTGAAAAAAAACGGAAATAGGGACGCGCGTTGGAACATCATTTTCAAACTGTCGTCGTCCTTCCGAGCGGTAAACCGAACAGCCAACAGAGGAGATCAACAAAAAAAGAAAAATCAGATACGTCATCGTCTTCAGTATAGCTAAAAAAAAAGGGCTTAATCAAAGCCCTTTTTATGCCTAACGAAATATCATTTTGTTCAGCGCCTTTTGTTAGGTCGCGAGAAAATTAAAACGGAATTTCTTCGCTTGTGTCAAATTTAGGTTCAGGACCAAAATCTTGAGAGGCAAAATCATCACTGTGAGACGTGTTGTTGTTGTTATTGTTGCTGTAATTATGAGATGTGGATTCGTTCTGACCGCCCAGGAATTGTACGGTGTTGGCTACGATTTCAGTGGAGTATTTCTTTTGACCTTGTTGATCTTCCCACTGGCGAGTTTGCAGGCGACCTTCGATATACACTTGGCGACCTTTCGCTAGATATTTAGAGCAGTTTTCCGCTTGTTTGCCCCATACAACAATTCGGTGCCATTCCGTTTTTTCTTGTTTTTGACCATCTTTAACCCAAGATTCACTAGTGGCCACACTGAAGGTAGCAACCATGTTTCCGGGAGACAGAGTTTTTAATTCAGGATTGTTTCCTAAACGTCCAACGATGATAACTTTATTGATTCCAGCCATGATATCTCCTTTAAAAAATCAGCTTATATTAAGAGCACTATTTGTTAAATAGTCTTAAACATATGTTTCTAGGAACGAACCCTTACGCGACTCGTATTACTACGAATTAGAAAAGGTCTAATGAATGGCAGACCGAGTTGCAAGAGCAAAACAGAGTAGAACATAAAATTATTTGGATTCAATGAATAAGGCGGTTGAACTTCGGATTATCGCGCTGGGTTAAATTGCGGCAAACCATAGGGGGTGCCTGAAATTTTGGCTTTCAATTCATACCCACCACTGGCGAGTGGTTTTATCAGATTTGCTGAAAACATGGACAAATATAAACTGATTTTATCATGAAAACTTTGGCGAAACTGTAAATCTGTTGTGATGTCATATTTCTCGATTTGAGGGATTGGTGTTTTTGTCAGAGAGATATTTCCTTTAATTCTACCTGCTAACTCGTCGCCGGGCTTGCCCAGCTGAAGTTCTTCGATCTGGAATGTATTGCCATAGAGTCGACCTTTGAAAACGATCTCAGAAAATTTAAGACCTGGAACATTGACCGGCATTGGCAGGCCTCGCTCCAGCATAAATGGTGGCATATCAAAATTTTTAATCGTCAGTGACATTTCGGGAACGCCAACAATTTGGAGCGGCAGTCCGGAGCCACCTGTGGGTGGCGGTGTATTGTTAAAGTCAGAAATAATTTTTGCACTCAGTTCGGCATTGCCATTCAGATCAAATGGCAAATTTAAAAAAGATTTAAGATTCGAAATATCCAAGCGGTTTGCCGAGAGTGAAATCAAGCTTTGATCTTCTTTGCCATCGGAATCGCCGTCGGGGCGGTATTTGCCAACCGAAATCTCGGCGTTGCCGTTAAATAGACCGGTGACTTTAACTCGGCCATAAGGTTTATGGTTTATGGCGGACATGATGTCGGGGCTAGCAATAAGTTCTTTCAATGTTAAAGGGGGAAAGCCCCGCGCTTGAAAGTACACTCGATCCAGCTGAATAGCCAAGCCTCCCGCCCACGAGAAAGACATATCATCAAAGTCCAGCTTATGCTGGTTGCCGGTCTGCTGATACACAGTTCTGGAAATAAAATCACTGAGTTCATTTTTGGGAAATAATAAAATAAACAGAAGGATGGACAGAGAAACTGCCGACATGATTTTAAAAACGTGGCGACGGAAATAGAATAGCAGGACGGCGATTACGATAATGGTCGCAATGAATTTATAAATCGCATATTCACCGTAGATATAGTCGAGAATCATCGAGAAGGCTTGCGACATAAGTATTACCCTTCTCCATCTTCAGATTTAGTGTTCTTCTTCGTGCTGCCTTTTTTCTTTGGTTCTGGTGGCGGAGGAAGGGGAGGCGTGTACTCGGGAATATTTAATGCCACCAATTTAAAGTCGGCGTTCAAATAACGTGCGTCTTCGCGGTTTAATGTAATCGTCATGTCTTTAACTTTTACGGACGAGTGAATCAGCTGCAGGCTGGAACCCAAGTTAGTCAATTGCTTCACATTAATTTTATGAACGGAAACGTCAATGCCATATTGAATTTTATTTTGTGGAATCAATGGCGAGTTGATTGAATAGTTGACGGCGACGTGTTTGATTTGCTCAGGAATAAAGTTTAAATCTTTAAGTTTAGATTCAATCGTCGAGCGAATAGCTTCCGCGGGAAGAGGTCGAGGAATGTCTGGTAAGGCACTGACTTCACGCTCCGAGCGGATAATGTCTTTGATAAATTTACGTTTCTTTTCGAAGGCTGTTTCATTTTCAAAAGAGGTCAAGAACGAACCCATCGGTATGTATATGAATGCACTAAGGGCAAGTACACTTGTGACAATTTTCACAAGACGCTGTCGTGCGGAGCTTAGATTTTCATATCGTTCATTCAGCAATTGATACACGCTTGAGTTTGTTATTCTCTCGCCCAGTTGATCAAACTGAGTTTTTAAATTTTCTCTGAGATTCTCAAATGCCATTAGCGGCCTACTTTCTTGATGCCGCGATCTACGTTCAATGAAAATGAAAATGGAATTTTGGCTCCGAAGGGGGGTAAGTTTGAAGAGTTACGAGTCACGGTTTCATGCATTGCCAGCATTTTAAGAGACTCAAATACTTGTTCGCGCTCGCGATTATTTTGTACATAGCCTTCGACAAGCATGACTTGATCTTGGACTTGAAAACGAACGATATCTATCGTTGCTCCCGTTTTAGAGGGAAGAGTGTCGGAGACTTTTTTTAACCACTCGACGGCGGAATTCATTTGGTAGTATACTTCCGCACTCTTGAAATCTGATACGACAGTTTTGTTATCTTTGAGAGCTTTGGTGATGGCCGCCGGAGTTGCTTTCTTGCGAGCGATGCCTAAAGCCGCTTCGGCAGTTTTGCCTAGGTTGGTATGAACCTCGCTGGCCAAGGCGTTGGTGAAGTCGGCACGTAACATAGACCATACATACAAAATGACAAAAACGGTAAACACAATTTGTAGTGTGGTGGCCCAGCGACCCCAAAAATCATGTAGACGGTTGTCTTTGATTGCAAATTCATTTTTAAGAAAATTAATCGCAGGATTGCGTGGTTTTTTTAGCCCTTCGATGGCCAGCCCCAAGGATATCGGAGCGCTGACGTCATTTAGGTCACTTTTTTCAAAGTAAACTTGGCTGTATGAATCCAAAATACTCATGCGATTGCACGGAACTTCTAGATGCTGAGTCAAGTATGGCCCAAGTCCTTGAACTAGACTCATCCCACCCGTAATTTCGATTTTGCTGACCTCGCAATTGAGTTCGGCTTTGATTTCCAAAATGGAAATTTGTAGGTCGCGGATAAAGTCGCGCACACTCCGAGCAATAAGCTCAGAAAATGCCTTTGCTTCAGTAGAAAGCTCTTCTTTCTTGGTTAAGATGAACCCTTTTGTTTCCAGTTCCTTGTGTGCTTCGGAAAGCGGTAGATTGTATTTCTTGGCGATCGCTTCGCCGATGTATTTTCCACCCCACAGTATCGTGCGTACGGCGATCAGTTTGCCGGCATCAAAAACAGAAACTAGGGTGTGCGAGTGACCCATATTCAGCATGAGCGACACTTTTTTGGAAACGATTTGGGTGATTTCGTCTAAAACTACATTGTTGGTGGTTGTGATACGTGTCCCGACAGGCTCGTTCCACTTTTCAACAAGATTCGCAAACGCACTGCCTTCGTTAGACACTATGTCTGCTTGGACACTGCATTCTTTCATTACTTGAACAATACGCGCGACTTCTTCTTTTTTCACCGCAAACGCCAAAATTTCGGATGTTGGCGGTGTAATGTTTTGCATTTTGAAATCAAAAACAGCGTTGTCTAGGGAGAATGGGATTTCGTCCTCTAGCTCTAGAGGCAGTGTTTTGGCAATTTTATTGCGGTCTACAAAAGGAAATGTTTTTTGGCGAACGGCAACTTTATCTTGGCGAATTCCTACGACAAATTTTGTTTGAGTGGCATCGTATTTTGCAACTAAGTTTCTTAAGAATTCGATGACTTCAAAATGTGTATCTGTGTTGGGTTTTATCGTCAGAGGGTGCGTGTAGAAATGAACGAGCTGGAATCCCTTAGATGAAGAATTAATCTCCATGACCTTAATACAATAGGATCCAATATCTATCCCGACCGACTTCATCACTTAAGTGTAAAGCCATAAGTGATCGTCGTTAATGACTATTTAATTGTGACTAGACAAAGGGTCGGGTCCAAAACGGCACTTTGGGGTGGATGGCGGGTCTTTTATGTGTTTAGAGGTTGGTAATGACAGTTTAGAGGTTGGTGTTTAGGGCGCTTTTTTTAAAGTTTTCTAAACACAACTGGCGGTTGATTTTTCAAGTATTAATGGCTTTTATAAGGAATGTTGAAGATTTGGTATGCCATTTTTATTTCTTCCAGTGTTGTACCCAATCCGATTTTTATTGCGGCCTCTAAATCGTGAATGTTTTTTGTTCTTTTTGCGTAGCTGTACCAGTAGGGTTTCATTTCCGTTTTGAATTGGGCAAGTTGTAACGCTTGAAAACCCACAAAGCTGACATAGCTTAGTGGGTAATCTGTTCCTTGCAGTGTTCGGCCATGAAAATTTGTAAGGAAGATGTCTTTGTAGAAGCCAAGTCGATTAACAAATAAACCGGCGGAATTGTCGACATAGAGGTTAGGATATTTTTGCATTAGCTCCAATATATAGGTGTAGCCCGGTTTATCATCAAATTTCCCTGAAATCGCAGCGTGAGCGGCGATAACGGTGATGCCTTTTTTCAGAACGGTCTCGATGTTTCGAGGATCACAAAGTGGCTCATCCGACCATGAGAATGTATTTTCACCACCCACGTGGGTGACGAGAGGTAGATTTAGCTCTTTCATGCGATCTAGAAATTGTTCCACCTGAGCCGGTGGATTTTTAAGTTGAATTCCCATGGTGCAAGGGATCCACTTGATCAGTTTTGCGCCTTGGCTGTAGACTAAATTGAGTTCGTCGAGAGCCCCTTTTTTATTGGGATTTACGCTGGCGCCGAAGTAAAGATTTCGTGTTCGTTGAGTGACTTGATAGATGTAACCATTTGGTACCATGAGGTCTGTTTTCGTCCTGTCTAAAATTCCATTGTTGTCATAAAAACCATCGAGTGCGTAAATGATGGCGCCATTGTATAACTCCGAGCTGTTCAGGCGTTGAATATAAGAATTCACCATAACCTCATCGGCATCTGCCCGATCTAAATGGTCGGGCTCAAGTCCTGAGGCTTTCATATACAGTTTGAACTTAAATGCATTTCTAAAATCAGGACGAATGTAGCAACCTGGGTAGTTCAAGCAGGCCAGATGACTGTGAACATCTAAAATGGACTTGCGAAACTCCAGCGGTGATTTAATTGATTGATCTTCGCGGCTATGTAGCTGTGTTGTTAATGCAATCGTAAAACATAGTACTCCTAATGACCATGCGAAAAACTTTTTTTTCATATAGTTAACCTCTCAAGCTCCATAAGTATCTTTTAGGGAAAGGCTAGACTACCTACTTTAGAAACTCAATAAAAACCAGCGTCGAGTTGGAATTCTGTGATTCTAGCCTGTGATCTAGTTCAAGTTTTCTTAATAAATACGATAATTAAGGTATGAAAAAGATATTTTTATCCACACTGGCTTTTGTTGTGTTCCTGATTGGATGTACGAATGAGTTCAGATTCAGTGCGCAGGACGTTGTTGAATCGACGCCGCAGGTGCCGGGTAATGAAGTTACCAGAAATCCAAATACTGATGTGGGCAATCCCAAGCCTGAGGATCCTGTGGTGGTTGATCCTGATCAACCATCTGTTTATCCGGTTATATATAAAGAAGGGGAGTGTACGAAAGATCCGTTGGATGTTCTGTCATGTATGTCGTGTCAAATTAGTCAGCGCCCGATAGAGGTTCCACTGTCTGTAAAAGCCTCTCAGTTGTTGCGAGTGATGGAGCTAGGTTGTAAGATTGCAAATAAATCAGATCCGGTTAACTACACGCCTCCCACGCGTACACAGATTTTAGCATACATAAGTCGAGCGACAGAGAGTATGTATCCACAGTCGTCACTGACGGCTCGTCAGAAAAAGAATTTGGGATTGTGGATGGAGGGGAATCAAGATTATTTAGGAAAACTTTTCGGAGGTTTATGGTATCATCCACCATATACGGATGACTTCGAAACCTATTTTGGTTTGGAGTCCAAAGAGGCTCGTTATTTATTTTGTTATGGAGAACCGGCGAGTTCATTCTCACCGACTATGATGGCCCCCCTGCATTCGCTGGAATATATTCAGTGCATGGAGCAAGGGTTTTTTAACGAGTGTAAAGAGCGATCTCTGTATGTGGCTGCTAATAGTTACCGAGTGCAACTTTTTAGTTCGCTTCAGCTGAGCTTAAAAGATCCATTTAACGATCAAGAGATGGTGCCGTCGAATCGCTGTAACTGGAAAACGATGTCAGGATTCTACAATCTAGAAATGGAAAACAAGTTGATGGAATTGAAAAATGCAGGATATGAACTGGCCGTTTATTTTGAGCGCAACAATCCACGCTGTGAAAAAATAGGCCAAGCTCTAATATCACTTGGCTCCAAAGTTACCATTGCAGCAAAACAATGTATTAATTTTTAGTTTTATTTTGTTTAGCTATTCAAGAATATGTGAATATGTGAATATTTAGTAGGTCATCTCACCCTGAGCAGAGCCTGTCCCCACCAGAGCCTAAGCCCCAGAAGTCAGCCCCTAAGCCCAACACCCGGATGTGTCCCGCTCAAGGCACCGCCC
>JAEUWH010000112.1 GCA_016785955.1 Pseudobdellovibrionaceae bacterium | reverse complement strand
AAAAACGTGTTGTGGTCGAACAATCGGGAATTATCCTAAACTGATTTTTTGACTGGTCAAAAAAGTTGAAACTATTTTGAGCGCAATAAATTGCGCTAAGGGGGAGGTTCGTCCTTCGAGCAGAGTTACTTACTGGGCAAGGATCGAAGTGAACAGACAAGTACAATATTGTTCGATTACACTGGTCAAAAAATTAATGCTCCAAAAATATTTAAAATGGCCAAAGATGATTTTGGCAATTGGGATGATGTTTTGAAATTCTCTGGATTTAAATTGAGTGAAGTCCGCAGAAGTGGTTCTCCGTGTTTTAAAGAGATTGAGAAAATTATAGAAATTATACGCTCTCTCAACAACAGTTCATTCGCTTTGAATCGTTCAGCACTAAGTCAACACTCTCACTTAATAAAATCTTTTTTGGAAGAACGTTATGGCTCGGCAATTAGCGGACTCAGTGTTGTAAATGCCGCTCTCTTATTTTTCGAAAATTGGGATAATGCCTTATGGGAAGCAGGACTTGATCCAAGTTCTATACGTTTAAGGTCACGCCCTCACTTATCAAATATTTCAATCACGCCTCATCAAAAAGAAGATGTAAAAATTGGCGGAGAAAGACGGCTTTCGAGTTTTGTTGGTTGGGCTCCAAAAAACCCTGAAGAATTGATGGATGAACGTGAAACCTCAAATAGCTTCTGGGACACAATGGACCAATTTGATGATGACAACCGAGATACTACGCAAAAAATATTCGATGCGATTTTGAACATGCATCATTATAAAGATTCGAAACAGATGGTGAAGTTTATTTCTCAAGACACTGGGATTATGGAGGAACAAATTCGGTCTTTGCTCAGTCAGTTCAAAAGTAAATACGCAAATAACAAAAATACATCTCTCTTTTAATTGGATTAGTTTAGAAAAGCATTTACAGGACTAGACCATGTCTTAGAAGTTATTGAGGCACGGACTCTCTCGGTTGAAAATTTAGTTACCACACTAAAACTTTTAACCATAGGAAAAGAGTCCAATGACTCAACAACAATATATTATTAATCGAAAAGTTAACATTGTCGAGCTAGCAAATACATTAGGAAACATTTCTGAAGCCTGTCGTAATTTAGGTGTATCAAGGCAGCATTATTACGACATTAAAACTGCAATACAAGAAGACGGACTTAGGAATAGCCCGCTTCAATCCATCTGGAACATCTTCATAATCTTTATGATTTTTGGTCAAATGAACGACTTTGATCATTTCTATCTTTCTACCAATTTTGTGTTGATTTCTACCAATTACAAACCCCAGAAACTAAAAAACCACCGTGATATTCGGTGGTTTTTGGTAGGGAGTACAGGATTCGAACCTGCGACATCCACCTTGTAAGGGTGGCGCTCTACCAACTGAGCTAACTCCCTGTCGGTAAAAGAGAGACTTGTTTAACAAAGTCTCTCTTGCTTGTCACGTTAAAAATTACTGCAATCTCGCTCGGCAAGTAGCATTTGGAATTGTGTTCGGATTCACGCGTGCCATCGAGAAATGAGTAAATGCATAACTACTAATTGGCGCTACAGACATCATCACAACCGTACCCTCGTATGAAGCAGGTACTTTTTTCACAAACGAGCTTGCCGCAAAGTTTCTCAGATTTAAGCGGTAGACCTCTCGGTTTTGAGAATTTCTTAGAGTTGCATAAATCACTTTAGAAGTTGATAGGCTGCCCACCCCAGAACCCATAATTGTACATGTTTTTGGCTCTATTTGTAGAATTTGAAGAACCTTGTTTGTACCATTTTGATTAATCACTTTGAATGTGAAATATGATGTTGGAGTAGTGCCCTGACGTAGCATCCATGACCCTGACAATAATATCCAGGAAATTGGTGCTTCTTTACCCCAAGGAATGGGTATAAAACTGTCACCATCGACAAGATAGTCATTTTTAGAAATGAGCTGAGTAGATGATGGACTCGAGGCTGCAACCGATGCGGTCATCCCACTGAGTATCATTACAGCAATTAGAATTCGCTTAATTGATTTTGTTAAATAATTCATAAAATCCCCTCTAAATTTCAAAATGTACTTTCACAGCTTTATTAAAGTAGTATCCGTTTTTAGCTCTGAAAAGATATTTTGGTTTATCGTACTCTGGTTCAATTAACTTCCGTAGTCGCTTAATAGTAACGTAAATTTTGTTATCATGAACACCGGGATCATATGGCTGTTTCCATACATTTTCAACTAAGTATTCCTTAGAGAAAATAACCCCCTGATTTTGAATAAATAACTTTAAAAGATCCAAAAGAATGAATTGGTTTTTAAAATCAATTCGTCCAATTTTTTGCTCCACCACTAAGTGGTTAGACTCATCAAATAAGACATCAAAATTTGATTGAACTTCACCACCCATTTTATCCAGGTAGCCTTTAATCATGTGAGATAAACGTACTTGGTTTCGGCTATCGACCATTCGCATCGCCATGTTCAAATATAACCGAGATGACTCTTTATCACCCATGTCAAAATACGTCGTACCTAACATACCCAGAATCGAAATGTGAGAAACGATTTTTTTACACTCTTTAAGCTCTTCGTAGGCTTCCCACATGATATCTAAAGCTTCATCGAATTTCTTTTGAATACGAAAAATATCAGCATTCAAAAGCTTTGCAGATAAACGTAGTTCTGGAAAATTGTAAACTTGGAAAAAAACATGCAGATTATAAACCTCTTTTAAGGCATCTGGATAACGACCCATTAAGAAATAAATAAAACTGATCATGAAAATACTGTTACAGATATCTTCTTTATCGTCTGCCGAAAGCGCTAAAGATAAAGACCTCTGTGCATAATCCAATGCCACTTCGTGCTGAGATTTATAACCAGCACAAAGGGACAACGTGTAATAGGTTTTAGCATTCAGCTCAAAACCTTCTTTTAATACGAGATCTTGAAGCTGTTCCTTGGTTGTGTTGATCTCGTCGTAACGTTCACGTTCGGCATAGATTCTTAGAAACAAATTTTGGCATTTAAGGTACGAGGAAAAATTTTTCTGAGCAAAAAACGTGTGGGCAGCTTGGCCTAAAAAACTCATAGCGCTTTCATAGTCGCCACGATCACAATGTAGTTTGCCTAGTTCGAAAACTTGATCAACTGAAGTCAACGAAACAGGCTGCAGTTCTGCTGCTTGGTTTATCATAATACCCTTACGTTATTTGCCAATCTGTCATGTCAGATTCTGTCTTCATGGTCAATCTTTCGAGTTCTAGAATCTGTAAAAACGGTCAAAATCGTAAGTTATTGAATTTATTATACTTATATATGCACTAATTTAACGCAAACAACAAACAAGAGCATTAATTAGGCATTTTAGGTCATGACAATGTTCAAACCTTATTGAAAATTTAGGTTCTGAATTAAATATTCTATTTAAGAACAAAAAAACTTAGGTAGCGCTTTGGCTTTCCCCAAATAGAAAAATGCTTTTTTATATCAAAGTAGGGAATAATGCGCACATACTCTTCCTTATTTTCCAGCATATCTGTTGAAAATAGTGCCAACCCTGCGGGAGTTAAGCGAAATGCTAAATTTCTGTAATCATCCTCAGCCGTGATATCGGAATCTGTAAAATCTGCTTTTGAAACCCTGGCTTTCAACGATTTATCAAAAATGATCGAAAACACTTGGTGCTTATAACTGCTGGATTTAGCCATGCTTGCTTTGCACTCGAATGTAATTCCGTAAAATCGATTTTTTAAAAGAATAGTTTCATTTGCACACACTAACTGGTTCAATTCAGATTTCATTTCCTTACTACGACTGGATTTTAAATAATCGCACTCGTAATCTTTAAATGCATCCATGACTTCCGAGATCAGAAAAGCAAGCTCCTTAAAAAGAAATACATTTTTGACCTCTACTAAATCAATAAATTGAAACGAGCATTTGTCATTATTATAAATCTGTTTAGGCAGGATAATTTGTTCAACCGGCAAATTCAGTTTTTTAATCTTTACTTTTTTAGCCTTGATTTGATTTAACTCGAAACTTTCTAGTTCATGACCAGCAATACTGACGTAACCAACTGATTTATCTCTTTGATTGGATTCAAAGATTTCAAATTTTTTAATTGTTCCTAGGAGAATTTCCTTCTTTAGAAAATATGTCTGCGAAGAACCTACCTGGTACAAGTATGAGTCCAGCAAACCGACGAACACATGATACTCTTTGCCTTGAATCTTTGCCGAATAGAATTCTCCCAGCGCTTGTGCCGAGAGAATTTTCGTATATAAAAGTAATATTATGATCAACTTCATCAATCGTAAGACTAGTGATGATGCAATGACTGACCAGTGTACTGAGCCTTCACTCCAAGATCTGCCGCTTTTTGTTGCTTGAATAATTCTTTTGGTGATTTGATATCAAGCGCGTTGATTAACACTTGATCCACATGATCCACCAAAATCACTTTCAATTCCTTAAGCACTTCTTTTGGAATGTCTTTCAAATCCTTTTCATTCTCTTTCGGGCAAATAATTGTTTTTATTCCACCACGATGTGCTGCCAGGACTTTTTCTTTCAATCCACCAATCGCCATGACCTTACCACGAAGCGAGATCTCGCCCGTCATCGCCACGGTACGCTTGACCGGAATCTTAGTGATCGCCGAAACGATACTTGTTGTCAGCGCAATACCGGCCGACGGACCATCCTTAGGCACCGCACCTTCTGGTAAATGGATATGCACGTCGATATCTTGGAAATATTCTTTCGCAAAGCCAAACAACGGACCACGCGAGCGAGAGTAACTCATCGCTGCCGAACATGACTCTTTCATCACATCACCCAGCTGACCCGTCACCGTAAACTTGCCTTTTCCAGGAACAACACTGACTTCGACCGCTAATAAATCTCCGCCAACCTCTGTCCACGCCATACCATTCGTTAGACCAATTTCGTTTTGCTCTTCAATCTTACCAAATTTAAATTTATGCGGACCCAAAAGCTCAACTAATTTTTTCGGCGTCACAATATAACCTTGCGACTTGCCCGCAGCCTTGGTGGCTCCGTTAGCCTTCTTTTTAGCCTTATCCGACTTCATTGTCTTCATTGCCTCGGCCATTACGATATCTTTAGCAACCTTACGAGCCACGTTCGCCATTTGTCTTTCTAAGTTACGAACCCCCGCCTCGCGAGTGTAGTAACGAATAATGTTTCGGATCGTGATGTCTTGAATTTGAACTTTGTGATCTTTCAAGCCATGATTCTCGATTTGCTTAGGCACTAAATAGTTTTTCGCAATATGGAATTTCTCTTGCTCTATGTAGCCTTCCAAATTGATGATCTCCATCCGATCTAATAACGGGCGAGGAATCGTATGCAGCGTATTTGCCGTGGCAATAAACATCACTTTGGATAAATCGTATTCCACTTCCAAATAATGATCCTGGAACGTGCTATTTTGCTCTGGATCCAAAACTTCAAGCATTGCCGACGAAGGATCGCCGCGGAAGTCAGACGCCATCTTGTCGATCTCATCTAACAACAGTAACGCATTTCCCTTTTCAACTTTACGCAATGCTTGGATAATTTTACCCGGCATAGCACCGACGTATGTTTTTCTATGACCGCGAATCTCGGCCTCATCACGAACGCCACCCAAAGAAATTCGGGCAAATGGACGATTTAGTGACGTTGCAATCGAACGCGCCAAAGATGTTTTACCTACCCCCGGAGGGCCCACTAAGCACAAAATTGGTCCCTTAAGAGTGTTAGATAACGAAAGAACGGCTAGGTACTCTAGAATTCTTTCTTTTACTTTTTCTAATCCCCAATGATCATCATCCAAAACTTTCTGCGCTTTTTTGATGTCATGTGTATCTGTCGAATAATCCTGCCAAGGTAACGATAATATCCAGTCGATATAATTTCTAACGACTGTCGCCTCTGCCGACATTGGCGACATCATCTTAAGTTTTTTAACTTCTTTTAAGACTTTGTCTTTCGCCTCTTGAGTCATTTTCTTTTGTTTACATTTATTTTCTAACTCTTGAAGCTCGGCTTGGTAATCGTCCTTATCGCCTAACTCTTTTTGAATCGCCTGCATTTGCTCGTTCAAATAGTACTCTTTTTGCGAGCGTTCCATTTGCTTTTTCACGCGCGTGCGGATTTTTTTCTCTACTTCCAGAATTTCGATCTCGCCCGTCATAATATTCAACAAATGTTCTAAACGTTTCTCAGGCTCGAAAATCTCGAGCACCTTTTGCTTGTCTTCGATTTTCAAATTCAATTGCGCAACAATAATATCCGCAAGCTCACCCGCACTTTCGATCGATGTGACTCGCATCAAAATTTCTGGCGGAATACGTTTGTTCAGCTTTACATAGGTTTCGAATGTGGCCTTTACCGATCTGACAAGCGCCTGCGCCTCGACCTGCGATTCAACTTCCTCGGGAATTTCTTCATATTTTACGACGAAAAAATTTTCATTATTTACAAAGTCTTTAATTTTTACTCGGCGCTTACCTTCAACCAACACTTTTACTGTGCCATCCGGTAATTTCAGTAACTGAATGATGGTACCTATCGTACCTACAGTATAGATATCTTTAGGCTCTGGATTATTTGTTTTAGCATCTTTTTGAGCCGCTAAAATAATATCCGATTGTTTACTAATCGCCTCTTCAAGAGCATTGATACTTTTTTCCCGTCCAACAAACAGGGGCATCATTAGATGGGGAAATATAATCAGGTCTCGCAGCGGTAATAAAGGCAACTCCATCGTCTTTTGTTCTGCCATACATCCTCCTGGCTCTAGATCAGGTTCCATAGTGGGACCTAATTTAAGTATAGGGTATTTTCAACAGAATCCTAGCTAAATATTTTCAAAAATTTCAAAAAAACACTAACCGGCCATACAATTTTCGATGTCCTTAATTTCCTTCGGTGCATCGGCTGTCAATACCTCATGCCCATCAGCAGTGATTAAAATATTATCTTCGATGCGAATGCCTATACCGCGATATTCCACTGGCGCTTGTTTATCACTTTCAGGAACATACAAACCCGGCTCAATCGTAAAACACATTCCCGATTCAATTGGTCTTGGCTGACCATTGACAAAATACAGTCCAGCGTCATGAACATCTAGACCTAACCAGTGACCAATACCGTGTGGATAATATTTACGATGAGCATTAGAAGAAATTATATCTTCTTTGCGTCCCGATAAAAGCCCAAGCTCTAACATAACGTCAGTTACTAAAGATGCACCTTTTTCTTGCAAGTCTTTAAAAAATATCCCCGGTTTTAATTCAGAAATAATCTCTTTTTCAACATCTAAAACATGCTGATACACTTGTGCTTGCACATTCGTGAAGTGACCATTTATCGGAAATGTCCGCGTGATATCGCCCGTGTAATAATTAAATTCCGTTCCCGAGTCGATCAAAAGTAATTCGCCATCTTTACACACTTGATCGTTAAAATTGTAATGCAATGTTGTCGCGTTATTTCCCGCTGCAACGATCGGATGATACCCTTCACGTGCCGACCCCTGATTCAAATAATAGTAAGTCATCAACGCTTGCACTTGGCGCTCGCTCATTCCAGGCTTTACCGATTTCATCGCCAGCTTGTGGCCCTCTGCCGAAATTTGACATGCCCGTCGTTGATTACTGATTTCTGGACCCGATTTATACAGACGAAATTCACCCATAAATACATCCGCATCGTGAATTGGCAACAAACCAAAACCAGAACGCGGGGTCGAAAGCCGTAAAGCATCCAATGCCGCCAAAAATTGTTTATCAAATTCTGGATTTTTCAATAAGCGATAATAAATAGACTCGTAACCTTTTAATAGTTTAGGAAATTGATCGTGGAACTCTTCAATAGGAAAACATTTGTCCACCTGAAACACCTCTTGAGCCATATCAGGTCCATAACGGAAACCATCCCACGTTTCACGTTCTACATTTTTCTTTCGGACAAACAAAACACTTTCAGGAAATGACCCCGGCTTTAAAATCAACACTGATTCCGGTTCTTCAAAACCCGTTAAATAGTACAAATTTGAGTCTTGCCGATAGGGAAAATGCACGTCATGGTTACGAATCATTTCCGGATGAGACGCGATCACCAACGCACTGTTGTTCAATTTTTTAAGAACAGCTTCACGGCGTTTTTTAAAAATTTCTACGTTTTCTAATGGTCGTCTCATAATCCTAATTTCTCCGCTAAATCTTTGACTGCTCGGCTGGACTGACTTGCACCCTTTAACATCATATCGCGTTTGTTTTCAAAGTCTAGAACGCTGTATGAGTCGAGATTTAAAGTGATCGTATAGTCTGCATGCACACTGTCTTTGGCCAACTGACTTGCGATTTCTGCCCACACCAAGTTCTCTATGGAATCACTCTCGTTGATGGGAGTTTTGAACGCACTTCCACCCAAAACATTGACGAATACGATGTAATTAGCCCCCTGCTTGCGAAGATGATCCGCAAGCGCCTTGATCTCACGAACAGCCGCCAAATTTTTTTGATACGGTTTAAATAATGGCGGATAAGGAATACAATAAGGCAACAATGCTTCGATGTTTCCGCGATTCATCACGTACAATTTATTTTTTTCCAAATTCAATGCCGGGCAAGCAAATGGTTTTCGAAAATCATCCGATTTCATGTTGTGTAACGACGATTTAATCAGGTTTTGCAACACACTGAAATCGCTTGTGCGCTTTCCAGAAATTAAATTTTTCTTTTGCAGATCTTCGTTTTTAATTTTGAACATCTGCCATTCCGTATCATTCGCCGAACCACGCCACGCATAGAAACTGCCAATCAGCGCGCCCATTTCTATTCCCGCGACATTATATACCGGAATTTTATTTTTTTGAAATTCTTGAAGCACGCCAATCTGCCCGTACACTCGGCCACCACCCGGACCAAAAATCACGCCCACCTTTGGCAGCTTGGGAACAGGCTTGGGACGCGTGTCGACTTCGACTTCATCAGGTCCTGAATTATCATCCGGCAGAGATTTAGCATCGTCATCTTCAGTGGTAGTCGCCGTCGGCGTGGATACCGCCACAGAGCCTGTTTGTTTTGTAGCTCCTGTTTTATCATGATCGACTCGGGTGACATCTTTTTTGGGTTGAGTCTGACAACCTAAAATACCCAGCACTATACACGCTACTAATAATAATCTCATCATGCTTGTCCCCAATCTATGCCAAAATAAACTGACGACTAAACTCTATCCTCTATTTTTACTAAGAAAAAGAAAAAATTCTTTATTTCCATCTTTTCCCTCGATCGATGATGGAAAATATTTTCTTGCGACGAATCCCATTTTCTCGGCCGCTTCAACCATTGATTTCTCTAGCTGAACATACTGCCTTGAATCCTTGACGACACCTCTTTCATTCAGAGCGTCAGGACCTAACTCGAATTGTGGTTTGATCAACACCAATATCTGGCCGGTATCATCAAGCAATGGAAACAACTCGGGTAAAATCAACTTCATGCTAATAAATGAAACATCCATGCATATAAAATCAAAACCAGTCTTAGGCACCAAGTGCTGAAAAGCTTGATTGTCATGCAAATAACGGGCGTTCACTTTTTCCAGCAGCATAAAACGCGAGTCATTTTTTAAGGAAGAATGAGTTTGATCTTGACCCACATCAATCCCAATCACTCTGCTGGCTCCCGCACGCAGCATGAAATCGGAAAAACCGCCAGTGGAAACACCCACATCCAAACATATTTTGTTTTTAAAACTTAAATTCAAAAATTCAGAAGCGCCCTTAATCTTATGTCCCGCGCGAGATACAAATTCAGTTGCAAAGCCAGATGTAATTTCAAACTGAGCCGTTTCGGGAAAGTCTTCACTGACTTTCAGAACCATTTTCCTGCAATTGTCGACAACAACAAAGACCTGACCATTTTTAATCATGTCTTGTGCTTTTGTGCGCGTGGGTACTAGGTTTTTCTTAACTAACAATAAATCGATTCGCATACACTATTTATCGCGTTTTATGTTCCATTCTAGAAACTGGAGCAATATCTGATTTTTCTGATCGGAAATATTTAATCTTTGATTGAGCGCTTTAATTTTTGATTCCAATTCCTGATGAATAAGATTTAAAAACTGCTCAAGTTTATGTGGATCACCAAAGTGATATATTAAATTCTTTTTTGAATCTTTGTCTTGAGCGCCATCTAAAATATCGTCTTTCACTTGAAATGCATAACCCAGCAGCAATCCCACATCTTTCATGGCATCTCGACTGTCTTCATCCAAACCTTTTAAAATCGCCGGCCCCATCAACGCACCAGAAATTAATGCCCCTGTCTTCAACAAATGAATTTGATTTAAATGCGTGGCGGTCGCCAAAGACGGGCTTTGATCCAAAGTCATGTCATAGTATTGGCCTAAAATCATTCCGTTCAATCCAGAAACATACGCCAATTGCCCCGTCAATAACGCCAGCACCGATCCCTTGGTTGCATAGTGCTTGCCTAAAACCGCGAACGCCTCAGTGACCAACGAATCCCCAGCCAATAACGCAATCGCCTGACCATAAACCTTATGATTCGTCGGCTGACCACGACGAACATCATCATTATCCATGCACGGCAAATCATCGTGAATCAAAGAATATGTATGAACCATCTCAATCGCCATGGCCCATGGAAAAATACTCTCCAAGGGAATATCCAAATACTCGCCCCCAGCAAAAGCCAGAAGCGGACGAAACCGCTTGCCCCCTGAAAAGAAAGAATACTCGATGCTTTCGAATTGTGAATTCACACGGGTGGCCGATGGCACAGACTCGCTGAGAGGCCACATCGCTTGTTGAATGGCGTTCACTCTATTTAAGCTGCGGGCAACCGAACTCGTGGTCTGCTGAAATAATTGGTTAAATTCGTTTCTACAAAATTCCTCGAACGAGTTCTGCGCCGGCAAGTATGAATTCATGTTTTAATTATTATCAGAGTTAAAAGATTCGGTGACGGGATTACCATCCTTGTCAAAACTCATCAGTTTTTTGACTTTAAGTTCGGCCTCGGTCAGTTTGGCATTACACTCACGCGATAATTTTACGCCCTCTTCAAAAAATTTCAAAGAGTCTTCCAAGCTGATATCGCCCTTTTCCATTTTACCTACGATTTCTTCCAGTCGGTTTAATTTTTTTTCAAATTCCATATTTACTATCCTTTTTTTAATTCGCTTATTTTAATTTCAACGGCACCTTTGCAAAATTTGATATTCAAAGGTTTTGCCACATCCACTTCGTCCGCACTGTGAATGATTTTCGTTTCTTGGGTAACGATCGAATAACCACGATCCAATACTTTCAATGGACTGATCGAGTCCAATACGGCCATTCGGCTTTCCAGTTTGTGCCTGGCTAAATCCAAATTTTTCTGCATGGCCGCATGTAAATCTTTGGTTCGGTGATTCACCTTGGTGCGCGCCATTTCCATCCTCACCTGAGGCTGCGGCATGCGCTGACTTAAAACTTCGATCTTGTGCCGATGTTTTAAAAAATTTGCTTTCATTGACTCTTGTAAACGATTCAGTAACTCATCATTTCTGATCGATAAATCTTGAAGTTTCTTTTGGGGATCTATTAATCGCAAGCGCATGTTTTCCATGCGCGATTTGAAATCTTTAATTTTTTTCTCGAATAAGATATTCAAAAAATGACTCAGGTGACTTAGCCGCTGACCTAATTCTTTTGAGCTTTTTGCCACCAATTCGGCGGCCGCAGACGGCGTGGGCGCACGTAAATCAGCAACAAAATCAGAGATAGTAAAATCAATTTCATGTCCCACCGCCGAAATAGTTGGCACCGGAGACTGCGCGATCAAACGAACCAGTCGTTCGTCATTAAACGCCCATAGGTCTTCGATCGAACCCCCACCACGAGCCAGAACGATAATGTCCACGTCTTTTAATCGCCAGGCCATTTGCAATGCTTCCATGATTTTTTCGGGAGCTCCGTCACCTTGAACCAAGGTCGGAATTAAAATAACATCCAAAAACGGCGCTCGACGAGTGACAATTTGTATAAAATCCTGAATCGCAGCCCCCGTCGGAGAGCTGATCACCACGATGCGATTGGGATGCAAAGGAAGGGCGCGCTTACGAGCCGATTCAAACAAACCTTCAGCCTTTAATTTACTCTTCAATTCTTCGAATGCTTTTTGCAATGCACCCGCACCAACCGGCTCCATGTGCTCGCATAAAATCTGATAACTGCCCCGTGGTTCATACACACTGATACGGCCTTTGACCAAAACTTCCAATCCATCATGAATTTTAAATTTAATTTTTGAGTTAAACCCACGAAACATCACGGCAGAAATTTGTGATTTAGCATCTTTCAAAGAGAAATAAAAATGACCCGACGTGTGCGCCTTGAAATTTGAAATTTCCCCACGCAACCAAATAGAAATCATCTGCCCTTCAAGCAATTGCTTGATGCGCATGTTTAGCTGCTCAACAGATAAAACAGTTACATCGTTCTGCTGAGTTTGCACGATATTGGAAGTATTATTTAAAGGGATTGAAATGTCGTTTGCCATTGGCTGAAGACACTAGTCGGGTCAAGAACTCATGTCAATGTAAGGCTACGCAATCCATAAATTCTGAAGAGACCATAACCCACCAACGAAAAAACAAATCCAAGCCAGCGGCGTGTGAGACTTTAATTGCAAGATAAATAAATTTGATTGATGTTGATCCGCCAAGCGCCGTAAAAACGGGCCCTCTACCGCCAAAAGCACCATAAATCCATAGAAAAACACGATGAATGGAAAATAGTGGTCTAATAGAATCAAATTCATACACTTTTATCGGAAAATTTTTATTGTCTTGAAGTCCTGTTTGATTGAAAAAAAAAAGAAACTACGCTATAGTTATTTAAAAGGTTCGACGGCGTAAAGCTCATCGAAAATAAACCTTACAAGCAAAGAATTAGGGGGCTGTCCCTGACAATGGTGTGCAAGCCCAGCTCGTACTGGGAAGCCTAAAGTTGTTATCATGGCCACCCACTTTAACAATGAGGTTTAGTTTCAGAGTTGTCTTCGAGCCTTTTTCTTTTTTTTACCACTACCTTGTCCCTACCAATACTGTCATTACCAACACCTAGACCAGAACTAAAAAATCTCTGCTCGTTTTTTACGTCGCTTCTTCAGCGTCTTCTTTAAAAAAAATGTAATTGCCGAAAAAGCCAGCGAGTGCTGATCAACGAAAAACAAAAATAGGTTGACCCTATCAAGGCACCTCATAAAATAAACGTTGAGGTGCCTAATATGGATAAAGTTGCAGTTAATACAAGCCCGATCGAGGCTATTCTTCAGGCTTCGTTTGTTGTTCAGCTGACATTGCTGGTTTTGGTTGGCCTCAGCGTGGTTTGTTGGGGAATCGCCTACAGCAAATGGAAACAGCTTAAGCGAATCAAAATCACGAATGAAGTGTTTCTTTCTTATTTTTGGAAATCAGATTCGCTTGAAAACTTATATGATGACTTGGATAAATTTCGCGACAGCACCTTGGCGCATGTTTTTAAGTCCGCCTATTTGGAAATGAAAAAGTTGGCCGACAGTCGTCCTTCAGAAAACAAAGCTGAAAATGCTCCCAAAAGTAGTTTGAACAATATCGATAATCTGGAACGCGTTATTCGTAAGGCGATTGAAAATGAAATGGCTCACATGGAATCAAAACTGACTGTTCTGGCGACTACTGGAAGCACAGGCCCCTTTGTAGGACTGTTTGGAACTGTTTGGGGTATTATGAGTTCGTTTCATAAAATTGGCGCCACGGGAAACGCCAGTTTGGCGGTCGTGGCTCCGGGAATTTCAGAGGCCTTGGTGGCAACGGCCATTGGTCTAGCGGCGGCAATCCCCGCCGTGGTCCTGTATAATCATTTTGTGTCTACGATTCGAAAAGAAGAAATAGAACTTAATAATTTTTCCGCTGATTTCTTAAACATCGTTAAACGAAATTTTTTCAACTAAGAGTTTATCATGGGAATGTCGACAGGCCGTAGATCGTCAAAAGCCGTACTGAGCGAAATTAATGTTACGCCGCTGGTGGATGTCATGCTGGTTCTTTTAATCATGTTCATGGTGACCACACCGTTGATGCAACAGGGGGTGCAAGTCGATTTGCCCAAGACCTCGGCCACGGGCATGGAACTGAGCGAGGACCCCATGCTGTTGCAAATAGACAGCAGTCAACGCATTACTATTGCCAAAAATCCAATCGCCTTAAATCAACTACGAACAAAACTGACGGCTATTTTTAAAACCAGGAAAAACAAACAGCTTTTCATCCAAGCCGATCGTAAAGTCGACTATGGAATTGTGGCCGAAGTGATGGCCGAAGCTAAAGCGGCCGGGATTAGCCAACTGGGTCTGGTCACCTTGCCAAAGGATCCATGATAAAAACACTGCTTGGATCATCCCTAAAAGATGAAAACAAAGGAATCGTATTTTCACTGACTGCCCACGTGGTGTTGGTGCTATTCTTGATTCTGAAAAATGTTTTTTTTGAAAGCGATGCCGTGGACTATCAATCTGCTATTCGTGTCGACATGATTGCCCTGCCGGATAAAAATCCTGCATTGCCAGACATAGCACCACCACCTGCAAATACATCCGAAACGGCCCATAACGAGCCCCCCCGCGAACTTCCCGCAAAGCCCGAACCAGAATCCCTTCCGGAAAAAAAACCAATCATTGATGAAACAGCGATCAAGCTTTCAGAAAATAAGAAAGCCGAAATCGAAAAACAAAAAAAATTAGAAGAAAAGAAACGAAAAGAAGCCCTAGACCGAATCAAGAAAATGTCCGCGCTTGAATCCATAAAATCCTCGGTCGAGTCCGAGCGAATTGAAAAACTCGTAGGGCACGCAGAAACCCACGCCAAGCCCTCCTACAAAGGTAACGTTCTTAGCGCGGGCAGTGAACTGACAGGGATCAATAAAATTCAGCACGAGAACTATGTGGCATTATTGGATCGACAAATTCGTGAAAACTGGACACTGCCGCAATGGCTTGCAAACAAAGACTTTAAAGCCCAGGCGCTTTTGAAAGTCGATGCCAACGGCCAAGTTATTTATAATCAAATCTACAAATCCAGTGGTAACCCAAACTATGATGATACCGTGCTAGAAACGATTCGCAAATCTGGTCCGTTTCCCAAGCCACCCGAAAAATTTTCGGCCATATTATCCGAACGAGGAGTTTTAATTGGATTTCCAGAATAGGAGACTGCACATGAAAGCAATACTAACCATCATGCTGATATTATGTTCGCGAATTATTTTTGCGGAACAGATCTACATAAAAATTGGCGATGCCAAAACAAAAAAAAGCCTGATTGGATTTCCGCAAATAAATTATTCGGGATCTCCGGCCCAGGCGACAAAAAATTTCGCTTTGGGCGCTGAACTGTTTAACGTGGTTAAAAATGATTTAGACGTCTCGGGATACTTCCAATTTATTGCCAGTTCCGCCTTCCTAGAAGATGGAAAAAAAACAGGTTTAAAACCATTTCCCGGTGAGGTCGATGGATTTAAATTTGATAACTGGAAACCGTTATCGGCAGATTTTCTGATTAAAGGCGAATATCTTGTAGATAAAGAAGATCAAATCGAACTTGAAATTTATCTTTATCACGTTCCTAAGGCAGGCCTGGTATTTGGGAAAAAATATCGCGGCCCCCGCAACACGGTTCGTAAGATTGCGCACACGTTTGCCAATGATGTACTGAAAAACCTGACGGATAAGCCCGGGCCTTTTAACTCGAAATTTGTTTTTTCCAGTGATCGCGGGGGCGGAAAATTTCGCGAGATTTACACCATGGACTGGGACGGAGTTGAAGTTGAAAAACTGACCAATCATAACAGTATCGCGATTTCGCCCACGTGGTCTCCGGATGCAAAAAAAGTGGCTTACACGGCTTACGTACAAAAAAAATCAACCAAAATGCGTAATGCTGATTTATTTCTTTTTGATTTAGAAAAAGGTAAGCGCACTAATTTGTCATTTCGTACGGGTATAAATTCTGGGGCAAACTTTACTCCGGATGGACAGTCGATTTTGTTAACTATTTCTCAAGGGATTACGCCTAATATTTTCAAAATCAACTTAAGTGGTGATGTTCAAAAGAAAGTCACCAATGGGCCGGGCAATTCTTTGAATGTTGAACCTGCCGCCAGTCCCGACGGAAAAAAAATCGCCTTTTCTTCTGATCGCGGTGGCAAACCAATGATTTATGTTATGGATACCGACGGATCCAATGTGACTCGTATTACAAATGGCGGCGTGTTTAACGCTGCACCGGCGTGGTCCCCCGATGGGAAACGAATTGCGTTTGCGGGCCAAGACGATGGTAATTTTGATATCTTTGTAATGGACGCTTCGGGACAAAATATTACACGTATAACCCAAGCTAAAAAGGCGAACGGAAAAGCGGCAGATAACGAGGATCCTCATTTTTCTCCCGATGGACGATTCATTGTTTACACCAGCAATCGCACGGGAAAAAATCAAATCTACTTTTCAACGATTGATGGCTCTGAGGAGCGACGTGTGACTCAGGATAGTCACAACTATTACAAGCCCAAATGGTCGACGTTTTTAGACTAAGATTACGAAATAAATCAGCCAGGGTATAAAGAAAACTTTGTGAAAACAAATATATGTCGTTCGACGGGTTTTCCGAGCTTGGGGAATGAAGTTTGGGCTTGACCCCTGGCCGTGACCTCGAATAACAACTAACTATGCTTAATCACGATACAAAAACTGGTCGTTACGGATCATTGAAAAAAATTATTTGGATTTATTTTTTGGCTTTTTTTATCGTTGCGTTTAGCTCGCACGATACCTCATCAAAAAGCAGATCGTCTCTGCAAAGGAATAAATAATGGAAGCTCATTTCGAGACAAATCATGGCAACTTTAAAATTAAATTATTCGAAGACAAGACGCCGGCGCTTGTTAAACACTTTACAGGACTGGTAGAAGGCACAAAAGAATGGAAAGACCCTGAAACCGGGAAAAATGTAAATCGCCCGTTCTATGATGGTTTAATTTTCCACCGAGTTATCCCCGATTTTATGGTCCAATTCGGTTGTCCCATGGGTAATGGAACTGGTGGACCTGGTTACAATGTGAATGACGAATACCATCCCGATTTGAAACACGATCGTAAGGGTCTTTTATCAACGGCCAACATTGGTCGTCCGAATACCAATGGTTCACAGTTTTTTATTACGGTCGCCCCCACACCTTGGTTAAATGGTGGTCATTCTATTATTGGCGAAGTGACCGAAGGTTATGATGTGGTCGAGAAAATCTCTAAGGTTCCTAGAAATCCGCAAGATCGCCCGTTAGAGACGGTAGTGATCAAGTCGGCTAAAATAGTAAAATAGTAAATTTTTTAAGCTCTATAAATAGAACCACAAATAAAAAAGGCTGGGATTTGATCCCAGCCTTTTTTTCTTTAAATCCATTAAAGATAGCTAAATACTAGCAGTCCTCGTTCCATTTTTTTCTCTTTTCAGCAAGCTCTTTAAGCTTATCAGCAGGAACGTCTTTAAGTTCCAAGATAACGCCATCACGTTTATTTAAGTTCTCAAGACCAAGTTCTTTTGCTTTAACATTAAGCACACCAACTAGTTCGATAGTTTCAGTTGATGAATCAATTCTTCTGTCTGGAGCTTCATCGTATTTTTTATAAGTTAAGTAATTAATTGCACGAGCTTGAGCCGCAAAGCCAGAAACTGCTTCGTCCATACCCATAAACTCATAATTCTTAACCATTTTAATTGAAGCTGCGGCATCGCTTTCTGACATTTTATCAAGACGAGAAAGCGTATTAGCTAATGCAAAACCCATTTTGTATTCTGCAGATGTAGGGCTCGTCAGTAATGATGTTTTGATTTTCTCACCAAATGCTAATTTTTTCATAATTTCAGCAGCACCAAAAACACGATCAAGACCTTTCATCATTCCCTCGACGTTAGCGTTCGATCTTTCAACAAATAAAAGATCTTTAGCAATTGACCTGTTAAGCTCTTCACCTGTTTTTTGTTTCAAATTTTTTTCTATATGCTCTCGAACCTTAGGGTTAGCCTCTTTCACAGCCTTAACTTGGGCTAATACCGATCCAGAAAATGCCAATACCGCTAAAACTGCTACCAATCTCGTTTTCATTTTAATTCTCCTTATACAAATAAGTTAATGTTTAGTTTGTTTTACTTACAAATTTCTTTTATTCACTTTAAATGCCAGTCTTTTTTCCTTTAGCTACGCTTTAAATTGATCCTAAACTCTGACTGTAATGAGTTTGGTCAATATAGCCGTCAATTGCCTAACAACCGCCACCTCCTGTGATACCCGATGCTCGTTTTGAATCACTACATTTTTTCTTAGCTTCCTCACTTGTTGCTTTCTCGGCTGCTCGTCTACGCTCTTCTTCGGTTAGGTTCTTTTTAGCATAGGTCTCTGAAGCATTACGGACGTACCTAATCGTAGACAAAGTCCCAAACAACTCACGGACGATTTTAGCCATTTGGTCCTTAGAGAACTCAATAATTCTGAGAGGTTTAGCTCTTTCATTTTTTCCATTATTTTTCATCTCAGGCATAAGTTTAACTACTTCATCGATCTCAGAGCTAAATCTATTAATAGACTCGTCAACTCGTTTTCCAAGTTCATCTATTTGTTTTTCATCCATTTTTAAATCAACAACTTTATGAGTTTTTCCATCAGCAGATGTCTGCTCTACAACCACGGCTTTCTTAAGCGCATAATATAACTCACTTAAAACCTCTTCATTTGTTAGCTGAAATTTAAACAACTTTGGAGTTCCTCCAGATTTTAATACCGCAAAATCTTGATTAAAGGGACTGATCTGTGATTTCAAGATATCCTCTGGGTCTTTTTGTTTTAGAAAATTTTTATGACCTAAGAATTGTGCGTTAGTCGCAAAGTGTTTACTAAACTCTGCTTCCGGAATATTTCGCTTTAATACCTCTGATAAAATCAATGAGTACGTGCGAGACTCCTGAAGCGATGAACTGACCACAGAGTTTCTTACAATCGATGAATGCAAAGGTCGTCCTAACAAAGTACCAACATCTTTAAATTGGGCTTCTAAAAATTTCACTGCAATTTCTTCGTATTGAACTTTGAAAATGTCCAGTTGGTTTTGCACCTGGGTTTCCACATATTTTTCCCACCATAACGACATATCATAGATAGGTTGGCTTAACACTTTCTGGCGGTCTACCTCGTTTCTATCTTCAAACGCAAGACTCAATTTTTCTGACTTGATAATTTGAGTCATGCTTTCAGATAGGTTTTTGTCGATGACATTAAATCCTCCGGCGTATTTCATATTTTTTGCCGTGTCGATTATCCATTGATTGTACAAAGCGGATGATCTTTTAAAGTCCATACTGCCCGTACAAATATCTAGTTGTAAATTATCGCTAATAATTTTAGGTGGAATAAAAAGATCCCTGAATCCAAGCATGCCCTTGCCGTAAAGATTTCCCAGTGTTCCGTCCACAACGCTAGCTTGCAGTCCGGATTGCTCAGGACTAGGGCCGCACATCATATTATAAAAAATGTAATCTGTTTTCTTTTCGAAATAGAATTTAGTGCTCAATCGAAAGTGCCTATAGAATTCTGGGAGTTCTACTATTTTTACCAAATCTCGATTAATACTATGGGATTCAAATGCATATGGAAAACCTTGTCCATAATACAATAAAGGAGCTGGGCTTCCCATAAATGCCAAATGTTCTCTTAAAATCGCTTGTACAATTTCAGGAACCTCGCGAGACGATGTCGCCACCATTGATCTCATCAAGTCGATTGCTTTTCCATTCTCTAATACATTTTCAGATTTCAAGCCTTTGAGGATTTCTTCTAGTCGTGATTTTGAACTCTTTAAATGATCTGAATCAAATCCACGACGGTTCAAATAAGTTTCTAATTGCTGTGCAACACGGTGAACTCGAATCTGTTGAGCACTTTGTAAAACGTCTGGTGCTTGCATGTAATAGTCTTTCCATTTCGAAAAATCGGGAAAGTCTTTTGCTGTTTCATCAGGCTCAACACCATAAAGTGGGTACTGACGATAATTTAAAAATAGCCTGTCTAAACGTGTCGATAAAGCACCCGACTCCATTGCTTCAAAATCATCACCTAATTTTTCACCGGGTTTAGCTTCTAAACATGCCGCGCGATTTGCATTACACAAATATACGTTTTTGATATCAGAAATAAAACGTTCGTAATAAGCTTTTGAAAGCCGTTCCATATATTGGAATTTATTTACCTTGTCGATCCATTGAGAATGGGCCTGCATGGCTTTCGTTTGGTTGAACTCGCGCCATTTCATCATGGCTTGTGAAAAATCATACATCCAGCCCTCGATATCATTTCGTCGGCACTCGGTGCTTTGAATATCTTTTTCACACGAATCTGTATCCTTACGGAAACCCTCGGCCGCCTCTTTCGTAATTAATTTATCTAGAATCTCGGCTTTCCTTGGAAACGCATCAATATTGGGCCATAGATAGTAATATCCATAGTTGAAGTTCAAAGATTTATCTTCCACCCAACCATGAATAGCTGTATCGATCCCTGTGAAAATCGTGATGGTTGCAAAGTGATGTAAAAGACGCATTGATTTTGTCCACACGCCACCAATCAGACCACCTAACAGCGTCGTTCCTAGTTCCGCGCCACCAATAGATACTTTGCTGACAGCGACTTTGCCTTTGTTCACTATCTCGGCGATGTTTTTATACGGCCCCGTCGCTTTGGCGCGAGCGGCTAAGCTGGTTAAAGCACCGGAACCCATCGTAGATAAAATCATGGACATTAAAGCCGGAGAATATTGATTGAATTTCTTCTCCATAACCCATTCTCTCCAAGCCACGTCACATGGATCTTCGCTGAGCCCATTTAAACGATCTTTTTGAAGAACCGGTTGTTGACCGTTAGCATAAAAAGCCTTGGAAGATTCTTTTTCTCGCTTAAATTGCTCGGCATCTTTGTACATGCCCTTGGCACAACTTTGTAATGTCCTTAAAAAGTCGCCCGAAAAGTGAGACGCCATCGAACCCGCTGTCATTCCAACATAATTGATCATTCGGAAGTAGGCTTGCTTGGCAATTGTGTTCGTGTAGGGATTTAAACTTCTCTTTTTATCTGCTACTTTTAAAACTTCATCGGAAAGCTGCTCGAGCATGGCACCGCGAAGCTTTTCATCAACTTTAGTTGTCATGTAAGTTCTAAGCAGCGTATTACTTCGGGGATTTGACATAACATAGTGTTTTAAGACATCTGCAGTGACCGCTTTACCAATCGCACGATTTTGCATGAATTCAGTCGTATAACCATTCACGATCATAAAGGAATAGAAGGATATATGACCAATGGGATCCATTAACGTTTGTAAATGCTGTTCCATCAGTAACGGATTTTGAGAAAAATCATTCAACAACATCATGCCGTTAATTAATCCGATCGAGAAAAAGAACATCATTGTTTCCATCGGAAAACGACGAGACTGACTGCCAAATACCGTGCTTTCCCAGGGTTGGGTCGTACCTTGTGCCCGCTGCGCCTCACGCTGCGCTTTGCCCATAGACCGAGGGTCATTCGGGTTTATAGGATTTACCCAATCTTCAATCATTTGCTTCACTAAAGCTTTTCTATCCGCCAGTAAAAGCTTTCGCATTTCGGCCGGTGAATAAGCATCGTGCAAGGCTTTTCGCTGTTCAGGAGTTAAATCCTTTAACTTAATTTCTTCTACTTTTGTTTCAACTTCATTGGGATCTGGCTTTCCATCATTGTCTTTATCTACCTGCGAGTGAGTTAACGTCACGTCGATCGGCGTACCTTCAATATTTTTTTCCGGCCCTAAAATCGGAGCCGTCGACAACGCGGGTTGTGTTTGTGGCATCTGTGGTGTTTGCGAAGTCGGCGCTTTAGATGCATTCTGCGATTGTGTACGAGCAAACGAGTCTGATAACCTATCCACCAAAGTCGAGGACGTACGCCCCTGGTCCACTCGGCGCCACACGGTACCGGTTTTACGCGGCTCCATTTGTGCTAATTTTTCGTTATATACTTTAGAGCCATCTGCAAACCACTTTAATTTAATTTTTTTTGCGGTCATTAAATTAGAAATTTCGTCATAGCTATAACCCTCAAACAACTGGGACGAAATAATTTTTTTGAACGTCACTTGATCCACATCTTTAGAAACATTTCTTGCAGCTAAGTCTTGAAGAATCTCCTGTCTTTGTTCATAGCTGATTTTAAATTCGAATGCTTTGTCGAGTACGACCAGAATCCTTTGGTCCGCGGCTCCTTGAGAGGGCAGCACAATGCTGACTCCGGCCGCTTGCCATCTTTTGTTCGTCTCCTCGTCTTTTGAACTGGGACTACTGGCAGGATCAGCGAAAGTCGGTGCAATGAACAACGAGTTCACTAGAAAGATCTGTGCTACTATTATAGAAATGTACTTCTTCATAAAGTCGTCCTCAGGGCAGCTAGGTACCCTGATAACTAGAGTGAGCAAGACCGACTCCAAAGTTTGTTCAGTTGTTTCAATAGTTTAAATAGGTTAAACAGTCTCAGAACGAGACCATAACAATTCTGGCCACTTCAATTGTCCAGACTTTAGACAGGCCTTTCGCTCCCAAATTTTTCCTATAAAAAATAGTTTTAGCTCTGGACGCTGCAATTAAGTAGTTGACGCTGCACTCAAATATCCGAGTATTGACATATGAAAAAGATGTCAAAAGAAGAAGTCAAACATATCCTCTGGGAATCC
>JAEUWH010000110.1 GCA_016785955.1 Pseudobdellovibrionaceae bacterium | reverse complement strand
TCTCACTTTGAGACTCCAATCGCCTTCTATTAACTTTATATTTTCTATTAACCAGGCACACTTATAGCATTACTTTAACTTTGTAAGAGGTTGCAGTTGAAACCATGGGAAATTAATCCCAACAACTTTGCAACGGTATCTGGAATTTAAAATTTCCACGAATGAGGCAGTCGCTGATTGATAAAGATTCCGCCAATTTAATCCAGTTTAAATCGATGGATAAGTGTCTTGGGTCCATGTGCGGTAACAAGATGGCGACTCTATAAAAAATATCGGGCTGGATATTGTCCTTGCAAAAAACAGATTAGATGTTTTTTATTTTTTTTCACTTTGTGACTTGAAAGCACTGTGTTTGCTGTTTTGTCGGGCATTTTTGGAAAAAATATTTGCTCAATTTCAAAGCTCAATCGTTTCAAATCATTTATTTTTATAATGCTATTCATTATTTTTATAGACGAATAAGAAGTATTGACTCGAAAGCGATACATTCTTAGGTTCGTTTTTCTCATGGCAATGAATCCGATTCCACCTCAAGCATACACCAAAGACTCGCTTTTAAAAGCCTACGCGTGGCTGCAGAATCAGGATAACTCTCTGAAAGAAATGGCGACGACTCCGGATATTTTAGTGAGCTTATATTTAAAGGCAACCCGCGATGGTGATGCTGCTTTAGACCGCCCATCGATTCAAAACTTTAAACACGAACTCAAGCAGTTAGCTGGTTTAATGGGTGAATTTGAAAAAGAAGGTGCTGTTGAGGCCAAGCCAAAAACCAATGACTTTGCTGGTGCGACGGCACCTACAAAAAAAGAACACGCTGCTAAACCACCGGAATCATTAAGTTTAGACTTTCAGTCCTTGGAAAAGAAATACAATGCGCAAATGAATGCCGCAATGAGTTCTCCCTTGGATTTAGATCCGACCTCAGCGGCATTGGTCAGTGAGGTTCGTCAAAAATTGAACCTTTCTTCTAATAACGAAGCCTTAAAAATGCTTCTGCAAGTCGGTTACAATAAACTTAAAAAGCTTTTGTAGTTTGCGAGCACTTGGCTTGTCTGAGGCAAGTCCTAATTTACCGCTTGTTTAAGAAAACAGAATTCAATATATTTATCAGATACTTATTTCATATTAGCTGGGTCTTTTGAGGCGCCAGCAGTAATGAACGGTAAAATAAATCTTTGCCAAAGGTAAATGTGTGAATATGACTCCAACCAAGGACTATAAATCTACGATTCGGCTTCCTCAAACGTCGTTCCCGATGAAGGGTGATTTGAACATCAAGGAACCCGAGATTATAAAAAATTGGGACGAGAAAAAGATTTACCAACAGATGTTGGATAAGAATCAAAATGGAAAAAATTTCGTTTTTCAAGATGGGCCTCCTTATGCCAACGGCAATATTCATATTGGTCATGCCCTGAATAAAACATTGAAAGACATCGTGGTGAAATACAAAACGATGAAAGGTTTCAAAACCCAATTCATCCCAGGTTGGGATTGTCATGGCCTTCCTATCGAGCACAAAGTGATGAAAGATCTCACGGACAAAAAACTTGTCAAAACGGATCAAGAGATCTTGGCGCTTTGTCGTGCGGAAGCGGCGAAATGGGTAGAGCAGCAACGAGGGCAGTTCAAACGCTTGGGTATCTTGGCGGATTGGGAAAATCCTTATTTAACAATGGCCTACGATTATGAGGCCGAAGAAGTGCGCGAGTTTGCGCGGGCGTTCAAAAAAGGTGTGATCTATCGTGGTGAAAAGCCAGTGTACTGGAATTGGACTTTGAAAACAGCGCTGGCCGATGCCGAAGTTGAATACCACATGCATAAGTCACCTTCGATCTATGTGAAATTAGAATCGAAGAAAGATCCGCTAGTTAAAAATGGCAAGAAAACATATTTTGTTATTTGGACGACGACACCCTGGACGTTACCGGCGAACGTGGGTGTGTGTTTGCACCCGGATTTTGAATACGGGGTATATGAAAGTGACCATCAGAATTTGGTATTGGCCAAAGGCTTAAGCGAGGCATTCGCGAAAGACACGGGATTAAATTTAAAATTATTGGAAACATTCAAAGGTGTCGATTTAGAAAATAAAGAGGCGGAACATCCTTGGATTGATCGTCGTTCGCGCATCGTACTTGGCTTGCATGTCAGTTTAGATGCGGGTACGGGTTGCGTTCACACGGCTCCAGGTCATGGGGCGGACGACTTTAAAGTGGGTTTAAAATATAATCTTCCTGTGCTGTGCCCAGTGGATGACGCGGGAAAATTCACTGAAGATGTTCCGGAGTGGGCGGGAATGAATATTTTCAAGGCGAACCCTTTGATCGTCGAGAAACTGAAAGAGTCTGGTCATTTGATTAAACTTCAAGAGATCGAGCACTCGTACCCTCATTGTTGGCGTTCAAAAACACCGTTGATTTTTCGAACGACGCCGCAGTGGTTTATGGGTATTGATCTGGAACAAACGCAAATTCGTAAGAAAACGATTGAAAGCATCGAGAAAGTAAAATTCGTTCCAGATTGGGGTAAAGCACGATTTCAAGCCATGATGGAAAACCGTCCAGATTGGTGTCTGAGTCGTCAGCGTATTTGGGGTGTGCCGATTCCGATTTTCTATTGTATCGCTACGGCAGAGCCTTTGGTTGACTATGATGTCATGATGACCGTCGCGGATGTGATCGAAAAAAAAGGTATCGAAGGATTTCATTCGACTCCGGTTGCCCAGTTCATTGGCGATAAAAAGTATGAATTGGTGTATGGCAATCCAAAGAACAAAGATAAATTTGGATCGGAAGGTTTCCGTCACGGCAAAGATATCTTGGATGTATGGTTTGACTCGGGTGTGGCCCATGCTGCCGTTCAGAAAAAACGCATGAGTGAGGGACCGGCTGATATTTATTTGGAAGGCAGTGATCAGCATCGTGGGTGGTTTAATACATCGATGCTTTCCTCAATGGCGACCTCGGGCCAACCGCCGTTTAAAACTTTATTGACTCATGGATTTGTGATGGACCCTCAAGGTCGTAAGATGAGCAAATCATTAGGGAATGTCATTGATCCCAACGAAGTGTCCGCAAAAAGTGGTGCCGAGATTGTTCGTTTGTGGGCGGCCTACGGCGACTATGGACAGGATGTATCGTGTGGTAAGGATGAGTTGACTCGGGTCACGGAAACATACCGACGTATTCGAAATACGATGAGATACTTGCTGGGTTCGTTGACGGATTTTAATCCTAAAGTAGATACGATTGCTGTTTCGCAAATGCCCGAACTGGATCAGTGGGCGATGAATGAATTGTACGAACTGATCGAAAAAGTTGAGTCCGCGTATGAGAACTATGATTTCTACAAAGTTTATCATGCTTTGAATCAGTATTGTACGGTGACATTGTCGGCTGTTTACTTGGATGTATTAAAGGATCGTTTGTACACTTGGAAAGAAAATGGGATTCCACGGCGATCGTCACAAACCGTGATTTATTATATCTTGGAATCGCTGATGGGAATGATGGCGCCTATTTTATCTTTTCTGGCCGAAGAGTCGTATTCGCACTATCAATTCAAAACAAAAGAGTCGATATTCTTGACGGAATTTCCCAAGTGCAGTGCAGATTGGAAAAATCCATCATTGAAAGAAAAATTTGCCGTGTTAATTGAAATCCGAACAGACGTACAAAAAGTCTTGGAGGGTTTAAGAACGCAAAAGGTGATTGGGGCGTCATTGGAAGCGAAAGTCCATATCACGGCTTTGGGCGACAAGTTTAAAATTTTAACAAACTTTAAAGGCTTGCGTGAATTCCTGATAGTTTCGGATGTTAGAATCAGCGAAGGTGAGCTTGTGGTGAAAGCGGAAAAGGCGGATGGCGAGAAATGTGTTCGCTGTTGGACATACTCAACTCAGATATCGCAAACGGAAGAACTTCCCGGAATCTGTCCTAAATGTGTAGAGGCACTAACATGAAGAAAAAATATATTTTGTTGTTAATTATTTCTGGTATTATTATCGCGCTTGATCAGCTGACGAAGATTTATATTCATACCCGCTTTCAGTTGGGTGAATCGATTGTTATTATTGAGAATTTTTTCAATTTTACTTATGTGCGTAACTATGGGGCCGCGTTTGGATTTTTGGCGGAAAGTCATCCGACGTTTCGTGAAATTTTCTTTCTATCCATGCCACCGATTGCGGTGATCATTATTTTTACGATTCTTCGAACCGTGCGCGATGATGATATGTTGCAAACAGCGGCACTGTCGTTGATTTGTGGCGGGGCCTTGGGGAATTATATTGATCGTCTGAACTATCGTTACGTTATCGATTTTTTGGATTTTCATCTTTATAATAAATACAGTTATCCCGCTTTCAATATTGCGGACTCGGCGATCGTTTGTGGTGTGGGAATATTGATTTTAGTCATGCTGCTAGAAAAAAAACGAGCCCCCACCGCAACAAATGCGGTTTAGAAACTGCCGACGTTGGCTGTGCGCTTTATTTGATATTATTTAGTTATTTTAATAGGTTAAATTAGTTTTAGTTACAATTTTCGCAAAATTGTAACTAACTCCTTAGAATCAGTAATTATTTCTCAAATTTTTGCACACACAAGTCAGGCAGTAAGAGAGTTTTATCTATAAGAATATTCCCACTCTCCGATATTCCGTTTGTATTTTGTCCAACATCATTCCAAACATATTGAGAACGTTTCACCTTTCCAATTCGAGTACCCCAATCCGCATTCCCAATCTGTCATTACCAATCCCCAACACGACAACTATCCTGACATATAGGGACTTTCTACGCCCTCCCTACGCCCCTCCTCTCCTCCCCCTCTCCCCACTTTCAATTCGAGTATTTTCAGAGTGGACGGGGGTCATGATAAAATCCGGCTCCGCAGGCGCAGGATGCGCGTTCCCCTGCGGCTGCCCGAGGGCCAGGAAGGCCCGAGATAGGATTTTATCATGACCCCCGTCCACTCTGAAAACCCGCAGATTTTAGAAAAGCTCTGATAGTCCTAGACTAAATAAAATCCTCGACTCAGTCTTGAATCGTATTTTTGAAAAGATTTTGATAGTCATCGAGTTCATGTTCGAAATTGTCATCATGATAGGATTTGTACAGAGTTACATTTCTATCCAATTCGAAGCGGAATTTTTTTGGCTTTTGAGTTTTCAAATTTAGGACGATTTCGTGGGATCGACGAGCACTTGTTGTGGAATCTCCGCGATGAAATAGAATTTTCTTTGCTGGTCTTCGATATTCGGAAAGAGGGGCTTCCCAATAAATGTCCTTTATCCACGGAACGAAAATTCGTACATGAGTTGACACTTTTTGAGGAGTGATCGTGGTTGCTTTTCTGGTCCATTGCATGTTTAGGCCAACAATCACTGTGAATGAACCAAAAGCTAAAAATGGCAGGGGTAGAAGCAATGAAGTAAAATGCTGTTCCCAGGTATCAAAGGGTGATACTTTGATTACTGTGAATGCGGCTGTGATAAAGACGAGTCCAAAAATAATGAATAGAAGTCCCCATCCTTGAGTGCCAGTCTCTAAAATTTTTACGGGATAGTTTTTCGTAGCTTGAATGACTGGCACCTTATCAATTCGATGTCCTTGAACATCCCTACCAAAAAATATTGACCAAGGAACGAAGACAATTAGAGATATCCAAAAAAAGTTAGCCGTATTTGAATCAATAGCTGTCGATTGGGAAAACTTTAGGACACTTAAGGGAACCGCGATGCTGGTGATCACGCATAAAAGAGCATCCTTGATAAGTGAAAATCCTCCGAATAGTGCCGACCGTGGTAAAGCGAATAAGGAAATTTTTGTCAGTAAGTAGCAAAAATAGATCGGCAGGTATTGCCAGAAGACAGTGACTATATCGAACCAAAAAATTTCACTTTTCATAGTATTTTGTGAGGTCATTAGGCTGAAGCCTTCCCAACGCGCAAAAAAACTTAAAAAAATTGCAGAAACGAAATGGAACAAGCAAATAGGAATTAGTGCGAGAGCTAGGCGTGGGATATAGCTTTTAGGTTCTTGATAGCGACCCGAAGCGACTTGGGTTAATAAAATGAGAACGACAAAAGTGGCGGTGAAGAAGTTTCCAAATAGTACGAACCAAACGAACGAGCGATAATCTGGATTGCTATTTTTAAAAATAATGTATTGGAGAACAAATAGCATGGCACATAGAAGTGAAGCTGTTTTTTTATTCATTGAAAAAATAATGAAAAGACGGATTAGGTTCTTTTTTGTTTGTTTCGGTCAGGAAGATACTTATGACTTCTGTTCTTTGACCAGGTTTGACATTAAATATTGTTAAATCAGAATTTTCAACAATCTGGTGTAGACCTCGGCCAGCGCCGCCTTTACCCTGATTCAGGGAGCCGGCTTGTCCGCTGTAGCAACTGTCTAGATAATTAATGATAATATCTTTTGTCAAAGATCCGAATGGATCTGTAACCGAAACGGCCAGATAAATTCCATCGCAGCCGTATTTGATAACAGATTGTAGGTGGCTATCCAAAACCACTTCGACTTTTCGAGGCAGATGATTGTAAAGAGCCTTTCCCATTTTATCGGTGGGAGCATCATAGATAGCGTTCATCAGTAGTTCCTCCGTGACGAGGTACATTTTCTCTAGGATTGTATTTCTAATTCCTAAGCGCTTGAAGTAGACGACCATATCGTCTTTTAGCTTCATACGGTCACTGCTAGAGGTAACTTTTTTATTTTGAATATCGACACCCCACGCTAAATATTTTTCGATGCCGAAAACATCGTTGTTTAGCAGCTTAGAGAGAGTCGTAAGCAAGGTCTTAATGGTCAGTTGTTTGTCTTCTGGATCACGAGTAATCAGGTTGTTTACTTTTTTATTCTTCTTTAATACCGGTATATTTCCCTGAACTTTTTTGTTTGTAATCATGACAGCTTTTTTGATGTCGCTGATAGAATCGGCAATGTCTGCACAGGTATCGTCAAATACGATCAAATCATATTTATTAAGCAGTAAAAGTTGCTTTGCCGATTCTACATCCGACGCGACATCCATGCGAACGCCCGAACTGCCGACAGCCATTTTAGCCAGTACCAATTGTTTTCGATCTGTATCAATCAGCAGAACACTTTTATCGCCGGCTTTTTCCAGAGTGGCTTGAGCTTCGAAAAGTTCACGATTGGCTATTTCAAATAGTCGTGCTTTTTCATTTGTTCGAATCAATCTATCCGCTAAAACGGTTGAGTATACGCGATACAATAGAGAATTGAACCGATCAAAATCCTTTTGGGGAACGTGACTGAAATGGTCAGAGTCGATTACAAAAACCGAAAGGTCGGTTTTGGCAATGATCGAAGATGTCACCGGACGTTTTAAGACCACACTCATTTCACCCATTACATCGCCGACGGTTTGTAGGATTGCAACAACTTCGTTTTCTAGTGTGATTTCAGCAACGCCAGATCTTAGGAAATAAAGCTTTGTGTTCAGTTCACCTTCGCGCAAAATATAGCCAGAGGCTTTAAAATTTTTTTCGACGGTCATGGTAGAAATTTGAAGTAACATTTCATCACTGAATGTTTTGAAAAATGCAAAATTCCTTAGTTCTTTAGCGATCTCAACGGGATGCAAACTCATACACCTTATTATGATATTAAACACAAATTTGAATCGAGGACTTTCAGAAAAAAAAGACAAATGAAGTCAAAAGTCCAGCCTCTGCCTGCGACATAGTTTGTTGAGCAGTGGACTTGTGCTTTGGACATACATAGAATGTAAAATGTAATGCTGCCAATAATTGATCTTGGGTTTGTCCAAGTACCTACTTTTTTTTTGGTGATTTCTTTTTTGATGGGCCTGTCTTTCTATCTAAGTATCTATCGTGCAAAAAGATTGAATTTAGATAAGAACTTTACTTTAGATTTGTCTCTTGTGTTGATGATTTTTGCGATTTTGGGGGCCCGCTTGGGTCACGTATTTTTTGAGAATTGGCAATACTATGCGGCCAACCCCGTGAAGGTGTTTTACTTTTGGGAAGGCGGTTTTGTTTTTTATGGAGGATTTATACTCAGCTTCGCTGCGGGGCTTGGGTTTTTGTACGTAAGTGGGGAGTTTGCGCATCTAAGGGTGTACATGCGGTTATTTGTTCCAATTCTTTCTGTCGTCTATGCTTTGGGACGCATCGGATGTTTTCTTGAGGGGTGTTGTTATGGAAAAACATGCAATTTGCCCTGGGCGGTGCAGGGACGCCATCCGACACAAATATATTCGTCACTGTGGGAACTGGGCATTTTGATTGTTTTATTGACTTATGAGTCTAGAAACTCGGAGCGTTTGCAAAAACAACCTGAGCGTCTTTTCTTTATTTGGCTTTTGCTACACAGTATAGGCCGTGCCTGTATCGAGTTTATGCGTGATGACTTTCGTGGTTATGCGCCGTTGGTTTCACTGTCAACGTGGGTGAGTTTAATTTTGTTTTTTGCTTCCTGCATCTATTTTTATAGAAAACGTGTTCTTACCAACCCGTTATTTAGATCCTAGTTATTAATAGATTCTAGTTGGTTTTTTTTGTCAAAAATTCGGAAATGATTTTTCCCGCACCTAGTGGTACACGAATCGTATGTGAAGCAATTTGTTTTGGAATATAGTTTACAAGTAGCTCTGAGTTCAATTCCTTGAGTGATTTTCGAGTGACTCCCAGGGCATCGGCTAGGGACTCTAAGTCCGTTCCGCCGGGAACAGAAACATAGTCGTACTCCAAGGGATTTCGTCTTTCTAGAAATCTAAAGCCGTACAGGTTGGGTGATTTTGTTATCAACATGGCCGCCAAAATTTTTGGTACATAGTTTTGAGTCTCATCCGGAAGCGCTTTTTTTCTGACGAGTGTCCAATAGTCATTAGTTTTATGTTTTTGAATTTGTCGCCGTAGGCCGTTCTCGCCCATGTTATAGCTTGCGGCTACTAGATACCATGAACCAAATTCCTGATGTAGGTCTTTGATGTACTTGATGGCGGCCTTGGTGCTTTTGCGAAAATCGCGGCGTTCATCCAGCCACCAATGTTTTCTAAGTCCGTAACGTGCAGCGGTTCCTTCGATAAATTGCCAAGGGCCGACGGCGTTTGCCGTACTGACTGCGGAGGTTGAGAAACCAGATTCGATCATGACCATGAATGCCAGGTCCAAAGGTAATCCCGCCTTTGAAAGTTCGTTTTGAATAAATGGCAAATATTTTGATGAGCGTTCTAGATACTCGCGAAACCACTTGCTGCCTTTGGTTTGAAAATATTGAACCCACTTTGCTACTTGTTGATTATAAGTAACTGGCAAATCAAAAACTAGAGTATGCTTTTTGGAGTCATTTTCGGTAGAACTTAGTTTCTTGAGTCGCTCTTTTAGCGTATCGGAATTTGTTATTACCGAGGGGTTTTCGGGAAGGGCCGCCCAGGTGTTCATGGTAAAAAGAAAAAGAACGAGTATCTTCATCGTCTTTTAATAGTATTAGAATTTTTGTTGCAAGTTGAGTCATTCATTTGGCGGTCCAGTTAGAGATCGTCAAAAAATGGATATAACCAGAAACCAAGAATAGAGTGTCTTTGTTCTAATAGCTGCTCAGAAGATATTTACGCTGTTGTTCTGACAATGGTCGAGATGGCCTTTTGATTGCTCTCTACATTGAATGGGTCTGTCTCTAAAGACACTAGGAAGGAGTCTTGATGAGTGTAAAAGGAATTTATACGGCCTTAAGTGGTGCTATGGCGCAAAGTCTGCAAATGGACACCATCGCCAATAATATAGCAAACGTGAATACGCCCGGGTTCAAGCGAGACACTCAGGTTTTCAACGAGTATCTGACAGCGAATGAAAAAGAACAAACAGGAATGCCGGTTCCCAGAATTCCTTCCAGTATCGAGAGTTTTTATGACATGCAAGGTGGTGATAAAAGTTTTGTCGATTCTAAGGGGACCTTTACTGATTTCTCTCAGGGATCGTTGAAACATACGGGAAACCCATTGGATCTTGCCATTGATGGTGCCGGTTTTTTTGAAGTGGCCACTCCGGATGGTGTCAAACTTACCCGTGCGGGTAATTTTACGATGGATGGCAATGGCCATTTAGTAAATAAAGAAGGTCATTTTATTTTAGCTAGCGGTGGGGCGGGTGCTGACCCCGAGGCCCGAGTGATCACGTTGAATGGATCAGAACCGTTGAACGTAAATGATCAGGGTGACATTTTTCAAGGTACTCAGCTGGTAGCACGTGTATCAGTAGTCACGGTGGCGGATAATGATAGTCTTCAAAAAATTGGTAACTCGTTGTACGGTTTTAAGGCTGGTCATAATCCAGAAATTATTGCTAAGCCAAATCCATCTTTAAAGTCCGGGTTTATGGAAACAAGTAACGTAAATGTTGTACAAGAAATGACAGACATGATCAAAACCCAAAGGATTTTTGAAAGCACGCAAAAAGCCATCAGTGCCTACGATTCAATGAACGACAAGCTAGTGAATATTGTTGGGAAAACAAGCTAAAGGGGAGATGAATGCTTAAGAGTTTAAATACGGCTGCTACGGGTATGGCTGCACAACAAACAAATATGGATGTGATTGCCAATAATATCGCGAACGTCTCTACCAATGGTTTTAAGAAATCGCGAGCGGAATTTGAAGATTTAATGTACCATACGGCCAAAGAGCCAGGCACGTCGACAGGAATGAATTCGTTCTCGCCTAATGGTGTCCAAACGGGATTAGGAGTAAAAACTGCGGCCATTCAAAAAAACTTTGATCATGGAAATGCCGTGATCACGAAAAACCCCCTTGATATTCAAATTGAAGGCAGTGGTTTTTTTCAAGTTTTGACTCCGGATGGAACAATTGGTTACACGCGTGATGGTGCCTTTAAAAAAGATGCCGAAGGCAAAGTCGTCGATAAAAATGGCAACTATTTACAGCCTGAAATTACTATTCCGCCAAATATTCAGGGGATTGAAATCAGCGGCAGTGGCGAGGTAAAAGTGATCCAGGGGCTTGGCGATCAACCTCAGTCCATTGGGCAAATTGATGTGGTCACTTTTATTAATCCCGCGGGACTAAAAGCGGCTGGAAAAAATATTTTCATGCAAACTCCATCCAGTGGGCAAGCGATCACAAATCGCCCAGGGCTCAATGGTGCGGGTTATCTGTCACAAGGGCAGTTAGAAACAAGCAATGTGAATATTGTGGACGAGATGGTTGGCATGATCACAGCACAAAGAGCATACGAAACAAATTCAAAAGTGATTCAAGCCAGCGATCAAATGCTTCAGTCGGTGAATAATTTAAGATAATGGCTAGAATAATTTTACTTTCTTTTTTCTTGTCTCTTTTTTGCTGGGGCCAAACCGAACTCAGTGTATCTGCCGATATTGAAATATCAAAAAAAAATGCGTATACGCTGTATGATTTAGTGGTTTTCAAACAAGGAACTTCGGATGATTTGGAAAGTTTAAAGAAAATCAGCGTATTATTTCTTACAAAAAAAGGAATTTTGGAAGCAGTAAAAGATAGCGGATTGAAAACAAAAATAGTTTTTGAAGACGATTTGAAAATTACGACGACGGCACAGGTAAATAAGCTTGAATTGCAGAGAAAAATTTCAAATCATTTAACGGCAGAATGCAATATGTGCATTTTTGATATTCAAGTTCACAAATTGCCATTTGTAAACGAAGCCGTGATGAATTTTCGCTCGACAGATTTTGATTTGGCTCGTGGCAGTTTTATGCTGCCGTTGTGGAATAGTGGTCAAACTCACCGAGCTTTTGCGACCGGTTCTTGGAAGACGTACAAGAAAGTTGCTGTTACCAATAAATGGCTTGGACAGGGCCATCGTCTTAGTAATGGAGATATTAAAGAAGAACTCAAAGAAGTGACGTTTCTGAACAATAGATTGATCGAGGTTGGTGATTTGGTAGGTAGGCAGTTAGCTCGGTCTATTCCCGCAAATACTATAGTGACTCGAGATGTCTTAGCGATCGAAAAAGTTGTAAAAAAAGGTGACGTCGTTCGATTGTTGATTAAAGACGGCCCTTTTGAAATTGAAGTCAGTGCTCTTGCGGAAAGTGATGGGCAAGAAGGCGATTCGGTAAAAGTAAAAACAAATCAAAAGACAATTGCGGCAAAAGTTTTAAGTAAGGATAAGGTGGTTTCAGAATGAGGTATCTAATTTTGATTTTGGTGATGGTGATAACATCTTCGTGCGCGTCTTTTTTTGATCAAAATGAAGAGCCAACAGATGATTTCACTAAGTCTTTGACGAAATACAATGACAATCCTAATCATGGTGTGTGGGGAAACCGTCAGTACAAAAAAACCACAAAATCTCAACTCGAAGAAGACTCGGATTTAGACAGTCGGGCGGGTTCTTTATGGGTGATGGATGGTCAACAATCCTACTATTTCACTCAGAATAAAATTCGTAAAGAAGGTGATTTTTTGAATGTAAAACTGGAAGGTGCTGCTTACAAGCAAGTAGAAACAAAGGTAAATGTAATCAAAACATTGCTGCAGGAATTAGAAGAGCAAGAAAAGGATTCAACACTTGGGAAACTGGCTGATGTAACGACTAAGCCCGCAGAAAATAAGGATGCGCGAACGCCGGCTTCTGAAACTAAAAAATCTGGTAAGGACGAAGACAAAGGGGAAATGGCCGATGTTGGTCCTATTCAAACGCGTATTATTGAACGATTGGCTGATGGTAATTACAAAATTAAAGGACAACAGCCATTCATGATTGGCAAACGTGATTACAAGGTGTTGGTGGTTGGTATCGTCAGACCCGAAGACTATAATGACGAGGGTATATCGTCATCTAAACTTATTGATCCTCAGTTTGATGTTGTCTCGATTAGAAAGAAAGAGGCTCAGCAATGAAACTACATTTTTTTTCGTTCTTGTTACCTATGTTATTGCTAAATTTTTTTGCGGAAGCCGCTCGTCTGAAAGACATTGCCAGCATTCGTGGCGTTCGAGAAAATCAACTAATTGGATACGGAATTGTTGTTGGCTTAAAGGGGACTGGTGACGGAAAAAATGAATTCACGTCAAAAAGTATGGCTCGGTTACTGGATAAATTGGGCGTGAAGCTAGATTCTGCCGAAGTACAAAGTAAAAATGTAGCCGCTGTGGTGGTCACGGCCACTCTGCCAGCTTTTGCGAAGGCGGGTAATCCTTTGGATATCACGGTGAGTGCTATTGGCGACTCGGGATCACTGCAAGGGGGAACTCTTTTGCAGACTCCATTGCGCGCTGGCAATGAACAAGTTTTCGCCGTAGCCCAAGGAACCGTGGTGATCAGTGGAGACGGAGGAAAAGATGTACATACTACTTCTGGTCGAATTCCAAATGGGGCTATTATTGAAAAAGATGTGCAAAGCGATTTCTCATCACGTAAAATGTTTCGTCTGACGTTGCACAATCCTGATTTCACGACGGCGGCTCGTTCCGTTCTTACAATTAATCGCGAGCTTGGCGGACAATATGCTTCGGCGAAAGATGCGGGAACAATCGATATCGTTACTCCGTTCGGTTACGAAAACAAAGGTGTGGAGCTGCTTGCGACAATTGAAAGTATTCAGATTAATCCTGACTCTCGTGCAGTTGTGATCATTAATGAAAAATCTGGTACGGTCGTGATTGGTGATAAAGTCAAAATTTCTAAAGTGGCAGTCTCGCATAATGGAATTTCGGTGAAGGTTGGCGATAGTAAGGGCAAAGGCAAGGGCGGGGACGAAAAAATTGCGCTCATCGAAGGCGCTAGCGTTGGCGATTTAGTTCAGAATTTGAACAAAGTTGGGATTACACCCAAAGATTTGATTACTCTACTTCAAGCAATCAAAGCCGCAGGAGCCCTGCATGGCGAATTAGAGGTTCTGTAAGGGCCGATCTGAAGTGGTTGGTGGGACAGCAAATGCCGACCTAGACTCTAGCTTTGGGCTGGGTCGAGCAGTAATTTGCTGATGGCTAGTCGGGGAAATCGCAAGACGTAAGGTCCGCGACTAGAGCAAAGATTAGGAGATTGATAAAAAATAAAAAATCTGTTTCGAAATGAAACGGATTTGATAAAATAAATATATATAGCTCTAAGAACATGGATGTTTTTAGAGTTTCGGGGAGGGTGGGAAAGAGATCGATAGCCATGGATGGTCAAGAGTCGCAAAAAAAAGTTTCTCGCAGGAAACAAAGAAAAAAAGCAACATCAAGGATTGATGCTGATTGAATTCTAAAAAGAGTCTTTAGTGCAGGATGCACAAGATTCTCCGACTCAAACTCCCCTCTTTCTTTTTTTAATGATTCATAAAATTCAAAAAGCGCTACCAATAAAAGAAACGACTACGACGGAAAAGGTAAAAACTCAGTTTCGTGAAGTTTCGGATATGTATGAAAAGCACTTTCTTCGCGAGATGATGAAATCAATGCGTTCGAGTGTTCCAGAAAGTGGTCTGATCAAGGTAAATTCGGCCGAAAAAATATTTCGCGAGCAGTTAGATAGCGAGTACGTAGAAAAGTGGGGAGAGCGTGGTGGTGTCGGAATCTCTGATTTGATCTACAATGATTTGGTTGATAAATATGGCGAGCGCTTTGGTCTGAAAGCAAAGCAAGATAAGCCCGTTGGTCCTCTCCAGTTAGGAGAAAAAGATTCGCTGAATATTCGACGTAATTTTGATAAGACAAACCAAAATTTTTCGTTTCATTTTGATGGAATAAAAAAGGAATCTACGGGTTCGGTAGAGGCTATCAGTCCTTGGTCGGGTTTGTTGAGTAAAAAAATTCAGCTGGGTGCGGATGAATTTTTTCTAGAACTGAATCACGATAACGGACTAAGCAGTCAGATAAAATTTCGAGGCCTATTGCAACCGCTGAATGCTAATGATCGGCTGAACGCTGGAGATAAAATAGGTATTTTGAGTCCAGATACGAATGATTTTTTTTGGAATTTGAAAAGTCAGACATCACCGCAAAACCAGGAAATGTCAGAAGGAAATAGCCTATAAAGATTGGGCAGCAATTTTCTGGCTTAGTTTTCTAAATTGGTCTTACAAGCTTGCTCGCAATTCACTTTTTTATTTTCGCCAAACATAGCTCCTTTTACGGTAGCCTCGTAGTCAGCTATTTCGAAATGAGTCTCTATTTTACAATCTGTGAGGTCACGAGCTTCTTTTAACCACCCGATATAGCGAGCTGTCCGAAGGCTCGTGGTTTGCGAAACTCGGCAACCGATAAAACAATGTGCGAGTTTATCATCTCTAAATGCATTTGCCCGATCACGCTCTTGTTTGTAAACTTGGTAAGCTTTCACTAGCTCAATGATATTGTACTGAGATTTTTGAAAGCGTAGCCAATGAGATCGCTCGTGTTGCCAAATGTGTAGGCTGGCGTAAGGTTGCTTTGAATTTGGATCCTCTTCTTTGGTCCAGCAGAGATCGTCAGCGGCAAAGGCCCGAAGAGTACTAAGAAAAAACAAGGCAATTATCGATGCATACATGCCCTAGTCATACTATTTTTCGTCGAATATGTGTGAGCATTCGGATTATTTTGTAATATTTTAACGCTGACCATTTTTTTTACAGGATCGAGGATAAGTAGAGGATAAGTACTATGGTCGAGTGTCAAATTTTTTGGATTCCAACAAAAAAACTGCAGGTCAATTCACCTAAAATCATCAAAAAACTGTCATATCATAAAGCAGAAGTGGAAGACTTCAAAAAGCCGGCCTCATCTTGGTCGAGAAACTCTGGCCTTAAGCAGGGAAAAGGGGAAAAAAAGTCCAGATGGCACTTTGATTGCTGCTTAGAAGATTAAGGGGAAAAGTGTCATTTCTTCGTTAGGGAGGATGAAGTGGCTGAAGACAAAGCAGCAGCAGCGGCGGCACCAGCGCCAGTACCAGGGGCGGGTGGGTCTAGCAAGACGAACATTATTTATGTCGTACTTATTGTAATTAATATGTTCTTCCTGGCCGGTGTCGGTTGGATGATCTATCAAGGCAAAAAGAAAGACAATGCGGAACCTAAAATCGAACATGTGATTAAAGGCGAGCATGAGACGCAAGAAGCAGAACATAAAGAAGCCAAGCAGTTCATTGGAAAAGTTGTTCCGTTGGAAACATTTATTGTTAATTTGGCGGGTTCGAAAGGACGTAAGGTTGCCAAAGTGATGATGGAGTTAGAGTTAAAAGATAATGAGGGTAAGAATGTCGCGGATGAAATTGACAAGCGGAAAGCTCAAGTACGAGACATCATCATTATTATTTTATCATCCAAAAAATATGAGGAAGTTTCAAATAAAGAAGGTATAGAAAATTTGAAAAATGAAATCAAAGATACGATTAATTCTTTTCTGACAAACGGAAAGATTTCTAACGTATTCTTCACTGAGTTCATTTATAACTAGGGGTTTAGACGATGAATCAAGTGCTTTCGCAGAACGAAGTCGATGCTCTACTCGCCGCAGTTTCTGATGGTGACGTTGGAAGTCCCGAAGCCGCTAAGGAATCAACGGGGTCGGTCAAGACGGCAGACGACAAAAAAGTCGTATCTTATGATTTAACCAGTCAAGATAGAATTATTCGTGGCCGTCTTCCGCAACTAGAAGTCATTTATGAAAAATTCATGCGTGCATTTCGTGTTTCGCTTTCATCATCACTGCGAAAAATTGCTTCGATTTCGTTAACAAGTACCGAGTTTTTGAAGTTTGGTGAATTTATCAATACATTGCCAATGCCCACCTGCATGAGCGTTTTGCGTTTTAATAATTTACGTGGATCGGCCCTTATGGTGATTGAAAGCAAGTTGGCCTATGCATTGGTGGATTCTTTTTTTGGAGGAGCGGATCGGCCATACACAAAAATTGATGGTAAAGATTTTACCCCTATCGAACTAAGTATTGTCCGTAAAGTTGTCGAACTTGCTATTCATGATTTGGAAAATGCATGGGCCAGTGTTGAAAAAATTGGCTGTAGTTTTGTTCGTACCGAGGTGAATCCACAGTTTGTTGGTATTGTGCCTCCAACTGATGTTGTAATCGCATCTACGTTTGATGTCGAACTAGAGAACGCAACCGGAACGATTTCGATGGTGATTCCTTACGCGACGATCGAACCGATCAAGCAAAAACTTTCGACGGGTTTTCAAGTAGAGTCGGATCAAACCGATAAGAAACTATGGACAGCGATTATTAAAGAGCAATTGATGGACACGGAACTTGAGGTGCGTGTGAATTTGGGCGAGACATCTATTTTACTTGAAGATTTGATGGGTTTAAAAGTCGGCGATGTTATTCCGCTGACTCAAGATGCGACGGGTGAATTGGATATAAACGTTGAGAATGTAAAAAAATTTAAAGGTTACTACGGAAACCATCATGGAACGACTGCTGTGCAAGTCACGCGTCCAATTGTGAAGTAAAAGGAGAAAAAATGTCTGACGATCAACTAGATAATCTGGCCGCGCAGCTGGTGCAAGAAGCCGAAGCGATGACGCTGAATGCGGAAAAACCGTTGTCCCCTAAAGTGGATGCTAAAAAAGATGTAAAGGGTACGGATCGTAACCTGCAACTTATTCTAGATATTCCACTAAAATTGTCAGTTGAACTGGGCCGTACGAAAATGCCCGTGAGCGAGTTGCTAAATCTAACTCAAGGAAGCGTCATTGAGTTAAATAAGTTAGCCGGTGAGCCTATGGAGGTGATGGTTAATGACAAGCTAATTGCACGGGGTGAGGCCGTGGTGGTGAATGAAAAGTTTGGTGTGCGTTTGACAGATGTTATTTCTCCAGCCGAGCGAGTTGAGCAACTAAAATAAGGATGAATCACATGAAATGGATTTTGGTGTTTACCTTTGTGGCTTTTAAAGTGTTAGCAGAAACTCATCTTTCCGAGTTGCCGGCGGACGTTCAGAACGAGATCAAGTCTACGGAGACAACTGCTGTTGGAAGTCAGACATCAACAGCGACGGAACAAGTGGGTATTGCTGCGGCGACCACCACAACTGTTGTCGCAGAGAAGATCAGCAAAAGTGCAAAAGAGAGTGAAATTCCGCTGTCTTTAGAATCGACCAAAAAGACTGCCCAGGGCGAGACGCCGTATTTTCGTGTTATCATGATTGTTGCCCTTTTGGGAATATTGGCTTGCGGAACATGGGTCTTTGTTCGCCGTGCAAAATCACAAAATATTAAGCGTAATAAAAACGAAATAAAAGTTCTTGCGCAGCACTATCTTGGCCCGAAAAAAAGTTTGGCCGTAGTGCGTGTGGCCGGAGAATCCATCCTGGTTGGTGTTACGGATGTTCAAATCAATATGATTAAAACATTATCATTGTTAGACGACGAGCTACCTGAAGTCACTACGCAGAACTTTCAATCCGAGCTAAACGTTAGGATGAATCACGAGGCCGAGGAACCGATATCGGCCAAGACGTATAATCGTAAATCGCAGCTCAATAAGAAGGAGACGGTTAGTTCGGAAGAGGATATGGACGAATTTTCTATCAAAGGAATCAAGGATTTAGTTTCTTCAAAACTAAAAAATATGAGGTCAATTTGATGTGGTCTCATGCCCGCAAGTTTTTTTTAAAAGACGGATTTTTTTGGAAAATAGTCCTTGTGCTTTTGGTGGTGTCTCCTTGGACTTTCGCACAAATGACTTTGCCTTCCGTCAATCTGGGGTTTAAGACGACCGATAATCCTAACGAAATCGTAAGCGCCATCAAGATTATCATGGTGTTAACCGTGTTAACATTGGCGCCCGCAATTTTAATTATGATGACCAGTTTTACCCGCATCATAATTGTTTTTTCTTTTCTTCGTCAGGCACTAGGCGTGAATCAAATGCCTCCCAATCAACTTTTGGTGGGGCTGTCTTTGTTTTTAACTTTCTTCATCATGGGACCCACCTTTGAAGAGCTTAATGCCAAAGGGGTTCAACCTTTTCTAGCGGGCAAGATATCTCAAGAAGTAGCCGTAACCGAAACCTTGGCCCCTCTTCGTCGCTTCATGTTTACGCAAACTCGTGATCAAGATTTGGGTTTATTTATTAAACTTGCAAAAATTGAAAAACCAAAGACACGCGCTGATGTGCCGACATTGGTTCTTATTCCCGCTTTTGTGCTGTCGGAGCTTAAGACGGCTTTTCAAATTGGATTCATTATTTTTCTTCCATTTTTAGTGATCGATATTGTCGCATCGAGTGTCTTAATGGCAATGGGGATGATGATGTTGCCTCCGGTAGTTATTTCGATGCCTCTTAAAATCATGTTGTTTGTATTAGTGGATGGATGGAGTTTGCTTGTTGGTTCGATGGTCAAAAGCTTTGGATGATAAGGAAATAAAATGACGGAAGAGTTGATTCTAAAACTGGGACAAGATGCCTTGAGAACAACGGCGATGCTGGCGGCGCCGCTTTTGATAAGCACGCTAGTGATCGGTTTATTGGTCAGTATTTTTCAAGCTCTAACACAAATAAACGAAGCCACCTTAACCTTTGTTCCTAAGATGATTCTAGTAGCTTTAATTTTGGTCTTTGCCGGGCCATGGATGTTGGATATTTTGTCCGCCTACACGGTCGACTTGTTTGAAAACATAGCCACGATGGTGAGAGAATAATGTTTCAAAACTTGTTCGTGAATGAATCTTTGATGATCGTTTTTGTTTTGGTTCTAATTCGAATCAGTTCATTCCTGTTGTCTTCAAGCCTGTTTAGTTCTTATCAAGTTTCGGCGGTGACCAAAATTTTGATTTCCTTGGTGCTAACTTTAATTGCTTTTGAAACCTATAAAACGACCAAAGTTCCCATGGATGCCCTGATTATTATACTGGCTTTGAAAGAAGTATTCCTGGGGGTTTGCCTGGGTATGTTGACGCGATTCTTTTTCTTTGCGCTTAACATGGCTTCCGAGATGACGTCGCAGGCACTGGGACTGAGTTCGGCGTCTATTTTCAATCCGATGAGTGGTATTAACTCGAGTTTGATCGAGCAATTTCAAAACACGTTGGCTATCTTGGTGTTTTTTGCGATTCAGGGGCATCATTTACTGATCACGGCTGTCTTTCAAAGTTTCGAATTGATTTCAATATCGCAAATGACCTTGAAGTTTGGCGGACTGGGCGAGTTTGCGATTTGGTGCCAAAAACTTTTTGAAATCGCGCTTAAGGTCTCGGCGCCGGTGGTCAGTTCATTGTTTTTAGTCAATTTGGGAATGGGTATTTTGGGCCGGGCGGTTCCGCAAATTAATGTTTTTGTCACCAGCTTCCAGGTTACCATCATTGTTGGTTTCTTGGTCGTCATGGTTTCGATGCCTTTGTATTTAAACGAAGTATTGCAGATTTTTGATTTAACACAGACGCAACTTTTTAAAATGATGAGGTCATTTTAATGGCTGACGAAAATGATAATGAAAAGACGGAAGAAGCATCGGACACCAGGCGGGAAGAGTTCCGTAAACAAGGACAAGTTCCGCATACGCGCGAACTATCGACGGCTTTTATGTTGATTGGTGTGGCGGGCTTGGTCAGCTTGTTCGGTGGTTTTTTTCAGCAGCAATTTCGTGAGTTGTTTCAATTCACATTTGGTGATCAGTTGGTGGCCTATATCCGCGAGGGAAACTTTACCGAGGCTTCCAGTTTAGTAGGAATAAAGATATTCATTTTAGTTTTTCCCATCGTGATTGCGGGGGCGATCTTGGGTTCGCTTTCAAGCATATTACAAATTGGTTTTATGACGGTAGACGAAGCGTTGTCGCCAAATGCTAATCGCCTGAATCCCATTGAAGGGTTTAAGCGGATTTTCAGTTTGCGTGGGTTGGTGGAAGGTCTTAAATCTTTGGTTAAAGTTCTTTTGATTGGGGTGGTGGTCTATATCACTTTAGAAAAAGAGTCGGCCGTATGGCCATACTTGCAAACGTACTCGAAGGAACAATTGGTTGTTTACGTCGGGGCCATGATTTCGAAATTATTTTTTGGTATCGGCATGGTCATGCTGGTTCTTGCAGCGGGAGACTATTTTTTCCAGTGGTGGGATCTGGAAAAGAAGATGATGATGACCAAACAGGAAATCAAAGAGGAAATCAAGCAGCGCGAGGGGGATCCCATGATCAAAGCTCGCGTGCGCAAAATTCAGCGTGAAGTGGCTACGCGGCGGATGATGGATAAGGTGCCTAAGGGTGACGTTGTGATCACGAACCCTACTCATATCGCGGTGGTTTTAAAGTATGACGACAATTTGCCGGCGCCTCAATTGATCGCTAAAGGTGCGGACCTGGTGGCAGAAAAAATCAAGGAAATTGCGCGTGAGAACAAAATACCAATTATTGAAAACAAGCCACTGGCTCGAACTATTTTCAAAACTATGAAATTGGGACAAATTATTCCACGCGAGCTGTACGTGGCGGTCGCGGAAGTGCTTTCTTATGTTTTCAAATTGAAACGAAAGGCTAAATCGACATGAATGAAATCTTAGAGCCTCTATTTCAGTTTTTGAAGCGATTTGAAAAGATCACCAAAAATACCGATCTTTTCGTCGCATTTGGAATTTTGGCAATTCTGACGGTGATGATTATTCCGCTGCCGCCCATTTTGTTGGACATTACGCTGACATTTTCATTGGCGATCAGTATTTTGATTTTACTTGTTTCAATTTATGCGAAAAACGTACTTGATTTTACGTCCTTCCCTTCGCTGTTATTGTTAACGACGTTGTTCCGTCTGTCGTTGAATGTGGCCACGACACGTTTGATTTTAAGTCATGGACATGAAGGGCCTAAAGCCGCTGGTGAAGTGATTAACGCTTTTGGTAATTTTGTGGTTGGAAACAACTATGTCATCGGGTTTATCGTATTTTTAATTTTGATCGTGATTAACTTTATCGTTATCACCAAAGGTTCGGGGCGTGTCGCCGAGGTCGCTGCGCGATTCACCTTAGATGCAATGCCTGGTAAACAAATGTCGATCGATGCCGACTTGAATGCGGGCATCATCAACGAGACTGAGGCTCGTAAACGGCGTAAAGAAATTGAAAAAGAAGCGGATTTTTATGGATCGATGGATGGTGCCAGCAAGTTCGTTCGTGGAGATGCTATTGCCGGTATTGTGATCATGGTGATTAACGTGGTCGGTGGTCTTTTAATTGGGGTTATCCAAAAGAATTTGGATTTCGCGACGGCCGCTAAGTATTACACAATGTTGACTATCGGTGACGGTCTGTTGGCACAGATTCCCGCCCTTATCATTTCAACGGCGGCCGGTATGATCGTAACGCGTTCGTCCGGCAATGAAGAAAGCATGGGTGCCGAAGTCGCTTCGCAACTTTTCATCAGCACCCGCGCCGTCTACATTTCTGCGGGAGTGTTGCTTTTGCTGGGCATTGTTCCGGGTTTACCGATGATTCCATTTTTCGCGATCGGCTTTTTTTTGGGTTTAATGGCCTGGGTTATTGATAAATATAAAGAAGAAAATATCCGCGAAGAAAAGAAGAAGACGGACGCCGCGGCGGCTGTTCCTAAAAAGGAAAACGTGGAAACGTTGTTGCCTTTGGATTTAGTCGAGCTTGAAGTTGGCTATGGATTGATTCAAGTCGTGGAGTCCAACAAAAGTGGTGATTTGTTAGAGCGAATTGTTTCCATTCGTAAGCAATTCGCGCTGGATTTGGGTATCATTGTCCCCAGCGTACATATTCGTGATAACTTACAATTGGGTGCTGGGGACTATCAATTGATGATCAAAGGAAACAAAGTGGGTGGTGGCACACTGAAGGCGGACTACATGTTGGCGATGGATCCCGGCAATGTCTCTGATCCTATCGAAGGCATCCCAACAAAAGAACCGGCATTTGGATTGGATGCGCTGTGGATTCACCCTTCCCGCAAAGAGCAAGCAGAGATGTCGGGATATACGGTGGTGGATTTACCCACGGTTATGGCGACTCACCTGACCGAAATATTGCGTACGCATGCGCACGAGTTGTTGGGACGTCAAGAGGCAAGTCAATTGATCGAAAACTTCAAAAAGATAAATCCAAAAGTGGTCGAAGAACTTATTCCCGATATTTTACCTTTGGGCTCGGTGGTGCGGGTGATGCAAAATTTGTTGAAAGAACAAATTTCTATTCGCGATTTGTTGACCGTGTTCGAAACGCTTGCGGACGAAGCCCCTAAACAAAAAGATGTCGAGATCTTGACCGAAGCCGTTAGGCGGGGATTAGCCCGATCGATTACGCGCAAGTATACGAACGATGCGGGACGCATTCCGGTGATGACACTACATCCCCATATAGAAGAAAATATTGCGAATTCGTTATTGCAAACCGAGCAGGGAGTTCAATTGGTGATGGATCCACAGTCGGCTCATCAGTTGATTAATCAAATTGCAATTGCCGTTGAAAATAATCCAGAGATTGCGGGACAGCCAATTTTGTTGGCTTCGCCGACTGCCCGCCGCCACATATTCAAACTCACTCATCGGTTTATTCCTCAATTGATCGTATTGTCACACAACGAGTTGAGTTCCGATGCTCACATACAATCCGTAGCTACCGTGGAGATGACACATGCAAGTTAGAAAATTTGAAGCGCGAACAATGAAAGATGCGCTAGAGATGGTGAAAAAGCAGCTAGGTCCCGATGCAATCATTCTGGCTGCGAAAGACAATAGCAATAAATACGGGCTGGTCGGAGAAAGTAGTTTCGAAATCACGGCGGCTGTCAGCGAAGAGACTCTACATAAAAAGAAATTTGCGGAATCGCGCATGGCTGAAAATGATCGTCAGCAATTCCAAAACAGTTCGGCCCGTGCGCAGAAAGAAATTATCTCTAAATTTGTAACTCGGCATACGACTCCAATAGCCAAACCGGTAACGACACAAAAATATATTGATATTAATGACGAAAGAAATGCCGCAGAGGAAAGAATCAAAAATGCTGTGCAACGTGCATATGATGCGGGCGCCGTTTTATCAGATAAACCAGCTGTGCGTTCTCAAAGTAAGACGGTAGGTCAGAAGCCAAAGGCTATGGCTGTGGCAGAACCGTCAGACACCGAGATGAACTCGCTACGCTTGGAAATTGCTTCGCTGAAGCAAATGATCAAAAGTATACAGGCGCCGGTCACAGAAAATAGACCACAATCGCATTACCCCGGTGAGAATTATGGAATTCATTACGAGTTGTCGTCTCAGTTTCAAGGCCTAGTAAAAGAAGGAATTATCGAAGAGCTGGCCGCTGAAATGCTTTTGGATCTTCAAGGACAAGTACCTGTAACTCGTTTAAAAAATAAACCTCTGGTGGAAGGATATTTAGCAAAAAAGATATTAGAGGACATTGTTGTGTCGGAAGGTGAATCAAAGAAGTTTCACTTCTTTGTCGGCCCCAGTGGCGGAGGAAAAACGTCGTCTATCATCAAAATGGCTTCGCAGATGATCGTACGAGAAAATAAGAAGGTCGCTTTGTTAACTTTGGATACGCAAAAAGTGGGGGCCGTTGAACAACTGCGAATTTATTCGCAAATTTTGAATGTCCCTTTTGCCGTCATTCGTGGTCGCAGTGACTGGAAAGAAATTTTGAAATTTATTAATTCAATTGATTATATTCTGGTTGATACACCGGGATCAAATTTGAAATCAGAGGAAGAAATTTCTTTTTTTGATAACTTGATTTTAAAAGAAATTCCTTCGAAGAGTGTTCATTTGGTGTTGTCGGCACGCAGTAAATACGAAGATCTTCAAAGTGTGTTTAACAAATTCGCTGCCTTGAATGTAACAGATGTGGTTTTTAATCACTTGGATGAAACCGTGCAGAATGGCAACGTATACAGTTTTAACAAAATCAGCAAACTTCCTTTGTTTGCATTCGGTATTGGCCAGCGCATCCCCGAGGATTTCGAGTACGCCACTAAAGAGCGAATTGTCGATTTAATTTTTCACATTACCCAAAAGAATAATGCAAATAGCGAGGCTTCCTTATGAGTTTTCGATACCCTACCAAAACTATCAGCGTGACATCAGGCAAAGGCGGAGTCGGTAAGACCACGTTGGCTTGTAATCTGGCCTATAAATTATCCCGTCATGACAAGAAGGTTCTTATCTTTGATGCCGATCTAGGGATGTCGAACGTTGATATATTCTTTGGAACACGTGCCGAGACGACAATATTTGATGTATTGTCAGGAAAAAAGTCCATTGAGGACGCCCTGGTGCGGTTAGATAGTAATTTGTATTTGATTTCTGGTGGCCATGGAATTGATCAAATGCAAAATCTGGATAATTTTTCCCGGAAAGCAGTATTGGACTCGGTCAAAGATTTACCGGTGACTTTTGACTACATGGTGATTGATACGTCTCCGGGAATTTCGCCGAATGTTCTTCATATGAATGCGGCAGCTAAGAATAATATTGTAATGATTACTGCGGATCCTGCCAGCTTTGCGGATTCCTATGCGCTTATCAAGGTGCTTAATCAAAAATATAAAGTAAATCGATTTTCAATTGTTTCAAACTGTGTGAAGAATCCCGAGGATGGTTTCTATTTGTTTAAACGGTTTCAAGACGTTGTTCAAAAATTTCTATTCGTTAGTCTAGATTACCTGGGTGCAATTCCTAATGATGCACAACTGAAGTCGGCCAATATCAATAAACGTATCATCTTGAAACAGGACCCGACATCAGATGCAGCTATTGCGATTTCTCAAATTTCTTCTGAAATTTTAAAATCACAATATAAAATCAATTCAAGTGGTGGTCTGGAAATGTTCTGGGATAATCTGGTCCGGGCGTCCTCTTAATTGTTAACAGACTAGATCATATTTGGACTTTTCTGAACTCGAGCTTTTGTTACACTGAGATAAGATAGAACTAAATCCATGGAAAGGGTACTCTAAGTGAAGAATTTAGCGTTGTTGAAGAAATATAAAGAAGATCCTAAACGCCTAACTCAGCAACAGAAAGACAGTTTAATTCGAGAGTATGCCCCATTGATCAAATTTATTGCCCAAAAAATTGCGGCACGATTACCGTCAAATATCGAATTAGATGATTTGATTTCTTCGGGTGTTATCGGTTTGATGGATGCGATTGATAAATATGATCCATCTCGTGATAACAAATTCAAAACCTATGCAGAGTTCCGCGTGCGCGGGGCGATCTTGGATGAATTGCGATCTCAGGATTGGGTCCCTCGTTCTATTCGCGACAAATCAAAAGTTTTGGATCGTACCATTGCTCAGTTGGAGCAAGATTTAGGGCGATCACCAACGGATGAAGAGATCGCGAAGACATTGAACATTTCTCAGGACGAGTTTCATGATCTGGTGAACCAAGTGCGGCCAGTGAGTTTGCTTTCGATCGACGATTCGCAAACGTTTAGCAACACGGATAAGAAATCGATTTTAAATTTACTAGAGGGCTCAAAACTGGCCAACCCTTATAATCAATTAAATCTGAAAAAGGTAAAAGATATTGTGGCAAAAGCAATTGAAGATTTGCCCGAGCGTCAGCGTTTAGTGCTGTCGTTATATTATTACGAGGACCTCAATTTAAAAGAAATCGGACAAGTATTAAAGGTGACCGAGAGCCGTGTGTCTCAGCTTCATGCTCAGGCCGTGACCCGTCTGCGTGCCAAGCTGGCGGCGACCATTGGATCTGGCGAGATTGAACTGGTTTAACTATCGTTTAGCTGTAGCTCAGTTATAGATAATTTTTAATTTGGTTGTGCCTTAGTTGTGTTTCGAGTGATCGATTAAATTTTGTGCCCCTCCAAGGACATAAAACGCATTGATAAAACCGTCTGTTTCCAATTCAGTAATCAGTGCCAAAGAATCTTTCCCGGTGTCGCAGATTGCAATGATCGGAGATTCTTTAGCCAGGGATTTATATTCGGCAGGTTGCAATTTAGAAATTTGGGATTTTAAAAAATTCAAATAGTATGGATTCAAATGTCCGAACATTTCAATCAATTGAAATTGCTGTGTCATATCCACCAAGGTAAAATTCACGCGTTGTAAGATCAGATTTTCCAACTGATAGATGCCTATTTGATTAGTGGGTTCCAATTGTTTTTCCTTTGTTGGGAATTCGAGTGTTTAGCATGATGACAATAAGAAAGGCAATAAATCCCAAAAGACCTGCTAAAACAAAGGGACTTTGGATAAATAAGTGATGAAAAACAAAACCTCCCAGTGCTGGGCCCAAGATACGCCCTAAGGATGATAAGCTTTGAGTTACTCCCAGCGTGCTTCCCTGTTCCGTGTTGGGGGTTAAGTTGCTGATCGAGCCCAATATCGATGGATTCGACATCCCATTACCCAGCGCCACCAAGGTCATCGCGATGGCCATCACGGTAATATTCGGAGCCATCACGATCAAAATCATCCCAAGAAAAAATGCTAATGTCCCTAGCTTTAAAGTCAGACGCTCGCCCCAACGCGGTAGCACTCGACGTATCAAGTACCCCTGAGTGAAAACAATAACGACGCCAATATAGGCAAATCCATAACTGACTTCTTTAATTCCCCAAGCAAAAACATCGCCCATGTACAAAACTAATGTTGCCTCCATAGCGGACATGGAAAACGACAACAAAAAGAAGGCAATGGTAAGGTGACCGACGATGGGAATCTGAAGTTTTTCAAAAATAATTAAGAAACGATTTTTAAAATCCCGTTTTTCGGCCTTGGCGGTCAGGCTTTCTTTTAAAAAAACCATCCCAAACAAAAACGTGAAAAAGCAAAGACCGGAGACAACGTAAGAAGCAAATGAGGTATTGAAAAAAGGTTCAGTGGACAGGTGTTTCGAGTACTCGGTCAGCAGGCCACCAATCGCAGGACCAAAAACAAATCCCAAGCCAAATGCGGCACCAATTAGGGCCATACCTTTAGAACGTTGATCGCTGGGAGTAATATCAGAAATATACGCGGATGCGGTCGAGATACTGCCACCAAAAAATCCAGCTAACATGCGTGCAACGAATAAAGTCGTTAGGTCCCTACTCATGGCGAACAAAATATAGGAAGCGGCTTCGCCCAGTAAACACGCTAGCAATATAGGCTTTCGTCCTATTCGGTCGCTGAGGCGTCCCCAAAATGGAGAAAAAAGAAATTGCATCAGCGAATATATCGACATTAACAGCCCGGTTTCGGTCGCTGTGGCACCAAAATCCCGACTAAGGATGGGGAGAATGGGAATGATAATCCCAAAGCCTAAAAGATAGATAAATACGGTTAGAAAAATTAAGACAAGTTGAGTTTTTCTATTTGAAGAGGACATTTCCTTTACCTCTTCATCGATGTTGGTCATAATATCCTTAATGAATCACATGAGTTACGTTTTAAAACATCTGGCGTTGCCTATTGGGGTACTTGCAATTTTCATATCCCAGAATGGTTATAGTTTCAATAAACTTAAAACATATGAAGCGCGTACGTTCGAATTATCGGGCGGTGCCACATATTTCGAGACCACATCAAATTTTAATAATAATGGCTCGAAGGTAAATCTCTTAGGTTCGAACAAATACACGTTGTTGGATACATTTTTAGAAGCGCGCTATGTTTTTAAAGAGCATTGGTCGGTGCGCGGTCAGGCGTATATTAGTAATGCCGAAAGTAGAAATACTGACTTTAATCGCGTCAATTCGACCTTGAATGGATTGGCTGTAGGGGGAGATTGGATGGTGTATAGGGGATTTATGGATATCATTCCAGAATTCAACGTGCGTTATTCATTAGACCCTATTTCTAATTCACAAGATTCTGCGATCAACAATGAAGGTGTGCTGGAAGTCTTGGCAATGTTGAAAGCGCAGAATAATTATTCATGGTTTTCTTACTATGCGGGTGGTGGGTATCATTTTCGTAGCGAACGTTCGGGTACTTTGCCGTGGTATTTCGGTGGCGGAATGCAGTGGAAGCATTCATTTTTGGGACTAGAACTGAATGGCTTTCAATCGATCGTTGATGATGGCGACAAGGGTACGGCCGAAAGCAGACGAAATACGTTGATCCAAAGAGTCAATGCCGGCAGCTATCGGTTTTACACAGTGAACCCTTCGCATATCCAGGCGCAAGTGAATTTAGATATTGGATTTTCTAGTGGCTTTATTTTGAAATCCTTTGTTGCAAGTTCGATCTCGGGACAGAGTTATGCAAATGGTATGACGATTGGGCTGATGGTTAATTTGTTATTTGATACATTTTCAAATAGCTCCCCAAAGTCTGCTCCGGTAGTGTCCAAACCGGTAGACTCCAAACCGATAGAGCCAACTTCGAAAAAAGATGATGCCTACCAAATTCAAACTCAGGATGGGGTTGACCAAAAGCTTTTCGAACGAGAAGCCGAAGTGGCTCCGCCTCCCAAAAAGGTACATAAAATCCCTACCGAAGATGATTTGCAAGACCAATTAGATCAAGCCGAAATGTCCATCAAACTCAAAGCCAAAAAGAAAAAAAAGAAAAACCGCTAGCCTGTATAAAGCAGTCGTGTCACCCGGCCAAAATAGTCAATGTCGTCATGATATTGGGTTAGGCACGGGTTCGGGTAAAGTATCTCGAGAATTCTTCGAGCGTGTATTCTTTTTCCAATAGAATCTCAATTCGCTTGTGCCGACTGAGTTCTCCACTCAGGATTGAAATTTGGTTTTTCTTGATCCTGAAAAAGCGAGCTAGGTACTGAGTGATTTCTTGATTGGCGCGGCCATCTTCGGGCGGTGCCTTTACTTTAAGTTTTAGTTGGTTGTCGTGAATTTTTTCGAACTCTGTGTGCTTGGCATTGGGCTGAACGTAAAGGGCCAGGATTATTCTGGCCCTTTGAATTTGAATGCAGTTACTGAGTTGCTCTATTGTGAACATTTTCTAAAGTGATTGAGGCTTTTCCTGATTCGTGTAGTGAACCGACGGCAAGAATTTTTCACCTTGTTCTAAAATAGACATGTGTGCTTGCACAAGCGCTTTCAAATTAGCTTCGAACTGTAGGCGCGCGCGCTTTAAATCCGTGATGTCTTGATAAGACTTTCGTAAGGACTCTTTCGAATCACGCAATAACATTTCTGCTTTTTGTTGTGCGTCCGTAATAATTAACTTTGCTTCACGTTCAGCATCGACTTTTAGTTTTTCTGACATTTGCGATGCGGCAGAAATAGTTTCTTTCAGCATTTTATCTTTTTCTTTGTACTCAAGCAAAGTCAGTTCTTTCTCGCGAAGGACTTCCTTCAAGTGATTCCTTTCGTAAATCAGGGCTTCAAGCTGTGCGGAAATCTGTTGCATGAATTCAGACACCTCTTGGGAATCCCAACCCATAATTTTTTTCGTAAATGTTTTATGTGCTATATCGATAGGTGTAATTTTCATGAGACCTCCTTGTCCACGTACTTAAGTATATCAAAACGTCTGGGTGTTTGAAAATATTGCCTATGAATCTGTCTTTTAGTCGGGGCCGGGCGGTGCCTTTGGCATCGGGTTGGTAAGGACAAAGGACATGGTAAGGGGACAGTTTTGTAAAAGGTATAGGAAGGTAAAATTTTCAAAAATCAATTGGTTGAGTGTTTAATCACTTATAAGGATAACTACCGGGTCGAGCCGTTATGAAACCATGAATGATTAATTTCAAAAGGGAGAATGTCCTATGTACATTCCGCGTAGAGCTTTGTATTGAGTCCGAGTTCTTTAAACACACAACAATGGAGATTTGAAATGAAAACATTTTTTGCTTTAGTTATGCTAGTTGGTTCTTTGGCTTCGGCCCGATCAATTAAAACTGTTGATCGCTGGAATTGTAATTTTCCTTATACGGACGCTAATAGTCTGATTCAAGGTGCGATTGTTAACATCGATTTTGACCTTGTGGCTTCAAAAGGAAATGCGACTCAATACGCTAACTGTCCTTCGTGCGTTGTACGCCCTCAAGCGATTCCTGTAGAAAGAGCATACTTGACGAACTTGCTTGTTTATAAAAACCTTAAATCCAGCTTCTATGTGCAAATTTTAATATCTCAGGATTATATTGCTCGTGGTACTTTCCCCGCTGTTTTGGGTAATAAAGTTTCCGGAACGTGTACTCCTCGCTAGATAATTAGCATATACAAGTATAAGAGCCGGGGCAGTGTACGTATGCGGCCTCGGTCTTTACTTCAACAGCTTAGCCATTTCTTGGTTTCTTAGGCCCGCTTTTTCAAATGCGACTCGGAGAGAGCGTTCGATCTCGGAGTCACGCATTGATTGTAAACCGGCTTCAGTGACGCCTTTTTTGGATGCGACCCGGGTTTGTAACTCTTCGAGAGTCAAATGAGGGCTGCCCTTGGCTAACAAGCTGGCTCCTAAAAATGTTTGCAAAGTTAAGTTCTGCGCGACCTCTTCTTCAAACCCATACTCAATCATCCAATCTTGCCAATAAATCATCATTTCATAGACAAAACCAATTCCACTTGAGCAAGCCACCATGAAAGATTCAAATTGTTCCTCGTCTTTCAATTTACTGCATTGGCCTAAAGGTTTGAAGAGATCTTCAACGAGTGTGTCCAAATACGAGTCCGTCTGATCTGTGTAATATCCGACAAGTCCCTGGCCAATTAACGTTGGCGTATTTGGCATCAAGCGGATCCAGCGGCACAGAGGTAGATGCTTCTTCAGCGTGTTCAGTTTAACTCCGGCCGCCAAACTGATAACGATTTGTTTTTCTTGAAATATACCACCCATTGGATCAATGGCCGCCAGTAAATCCTGAGGCTTCATGGCCAAGACAACGACTTGGGATTTTTCAACCAATTCTTCGTTGCTGTTGACTGGGTTTACGCCAAACTGATCACGTAATTTCAGTAATTTTCCTTGCGAACGATTGCTAATGAATATTTTTTGTGCGGGAATGACTTTGTTGTCAATCAGTCCCTTGATTATGGCCTGAGCCATATTTCCACATCCCATAAATCCGATGGTGTTTGTTCCTGAAAAAATCATTTAATTCCTTTCGCCAAACAAAATTGTTCCCACCCGAATTATTGTTGCACCTTCTTGTAGCGCAAGTGGATAATCCTGGCTGGTACCCATGGATAGACTATCCAACGGATGCCAAGTTGTATCTGTTTCTTTTTTTAGTTTCTGCTGAAGAGCATGCAATGCTTTAAAATAACCCCGAGTTACATGTTCATCATTCGATAACGGTGGCAGGGCCATCAGACCACATATTTTTACGGACGTTAAAGCCGAGATTTCTGGCCAATATTTTTCTATATTTTCGATGGTAAAACCAGTTTTTGATTCTTCCGCCCCTAGGTTCACTTCGATAAAAATTTTTTGAACGCTGTTCATCTCTGCCGATTTATGGTTGATAAGCTGGGCAAGTTTAAGTGAATCAACCGAGTGAATATAAGCGAATTTACCTATGATTGAATTTATTTTTTTTGATTGTATATGTCCAATCAAATGCCACTCTATAGTATGTTGAGACAGCAATTTCATTTTCTCTAAAGCTTCTTGAACATAGTTTTCTCCGAACAAATGTTGCCCCTGAGAAAGCAGTTCATGGATTTTATCCACAGGCTGCTTTTTGGAAACGGCAAGTAATTTGACGTGTTCAGGGTGCGGGCTGAACTTTTGAATTTCTATTTGAATTTGGGAGACAGTTTTGAGTGCAATCATAAAACTTGGAATTCGTTTCGCAGAATGGGAGAAATAATTTCAATAGGAAATCCGATGATGTTATTCATCGAACCACGTTGAAATTCGACCAGTGCCTGACCTAAGCCTTGAATTCCATAGGCGCCGGCTTTGTCCATACCTTCGTCGGTCTCTACATATTCAGCAATTTCTTTATCAGATAGCGTGCGGAACTGGACCAGCGATGACTCAAGGTGAGACACTTCCTTTCGTAAAAGGATGTTTTTAACTATAACCGCGGTCTTTACAAAGTGAATATTTCCAGACAAACGTCTCAGTATTTCTGCGGAATGTGCTTTATTGCGCGGTTTACCTAATAACTTTCCTTGAAACATCACTTCGGTATCAGAAACGATGACAACAGAATCCTCTTTGGACAGGCCTTTTAGCCATATTTCCGCCACCTCCAACTTTTGTCGTGTTATACTTAAAATTTGGGTGTCGGGGTGTAATTTTTCGTCAACAAATTCCGATGTAGATATGGGTATGGAAGTGAATGAAAAGCCAGCTTTTTCAAGTAATTGGATTCGACGGGGAGATTGTGATGCTAACACTAATTGACTCATCGAATTTTACTGAAACACGAAAGGGTTCAAATGGGAAGTGATAACATATTGCTTTTTTTAGCCGTATTTTTAGGCGGAATTTCAGTTTACTTTTTTGTGTCGGCGTTCATTCAAAGCAATACGGACAAAGCGCAGTTGAGCTGGGCAAACAATGACGAGCCGATACGCTCTAAGAATCCAATTATCAACATGTCGCGACCACTGGTTCATCAATTCACACTCCAGCATGCCTTGAAAATTAGAAATCCGAACTATCGTAAAAAAGTTTCTCATTACTTGATGGTGGGTGGGCTCAGCGCCGAGCTTAACGAAGACGAGTTTATCGGTATGCAAATTCTTTGGGGGATCATGTTTCCCATTTTTGTGGGACTGATGGACTTTTCGTTACAACTTGGATTTCCGGTATTTTTTATTTTGGCGCTGATTCCTGTGGGAATTTATTTGCCGATCATGCACTCGCTTGGAGAAAAAAACAAACGTGTGGCGAGTGTGCGAGCCGATCTGCCATTTTTTATTGATCTCCTGGCTCTTTCTGTTGAAGCGGGTCTAGAGTTTTTTTCGGCCGTTCAGAAATTGATTGATAAATCTCGAGGTACGAACAGTGTGTTGGCTTCGGAACTTGCGATCGTCATTCACGAAACTCAAATGGGATCGTCTCGCGAAGATGCTCTTAGAAAAATGGTGCATCGATTGGACATGCCAGAAATCACTTCGTTCGTAGCGGTGATTTTGGATGCTCAGGCGTCGGGAGCGCCGATTTCACGAGTTTTGAAAGAACAATCGGATCAAATCAGATTAGAGCGTTTTGTCAGGGCTGAAAAAGCCGGTGAGAAGGCCACACAAACAATCATGATTCCTATTATGGTCTGTATTGTGCCTGCAGTTTTTATTATGGTACTTGGACCCGTAGCGATAGGATTTATGTACTAAGGAAAATGATGAAGCAATTATGGAATAAAACTCAGAATACTTTACTAGTTCCCCACCTTGAGGTGGCGACGGGTTTTATTGATCGAGGCATCGGTCTGCTAAAGAAATCGTCTTTGACAGAAAACGAAGGCTTATGGATTCACCGTTGTAACAGTATTCACACATTTTTTATGAGATTTTCAATTGATTGTGTTTTCGTTGACCAAAATTTAGTGGTTCAAGATCTTGTCCAGGATGTGGCGCCTTGGAAGTTGGTGTTGCCAAGATGGAGTTCTCGGTCGGTATTTGAACTTCCATCGGGACTGATTAACAAATTTGAAATTAAGAAAGGAGATCAGTTGGATGTGGTCTCTTAGAATACTGAATGGCCCTCAGGCCGGACAGATCTTTAATTTGAAAAATGGCAAAAGCACATTAGGGCGAGCGTCTCAATGCGATATTAAAATTATGGTTCAGGGTGTTTCCAAAGTGCATTGTGAAATTTTAGTTACCCAAGATGGCATCAAAGTCGTGGATAATAATTCCAGTAATGGTACCTATGTGAACGGCACTCGTATTCAAAGTTCAATGTTGCGGTTAGGTGACAAATTCAGTGTGCATAACGTCTTTTTGGATGTGGTGCCAACACCGCAATTAAAGGCTAATACCGAGCTTATTCGTCAGCAGGGCGTGCGCCAAATGCCTCAAAATTTTATTCCTCAGCCACATACTTCGCTGGCACATCAACAGGCTTCTCAGCACTCGTCTCTGCAATATCAGCAACCGCAGTTGTCGGTGGTAAGAGATTCTAAGCCACAGAAAGATGCCGCCAAAGATTTTAAGGAAAAACTTGAAGACTACATAAATAAAGTCGTTCTTCCTGGAGTCTATAAACTGGCGCAGCTTTTTGAAATGAAACTAGTCTTAGCTGGTTTTGTCATGGTATTTATTTTTGCGGTGACGCTGTTTTCTTTGTTTCCAATGGTTTCGGTCAGTAAAGACAGCATCCGAAGTGAAGCCAGAAAGCGTGCAGCTTCTTTGGCCCGGGCCTTGGCCGAGACTAATCGGCGAGGAATTTCAGAAAATAATTTTTCCACTTTGAGCACCTTTTCGATTGAGCGTGAAGACGGAGTCAAGGAAGCTTTAATTATCAGTCGCATGGATGGTTCTGTTATTGCTCCAACGACTAAGGCTGGTAGAACGTTAGATATACCGTTTCTAAACGAGGTACAGCGCTCAAGTCGGGATATCGTTAAGGAAATTGATGCCACCTCGATTGGCGCTTCGTTCCCTATCGAAAAATATGATATTGAAAAACAGGAAGCGGTTCCTGTAGCGTTTGCGGTCATCATTTATGACATCAGTATATTGGCAATGGATGATGGAATTATTGTAAGTCTATTCATGCAGAACTTGATTATTGCCACTCTATTTGGTTCAATTCTGTTTTTCTTTCTATATAAATTAATCGAGTTCCCGATCTCGAGTCTTAACCGGCAGTTGGATGTTGCTTTAAGAGAAAAAACGGACAGCATCGAGAACACATTCTTATTCCCGCCGCTGCAATCTTTAGCGGGTAATATATCGAGCTTGTTAACCCGTTACCTCAGTGGGGAAGGGCAGTCGCCGTCGGCACAAAATAGAGATTTCGAAGCTAGTATGTTGATTCAGCATTTTAGAGATCCAGCGTTTGCTATTACCCAGCAGGGGAAATTGCTCAACTTAAACAGCAATTTTGAATCTTTGGCGCAGAACTCGTTGGAAAATTTGATGTCTCAAGGAATTGACGCCATTGTTGATCAGTCTTTAAAAATTAACATCAATGATTTGATTCAAGACTCAATGCAAATGCCAAATCAAATTCATCAACGCGAATTGGATCTGGGGCGTGGAGCCATAATTATTCGTTGTCATCCGGTAACGAGTGGGAACCAGCCGGACTACTTTTTATTCTCGATTATTCCTAAGAAGGAAGAGAGTGCATGAGTGCTGCGGAGAAAGTAAAACTTTTACCTTTTGAATTGGAAGTGGTTTCGGGTCCACATTTGGGTCAAAAGTATGCTTTTGTCGATAAGCTCTCTATTACGATGGGTCGGGGGACCGAAAATGATATTTGCTTGCAGCATGATCCGCGAGTCAGTCGTGTGCATGCCGAGATCAAGCAAGAAAACGAGATGATCTACATCTATAATAAGACGAATAAAAATTCGCTTCTTGTGAATGGTCGCAAAGAGGATCAAGTAAAAATTTTGCAAAGCTGTGTGATTTCAATTGGTGAAACAGAGCTGAAATTCATTTATCCTCAAATGACTAAGTCTCTCAAAAGTCCATTGCAGGCACTGCCTCAGAATCCAATGCCCGTGGGGCTTGTGCAGCCATCGCAACTTCAACCTCCGGGGCCTATGCATACCTCGGGCTATCCTCAACCACACATGCCCAGCGCTGCCCCAACGACCAATACGACTCCAAGACGTCGTAAAATTCCCAAAAAACAAGAAAACTTCAATTCTATTTTTTTGGTTGTTATTGTCGCGGCTATTATCGCCATTGTATTTGTGCTGCCAAGTAAACCCGACGACAAAGAAAGGGTTGAGAGGTCGCCAGATATAGTCACGCCGATTGTCCAGGAAGAAAAACGCTTTCAAGAAGCGCAGGAACGCGCGCGGGAAGCTTTGAATAAATTGGAAAACCAAAATTCGCGACAAACCATGGCTCAACAATTTTTTGTAAGCGGGATGCGCGAGTTTTTAAATGGAAATTATCAGCGAGCTGTCAGTTTTTTGAATTCGGCTTATCAAAGTGATCCCACATTGATTGAGGCCGAGAAATTTGCTCGAGATGCTCAACGAAAACTAGACCGCATGATTGATTTATACTTTGCAGAGGGTTTAAAATATAGGGAAAACAGCAATTTTAGAATGTGCAAGTCTTCGTTTCAGACGGTGCAGCTTTATATCAGAAATAATTTAAAGCATCCTCGGTATATTGAAGCTAAGCAGTTCTATGATGAGTGCGCAAATTTAGACAAGGTAAGAAGGTTCTAATGGCATCCTTAAGGGTGAAACAAAATGGTAAAGTAGTGAAAGAATTCGTGCTGGACGAGTCAAAGAGCTACTTGGCTGGTCGTAAAGACGGTGCCGATATTTTTTTGGAGGCCGCGAAAGCGATTTCTCGAGAGCATTTTGTTTTGAAGTTTGAGCAGGATAATTGGGTCGTCGAGGTCTTATCACGGTTTGGGGATATTCAGTTTAATAATGAGCGCGTTCGAAATTTTGTCTTACAAGAAGACGCCGTATTCAGTATTTATCCTTATGATTTTGAATTTCTAAGGCATGACTCGCGAGCGCTGACCGCGTCACCAGAATCTTTACGAGAGAATTTAACCGACGGCAGTGAAGAAGCGAGTGAGTTTGAAAAAACACGTGTGGGAGGAATTCAATTCCTTCCGCATATTCAATTTGTAGGCGAAAATCAATTTACACAGAATCTTGTAACATTGGAAGATCAGTCAGAGTGGGTTGCAGGGAGAGATCCGAATAATGACATCATCATTGATGATCATCGGGTCAGCCGGAAGCAGTTCAAGTTAATTCGTGAAAATGGTAGTTATTTCATTTTGGATTTGGGAAGTGTGAATGGGACATCATTAAACTCTAGAATCATTACCCCCAATGAAGCGACGCCTATACGTAGTGGTGATCATATTCAAGTATTAGATACGTTGATGATTTTCGAATTGAAAAACAAAGACTTTGATAACCAGCTTAAAAAGATTGAACAATCTGGGGCTCTGAATTCTGAAAATACAAATTTACCGGTATTACAAAATACGGGTATGAGTGTGGCGCATACACAGGCGACACAAAATTCGTTAGTTCATTACACATCGGAGCAGGCGCCGTTGCCATCTGTTTACCAAAATCAAAATCAGGGGCTTTCTCCTTATGTGGATGCCAATGCCTTAAACTATAATTATCAGCAGGCGCCTTCGCCTGAAGGTGAATTTGAGGACGAAGAGGAGCCGCAAGACAACAAGAAAAAGCAAATGCGTCTTTTTTTGGTTTCAGCCGTAGCTGTGGTTTTTATGTTTGTTGGTTATAGCGAATTTTTGGCTCCCAAACAGCGAACGAAAGATCCTAGAAAGTCTTCAGACCCATACGCGGTCCTAGCTCCGAGCGAACTTTCGTTGCTTAAACAAAGTTATGAAATTGCTACGGACTACTATTTCAAAAAATCGTTTCAGCTGGCCTACGCCGAGACACAGAAAATTATTAAGACTTTTGATGAAAAAGGTATTAAGTACAAAAAGACCAAATTTGGAATCGAGGTTGAGGATCTGGCGAATAAAGCCACATTAGCTATTGAAGCCGAGCAGGAACTGGTTAGACATCACAAAGAGTTAGAGATTAAGCAAAAAAATGAGCAGATTGTGACAACGGTTTATACCGCTTGTGAAAAAAAATTAGAGTCCAATTTGGATATGTCGTTGGCAGAATATGACGAGTGTACACGTGATGCCGTCATGATCGATCCAGGAAATGCCTTGCGACAATCGGCCATCCTCAAAATTCAAGGGCGCATTGATGAGAAAAACATGAAGGCGGCTATGCAAAAAGCTTATCGTGAGAAGGTGGCGCGTTTACGGCAAATCTATGATCGAGCCGTTGCCACCGAAAAAAGTGGAGATTTGTTGCAATCTGTTGATGAGTATAAAGTCGTTATCAGGCAACATTTACCGGATCCCGATGAGTTGAAAAATATTTCTGAGCGCAAAATTGCTTCGATTCAAAAATTGATTTCGACGCGCTCGACGAAATTTGTGGATGAGGCCGAGAAATTAACAAGTCAGAAAAAATACAAAGATGCCATCGATCAATATCGGAAAGCCAAAAAAGTGAATCCACTGGATACCAGCTTTGATGTTAAGATCGATACTTTAAAACGTGACTTGGCAAAAGAAATAAAACCACTTTGGGACGAGGCCGTGATTGAAGAACAATATAATCAGGTCGAATGTATGGAAAATAAAAGTTGTGCGATTGAAAAGTGGAAGAAAGTTCTGGAGATGGACGTCAAAGACGGCGACTACTATTCTAAGGCTTTGGCTAAGTTGAAAAAGTATGGTGTACACTAGTGAAATTTAAAGAGCGTAACTACAGCACACAAATCATTCGTCCCAAGCCGACAATTCTGAAAAGTTCAGAGCTAGATCTGTTGGTGATCATGACTTGCTGGGGCGAGAGTACATTTAAAGATCGCGTTTTTGAGGAAATCCAGAAATTTGTATTCGCAGCCGAAGGCGACGTAGAAGTTACGTCCCCTTTTGAAATGAATACGTATTTATCTCGAGATTGCAATTTTTTGCGTATGTGTGCCTTACTGATCAATGATCTAATATATCGGGGTGAGAACAGGGATGTATTTACGTCTTGCTATGAGCTGACAATTTTATTTCGAAAAAAGAAGAAACTGAGTTGGGTGCAGGTAGGCTCGCCGAATTTATATTTATACCATGATCGTTTGATACCTCTAAGTGTGGCGGTCCCGTCGATTCATTCGTCTTCAGAAAATACGCTAGCATTGCCGCAGCAATATTTGGGGACAGAGATGCACTGTCATTTTCAACTGGGTGAAGTTACAGTAGATCCGTCCCAAAAACTGTTATTGTGTACCGAATCCAGTTTGCACAAGGATACTTGGTCGATAAAGAAAGATGATTTTACAATTGAAAATGCGTTCAAAAATCAAATTCAGTTAGATCCGGATTCGCCATTTTGGATGGCGATGATTGATTTCAATGACTGATATAGGTAGTTTTGAATTGATGATAATCGCAAGTTTTGCGCCGGTATAAAATCCATTCCTAGTTTTACATTTTCCAAATGGACTTTTTTCATCAAATTGTAGACAAGCCAGTTCTTTTGAAAATAGATCCGGAGATCTTTGTCGGAAGGTTGTTTTAAAATATATTGGTTAAATAGAAACTGCGCTTTTTTACTTTTACATTTTTTTAAAAATTCGTTCTTATGGGATTTACTGAAGTAGGCAAAACAAGGATTTTCTTCCAAGTGATATTTGGAAATTAGAAGCTTGGTCTCGGCAGCGGAAAGTTCCAAATTTTTAGCAAGAACATAGTGATAGTCGAAAAACTCGGTCGAGCTTTGAGTCAGCGAATTTTTTCCATTCAAGGCATGTATATCGCTAAGCAACCGTTTCAGTTCGGGGGTAATCGAAAAAGGTACGAAGTTTTTTTCTTCCAGAGCTTGCAAATATGAATCAACCTGTATTTTGGTGGTACCGTTGATGGGTTGGGGGTACTTTTCTTGATTGTCCGTGAGTTTGTTGTAAAGTTGGGGAGTGGTGTCGTTGATAAACAGGTAAGAGTTATCTAAAATGGCGGCGCGGATGTTTCCCACGTTTTGCCACTTCGCCCATCCTGACTCGATCACCAGTGGTTCCGGATTTATTTTTTTTTCTTCCTCGATTTCGGTTTCACTAAAGGTAGCAAAATTGGATTCGTGGCTTGTGGAGGCTTTGAAGGTATTGAACAGCATTTGCCCAATATTTTTTAAGGATAGGACCGTGCCAATAGAGTTGGGTTTGAAGTTAATTTTGTTATTTTTGTTGTCTTTGAAAAACAAAGCGACCTGTGTGTTAGCACTGTTTAAATTAAAATATTCTGGATCTTCTTCCAAGTCTTGAGATAAATGTCCGTTGAGTCCGAGAAGAATAATTTTAGTATTATCCCAAAAGTCCGATTTTTTAAGATCTTGAAAAAAATAGTATAAACTTTCGTCAAAGGCCTCCAGTTGACTTTCGTAAGATAAATTTCTGACTTCGCCCAGATCATTTTGAGTTTCTTTGAACGTATATTTTAGATCGCCTAGTTGCACGACGGTTAGAAACGGTTTGGTATCGGATTCTTTTGAATAGTCCAGTGCCAGTTGTAAAGTTTCTCGAAATGTCCGACTACCCAAATCAGGAATAATATTGTCATCAAATATCTCAAAGCCTTGAGCGATGCCAGATTTTCTGAAAAAGGGAGGCGAGCTTGCAACAAAAATTGTTCTATAGCCCAAGCTGAGCGCCTCTTCTGGAAAAGTTTTAAACTCGGGAGTCAATGTATTGTGCGAATTGAAACGAACATTGTGGCTGTATGGGTAAAGTCCAGTTAAGAGAGAGGTGAACGCAGGCAATGCCTGTATGGATGGTGTATAAGCTTGGGTGAAACGATAAAATTCAGAGCACAAGATTTCAAATCCAGATCTTTTGGAAAATATATCCGACTCATGACAATTAACGGCCTTGCTGTTTAGTTTTTCTGTGGTGATAACGATATAATTTGGTTGCAACGATTTCTTGCAAGCGACTAAAGACAGCGCTGTGATGATGGCTAAAATCACCTTGACCATAAAGATTGACCTCGACACAATAACGTTATCTTCGACTCTATCCAATTTGTCTTTCTGAAGGAAGGTAAACAGTGTTAACCGAAAAAATTTTTGCAGTAGCCCACGTTATAGACCAGGTTCTTTTATGGATTTTGGTTTTTTTAAGTTTTTTAAGTCTAGGTATGATTCTGGAGCGTTTCTTTAATCTTCGTCGAGTTCATAAAGAGTCCTCACGTGTGCGAGAGCAAATTAAAAACTCATTACAAAATCACCAAACCGAATTTTTTGAAGATCTTGCGCGCGATCCTTTGTCGTATGAGGGCCGTATGGCCAACTATGCGCTTAAGCATATCAAAGAAAGTGGAACAAAAGGTCTGGAAGAATTTTTTAATACGAATATTTTAACAATGAAGCCAGATTTAGAGCGTTTTCTTGGTTTTTTGGCAACGGTGGGTTCGAATGCCCCTTATTTAGGTTTATTGGGAACGGTTCTTGGTATCATGAAGGCGTTTAACGATTTGGCGCAATCATCAGATGCTGGTCAGCAGACGGTGATGGCGGGAATTTCGTTGGCACTGGTGGCTACGGCGGCGGGCTTGTTTGTCGCGATTCCGGCTGTTGTTGGCTATAATTATTTTCAAAAACAAGTGAAATCCATTTTGCAAAGCTTAGAGTCTGTTAAAGAGTTGGGTCTAAGCTATGGTAAGAAAAAAGGATTATAATGGCTGTCAAGTTTACTGATGATGAACCACTGTCGGAAATTAACGTTGTTCCTTTGGTTGACATCATTTTAGTGGTGTTGATTATTTTTATGGTGACGGCGCCGATGTTTATGAAGCCATCGATCAACGTGAATTTGCCAAAAGCCGCTTCGGGTGATCAAACACAGCCCGGGCAGCTGAATATTTCAATCACGGCCGATGGTCGTTTGAATTTGAATGGCAGCTTTGCCAGTGAAGAAGTGATCTCGCAAAAAGCGAAAGAACTATTTGAAGCTAACCCCGAGATTCAAGCCGTGATTTCGGCGGATAAAGAGGTTGCTCATGGACGTGTGGTTAGTGTCATGGACATTGTCAAAACTGTCGGTGTTAAGAAATTCGCTATCTCAATTGACAAAAAATAGTCACCTGGCGTTTAGTCTTTGGGCTAGTCATTGAAATGACATTCGTAATCAATCATGTTTCAGAGTTTGGCTCATTGCTGTTTTATCGAGTCTTTGCTGAAGGGTTCAGGCTTTGGTTGGTAAGGATGCAGGTATTGCCTGCTTTGGACAGATAAGTTGGCTCTAAATCCTGTCAAAAATTTGCCGATAGTAGAGCATGCGTTTTGTTTTAGCAAACAGTGCTTTGTTTTTATTGATGGCGATGATGTTGAGTTATCAGTACTTTTTCCAGTCACCGTATGAGGACATGCCTGCGCACGTGTCTGCGCACGTGTCTGTTGGGATGTCTGCGGACAATCCTGGGGGAATGCCTGGGGACGTGGTGACGACTACTGGTGTGCGAACTCCGGCGGCTACGCCAAGTGTATTGCCGGCGTCGTCATTGTCGATGTCGCCGACGGAAAAAATTTTGGCAGATTCAGATTGGAAATTCAGTTTGTCTTGCAAGGATTCGGAAAAAGAAATGTCTCCGAAGCGTGATTTTGTAATTTTGAATTTGAAAAAATGCGGTAAGCAGTTTCCTAAAGATATCGCGGTGGAAAATCAATCGAATGGTTTCACGGCCTCGGTGTTTGTCGTCAGTGATTCACATTCTAAGACGGATGCGATTCCTTTAAGAAAGGGAAAAAATGTTATTACAATTCGTTATCTATTGGCCAAAGGCAAAACCTCGGTGCCGAAGCAAATACTGGAAACGTTGGTCCTTCAACGCGAGTAAACCTGACTAACGCTGCCAGTTAAAAAATGGGACTTATAGATTGAGAAAAAGGGTCGAATCTCTTATGTTGGGCTCATGCAAGGTACCCCTAAAGAAGGCTCCGTCTCTAAGATCGTTTTACAAGAGGATTTCAAAAAAAGATCGGACCTCCATGTTGCGCGAAAAATTTGGCATATCACTGGCGTATTAGCGTTATTTTTAGGATATTACGTTTTGCCATTGTGGTTGTCTAAAGTGTTAATTCTTGTGTTGTTTTTACTTTTTGCCGGCACCGATATTCTTCGCCTTCGAAATAAGAATTTTAATCTTTTAGTGACTCATTATCTGAGGCCCATCATGCGCCAAAGCGAAATTGGCAATCTTGCGGGAACCACTTATTTGGCGGCTGGGGTTACTATTTTGATTTTTCTCTTCGATCCTATCATTGTCCAACTGAGCTTGATTTTTTTGGCATTTGCAGACCCAATTGCCAGTTATTTTGGCATTCGTTTTGGACGCGAGAAAATATGGGGCGAAAAGACGCTGCAAGGTTTTTTAGCTGCTTTTGTTGTGTGCTCAATTTGTAGTTTTTTGTTTTTATATCTTCATGAATACAATCTTTGGCGTGCGGTGGTTGTCAGTTTTATTGGTGGTTTGATTGGTTCGTTAGCCGAGCTGATTCCGATCGCAAAATTAGATGATAATTTAACAATTCCTGTAGCCAGTGGCTTAGGTTTATCGCTTATATTTTATATTTTTGGCTTTTTATAAAGGACACTATGGAATCTTCAGAAAAACCCCTTAGGATGTACATCTATATTCTTCCGAATCTCGTGACCACATGTAATATTTTTTGTGGTTTTTTTGCGATGATCTACACGTTAAAGCAAAATTATCTTTATGCTGCTTATGCGATTGTGGTGGCGGCGATTTTTGACCAATTGGATGGGCGCTTGGCGCGTTTGACTCGCTCGACTAGTAAGTTTGGTGCTGAATATGATTCTCTGTGCGATGTTGTCAGTTTTGGTGTGGCGCCCGCACTATTAATGTTCCATTGGGCTTTGCAGCCATATGGTCGTTTAGGTTGGATGGCGTGTTTTCTGTTTGTGGCCTGTGGGGCGATTCGTTTAGCACGATTTAATGTTCAGGTGAACATTATTGAAAAGAACTACTTTCAAGGTCTGCCGATTCCTATGGCTGGTGGTATTGTCGCCTCTAGTGTGTTGGCGTTTCACGAACTCGAGTGGGATGCATGGGGAAATTTACTTTTATTGTGCATGACGATTTTGTTGGCGTTCGTGATGGTCAGTAATTTTCGTTATCGCAGTTTTAAAGATCTTGATTTGAAAGAACGCATGCCGTTTCATTATTTGATCGTCGGCGTGAGTATTTTGTTCGTGGTGTTGTTACATCCCGAGGTCATGCTATTCGTCTTGTTTCTGAGCTATGCTACTCTGGGAGCGGTTTTTGGCATCTTCAAACTGGGGAAAAATGTTCGTAAGATTAAATCTTCGGTGTATGCGCCTCACAAGGTGGATGATCCCGATTTAATTGAGGACGAAGACGGGGACGAGCCAGAGTCACGACCAAAGTAACGACTAAAGTAGCGACTAAAATAACGATTTGCTTTGTTCATAAGCGTTTGACAGAGTTTTTATGTTTTAGGAAAATACAGTGAGATCTATCGCTGCGAAATAGCTAGCGTTATATGCAAATTATCTTTTGGGGAACAATATGAAAAAATTAAAAGTGGGCGTGGTGGGTGCTACGGGAATGGTGGGCCAAGTATTCATGACTTTATTGGAAGAACGTTCATTTCCGTTGGCGGAATTACGACCGTTTGCCAGTGAGGCGTCCATAGGTAAAAAGGTTAAGTGTCAGGGTAAAGAATGGACCTGCGAAGTTTTGAGATCGAATTGTTTTGAAGGACTTGATATCGTATTTTTCTCTTCCGGCGATGATATTTCTAAAGAGTGGGCTCCTGAAGCTGTTAAGGCTGGTGCTTATGCAATCGATAACTCGGCTGCATTTCGTATGAGCCCTCAGCATGCCTTGGTTGTTCCAGAAGTGAACGGCGATTTAGTTCAGGGGATGAAGGCTCCTCAAGTTATCGCCAATCCAAATTGCTCCACGATTCAATTGGTTGTGGCATTAAAACCGCTGCAAGAAAAATTTGGTGTGGACGAAGTTCGCGTCAGCAGTTATCAAGCGGTCAGCGGTGCCGGTTTAGCGGCCTATGAAGAGTTACTAGCGAACACGCAAGATTATAAAAATCCAAATCCAAAGCCTGTGAATTTTGTGCATCCCATTCTGTTTAACGTGATTCCTCAAATTGGATCTTTTGATGACGAAGGATTCACCAGCGAAGAAAAGAAAATCCAAAACGAAACAAAAAAAATTCTGCGCCAACCAACGATGAAAGTTTCGGCGTTCGCGGTACGGGTCCCTGTTTTGAATGCCCACAGTGAATCGGTATGGGTGACGTTAAGCAAAGAAGTCAGTCGTGAGGAAATGTTGAACGCGTTGGCGGATATGCCAGGTTTAGTTGTTCAAGACGAGCCTAAGAAAAGTGTTTATCCCATGCCTCGAGATGTGGCGGGCAAAGATCCCGTCTATGTGGGGCGGATACATCGTGACCCTGAAAACAAGAAATTATGGTTAATGTGGGTTGTTTCAGATAACATAAAAAAGGGCGCTGCCTTAAATGGAATTCAGATTGCCGATTTATTAATTCAAAATGCATTAAAAGGTTGAAAAGACTGATCATTGATGGTGCCATATTACTATGGCGCCATGGATAGGTCGTTTATCAAAATATAAGCAAAGTATTGCTGGGATCGTATTTATATTCTCGGGTTTAGCTCACGGACTTTCATTTTCCGTATCGGGGGCTTCTTATTGGACGCAAGATACGACCGATGCCTCAAGTAAATCGAAAGTATTGGTTAATGCGGGCTACGCAATTCCGTCTTTGTGTACGACACAAGATAATGTGACCACGTGTAACTCCTGTACAGGAAAGAACATTACCAATAGTTCCAATCAATCCGTGCCGGCGCCTTGTAATGAACAAAGTATCTATGAAAATTTGCAGTTTATCGTACAGGTTGATTCCGATAATGCGAACATCAATGAGTTAACGGTCGGTGTCGCTAAGGCGACGGAATATACCGCTAACTCCATACAAGGTTTGTCGCCAAATAAAGTGAGTGGCAGAACTTATGCTTTGCAAGCGACTTGGTCGCAAGTCGTTGCCGCATTGGGGATGAGTTTCACGTGTACGTCGGGCACACAATGTGGCGGAACCAAGTTGCTTTATTTGGGGCCTATTAAAGACGACAAATTTGTTGAGTACGTCACGATTGAAATTAAATTTAGTATTATTAATTATTCATCATCATCGTCACCGGGTAATGGTCTTACCAAAGGTATTGCGCCTATTTGCGCGCCCGATGCGGAGGGCTCACTGGTCAGCAGTGTAACTTCGGAAGGGCTTTGTTATTACGAGATGTTTCCGGGTGACGGGAAAGCATATATTACAAATTTAATCGCCGGTTGGGGTGGATCGTCGCCCACGGATGCCGATACATCCTTGAACTATACAAATCTAGTGATGTATTACGCCGAAGTTGCGAATGGAGCGAGTGAGTTTGACACCTTGAAATCAATTACGAATGCCTCGAGTAAATCACTGGTCAGTTTAAATAACGTTGATGGCGATCCGCTGTCCGATTACAAAGTGGGACAACTGGAAAATGGGGAAGTGGGCGCGGAAAGAAAATATTGTTTTGTATCTGCGCTTCAAGATGCCACGGGAAATATTTTTTATTTCTTAGACGTTCAAAAAATTCATGCGGACAGCAGCACGTTTGACGTTGGTAAATATGGCTTGTTTTGCGCCAGTCCTTCCGAAGTCGTTGGGGTGCTCAGTGATAAGGATTGCTTCATTGCGACCGTAGCCTTTGGTTCTCGCCATCATCCGTTCTTGGATATTTTACGTGAGTTTCGAAATACCTATATGCATCCGCATCCTTTGGGGAAAAAATTTATTAAATTGTATTATACCTACGGTCCTCAATGGGCGAAGAGAGTTTCCGAGTATCCTGTAGCCAAAGTGATTGTGAAAATTGGTTTGTTGCCGGTAGTTGGATTGACGTATTTGATACTGAATCCGCTTTGGTTTGTAGTGTTGGGCAGTTTGCTGGCAGTGGGTTATGTATATCGTCGGCGTCGAGGTGTCGTGTGAGGTGGGCGCTGCTGTTTCTGGTGCTGGTGATGAGCGTTGTCTCATTGCCTTCATACTCACAGTCGGCCTCACCGGAAGATGTGTTTTTGGAAGTGCCGTCTGCGGCGCCGCCTCCCACCGAGCACGTAGTCGAAGACCTACCACCGAACGAGCCTCCGTATACACAAACACCTGACGAGCTAGAGGCTCAAAATATGCTGCATTCTGAACCGGTGCCCAAGCCAACCTCAGAGCCTAAAGCCTTGCCTAGAACTCAAGGTCAGCAAGCGTCCAAGGTTGTGGAGTCTGAAGAAACAGCAGGGCAGTCTGGTAGAAAAAAAATTGCCCATCCGGATGCCAAAAAAGGTTTATATTTAATCGATCAAAATACGGGGCGATATTATTATAAGACTCAAAAAATATCACAAAAAAACCAGTCGACGTCGATTCGTTTTGGAACGATCACGTATCCCAACATTGATATAGATACCGGGGCAGGGACGCCAATCACGTTTGGTGACATTTATGGGGAAAATGATCTTTCTTATTTGATGATGGACTACGAATGGCAGCCTTTTCGATCATTTGGGAAGTTGGGAGTGGTTTTTGGGCTGGGTTTTTTTACGGCCCATGGCAATGGTCGATTTGCCGATCCCAATGTTAAGGGCGGTGCCCCCGCGCGCGAGGGTTTTACGTTTATTGGGTTGCCGGTTTCGGCGGGCGGGATTTATCGGTTGGAGTTTTGGGACAAACAGTGGATAGCTCCATTTGTTGTTGGTGGAATGAGTTACTATGTTCTGGGCGAGATCCGCGATGACAATAAGGCTCCCAAATTTGTGGGAACGCCCGCTGGTTATGCGGGTGGGGGAGCCCTTTTCAATATCACGGCGTGGAGTAAAGAAATCGATTTTGTGATGGATCGTGAATATGGGATTAACAATATGTGGCTATATGCCGAGTTCAGAACTGTGCAGAGTCTGAATGAAGACCTTGATGTGAGTTCAGATATTTTCAATATTGGAATTGCTGTCGATTATTAGCGAATGAAATTTCAGTGCGCCTAAGACTTTTACAGATAAAAAATTCATAGACAGAAAAATTGTCATGACTGAACTGATGACAGCGACCAAATTTGGGTATTCTGATATACATGAGCCGTGATAAATTTGCGATTTTTTCTGATTTTTTTCAGTGTATGTATTTTGTTGATTTCGTGTCAAAAGCGAAAGGCAGCGGCTGTCTTTGTTAAACCAGAAATTGAGGCTGCAAAGTCAGAAGAGAAAAAAAATAAAGTTGAAGACCCCAATGGTATTGTGCCGGCATTGTACTATATTCCGATTTTGAATGTTAAAAGATTGAACTGTCAGGGCCAGCGGAAAGAATCAATTAAAAATATTCGTGGTCAAACATTAGCTGAAGTTTGTGAGTCCGATTATAAAACGTGTATTGATCAGGGGGCGTGCTTGCTGAATGAAAAGGGTGGTTTAAGAATGATTAATTTTGCCGCTCGTCGGGGAAAAGCTCCCTTGTTTTCGGACAAAATTAAGAAAGAATGTCCTTTTGGTTTGGGAATGAAGGATATTTGCTTGGACCCTTACTATACTGTGGCAGGTGATTTGAATTTTCATAAGCTGGGTGATGTGATTTTTATTCCCTCAGTCCGAGGCGTAGCGTTGCCGAATGGTGAAACTCATGATGGGTATTTTGTTGTTCGAGATTCTGGTGTAAATTTGAAATCGGGAGCGCGTTTTGATTTTTTTACTGGCTTTGATGATATTAAAGATGAAGGAAATGTTTTTCGTAGGCTGGGTCTTGATAATAAAGAAAACCGATTTCGTTTCGAGAAGGTGTCGGGGGAATACGCGACTCAAGTGCGTGTGAAGCATAACTATCCAAAACTGAATAAAAAGCGACTGCGCGAGGCCAGTAAAGTTTTGAAAAAATCAATGACTGAAGCGCCCATGAGCCTGTCTCAACCAGAGAATGATATCTTCTGGTAATTGCTGGAAAATCTCATATTAGTTATATTTAAAACCAATATTTATTGATATTTACCGCATTGCGTCTAGAATAATTGTTAAGACTGCGTTTAGAGGTCATTGGGCTTTTGGGGTCTTGATCGTGACTGATCGGACTCCCAATTTTCGAGGTCTCCCCAAGGGTTTTGGCGAGGCTCGAGTGTACAGTGTGTGGGCGCCTTTTTGATGGACTTAAGGCAAGGAGCTCAACGTGAAAATATTTAGTCAATCGGTTTTGCTAGCGACCCAGAGGGTGATGCAGGAAAACCAGCGAACCATGGAAACGTCGATGAAGCAGCTAGCAAGCGGTAATCGCTTTGCTCACAGTGGAGTCGATTCCGCTAGTCAGGCCATTTCGGAAAACATCAGAGCGCAAACCAGAGGGCTTGAAGCTGCAACCGCTAACGCAGAAAATGCGACCAGTTTGGTTCAGCAGGCAGAAGGAGCTTTGAATGAGCAAAACAATATTTTGATTCGCATGCGTGAATTGTCAGTGCAAGCCGCCAGTGACACTTTTTCAGAAACAGAAAGGGAATTTCTAAACTATGAGTTCGAGCAGCTAAACTCGGAACTGGATCGAATCGCCCGAACAACACGCTTTGGCTCGCAAAATTTACTGGATGGAAGTGAGCGCAGCTATGAATTTCAAGTGGGCTCGGAAAAAGGTAATTCGTCCAGGATCTCGTATCAACAAGATGCCAACACGACAGCCACACAATTGGGAGTGGAGGGTTTATCGATTGAGGATCAATCTTCGGCTCGGGATTCTTTGGATTCCATCGATGAAGCATTAACGCAAATCAGTGGTGCGCGAGCCAAGCTGGGCGCTGTTCAAAGTCGCCTGGAGCATGCCATCAGTAACAATCAAAGCCAGACCGAGAACTTAAGTTCGGCTTATTCAAAATTAGCTGACACAGACGTTGCAAAATCTTTTACAGAGATGCGCCGATCACAAATCCTTCAGCAATATCAAGTTGCAGTCCTGGCTAATGCCAATGATTCTCAAGGATATGGATTGAAATTAATTGCCTGAAAAAAGGTAGACGAACGCCGAGGATCAATCATCGTCATGGCAAAACCCCGCCCTAGACTAGACCTTTCGAGGGGTTTTAAAAAAATATTTTTTAAAGCAAAACCTAGTGTTTACAATCACTAGACGCATTGCAACGTAAAATAACCTAGACCTAGGGCTAAAGTTTCCTAGACCAAAGCCGAATGTATCTGTGAACACGTTGGAGCAACCTTGCGAGCAGGACCTCGATTCGCAGTCGATAAACACCTCTTCTCAAGGCTTCCCAGGGAGATACCTAAGAGACCAGTCACCTCTTGAGTATTTTCCTGAGTAGCTCCCCCAACAAAAAAATGAAATCAGTGGGTGTTTGCAACAGCAAACATTCTGGGCCGGTGCTCAAATATCTTAGTCCGCGTATTGGGACGAGACATTTGGTCATCCGTCAAGCACGACCAAGAGTTGATCTTTACGTCAGCTCACGTGTGTAGGTGCGTATCACATTATTCGTGATCGCATTTGTGCAGTGAAGTGGAACGCAAAAATCAAATGGCCTTGCTTTGCCCGAAATACTTGTAGCGCAGAAAGCGCACGTTTAAAAAAACGGAAGTTCTGATTTCTATGGCTTGTATTTAAAAACTGAATTTGGTTCTGGAACCTAGTGTGTGAGCGAGGGCCCAGAGTTAACCCCCAAATTCTTTAATATCCACAGGAGGATATAATGGGCTTAAGAATACAGACGAATATGGCGTCGATATCTGCACAAAAGGTATTAGGTATGCAGCAAAAAAGACAAGAGCATGCCTCTCAAGCATTAGCGAGTGGAACTCGTATTGTTAAAGCCGGCGACGATGCCGCTGGTTTGGCCATTTCTCAATCAATGAATGCGCAGGTTAAAGGTATGCAGATGGCGCGAATGAACTCGTTCAATGCCGTCAGCGCCATTCAAGTCTCGGAAGGTGGCCTTAATGAGATTAGTAATATTTTAGTTCGATTAAGAGAGCTAGGGATTCAAGCCGCCTCTGATAATATCGGAGATAAAGAGCGTGAATTTCTTGATCTGGAAGCTCAAAACATCATCGCGGAAGCTGATCGTATCGCGAAAACTACGGTTTTCGGCGATAAAGTTTTGCTAGACGGCTCTGGTGGAAGTCAGACATTCCATGTCGGTGCATTCGGTGGTGAGGAAAACACAATCACGTACGATTTGTCTTCAGATGCAACGGCAGGAGCAATCGGAATTGATGGTTTGTCATTAACGGACAAAGACAGCGCGCGTGATTTGTTAAATACGGTGGATGAATCCATGCAAATGGTGGGAGCGATGCGAGCGAATTTTGGTGCTATCCAAAATCGTTTAGAAATCACAACCAACAATTTAGATACACAAATTGAAAACCTGTCAGCGGCCAAGTCACGTATTGCGGACACTGATATTGCGCGCGAGTCTTCAGAGTTAGCTTCAGCACAAGTACTACAAAGTGCTGCGGTCTCTGTACTTGCTCAAGCCAATCAGTCTCAAGGCGTAGCTTTAAAGCTGATCGGATAATAGTTTTAAGTAAAGTATAATAATTAACGAGTAGTCGCCCACACATCTTCTACTCTTAAGCCCACCCCGGAGAGCCTTCGGGCTTTCCGGGGACATTTTGGGATTAAAACAAGTGGGTGGCCGAGTCAGACTGATCTCCAGACTTAGACGCTCTCTTCGTCCAGTCTAGGGTGAAATCGCATCGTGTCCGCCAAAGATCCAGAAGCTTTCTATTTGTTAGTCCTGAAAAAGAAACTTCTCGCCTGTTTTTTCTGAACTTTCCAGATCAAGGTCTAGGAAAAAATCACAAACTATCCAGATAAAAGTCTAGTTCATATCTGACATTAGTCCAGTTTTCATTCCCACGACTAAAGCCTCCCAAGACCTGGCCGAATGGTTTGTCAGATGGTTCAACACGACTTCAGTGTTAAGACCTAAGGACGGAGAAAGTTATCCGGAGTGACTGCCAGGTAACGATCGATGAGGTTCTTAAGTTTGACCTAAGTCCGGTGTACCAACGTGTTCAACTGGTCCAGTCTTTAAGTAGGTTTTAAAGCTGGACCTTAACCGCTTCCTTAGGTGGGAAGCATATTACGGGAGGTCCCTCATGGGAATGAGAATTTCAACAAACATGCCGTCTCTGAGCGCACAAAAGTCTTTGGCTGGTTCGCAAAGAGAAATTCAGAAGTCATTTACGCAATTGGCTTCAGGATCACGAATCACCAAATCATCAGATGATGCTGCGGGATTAGCGATCAGTGAAAATTTAAAATCTGGAATGAGAAGTATCTATCAAGCAGGACGAAATGCAAATGATGGTATCTCGTTAATTCAAACGGCAGAGGGTGGCCTCGGCGAAATTTCAAATATTTTAACTCGTATGCGTGAACTAGGTATTCAATCTGCTTCCGATACTGTGTCGGATAAAGAGCGTGGCTTCTTGGATAAAGAGGTTCAGCAATTAAAATCAGAGGTTCAGCGTATCGCGCAAACAACGAAGTTCGGTAATCAAGAATTAATTAATGGTAACGGGAAAGTCTACGACTTCCAGGTGGGTATCAATAACAATGCGGATGCGGACAGAATCTCGTTTGACTCGGGTGAGTCGGATGTAACGATCAGTTCTATCGGTATTGATGGCTTTGATTTCACTTCTAAAGAAGGTGCGCAAGATGCGCTAGAAGCATTGGACGAAGCCCAATCAACAGTGAACGGTTTTCGTGCTAATTTAGGTGCGATCCAAAATCGTCTCCAAGCCACGTACGATAACTCGCAAACGATGTATGAAAATATCTCAGCAGCCAATTCTCGTATTCGTGACACTGACGTCGCTCAAGCGAGCAGCGAGTTGACAAGAAATAATATCTTGTTACAAGCTTCGACGTCCACATTAGCTCAAGCCAATCAAATTCCCTCTCAAGCACTTAAATTGATTGGTTAGATTTTCTTCAGTTCGCGGCCGAAAACAACGGGCAGAGCGTGTTGTGCATAAAAAGTTTAGCAGGACACGGGCTCGCTAGAAGCCGCAGCTATGTAGCTATGTAAAGAATGGCGTTTAAATATGAAAGCCATCAAATGAGACTAAGAATTTATTTTATTTATGATGAAGCGAGCTTGGCCCTCCGTCCAGGTTCGTGGACCAACCTACCTGGGAAGTTTGTCACAAAACCTCCCAGGGTCTTAAGGGCGCTTTGCAAGAGGTTGGTAAGAGCAGGTTGGTAATGACAAAGAGCAGGTTGTAAGAGCAGTTGGCGGACATAAGGACATAGGACAAACAACAGACCGATTGGTAAGATCAACCGATTGGTAAAAACAGACGACGATCTATTGTACACAAAAAATTCGTTTCAAAATAAGACGCTGTTGTAAAGATTGACACCGTCCTCTTCATGGCGCGTGTTCAGACAAAATTTTCATGAGAATCTCAGTTTTTTCCGCAATTTTACGATAAAATAATAAGAGCTTCTTCTTTTAGAAAGCGAGATTCGGGGGAATCGTGAAAATAAGCACATTTTATTTTTATGCGTTTGTATTTGCATTTCAATTCTTAGGGATGAATGCAGTCGCAATTTCGTTTTCGCAGACGATGCCTTCCCAAGGTATTTGTCCCGATAATTCCATAGCAAAGGGGAATCAGTGTGTCCCTATTAAAACAGATAACGGCGACGTGCAAACAGGGGGGGCTTCGTGTACGTGTAGTAATGGATCGCCTTGTATACTATTTGGAACTGCAAATGCGGCTATAGAACGTGTTGGCATCGAAGAAGTTAAAAATATGAATCAACAAAATAGTAATGGAGAGGATTTGTATTGTGTTACAGAAAAAACAGCAGCATCCGGCCAGGAAAACAAAAGTGTTGATTCGGGAGCGTGTTACGCTCAATTTCAAGAACTGCATCGCAAGTGTACCTTGAATACTACGGAAGCAACGAGCAGTTGTGATCAAGATAATGATACAATCCAACAAGCCATGCAGGCCACTAAAGCGGTTGGTGTTGGTGCGGTAGCCTTAAATCAAGCATGCTCAAAACTGGCTGATATTAGTAAGATTGCCAATACGGCATTGGCTGGCTGGCAGTCGATGTGCGCGGCGTCTCGAAATACTTGCGAGTCGTATTGCACTCAAGCTCGACAGAAATTTTATGAACCAGGCTGTATTCCTGACGATAAAAAGCAAATCACTCTTCAGGCCGAGATGGTTGAAATCAAAGAAAATATTAACAAGTGCATGTCGTTCAAGCAACGGGTGGCCGAAGCCTCTCAGCATGCGATGACGGCTCTTGTTCAGATGCAAGCTGCAAAAAATTGTAAAACTGACACTGACAGTGGTTTAACCGCGAACAATGTGGATGCCTGTAAAACGGATCCTAACAGTGCGGCTTGTAAAGATTTACAGCGATGTTCGAACGCGGCTTACGCGGCATCAAACCCTGTTTGCCAATGTATGAATACACCGAACGCGAAAGAGTGTGTGGCGGCCTATACTAATGCCGATGCCTCTCGTAATGTCGCTACGGTAGGCGTCACTTCTAGTGGCGACGGCAGTTCCGCCGAGGGTGGAGGATTGAACGGAATTAATGCTGGTGGGGGCGCTGCGGGCGGTGCCGATCCTTATGGGACGTTAACAAATTCACTTCGTGACAGCGCTTATCAAAGTGGTAGTGGGCAAAATTTAGGTGGCCAAAAAGGGAATGCTGGCCTTGGTGGTGGAGGCGGTGGTGGAAGTATGGGTGGTGGCAGCGGTGGATCTGCGGCGGGCGGGCCTCTGGCCGATCCTTCTGAAAAAACCAAAGTAAACAGTGGGACGTATGGTGCCGCTCCCGGAGGCGCGGGGATGGCCGGTGGATATTTTAGAAATAATGCCGCGACGACTAGCAGCTTTAATCGTAATAGCAATACAGGTGGTGTGAACTATGAAAAATTGCATGGGGCTCAATTCGATCCCAAACGATATATAGTTGGAATGAATGGTAAAGAAGGCGAATTAGTCAATGGCCCGAATTCGTTTATTTTTAAAATTGTAAAGACACGCCTAGAAGTGAAATCGCCGTCCATGTTAGATCCCGATTTTAAAAAATAGATTTGCCTTAAAGTTAGGTTTCTTTTATCAACTTCTGGTGGGGGGCCTCATTAAACTCCCCCTTATACAGGAGTTTCTAATGAAAAATATTTTAAAATCCCTTTTGGCTTTAGTTTTTTGCTTTTCGATTTCATGTTCTCGTGGTGGTGCCGATGATAGCGCGGCGGGAAATAACAATGGAAATGGCGGAGCAGGTGCTGGTGGGGCCGCCGGACAAGCCTCGGGGAAAGTGGATCTTTCAGGTTACAAAAATGTTCCCGGCACGATCCTTGGTCAATGGGGTGCAAACAACAAAGTGTTTGTGGGTGTCTCTCAAACCTCTATTAAAATTGCTGCTGAATGTGATAACGGCACGATGAACCAACTAGAAACAAAAATTAAATTGTCGCAATCTGATGTCGAATTTTTGGAAAATAAAAAATCAGGTACCGGCAACTGTGAAATCGAATTCGAAAAAGGCAAAGGTTTCCAATACCAAATCAAGGGTGATCAATTGATTATTGATTTTGGTGGTCAGCAAGGTGCATTTAATCGCATCGAAGGTGGCGGGGGAACAGTTGGTGCCAAAACTTATACATTTTTTGAAGGTGCGAACTGCCAAGGTCGTACGTACACCTTCGCAAAAGGTACCGACTGCAAACGTTTAGCCGGCAGCACTGTATCGTCAATCAATGTTAACGGCAAATGCCAAGACTTTGCAGGACAAGCTCAAGACGCAGGATCGGTTTGCCAACAAATTAACGCTCAGTAATCAAGTCGTGCAAGCCGGCAACGGCTTTATCCAACTGCGTGCGGTCGACAAATAGCACGACGCTCAACGCACTCATTTGAATTTTCAGGGGACTTATTTTTAAGTCCCCTAATATTTTAGAGATCTGTGATTGAGTTTCAAATGTGGGTACGCCAGTGCAGGTCAGGCAAATTGTCGAAATGCCCTCTTCGATTTTTAGCTCTTTAGTTTTCGGAATTTTCTTAATCATGGAAAGCATTTCTTCGGGAGCGGTAATGTATAAAATGTTTTTAGAATCATCAGTATCAACCGCCAGAATTTGCGGAAAAATGATTTCGTTTTTTTTGAACAGATCTTTTAATTTTATATAGTCGTCGTGAATTTTTTTAGACGTCATCGTGATCTTGAAGACCGTCTGGATCGTGTTGATTGAAAGAACGAGTGCGGTTTCCATTTTGTTTTTCATTTTTTCGTGAATCACTTTGAATTCCCTTGGTTGAGTGTAGGACCGAATGTGCGTGCCTTGCCGAGCGTGCGTGCCTTGCCGAGCGTGCGTGCCTTCCGAGGGGCCTATATATAAATTGACGCCTTTGACGGCGGCCAGTTCCACCGATCGATAGTGCAACACTTTGGCTCCCCAGAAAGTCATGTCCATCATCTGCTCGTAGGTCAGTTCGGAAATCATCTTTGCCGATTTTATTTTTTTTGGATCCGCAGAAAACACACTGGGCACGTCTTTCAGAATTTCACATTGGTTGGCTTTCAATCCCGCCGCGACAGCCACCGCCGTGGTATCACTGCCCCCGCGGCCCAGCGTGGTGATTTCCTTCGTATGGGGATCGACGCCTTGAAAGCCCGCCAAGACGATAATTTTATTTTTTTCCAGTTCATTGACGACCCGAAAGGGCCTAAGGTCGATGATCTGCGCATTTTCATGATCCGAATTCGTCAAGATTCCCGCTTGACTTCCAGTGAGGCTGATCGCCTGTTTGCCTAGATCTTGGATGGACATCGACAAAAGGGACATGGAAATTCTTTCCCCGACCGATAGAAGCATATCCATTTCACGCTGATTCGGACGTGCCGAGATTTGCGCGGCTAACTCTATCAAACTATTAGTGGTTTTGCCCATTGCCGATACGACAACGACCAAGGTATGCCCGGCAGATAATTCCCTCAGCAAGGACTTCGCAATACCTTTGATTTTTTCTGGAGTCGCGACGGTGGCGCCACCATATTTTTTTACGATGATGTTCTTTAATTTATTCACTAGTCTAGAATAGAAAACAAAATGGAAAAGTCAAATTATTGACTCAAAAAAAACTTGGCGGCTCTGGTATTCTTTATCTTGAAGGGATACTCATGGCTGGAATCAGAATAACAGGGATGGCATCAGGCTTACCGCCGAACATCGTCGACCAATTGGTCGAAGCCGAACGTATTCCTCTAAAGCAAATCGAGGGCAAAAAGGTAAAGCAAGAAGACAGTCTGAAATTAGTCACGGATCTTGAAACCAAAGTAGGAGACATCAATAAGAATCTTTCCGAGTTGACCAACACGAAAGGTTTTGTGGATACGCAGCTTGTCTCGGGGGATCCGAATGTTATTGATGGCAGTGTTGATCCAGGGACCGTGGTTAACGGTGAATACTCGATCGAGGTGACTCAGCTGGCGCAAAAGCCTGGCGCGATTTCTAACGGTTTTCCAGATAAAGATAAAACTCAAATGGGTGTTGGTTACATAAAATTTCAAACCAACGAAGGCACCAAAGAAGTATACATCAACGGCAGTAATTCGACACTGGCCGGAGTCGCGGGCCAAATTAATTCGGCCAACATCGGTATGCGCGCCACCGTGATTGAAGACACGCGCGACAAAGACAATCCTTATCGATTGCTTGTCTCGGGTCTACGCACAGGAGATGGAAACAAGGTGGATTTTCCGACGATCTATCTGTTGGATGGTGATCAGGATATGTACTTCGATAAAGCCCGCGAAGCCCAGAACGCGAAACTGAAATTGGATGGCTTCGAGATCGAAACTTCCGATAATGTGATCAACGATTTGATTCCCGGGGTGACCTTGAATCTGAAGCAAGCGAATCCAGGCAAAGAGGTTCGTCTTTTCGTTAAAGAAAATATGGAAGCCGTGTCCGGCAAGATCAAAGCATTTGTAGACGCATACAACGGCGCACTGAGTTTCATTCAGAATCAATCCAAGCTTCAAAAAGGAGCGAACGGTAAAGAACAGTTAGGGCCATTGGGCGGTGACTCCATGAGCCGCCAAGTGGAAAATACCCTTCGCCGAATTATTCTTAATCCTCAATCAGGGGTGAACTCAGAAATTCGTACGATGAATCAGCTGGGAATTGAGTTTAACCGAAATGGAACGCTGAATTTCTCGCAAGACAAATTCAATAAAGCGCTCAGTGGCAAACCCCAGGACGTTTCAAATTTCTTTCGTGGTGACGGGTTATCAACGGGTTTTGTGAATACCTTGAAACGAGAGTTAGGCAATTTACAGAATCCTTCCTTTGGGGTCTTGGCAAATCGAAAAAAAGGAATTCAGGAAAAAATCAATCGCTTCAATTCACAAATCGAGCAGAAAGAACGGCAGCTGGAAAAAAAAGAGGACTCGTTGCGGAAAAAATTTGCCGATTTAGAACAAAAGATGTCCCAGATCCAGCAACAAGGCGCCGCTGTGGCCGGTATCGGTGCGGGATTAAAACAAGGTGGGGCTTAATTTATGCAAATAGGACAATACCAACAGAAACTTCAACCGAAACAACAACCGGCGAGTCCGCCGGCCAACATCCAGACACGAGGTGAATGCTAAAATGAAAAATGCACATCAGAAGTACAAAACAAATTCCGTGCAGACGGCGTCCAAAGAGAAAATTCTTCTTATGCTTTATGAAGGAGCGATCAAGTTTACCAAGCTAGCCATGAAAGGCCTCGAGGAAAAAAAGATCGCCGACAAGGGGTACTATATTGGTAGGGCCTACGACATCATCATGGAACTGAACAACACCTTAGATCATAAGGTGGGTGGTGATATTTCAAAAAATCTAGAGGCTTTATATGTCTTTATGATGGAGCAATACACCAAAGCCAATTTTAAAAACGAGATCGAACCCCTGCAGGAGAACCTGAAGATTCTAGAAAATCTGTATGCCGGTTGGCAGGGCGCAATTGAGAAAATAAAAAAAGAAACCGAGAACCAAAAGTAAAAGAGAGAGGGAGGGGAAATGAAAAGATTAATAGAACTGATGGATCAAAAAAATCACTACCTAGAAAAGTTTTATACCATCAATGAAACGCATCTGGAGTATTTTCTAAAAAATAGATTCGAGATGATCAATGAATTTTACGATTCACGTGAAAATATCCTTGAAATTTTGAACTACATTGATCAGGAAATCAAAATCGTATCGCATGCAGCTGCGGAAGAGTCATTGCTGGATGTGCAGAAATTAAAAGAATGTCTGTCATTGAAAGATACGTTCGTAAAAAGAATCATCGAGCAAGATGTGGATATTTTGGCATGCATCGAAGCAGCGAAGAATTCGATCATCGCGGAGCTGAAAGAAGTTCGCACCGGGAAAAAAGTTATTTCGGCATACAAGACACCCGTTTTTAACGAAAGCTTTAACGAAGAAGAATTATAGGGATCAAGTCCAGGTTGCAAGCAACTCTTGCCTTTGGTTGACGAGTTGTTTGGCGACTATATTTTGACTTGTCATTGGTCGGGAAGAGTCAATGTTCATTCTACAGACCCGGTTTCAAGTTTAATTAAAGTGATTTCAAATGGCATTTCGATTGCTCCGTTATTTTGTAAACTCAAAGTGGCGGATTTTTTTTGGAATTAAATTTTAATTACAGTCAAAAAACGAACAAGCTAGAAGGCGCTTCCGCGACGACGAATATTGTTCCAAGTAAACCCAGGTTTGCCAGCGAAGTCGTGGCTCTTTTGTACCATAACGCAAAAGTTTTGTTGGATCATGGTGATCTTTACGACGCATTGATTTTGCTTCGAGAAGGCCTAAATATGGACTCGTTCAATACGTCCATTATCGATATCTGTGGCCAGACTTTAAGTAAGATTGGTTTAAACGACGAAAGTCTAAAGCTGCTGCGCGTGTCACAGCAAATCAAATACACTCCAGAAAAAAGTGTCGAACTGGCGCGAATCTATGTCGCCAACGAGCAAAATGACCTTGGGTTGGCGCAGTTGTTTGATGTCCTGTCGCAATTTGTTTCCGATGAAGTCCTCTTGTTTGAAACATACAAAAATATCGGCTGCGTTTATGTAAAAGAAAAAGAATTTGATTTAGCCGAAGAGTATTTTCATAAGGCATACGCAATTAAGCCTGAAGATGATGTCTTGCTCACGAACTTGGGTGTTTTGGAATATTTAAAAAAAGAACTTTCTAAAAGTTTGTTCTATCTTCGAGAAGCATTAAACAATAATCAGAAAAATGACAAAGCATGGGTAGGTTTGGCAATGGCACATTTAGAATTTGGCGATAAAGATTTAAGCTGGTCCAACTTGGTAAAAGCAGTGGATGTGGAACCGAAAAATCGTACGGCACTTATTTTGATGAATGAACTTGCCGAGTCTGATGCTCAGCTGGAACTGTGTCAAAATGCGCTGATCCAATATTTGGAGCAAGACAATTTTGACGAGCAGATCTCGCATCTTTTAATACATATTTTCATAAAGCGTAACGACTTTCAGCGCGCACAGCTCGAGTCTTTGAAGACCTATTTGTGGAATCCTGAAAGTACCAAAAATCATGAGTTGTACAGTAAAATCACCCAATTTATCCAAGTGCGAGACAAAGGAGCCGTCGATGATTCAATTTTTAGTGAATAAAAACGGTAAATTGATTCCTCAATTGAACAATTTGTTTCTATGTTCATATCTAAGGCCTTTATCCGAAGCCGAAAAGTGGTTAGCGCAATTTGATTTAAGACAGGCAAAAGATGTACTGGTTATTGGCGGTGGTGGTGGGTATCACATCGAGCTTTTGAAGTTAAAATTTCCAGATATATTCGTTCATGTTTTTGAGTTCCGGCCCGAAGTTTTAGAGCATTTAGAAGACAAATTCAAAAAAAAACAAAAACTAGCGCTTTATGAAATTAGTACTAAAGCAGACTCTGTTTTTTATAAAAATCTTTACAAATTTATAGATGAAAAAATGCCTGAAATTATGCCCTTTCGGCCGGCTTGGCAAGGAATGGAAAAAGAATACGAAGCATTACATAATTCGCTGTTGATGCGTGAAGTGAATTCTTTGGTACAATACTTGGAAAGCACAGGCAGTAATTTGGATTTTGAAATTCGTTTATTGAACGAACAGAAGAACTTTCTGACAATGAAAAATTTGGTTCTGGCTAATCGTCAGACCGGACATTTGGACGCGCAGATATTAAACTATTTTGGGGAATTCATGAAATGAAAGTTCTCTTCGCTTCACTATCAAGAATTGGGGATTATATTCAACACATGGTTCTTGTGCAGGCGTGGCAGAAGGCTCACCCTGATGTCGAGGTCCATGTTTTGGTTAATGATTTAATTCCCGTCGATCTATTGAAAATGAATGCGCAGTATAAGCATTTCATATTGCCGCGATTTGAATATCAGAAGCGCATCAACCATGCGGCTACTCCTTTGATTTATCCGTTTTTGAGCTTGAAAAAAATTGTACATCAATTGCGCTCGGAACATTACACGCTGCTGTTTGATTTGTCCTTGCAGCACCACTCGGCAGAGCTTCTAAAGTTGATAGACGATACATTTTCTTATACAGAAACTGAAAAATCTGTTGTGAATGAGTATCTCAATCGGAAAGATCAAACTCACTTAATTGATAAGCTTAAGAAAATATATGACATCGAGTTAACTCCCAAGTCCGCGCTTTCTAGCAAGACGCACAGAATTTTGTTCCAGCTTACAACCAGTGATATGAAAAAGAACATCGATCTGGCGCGGTGGCGACCCATTGTTGACTCACTTAAATTTCGTTTTCCATGGATCGAGATTTCTATTCTGGGGGCCAAATCCGAGCGAAATTTGCTTCAGTCAGTATTCAAGCCGTCAGACATATTGATCTGTGATTTTTCCCATTTAGGTCGTATTTTGGATTCTGGGACGAGGTTGATCTCGCTAGATACATCTATCAAGCATTTTGCCGCCCTATTCCATGTTCCAACAATAGAGATTTCGGTGGGCAGTAGTCATTGGATTAAGAATGCAGCTTACCAGGCAGGTAACATTATTTTCAGCGCTGACTTTCATTGTCGGCCATGTGGGCATTCCAGTGAATGCCCCTATGGTCGAAATCGTTGTCAGGATGAAATCAATTTTGATCATCTGCAAGACGTACTATTTAAATGGGTCACGAATACGAATGTAATCAACTATCCGATTAAGACGATGGTTCGAGACGGCAGTTTAGGTGTGCATTCACAAATATTCAGGGGAGAAAAATGGAAACAAAAGACAAGCCAAATCAATCTGTCTTACTAGAGCAACTTATTCAAAAAGAGCGAGAATTGCGAGCACTCGTCAGCGAAACATACAAAAGCGATGGTTTCTCAAAAGTGAATTTGTTGCAACGATCTCTTTTGGAAATGATAAAGGAACAAAATTTAAATGAAAATTCTAATCATTCAACTAGCAAGGCTAGGTGACATTTACATGTCCTGGCCGGTGGCCAGGGCATTGAAAAGAAAGCATCCCGAAGCCGAGTTACATTTTTTGGTGCGAGAACGTTTTTCTGTTGCATTGGAGGGGCTGGAGAGTGTCCAGAAGATCCATAAATTGAATTCGGCCGAAATATTTGAAAAAATGTTTGATACGACAGACGCCGGTATTAAATATTTGGGGAATTTCTTGGATGGTCTTCAACACGAGAACTATGATTTGGTTGTTAATTTGACCTTCTCACCCGTTTCTAGCTATTTTACGTACTACATAGGTCAAACAGCAAAGGCAACAGTTGGGTATTCTCGTTTTCAAGATTCTAGCTTTGCCTTGAAGGAAGCCATTTCGGCGTACTATTTTGCCCAAGTCGGTCCAAGCAAGCATAACCGATTTCACCTGATAGATATTTTTGCCAGTTTATGTGACATTGATTTACAGAGTGAAGACTTTGCGTACCCGGTAGGTTTTAGTTTTAATTCACCCATTAAAGATAGCTATATCACGATTCAATTGGGTGCTAGTCAGTCTGAAAAGACCTTAACACCATTTATTTGGGCCCGTGTAATTAAAAATTTTTTGGCTCATCATATGGGTTTTAAAGTTGTGTTGATTGGCTCTAAAGATGAGTTAGATTTGGCTCCCGAAATATATGCTTTTAACTCGCACACCGACATCATCAATTTGATTGGCAAGACATCAGTGCCAGAGCTTTTTCCGATTTTGAAAAACTCGGCTTTGCACATCGGTGGTGATAGCCTGTGTGTACATATCACCAATTTGACCAAGACGCCGTGCTTGAACTTGTCTTTTGAAAGCGTAAAGTTTTGGGAAACGGGGCCTCGTTCGCGTGGTAGTTATGTCCTGCTTAATATTCAACCGTCACATGTGGAATCGACAGAAGTCTCTAATGCCATTAAAGGGCTACTATTTAAAAAGCCCTTACCACAATTGATTGAGGCTGTTTCGACGATGCCTAGTTACGATTTGAAATTTAACCTTATCAATGATTTTGAATGGGGACTGGTGAAAGCTATTTATTTGAATGAACAATTTCCAGTTACGGATGATATGGTCTTTTTCAAGGGCGTCGAAAAGTTAAACCAGACTAATAACCTGATTATTGAGACCCTGGAATCTGCGCTGGTCAACGGAGTAAGCAAATTTGTAAAAATTTTAGCTTCGTGTGATGAAGCGATCATGGGTATTCGCGGAATCAGTCCCAAGGTCAGTGTATACATAGACTGGTGTCTAGCCGAAAAAATAAAAGTACCCCCACTAACCGAAAATGAAATTGTAGAATCCTATTTGAAAGTTCATAATGAACTTAAGCTTCTGATAAGGCCGTATTTACTGGAAGATAACACTCAGGACGAGGTTGGGGATCATGGATAGATTCAAAATCACAGGTGATAAATTAGTGGGTTTTTATGATGATGAAACCAAATTGATGCAAGTTTTTAAAGACATCGAAATGGATTTAAAAGCGACGAACCAAGTGGTTTGTCAGTATATCATTAATGGAAAGGAAATTTCTGAAGTTGACGAAACTTCGTACCAAGACATGAGTTTGTCAGAAGTTCATACATTAGAATATCTTTCTGAAAATCTAAATGAACTTTTAATCGATGTGCTTGAGGGGTGGTTGGATGCCTTTCCCGAGATGATTGGTCATACTGAAAAACTTTCGGCGCAGATCAGGTTTAACGGTGTTCAAAAGTCGTTCAAGAATATCCAAGTTCTTTTGGAGAATTACGACTACCTAATATCCAGTATTATTTCGATCAAAAGTTTGGTGGGTAATTCTGCTGCGGCGGGTCTTGCGATGTTATTCGAGGCCGAAGAGAAAACAAAAGTTACATTAAGTGAAGCAATTACGGCGATTGAGAAAAAAGATTTTGTATGTTTGGCTGATATCGTTGAATATGAACTAATCACGAGTCTGCAAATTTGGGAAAAACTATTAGCAGATCTTTTGATTGTTCTTAAGGGAGAAAAATCAGTTGAGCATTTATCCCGAAATAACGGGCTCAAAATTATATCCAATTTTAGTGCTGGGGGAAGACTGGCCAACTAATTCGGCCAGCAAAGCTTCTTTCACGGCGGACTTAGCCCATAATAATCTTTCTATAGTCAATGTCAGTTTACGCGAACTTATGGCGTCTGATTTCAAATTCGGTGAATTGGATGCGCTGGCATTAATTATAATTAATTTGTCTTTGTCAGAACTTGAGGTGTTGCTACAACGGGTTGATCTCAGTCAGTTGTCGACGACGATCGTTTTAAGGCTGACGTCCGCAGATGTGAATATCGTCGATTGGGTCAATCAAAGAAATATAAGTCATTTCATTCAAGATGAAAGCGCCGAGACCTTGTCGCGGATTTTGGATTTGTCAAGAATGCGGATGCTTCGCCGCACAGTCATTCGTCAAATTGCAGAACAAAGCAAATCGACAGATCAGGTTGTGCAGGATCAAGAAGAAAAAATTATCGCTAAGACACTGGATATTGAGCTTTCGAATCAGGAACAAAACCAAAAGTTAAAACGAGAACGTCAGTTGTTAAAATTTCTGAAAGATGTTGCTATGGCAGACTTTTATGACTCGTTTCTAAGAAGTGTTAAGAATGAGTTTAAAATTTTTCATGAATTGGGTGAAATTTTCATCGTAGACGTCAAATCGGAAACGGACCTTTCGATTTTGAATTTGAAAGTGATGGATCGTTGGAAAGATTATAAAATTCATGAGTCTTTTGATTTTATGCTATCTAAAAATCTTTCTACGTTTTTTGCGAATGTATTTCAGCGCCCATTCGGTAGAGTCATAGCGACGAATTTAAAAGGGAACTGTTTTTTGATCGTAGAGAGCCATTTAAGCGATATTCAAAATATTCAGTTTCAAGAGTTTTTGAGTGATCGCCAAGAAATTTTGAAAATCGTGTTTGATAAAATCGACAACGAAGAAAAAATGAATAGTTTTTCTTTTAGATGGGAAAAAATTTTTGATTTCATTAAGGATCCAATTGCCGTTATTGATGAAAATTACAATGTGGTGGCTTGCAATAATGCGTTTGAAAAAGTTGCCGACCAAAAAAAATGCTTTCAAATTTTTGCGGGCTCCGAACAGCCTTGCATGGGGTGTCCGTTGCAGCAGAATAAAAGCACGGGTGAATTGCGCGGTGGCAATATAATTGTGGGCAACTCTAGTTATGATGTCGTGGCGTTTGGATTAGAGGCCTCTTTTGTTCATACTTACAAGGATCAAACAGAAAGCAACCGGTTACAGTTAGAACTAATTCACAAAAAGAAGATGGCTACTATCGGTAAATTGGCAGGACATTTGTCTCATGAGTTGAACAACCCGCTCACGGGAATTCGATCGATGGCACAGGTTTTAATGAAAGAAGCAGAGGCGGAGTCCAATCCTCAGGCATTAAAGGACCTCACCGAGATCGAGTCTGCGGCTCAGCGAAGTCTTTCCGTTATCCGTAATTTTATTGAATTTTCTGACAATAAAAATTGCATTGAGTTGACGGATATTCATAAATTGATTGAAAGAACTATCCCCTTGATGAAAACTTCACTGCGTAATCATATTCTTTTAAAGGATTTGAATGCTCAAAAGTATTCGGCCCGGGTGAATCCGTCTCTGTTTCAGCAAGTCTTGTTTAATTTGATAAAAAATGCGATCCAATCCATGGGAGAAAAGGGACGGGTGCAGATTCAAACCAGTAATCCAACATCGACGGTCATTCGAGTCTCTGTTTCCGATACTGGTAAGGGAATCCCGAAGGCAGTTCAGCATTTAATTTTTCAGCCGTTCTTTACGACCAAAGACAAAACTCAGGGAAATGGTTTGGGTTTAAGTATTGTACGTAGCATCGTAGAGTCATTTCACGGTCAAATATCATTCACCTCCGAAGAAGGAGTCGGGACTCAGTTTCATATTGAGTTACCGGTAGCGAGTCGCGATGAAAATCTTAGTCATTGATGACGAAGTGCTTATCACATCGTCTTTGAAACGAGCCTTAGAGAAACGGGGACATACCGTTGCGGTCGCCAACAATGGAGATCAGGGAATTAAAGCTTGGCAAAAGATGCAACCGCAGTTGGTGGTCATCGATTTCATAATGCCTGATATGAATGCAGACCAGGTTTTAACATATTTTCCCGAACGATTAGGGTGTAAAGTCATATTGATGTCGGCCTACTTAGGAGAAAAAACGGTGGAAAAACCACCGTTGTTGAAAATTGATTTATTTATAAAAAAGCCTTTCGAGAATATATTCGAGATTTGCGATTTGATTGAAAAAGTCGTAGATTAAGACATGCGAATTATAGCCGGGAAATATAAAGGTCATCACTTGGTTGCGTTTAAAGGGGATCACCTGCGCCCTACGACCGATCGAGTGAAAGAAGCACTATTCAATAAAATTCAATTTGAATTAGAAGACACCGTCGTTTTAGATTTATTTTCGGGGACGGGGAATTTGGGGTTAGAGGCAATATCTCGTGGGGCAAAGAAAGTTGTTTTTGTAGATCTAAATCCAAAGTCTATCGAAATCTTAAAGAAGAATATTGAAAAATTAAAAGTCGAGAAAGCTCGTTATGAAATTGTTAATTTGGATGTCTTTCGATTTTTAAAAAAAGTCGATATTCAGTTTGATTTTATTTTTATTGACCCACCATTCACGCAGAAAATGGCTCACGATGTGATGGACGCTTTATCCCAAACTTCGGTATTTCATTCAGAAACATTTATTTCTATTGAATCACAAAAACGTGAACGCATGGACGAAGCCTACGGATCACTGTATCGCTTCGATTTTCGTGATTATGGAGATAAAATTTTATCCTATTTCAAACAGAAGGAGCGGCCAGAATGAAGCGAGGTCAGAACAGTAATCAAGTCGTTTACCCGGGCAGTTTTGATCCCATCACGATGGGGCACGTCGATATTATTAGGCGTCTTTCCAAATCTTTTGATAGAGTCGTTGTACTAGTGGCAAACAATGCGCAGAAAAAATTTCTGTTCACAGCTGAGGAACGCAAAGAGCTGATTTTGAAAGCATTAAAAGGAACAGATAATTTGAAAGTGGATGTCTTTGCAGGACTCACTGTTGATTATATGAAACAGAAAAAGATTGATAAAATTGTCCGAGGCTTGCGTGCTGTTGTCGATTTTGAATATGAAATGACAATGGCCAATATCAATCGCAGGCTAGCCCCAAATATCGAGACATTGCTTGTCTTCGCTAGCCCTGAGTATTACTATGTAAGCTCTCGAGGCGTTAAGGAAGTGGCTTTAAATGGGGGAGCCCTGAAAGGCTTAGTTCCTGACTGCGTAAGAAAACCGTTACGTGAAAAAATAAAAACTTCAAAAAAGGAATAAGCCATGCTTTCAAAGAGAGCGTTAAATTTAAAACCGTCACCCACTTTATCACTTGTTGCGAAGGCAAAAGATCTGCAAGCCAAGGGTCATGATGTCATTTCATTGACCGTAGGTGAGCCGGATTGGCCAACGTTTAAGAAAGCATCCGAAGCGGGTATCGAGGCTATTCAAAAAAATATCACCAAGTACACTCCCGCTAATGGCACCATTGAACTACGAAAAAAAATTGCGGAAAATGCACTGAAAGAACTTGGTGTTGAGTATGCGCCCACCCAAGTGACTGTGGGTTCCGGTGCAAAATTCATTATTTTTGCCGCTCTACAGATGTTGTGTAACCCTGGTGATGAAGTGATCATTCATTCACCCTATTGGGTCAGTTACCCCACGATGGTAGAACTTGCCGATGGTGTTCCCAAAATCATTACGTGTGATGAAAAAGAAAACTACAAACTGACTCCTCAGCAATTAGAAGCTGCGATCGGACCAAAGACGAGGGCCTTCTTGTTTTGTTCTCCTAGTAACCCAACGGGTTTGATGTACACAAAAGCCGAATTACAAGCATTTGCGGATGTTTTTAGAAAACATCCTAATGTCATTATTCTTTCAGATGATATTTATAATCGATTGGTGTTTTCGCCAAATGATCGTGTAAATGGTGTGGCTCCACATTTGTTACATGTAGCACCCGATTTAAAAGATCGTCTTGTTTCCATTAATGGAGGTTCTAAATCCTTTTCGATGACGGGATGGCGAATTGGTTGGGCGATGGGGCCTCAGAAATTAATTACGGCGATGGCGGATTACCAAAGTCAGTCCACGGGATCGGCGTCCAGTATTTCTCAGCACGCCGTTTTAACGGCGTTGGCACATTGTGATGGTGATATCGAAGAAACGAACAAAATTCTTTTGGATCGTAAGCAGAAGGCGATGAAAGAATTGGCCCGAGTCAGTGGTTTTAAACTCAGTGATCCACCGGGCGCATTTTATTTGTGGGTCAATATCAAAGCCTATTTAGGAAAAAAATTCGACGGTGTTGTAATTGAGAATGATAAAATGTTTGGTGATATTTTGTTAGAAAAATACTTTGTTGCAACGGTTCCTGGGATTGAATGTGGTAATCAAGGTTATTTGCGTTTAAGCTTTGCGACTTCCGTGGAAAAAATGAAAGCCGCAGTTGATCGCATGGTCGAGTTTACCTCTAAAATAGGGACTTAAACCAATTCACAATTCGTGACCACAAGCTGGGTGTTGCCTCGGTAATCGATGATGGCACCCGGTTGTTGCCTACTATATTACATTTATATTTTGCAACGATAGTAGATCCTGCTTTGACGCTGGGGTTGAACACCAAGCTTTGTCCTTGTACAGTGGCCTGTACGGATTGATTGGGCGTAATGGTTACGGCAACATTGTTAGAGACCGGATTACATTCTAGTGGCATTGAGTCTAATGCATCATTGATCACTTCATTGAAGAAATTTAAATTGTTGTAGTAATCGGTATCGCAAATTGAGCCGACACCCCCGCCTGTCATTTTCGAGAGGTCTTCATATTTGCGACCATAGTGTGCTTTCGTGCCTTGTTTATCTTGTATATCTAAACAGTTTGTGTCGGTTGGTTTGACGATGATGGAATTTGCGCGGAATCTGACATCATTACCTAATTTCTTTTTTACCTGATCAACTAAATTACTGGGATAGTCGTCGTGTTCTAAAGCCAGCAGTTCATTAGCATAATATTTTTCAGCAGCATTGCCGCCAACACTGCGTTCATCTTCATCCGAAATATATATGTGGGCCACGGCCGCACCACTGCGATAGCAGTTATTATAGTCTTTGTACTCAGTATGCCAGAAGGCCGCTTTGATACCTCGTTCATCGTTGGTATTGGCACCGCCCGTAGATATATTGTTTTCTAAAGTGTAACGAAAAATAGCGGGAAGGTTAGCGCCCGATTGGCGTCGTAAAATCCAAGGCGAAGACGGACGGTAAAAGTGAGCGGCACCCGTCGTGTTAGATCCCCAAGAGACCGACAGTCCCCAATAGTCATAACCACCAGTGGTGATATACGAGGTTACGGCCAGGCACATTTGCCAATCAATAGCAGCGCTTTCCAATTGAGACACAAATGTTGTCAATCGATCAGCGAGTTTCATATTGTCCACATTCATAGAGCTTGAATTATCCGCAATCAGTAAAATGTCGACCTTACTTTGTTTGGATTCAACTGTGTGGGAGGTTGTTACATCGCGAGTTTGTACAGAAGGTGGTGGCGTCGTGGGATCATCATCATCGTCGTCGTTACCATTATCGCCGCCGCCGTTATCGGTAGGAGGAACATCGGTATTCTTCACTGTCGTATCGGTATCTGTTGGTTGGCTCGAACTCGAGGAAAATTTCACTGGCCCGCAAGCGACAAAAAATAATGATGTCAGCATCAAAAATAGTATTGTGAGTTTCATAACGATTTTAACTCCTTAACTTCCGTATCGTACATATCGTAAAAACCTATTATAACTTTAATATTATCAGTGTTTTGTTGATGACAAAAGTCGAGGCTCTCAATTCTGAACCTATTTCTAGGGTTCATTTCAGCGGGAGAAAGGCTTAGGTCCAGCGGTCTTTGCGAACCAGACTTGTGACGATGCGGTCCTCTTCGTAAAATCAGAATAGAGCGTGGCCGTACACGCCTAGGGAGTATTTCGTGGGTATTACGTATTTAATTCTGATTATCTTTCAAGTGGTTTCCGTTGCGGCCATCGCGACTCTTTGGGTGAGAATAACCAAAATTCAGAATCAAGAAGATCAAAGACTCAGTAAAGGTTTGCAGTTGTTGCAAAGTAAATTGGCCGTGTTAGAGGACTTATCAGACCGGACCGAGATTCAAGTTAATCAGCTGGTGGCAATTTTGGAAGGAAAAATAAAGGATATCCAAGCCAAACTCATTGATGCCGATAAGGTCATTGGTAAGATTGAAAAAAATATCGCAAAAAGTTTGGAAGTCGCTAACATTTTCCAGGATAAGATTCCTCATCAGGAAATTTTAGAGCGTCAGTACACAAAAAAATATGTAAAGGCGGCCCAAATGGCTCATGCCGGGGCTACGATCGAAGACATTGCTCAAGCAGTGGATTTATCACGTGGAGAGATCGAGCTGATCTTGAAGATGAATCACAAGCAACTTCAATTCGAAGTCAGTGAACTTCCCGAGTGGGCCAAACAAGAACTTGCGGATTTGGACACCCACGACGTCGAGCTGAACGTGCCGACGTTGTTTGAGACCAAAATCGACAACAATCCCCTTCGTAATTTGGAAACAGCCTTTGAAGTTCCTAAGGTCGACAACCAAAATTTAAAAAAATTAGGCGATCAGTTTCGATCCGTGATGGCCAGTCAAACACCAGTAGCGCCAACGCCCATAGCAAAATCGACGTCAACGTCAACGTCGACATCGACATCAGCGACAACTGCAACAACAGAAGCGGGGGCGAAGCGAACGGTTCCGGAAATTGACAATAGCTTGCTGAATACGTTCTCGCAGTTCTTTGATCCAACGCCCGAAGCAGCGTCTCCGCCCTCGGCGGCCGAGGTCATCATTCAAGGTGGAAAAAAAATGACGGTGAAGCCATTTCAATTCAAACGCATCGAAGGGGACGTCAGTAGTCTATAATTGTAAAAACCTTTTTCAATTTCCAGGGAACATGCCATGACCACGTTGTTCCTTTTTCAAACAGAGCCAACGTGTCTTTTTTTAAAGTGAAAAACTCACCTGTTTTCAAATTCTTTATCTGTGCATACCCATCCAGTATGTAAACGGTCTCGGACCATTTAAATTCCAGTGTCAGCACGCCGGGACCACTTTCCCATACACCGGTTTGGATGCTTTGATCTTTCGATTCAGCGGCGATGGCGGTGGTTTGATCGGGTTCTGATTGGTCCATGAAATATGTGGGGTGGCGTTTGAGTTCGGTGCTGGAAATCATTTTTTTTCCCCGCTAACGACAAACCAGAAATGGTAAAACGTGGCCAGTGGGTTGGTGTTGGCCAAATCGGCTAGATCTTTGATTGCGTTATTACCTTGATCTCGATCTTCGGGAGACAAATAAACATTCAGGCTGGGCATCAGCGTTCGCACAAGGAAATCTATCTCGAGTCCGCCACCGATGATGGGTTGGGTCTCGATTTGAATGCCGGTAAACCCGGCCTGTTTCAGTAACGGCGCCAGTTTACGGCCTACATTGGGGTCACCGCCCCAGCGGCGTTGGCCTTCCTGAACTTTTTTCCAGAAATCGGGAAATGAGGGTGGTGCCGGTTCAAAGAACATGCAATCGCGATCAGCGTCTTCGATCAAAATTCGGCCGCCAGGTTTGAGCACACGTTTAATATTGGCTAGTGCTTTCAGCGGATCACTGAGATGCATGAACACCAGGCGCGCGTAGACAAAGTCGAACGTGTTATCCAGAAAAGGCAGATCGTAAACATCGGCGTACTGAAATTTTAAATTCGGTGTCGAGTCGACGGCCATCAATTCTGCACTGCGATCAATTCCGATTGTTTGTGTCCGAGGAAATTTTTCGGCGATGACTTTGGCGCGAATGCCCTGAGCGGTGCCGACCTCTAGGATATGTCCGTCTGTGGGAAAACGGTGACGTACAAGCAAGTTGGGGAAGTCTTCGAGTCGCATGTTGGCCCGTTCCGCTAGCATCGTTCCCTCGTGGTGCCGGCTTTCTAATTTTTCGAATTGATAAGATCCCGTATTCATAAACTCCTCACATATTTTATTTCTGGAAAATCCGTGGACAGCGCATACGGATTTTTATTGGTTACAAATTTGTTTTCGCAATAGGTAAATGCCTGTGGCTTGTTTTCCATATCTAGCACGGCCACGATGACGTCGCGATGCGATCGATATGTTGACTGTTGCCAGCCCTGTTTATTTTCATGAAACTGATATCCCATGGACAGCAGAGTGTTTTGTCGTGGTGACCCGGTAACAAAAGTTCCCACCACCATGGGAATACGATAGTGCTCGGCAAGTTTTAGAAACCAATATCTCATCACCAGATTCAGTCCTTGTGCCTGGTATGATTTCAAGGTTGCCGCCCGACTCAGCAGCAGCACCGGCAGTTGCCGTGGTGTTTCGAAATCCCACGGACATTCCAATTTCTTTTCCAATACAGAGGGATCTAAAATAACCTCCCCTCTCATGGTGGCGACAATGGTACCGTTATCTTTGGCGACCATCACGAAACTTTCATCGTCCGAAGTTTGCCAACGCAGAGAATTTAAATCTAACGAGTAGCCGCTGGCTTGCGCATACTCTTGCCTGCGCAATTGTTCGATTTCATGTTGATGATTTTTGTCAACAAAAGCAATTTCGTGTTTCATAGTGCCTGCTCGACGATACGTACAGATTGTGAAACTATTTTTTCCGCGGGAATCACCACGCGATCAGAAAGTCGTCCCAGGCAGCTCAGATTAGCAAAGCCGGGACCTTGACTCAATCCCGCCAACATCGGCAGATGCAGGGACGGAGTGACATTCTTGACCGATAAATCGCGTTCAATGGAAGCCATCAAGTTTGACGTTGTGAGTTCTTCACCTAAGGCCAACTCCACACGGCGTAGTGCGCGCGGCGATAATAATTTTTTCAGCGTCGCGGTCTGATCAAAACCACTGGCAATGACGACATGATCATATTGGCGCTGCGTTTTTTGCCCCGCATACTCGATCTGGATTTCAAGGCCTTGCAAGGTGGTCGTCAGATCAGTGACTCGCCCGGGAATAATTTGATGTCGTGCTTGTTCATTCAATAGACTCATGGCGTGTACTGAAAACACACCCAGGTCTGTGCGCTCGATAAAGTCGATTCGATCCTTAGGATCCAAAGTCATCCAGCGATTTCGATCTGGCTGACTGTATATTTGGTTTTCGTAAAAACTTTCGGCTCGGGTCGAGATAAATCCTTTCGGTGAAATCACATCCACCGGCATATTGACCGCATATTGGGACAAGGCCAACAGGGCCGAAGCGGCATTTTCACCGGCTCCGATGACGGCCAGTTTTCCAACTGGGTTAAGGGTTTTATTTTTAATGGCGGACCAGAAAGACTCTAAATCATAACACTGAGGGGGTAATGTTTTGGACGTGTCTCGAATGAAGTTCAAGCGGGTTTGTCCCGGCCCGGTCAGCATCAGACGATCCGCAAAAATAGACGGCTTAGAGTCTTTCAGTTTCAACTCCCATTGGTTTCCTTGAGAATTCAAATCGGCTTCGATCACGTGTCCGGTGACGATACTAATTTGTGGTCCCAATTGTACGGACACCCAGCGCAGATAATCTGCCCAGAAGAGATGACAAGGCGCCGGTCGCCCGCGATCGACCCAGTCCGAGTATTGGGCGGTATCTACCAGAAAGGAAATCCAAGTGAATTGCAAAAGTCTTTGGCGCACACGTTGATTCAGCACAGGATCACCGACGTCCGTTTCCAGAGGAAACACGACATCTTTTTCTGGTGATGTGCCCAATTTCATTTCGCCGTTAGTGTATCCAAATTCACCGGACCAGTGAGCGGCGACATTATTTTTCTCGATCAGAACCACTCGATCCACAGGAAAGCCAAATTCCTCTAAGACTTTGGCTTTGACGGCGATCGCAATGCCTTTAGGGCCGGCGCCGATCACGGCTAAAGTTTTTCGTGGTTGATTACGCATGAGCAATGCTCCTTTCAATGGGTTTATTTTCAAGGGCCTGGGCAATTCGATGTCCAATTTCAAGCGAAAATTTAAAAGCGGTGCCGCCCCATCCGGTGGCTAACAGCAGACGAGGGTGTCCCGCCAGAAATCCCGCATAGCCTAGGCGTTGTGGGGCATAGCAGTCCAGGGCCCAGATTTCCTGAAAACGTTCGGGGTCAAAACAATGATTCAGTTTTTCCAAAGATAAATCCGAAACGATCAACCTTTGCTGGCCCACGACGCCGCTGTATTGCAATTTTTCACGATCAAAAAAATTTGGAATCGCACTATTTTCAGCGGCGTTCGAAATATTCAACGTACTTAGGCTCTCCTTAGACTTATAGACTTTTAGTTCTTGGGCTTTCAGCGAGTGACCGATCCCAAGCTCGTGAAGGTGAGGGATCGATCGCGCCCCGCCTGCGAATATCAATGTCTTTGCGAAAACAGAGTGTGCTCGATTGAAAAGACGATATCGATCGCGGAAAAAACAAATTCGCTCGACTTCAAAGTTGTCTATCATGGTCAGTCCGCTGTGTTGGCTGTAGTCAAGCAGGTCATCACAAAATTGGTTGGCGGAAGCATGATTTCCCAGCGGTTCATAGACCGCCCAGGAGTCTGCGTTCCATGCGAACATAGGAAATCGTGTAGCGCCGGTTTTTGCCGTTACGATTTCAAACGGATATCCAGCGGCTTCCATCTTGTGCAAGTTGAGCGTGTAGTCGTTAAAACGTCTTCGATCAAAAAAATACAGGCTGCCGTTTGGCGTGTTTGTTTCGAGCAAGATGTTTTGGGTTTGCAGAGTTTTCTTAAGTTCGTGGTGGCGTAATGCCAGGTCGACGTGATCGGTATTTTCGTGAAACACGCGCAGTAGCCCCCCAGATTGCGAAGTGGCACTCAGATTTTTACGTCCGCTATCGACAATGGCAAAGTGTCTAAAGCCTTTTTGAGCCAGATGAAAGGCAATGCTGCTGCCAATACAGCCACCGCCAATGATGACAATGTCAAACTCGTATTCGTTCATAAGATCCTCGTTGAGGGCATAAATGGCGTCAACTGGTTGGCAAGTGTTTGGATGCGGTGTTTGTCATCGGCCGCATTTCCAAAGCCGTGAATGGTATGGTCTATAAATAAAAGAATGCGACGTGCAGCTTGGCGTAAATCCAAAGTTCGGGGTGACATAGCGTTTGCCATGTCTCGAATAAATCGTTGAACGTCTTGGTCGGCGCTGGATGTAAATTTGCCGGTGTGAGGTTTCACATTTTGAAAACGATCTTGGATGAGACGGATTTGCTTGCTCAGCAGGGTGGAAAAAACTTGAAATTCCTCGGTTGAAAAATTACTTGTTTGCCTCGCCGGTCGATGTGCGCATAAGTACAAGCGAAGTGCGTCCGCATCGCCAGAAAACTCGTCGGCCCAGATCGCGTGATTGCGGCTGGTTGAAAACTTCAGCCCATCTAAAAGAAGAAATTCATTCACCACGGCCACGTCCGGCAGTTTGGCTTTGGGGCTCATCGCTTTTAGAAGTGCGGGAATAAAGATAAGATAGTGAAAGCTGTTGTCAAACCCGAAGAAGTGTATCCATGTTTCGTCTCTGTGTGCGAATGATTCATAGTGAGCCGCCATTTCAAACCAAACGTGAATATGTTGATTCGAGCCGGGCAGTTTTAGTCCTAAATGATTGTTGCTTGGGTGTGAGACTAAAACTTTATAGTCAGGATGGGCCTTTACTTTGGAAACGAGTTCGCGCAGACGGGGTGGCAAAGCCAGCCTGTCGAGTTCATTTTCAATAAGTGGAAAGTGCTGCCCGACATTAAACGTGTAAACCTCTTCGGTTATTCTATCAGCGATTTGTCCGCAGCGACCACAATGCGTGTTCAGTAGGTGATGAGGTGGTACTACCAGACCACACGACTCACAACCACCGCGGCTAGGAGAATGGCAGACGGGGCAGATTCCATCGGCGAGAGAGTCTATTAATGTCAGCTCGCAGTCCGGGCAGTGAGGTAACGTCAAGACTTCTTTTTCAATGATTCCCGATTGAAGGGTTCGTTCAACGAAGTTCAACACTTTATGTTGATAATGATGACTTGATTTGGGTTCGATAAATTCATCGAAGTGTATACTCAGATTTTCTAATCCACGCTGAATTCGCTGGCGTTGTGTTTTTTGAAACGCATCGACATTTATTTTCAATGCGTGAGATTTTTCGGACACATAGTTTTGATGATCGTCCGTGCCACTATGAGAAAAAACATCCGACGAATGTTGTCGTAAATAACGAGACACGATGTCGCTGGCTAGGTAGGGACCACTGATATGCCCCAAATGCAATGGTCCGTTGGGTGTTGGCGGCGCCGCCGTTATCAACACCTGTTGGGGCAGTAATGGGATTTCAAAGTCTTCGCTGTAGATAGAAAGAAACTCGAGTGCTTGGTTTCCGATATTTTTAATCGTATGCGGGGTGTTGGTCGGAATGTGAATTAAATCGCCCATTGAAACGATCTGACTTTCTGGACCGATCGTTATTTCGCCGTCTCCTTTGGTAATGAAAAAAATTTCCGGTTCAAAATGCGAGTGAGTCGTCGTCGCACCATTCAAAGGAACTTGGCAGAAGGTCGGCATCATGGACGCTTTGGAATAGGGCCAGGAAACGGCACGGCACAATATGCCATAGGCTTCATTCAAAGAGGTTTGATTCATAAATGCGATGTTCATATCGGCTCCTGTTTTTCTTAGAGTGGAAACTAGCTTATTTTTTAGATGAATAAAAATGATCTATTTTCATATTTTTTGTTGAAAAAAACAGAATGATTGATAAAAGATCGGCGACAGGAGTTGTCATGAAATTCGATCAACTACAATATTTCGTAGAAACGGCTCGTCGTCAGCATATCGGTCAAGCCGCGCGATTTCTGAATATTTCCCCCAGTGCGATCAGCCACAGTATTGCGGCTTTAGAGGAAGAATTCGGACGGGTACTTTTTGAAAAAATGGGTCGTCAGATCAAGCTGACCCAACATGGAAAGCTTTTGTTAGATCGTGCCGAGTTCCTTTTGACCGAAGCCGGACGCATCCGTGAAGAGCTGTCTTCTGAAAGTTCTACGATGCGCGGCCATTATCGATTGGCGGCTACGCACACACTGTGTTCAGAATTTCTCACTCCGATCTGGATGGATCTTCAGCAGCAGCATCCGGCATTGACTTCGACATTGCATTCTTTACGCTCGGGCGAAGTATTGGCGCGCGCAGGTACAGGAGAGGTCGATCTGGGAATTTGCTTTTCCCCTCAGTCGGGCCCTAACCACGAACAAGAGGTTCTTCATCAAGGGCGATTAGTCATTTGCTTCAGAAAAAAACATCCTTTCTTGAAAGACCGTCGTCTGGAGGATCTAGAGCGCTATCCTATGCTGGCGGCTTTGGCCGCTCAAGGGATTGAGAACTGTGAAAACCATCCCGCATTTCAACGTCTTCGTATTCAGCCTAAAATAGCTAATATGTTTGATAGTTATGATGTGGCTATCAAGGCGTTGAAATACAGTGAGGCGTGGACGTTGTTACCCGACTTCTTGGCTTATAGTCATCGATTAGAAATCGAAACGTACATTCCGCGGGGATGGGAGGCGGACTATAAGATCGTGGCGGTTTGGCCAAAGTATCGGATTCGCACGCAGGCTTTGGATTTATTGATTGCTCGCGTACAAGAGCGCATTGTCGCCGCGGCCGCCGCTAAAACTTAGTCGCATGGAACTCATTTAAATAAATGGCGATCATTTAGAAAAACAGAACGATTTCGTTATAAATTCATCAATTTTATTTATATTTTAATTCTTGTACAGTGCCTTTGATTGTAACCGAGGTTTTGTATGAGTGTTCTGTTCTATTTTTGGTCTTTCATATTGATTACATCAATTTCTTTGATGGGGCTTGCTATTCGCTGTTTGGCGACCAGCGGGATGATATTTTCAGAGACTTTGATTTTGCGGGGCCTTGTTTGTTTGGGGCTTGTGGTGGTCTTTGCCCGCGTTAAAAAACTATCTTTAGTTCCTAAGTCTATTGGAACACAGACCATCCGTGCTTTGGTGGCGGGAATGGCATTGACCGCATTTTCTTTAAGTTATAATTGGCTTTCGGCTTCGACCGTGGCGGTGATTTCGAATGTCGATGTTCCGATGCTGGTCATTTTGGGTTCGTTGGTTGGTCAGCCGTCCTCGGTGCGCGCCAAGGTTTTGTCATTTATTTCGATTGTTTTTCTGGTGTTGTATACGCTTAAAATTCAGTCCGAGCCAAATTGGATTTTGGGATTGGGAACGCTTTTGTTTGGTTTGTTTCTTTTGTGTTTTGGATATGCCTTTATTAAAAAAAGTATGAACGAAGAAAATCAAGGGATCACTATTCTGACGCCGGCACTGGCATTGATGGCCTATGGATTAGCGCAAAAAATACCTGACACCTCAGTGGCGTCGGGGTGGAATCATCAGGCGCTGTGGGTGGGAATTGTTTCTGGAATCGGGATGTTTGGCGCCTACTATGCGACCATGAAACTGTACGCGCTGGTTGATATCGCGACTGCCGAGTTTCCTACGTTACTAGCGTCGATTGTCATTCAGCCTCTCGAGTGGCTTATATTTAAAGAGCCATTGCAGGTGTCTCATTTTATTTTGTCTATTGCATTTGTGGCGTGTACATACTTTATTTTGAACAACAATAAAGTGGCGCCAAAGAATGAAGCCGAGAATGACATAGATAGTGACACAAACAATGAGAACGTTGTGCATGTCTAGTTGCCAGCATTTGACTATTCATTTGCCACAAATTGCGCAGACTTTGGATTTTACCTGTGGGGCTGCTTGTTTTGAAAGTATGTTTCGTTTTTTTCGAGGACAATCTTTAGGAGAAATTTATTTTGCCAAACTGCTGAAAACATTCGAATTAGGCTATACTCCACCCGAAAATATTGTAGAACTGGCGATCGTCTTTGGCTTTCATGCGTATCTTAAGCGCGGGGTGGAATTTTACGAGATTGAAAAAGCGATTTGTCAGAATCAAGTGGTTTTCGTTACGTGGTGGGACGAGGACGCCGGTCACTACAGTCTAGTGAAAGATATTCGTAATGACCATATTACTTTGATGGATCCTTGGCTAGCGCGCGAGCAAAAAGATAATACGTTGCGAGTTACAGATTTCAAAAAATATTGGGCACAACGAGGAAGTGTAATCGTCATCGTATCGCCATCGGTGTCACTCAGCCCGCAACCCCTTGGACAATGTACATGCGTACGTTAGTGAGGACGTTTGGTAAGAACAGATTTAGTAAAACCATTCACTTGCGTGGGTTGTCCGTTTCGGGAACCCAACCTTTTTTTTCTGTGAAAAGGCGATGGATCCAGTAGGTGAAAGTGTCCTCGTTGGTGGGCGCGCGACCGGCGATCAGTAAACCTTGATCGCTTAAGGAATTAATCAAGCGATTCACTGTCTCGCGATCCGTATCTTTTGTAAGCAAACTGATGCCGTAGCCATGTTTGCCATTCGAGTTTTTGGCATAAACGATTTCGCCTTTGAGGGCATAATTTTGCTCTTTGTATTTAAAATCGATATCAATTCTACCCAGTGTATTCATTTTCAGATCAGTTTCAATAAACAAGCCGCCTTCGGAAAGATTTTTGATTTCTCCAGTTCCTTTTTGATCTACCCAAGTGAAGGCTGTTTCAAACTCTGCTTTGAAACGTGGCTTTGTTTCCCACCAGCGTAGGCGCGGATCAAAATAGACTTGACGAACTTGGGGTAAAATAAAATAGCCCACCACGAGCAAATTTATCACATAAAACGCGATCAAATAAACACCCAGTTCCGTAGATGGCTGTGATTGCCATGACAGATAGCTGTAGAAAAATGGGAAAATCATCAAAACTAAATACAGGTAATAACTCCATTTTTTACAGATATAGATTAAAATGCCACCAAAAATAGGAATGCATAAAAAGATCAAAGTTCGGACCAGTTCATCAGGATGAAAAAGTGCTCGTATGTATACCGAGATAGAAACATTGGCAAAAATAGAATTGGCGATGATATTACCAAACGGAGCAAAAAGGTGAAGCAATGCTAAAACGATCAAAGGCCATGGTTTGCGTTTCATACAATCCTCTGTAAATTAAACATTTAGTTCATTGAACTCAATTCAAGTATATACGCAGACGATTGTTGGTTTAAGGAGATAATTGCAAACTCGATCTTGGTTTGATCATGCAAGCAAAATGCTAAATTCCCAAATACGAGCGTCGAACTTCATCATTTTTTAACAGGTCACTGCCAGCACCTTCCAAGGTGATAAGGCCTGTTTCCAAAACATAGGCGCGATGGGAGATCATCAATGACTGTTTCGCATTTTGCTCGACCAGCAAGATCGTCATTCCTTCGGAATTTAATTGTTTCACAATTTCGAAAATCTGACTGACAATCAAAGGAGCCAGGCCCAGTGAGGGTTCATCAAGCAATAACAAATCTGGTTTACACATTATCGCTCGGCAAATGGAAACCATTTGCTGCTCTCCCCCGGAAAGTGTGCCGGCTAATTGCCACAGACGTTCTTTCACTCGCGGAAACAATTGCAAACAACGCTCGTAATCTTTTGCGATTTGATCTTTGTCCGAACGACTGTAGCTGCCCAGCTCCAAATTTTCTTGCACTGTCATCGACGGAAAAATTCCTCGACCTTCGGGTGATTGTGCGATTCCCAAGGTGACTCGCAAGTGTGAGGGTACGGTAGAGATATTTTTATCTTTAAAGACAATTTCGCCTTGGCTTTCGACGATGCCGGACAAAGCTCTTAGCGTCGTTGTTTTGCCAGCCCCGTTAGAGCCGATTAACGAAACGATTTCACCTTTGTTAATATGAAATGAAATTCCTTTTAAACCTTGAATCGCGCCATATTTAACTTTTAAATTTGTAACTTTCAACATTAGTGTGACTCGGATTCCGCATCGACACCCAGGTAGGCCTCGATGACTTTTTTTGATGATTTAATTTTCTCTGGAGCGCCCTCTTCGATTTTCACACCATGATCCAATACAAAGATTTGCTCGCAAATACCCATAACTAACTTCATATCGTGCTCGATTAACAACACGGTAAGATTAAATTCCTTGCGAATTTTAGCAATCAGTTCCATCAACGAGTGTGTTTCGGAGTGATTCATGCCCGCCGCCGGTTCATCCAAGAGAATCATTTTCGGCTCGGTCATTAATGCCCGAACGATCTCGAGCTTGCGTTGTTCACCATAAGGCAGATTCGATGATTTTTCATGGAACTTGTTGGATAGACCAAAAATATGCAGAATCTCTTTGGCTTTTTCGGTGATTTTCTTTTCTTCGCTTTCAAAGGCTTGACTCAGCAGTAAGGCATCCGCCCATGTGTACTGAACATGCTGGTGGTTGGCGATCAGAACGTTATCTAAAACCGTCAAGTTTTTAAACAAACGAATATTTTGAAATGTGCGAGTCAACCCATGGCTGGAAATTTCGTACGGCTTAAGCCCGCTGACTTTCTTGGATTCAAATGCGACTTCACCCGAAGTCGGAGTGTATACGCCCGTCAACATGTTAAATACCGTGGTTTTACCGGCACCATTAGGTCCAATTAAACCGGCCAGTTGTCCTTTGTGAACTTGAAAAGACAATCCTTCAACCGCTTTCAAGCCACCAAACTGCATGGTGACGTTGCGCACATCAAGTAGAGGAGCCGACATTCTTCTTTCTCCATAATGAAGTGATTTCTCGGTCACCAAACAAACCTTGTGGTCTGAGGATCATGATTAAAATCAAAGCCAGTGAATAAATGATCATACGGAAATCAATCCCGCCCGTGTAATCTTTCAAGGAACGTAAAATCTCGGGAAGCAGCGTGATGATAAATGCGGATGTAATACAACCAGTCATGCTGCCCATACCACCAAGTACGACGATGATGACGGCATCGATGCTCATCAGAAAAGTAAAACTGGCGGGACTGATGTAATTTGTGAAATGTGCAAACAAAGCTCCGGAAATACCGGCGAAAAAGCTGGAAACAACAAAAGCTTGGACTTTGGTTTTTGTGGTGTTGATACCCATGGCCTCGGCCGCAATCTCGTCTTCGCGAACACTCAAGAAACAACGACCGTGGCTGGATTTCAGTAAACGCCAAATAACGAAGAAGCAAATCAACGCCCAGAACGTGCCAAACGCCACCGAGGTAATAAACGAGGAAATCACAAATCCACCGAGATCAATTTCAGGAAGTGAAGGCACTGAAGAGACACCCAACGCGCCTCCAAAATAACTGATGTTATTCAAACTCACGCGGATAATTTCACCAAAGCCTAATGTAACAATAGCAAGGTAATCACCTTTCAATCGCAAAGAAGGTAAGCCAACGATGTAACCAAACATACTGGCAACCAGACCGCCGCCCAGGCTGATCAACACAAAATAAGGAATACTCAATAGACCAGCCGGAACTGGGAACTTGGTGGTCATGATCGCAGTGAAATAAGCACCGACGGCGACGAAGCCGGCATGACCTAACGAGAATTGTCCCGTATAACCATTAACCAGATTCAAACTCATGCCCATGATAGAATTAATAAAAAGAAACAAAATAATAAGCTGAATATACGGATTAGTCAGAAGACCCAAAAGCGAAGCAATGGCAATGATCCCGACCGCCGCGATGAGAGGAATTTTTAGTGCTTTCATTTATACCTTTTCAATTCTGTTTTTACCAAACATACCTGCTGGTTTAACTAAAAGAATAACGATCAAAATTAAAAACGCTAAGGCATCTCGGTACTGAGACGACCCATAAACCACAACTAAAATTTCCGAAATACCTAGAATCAAACCACCAGTCACCGCACCCGCAATACTGCCGATGCCGCCCAGTACGGCTGCCACGAATGCTTTTAAGCCGATCATGGTGCCCATCATCGGTTCAATTTTTTGATATTTAATTCCCACCAAAATAGCCCCGATACCCGCCAGCGAGGAGCCAATAATAAATGTGTAGGCGATCACTCGAGATACGTTGACTCCCAGAATGGACGCCACGGCCGCATTATGACTGACGGCTCTCATCGCTTGACCCAACTTGGTGTGGTAAACCAAAAAATGCAACGTTCCCATTGAAAACAAACTGACAATCAAAATGGTTACATCGAATGATTTAATCGGCGCGCCCGCGATCGTGAACAGTAATTGGTCTTCAATCAAAGTCGGAAATACTTTTGGGTCAGCACCGAAAACGATTTGTGCAAAATATTGCAGAAACAAGCTCACACCAATCGCCGTAATCAAAACATTCAATTTAGGAGCTTTTCTAAGTGGACGGTAGGCAAATTTTTCGATCGTCAACGCCAGCAGACTGCATAACGCCATCGTGATCACCAGAACAATCGCCAGCGAACCAAAACCAGGGTTCGCCGCGAGATTTAAATATTTAGCAGAAAAGTAGGCAAAGAAGGCGCCCATCATATAAACTTCTGAATGGGCGAAGTTAATCATTTGCAGGATACCATAAACCATTGTGTATCCTAATGCGATCAGGGCGTAAATACTTCCAAGACTCAGACCATTAATCAAATGCTGCAGCAGTTCTTCCATAGAACAATCATGTCCTAGGGACTAATTGTTGTCACATATTTTCTTTTTTCGTTTTCAACCTGGACAACAACTGCACTTTTGACTGCATTTCTCTCGGCGTTGATCGAGATTTTTCCAGTGACGCCCGCAAAGTCTTTTGTTTTCGCAATTTCATCACGAATCATTTTTGGTTTGATTTCTGCTGCGCGCTCGATGGCTTCGGCCACCACGCGAGCGGCATCGTAACCTAAAGCGGCTAGACCATCTGGTACTTCGTCGTTGTAACGAGCTTTAAATTTTTTAATAAACTCGACGACGATGGGATCTGTTGATTCAGTTGTGTAATGATTCGAAAAATACTGACCATTGATGGCATCCTGTCCGATCTCGTGCAATTTAGGAGAATCCCAACCATCTCCACCTAATAGCGTGGCTTTTAATTCAATTTGTTTTGCTTGTTTTGCAATATTTCCGGCATCACTGTAATAGCCAGGAACAAAAATAACTTCAGGCTTTTTAGCTTTGATTTCAGAGAGCTGAGCCTTGAAGTCGATGTCTTTAGGTTGATATTGAATATCGATGACGATCTCGCCACCCATTTTTTTAAATTCCGAAGCAAAAACGTCTGCTAAACCTTCACTGTAAGTGTCGCCATTTTTTCTGAAAATAGCGGCTTTTTTAACTTTCAAATGTTCATAAGCGAACTTGGCCATCACTAAACCTTGAAAGGGGTCCAGGAAGCAAACACGGAAAATAAAATCACCTTCTCGAGTGACCTTTGGATTTGTCGAACTCGGAGAAACCATCGGAATGCCGTACTTTTGCGCAATGGGGGCGGCCACCATTGAACGAGCCGATGCGACTTCACCGATCAGGGCCACAATTTTATCCTGAGTGATCAAACGATTAACGACTTTTGCCGTCTCTTCATTTTTCCCCTGATTGTCTTCCGTAATCAGTTTGATTTTTTTACCTTTGATCCCGCCCTTAGCATTGATTTCATCAAACGCCATTTTGATACCTTTATTGGTAGAAATACCAAAAGTGGCATCGTCGCCTGTCAGTGAACCGTATTCACCGATCAAGATGACGTCTTCTTTTTTAGTGCATGATGAAAGAATAAATGCTGTCGCGATGATCCAGTTAATGATCATAATTTTTTTCACAGAGTCCTCCGTAAGTGACCGGCCGAATGCAATTGAACCGATTCGACCAAATTGATTTTTCCTAATTTCCAAAAGGAGAGCAATCCAAAATTGGATAAATTTTTCGATAACTTAATGCGTAAATACAAAAGAAATTTGCGTGCGTGAAAAAGCTCTAAGTTAAAGTTTTTTTGATTTCCTCGAACACCTGTGAAGTTTCTTGGTGAGGATTAAAAACGTAACTTTTGCTTAAGCTGGGATCTGTTGCGGAAATTTGTGAAATGGCCTGATAGCCGGTGGGGCATACGCCCAGGCAACTGCTGGTCATCACGCGAACACGTCCCTTGTAACCCATTTCGTTCAATGTCGATTTAAATTTATTTTTAATGGCTTCGGCTATGTCGGTGCCTCCGTCAAACTCAGTTGCTGACTTTTCCACAGGCGCAGTGATCGATTTTTGGCATTTTGTGCATATGAAGATTCCGTATTCAGTCCAGAATAATTTTTCTGTTTTCACGATAGGCCTCCTTGAAGGAATCTGAATTTAAAACACTGATCTTAATTTTCCCAAGTTCGGTTCGGGGAACGTCGTCTATCTGTATATACCAACCGATTCTTTCGTATGGCAAGACATCCTGATTAAACCGTTTAAAGGTAGAAACATAATCATTCGGATCTTGGTTTTTGCTGAGCAAAACAAAAAGTTCATTTTCATTTCGTTGATTGGCGACATAATGAATGATGGGCGCCGATAGTCCCAGGCCAGCCGCAATATCGATCAGTCGTACGTTCAGTAAATGAACATTAACAAGCTCCCCTTTGATTTTGATCATCCCTTGCTCGCGTCCCAGCAAGCGAAATTGCGATGGCGTTGCCGTTTTAAATTCGGCGCGGTCTTCGGTGGACCAGTATCCCTCGTGCAGTTTTTTTTCCTGGTATTGCCACGTTTCGTTTGATTGCACAAGATAGCCTTCAAACAGGCAGTCGTTGTGAATGGCCAATCGTTGATTGACATCTAAACGTATGGCCACGCCGGGCAATGGCTGATAGAACTCGTCCCCCGTGCTGAAGCTCATAAAGGCCGACGTTTCAGTCATGCCGTATGTTTTCAACAATGGCCACCCTCGCGTTAGCATCTGCTGATAATGAGCATCAGACAAAGCGCTGCCGCCCACCAGCACCCGCTTTAAATGTTTGGGGGCAGAGATGTTTTCGGCGAGCACGTCAAAAATCTGTGTTGGCACCAAAGAACAAAACGTAATGTTCCCGTGCGAAAGTTTCTCTAGAAATTCTTTAGGATTCCATTTTGGCCAATAGTGAATATCATTTTTCCCCAAATGCGCACGCGCCAAAATCGACAGTCCAGCCACGTGATGAAGTGGTAAAGAAATTAACCACGAGTCTGCCATCGTCGCCTGCAGAAATGTATTTGCTCTTTGGGCCGCTTGGAGAAATTTTTTTTTTGTTATAAGCACAATTTTCAAATTAACGGACGTCGTGCCCGAAGTCGGAACAAGAAAAAATGGGTCTGTTGTAATGGGTGTGACTTCTAAAAATTTTTGAATTGAAGAAAGAATTTCATTTTTCTTATGTTCGGCCAGTTGCTCGTTTAAAAACAGAAATGATGTCGAGGAATTGAATAACCATTCTTGCCACTGACTGAGTGTGGATTTTGCTTGTGATAGTGAAGAAAATAAGCGCAGGTTCACCGCAGTCCCTTGACCATATCGTGCCAGTGCCGAGAATCAACTTCGTCAAAGTCCATCCAGCTCAGCGTGGCTAAGCCCTGATTCAAGGCGTGTAGTTTGTTTTCGTCAAATGTCCACTGGGCACCTTTGAATCCCAGATAGTCCTGGAAAGGCAGATGTGTATACTGAGCATGCGTGTGAAATCCAGGCGTGCCTAAATGATGAGGAATATGTTTTTTGAGTTCGCAATAATAGAGATACGTTTTCCAGGTCCCAACCACTGAATCCATCATGTTCGTGAGCACAATTTTTTTCTTCGCGTATGTCCAGTTTACCAACTGTGAAAGGGAAAAACCACGCACCGGTTTGACGACCCGATAATCCCAAAAGGTGCCTACCGAGTTTGATTTTGCTAACACAGATCGCGTCGACCCTGCGGCGTTTCTCGTACTCGCTGTCGTCGCTGTTTGGTCCAATGCAAGCGGAACTATTTTTTGCAGCTCCGACCAGTGGTGATCGTGGTAGGGAGTCGGGTCTTCGACATACTCAAGATTGGGAATTTTTTTGAGCATTTCGAGGGCTTCTTTGGAGTCTTTGAATGAAAGGGCATTGTTTAAATCGATGCGCACCAAGTGTGATTTCAAATTCAGCTGCATCAACGCCTGGAATTCACTTTTGAAGTCTGCACCCATTTTAAATTTCAGCACTTCAAATTTAGCATCTTGGATATGTTCTAAGGCTTCGCCCAGATTTTGGAACGACGAGATCAACGCATTTGATTTTACGGGTTGTAAATCGGCTGTCGTCAAAGAAAATGGAAATTCCAGATCTTGAGTCGCCGTTTCACGTAACAGAGGGTATAAGTCTTTCAGTGCGGGATCACCCAGTTCCGGCCAATACATAAAATCAGAATGGGCCAGAAACGTATTCAGCGGATCGGTGGCGGAATTGGATTTGCGGGTCAGAAATCCCGTTCTTGCCGTTTGTTTACTTACGGAATTCAGAGCATTTTTAGCTTCAAGTTCGTAAGCATGAATCCACATTAAATAATAAATCCAATACTGATCAGAAGCCCAAAAATTAAATGCAGGCCTGCGGATTGTCCCAAGAACTTATTGTACTGCACGCTGGGCGCTGTGTTTTGCACATTCTTGATGATTTTGATGGCCAGCGGAAGTGCGATGAAAGGCAGCAGGGTGGCCAGGTAATGGCCGTGTACCAGCCAATAAGCTTGCAGCACGAACGGTGCTAAACACAAAAAATAAATTTCTTTTTTGGCGCCTGAAATACCCAAACGAACCGCCAGTGTGCGTTTGTTTACTTTGGCATCGCCATCGATGTCGCGCAGATTATTGATTGCGATCAATACGGTCGCGTGCAGACCGATTTGTAGGCCAAGAATAAAAGAGTCTATCGTCCACATTTTTGTATGCAGAAAAAACAATCCCATCACGGCGGCCAGACCAAAAAATAAAATAACAAATAAATCCCCCAGCCCACGATAGGCCAACGGATAGGGACCGGCGGTGTAGCCATAGCCCATCAGTACGGAAAGGATGCCAATGGTCACGATCGGAGTTCCACCCTCTTTGACTAAGGGAAATCCCAGGACAACAGCGCCCAAAAAAAACAGCGTAGCCAACAGCAGAACTTGTTGCGCAGTTAAGATTCCAGCGTGGGTGATACGCTGTGGTCCCATGCGTGCGTCAGTATCCGCACCTTTTTTAAAGTCCATCGCATCGTTCACCAGGTTGGTGCCGATTTGAATAAAAAACGACGCCATCAAAGCATAAGAAAAAATCCACCATTGAACGTCGGGTGATGTCGTGACGGCCAAAGCCGTGGCTGCCAGGCACGGCACAAGTGAAGCCGTCAGTGTTTTGGGACGAAATGCCAATACAACACTTTGGAATCTGTTTTTTATGACCGAATTCGACGAACTCACAGTATTCATAAAATCCTAAGGTAGACGGGGAAATTTAGAAAAGTCAGGTTTCTTTTTCTTCACATAGGAATCACGACCTTCTTGTGCTTCTTCACTCATATAATAAAGCAGAGTCGCATTACCGGCCAGATCCAGTAGACCCATTTGACCATCGCAATCGGCGTTCAAACACGCTTTCAAACAGCGAAGTGCCATGGGTGAGTGTTCCAACATTTCACGACACCATTTTACAGTTTCCATTTCCAAATCTTCAAGTTGTACAACATGATTCACAAGTCCCATTTCCAAAGCCTGATCGGCATTGTACTGTCGGCACAGGTACCAGATCTCGCGAGCTTTCTTTTGTCCTACGATGCGTGCCAGATAGCTTGAGCCCAAGCCACCATCAAACGATCCCACTTTTGGACCCGTTTGTCCAAACCGAGCATTATCTGCGGCGATCGTCAGATCACACACGATATGCAGGACGTGACCGCCGCCAATGGCATAGCCAGCCACCATGGCCACCACCGGTTTAGGCAATTGACGAATTTGTTTTTGAACATCCAAAATATTTAAACGGGGAACGCCATCATTGCCCACGTATCCGGCGTCGCCGCGAACGCGTTGGTCACCGCCCGAACAAAATGCCATGGGGCCTTCGCCACACAAAATGATCACGCCCACGGACGAATCTTCACGCACGATGTGGAAAGCTTCTTGAAGTTCCAGAACGGTTTGTGGTCTAAAGGCATTACGACTTTCTGGTCGATTGATCGTGATTTTGCCAATACCATCGGTGGTTTTTTCCAGACGGATGTCGTTGAATTTTTTAATAGTTTGCCAGTCCGCCCCCGATTTAATCACTCGAGTTTGATTTTTCATAAATTCATCGCGGTTAAATTCAGTCTTATCTAGTCGCACGTATGGCCCCCTTAGTTTTTCGAGTCAGTATTGTCAGAGTCAGCAGCAAAAACTCACGATCTAGACTTGGCATACCTGACAACCGCAGGGAGGGCAAAGCGAGTAGGTTTTTAATACAGATTCTGTTTGAACGGGGCTCAAACTACTCCGAGTTATCCGAGATTGCAATTATTCTTAAAGTTGGTCAGGATAGAAATATGGAAATTTTGGTTTTTGCTACAGGTGGAACGATCGAAAAGACATATAACGAATTTGACGGTTCTTTAGAGAATCGGGGTACTAGTATTAAGAATCGTATCCTGTCGAAATTGCGTTTGCCGACCACGCATATCGAAGTGAAACCGCTGATGAGCAAGGATTCTCTTTATATGACGGATCAGGATAGGGAACTGATCGCCGAAAATGTAAAAGCCGTTGCGTGGGGCGATCGTCCTATTGTGGTCTTACATGGAACGGACACGATGACGTTAACCGCCGAGTGGTGTAAGAAAATTATTGGTTCGCCAGGTGTTGCCATAGTATTTACAGGAGCGATGATCCCGATGGGTTTTGAAGACTCGGATGCTATTCAAAATGTAACAGAGGCCATGTACGCCACGCGATTTTTAAAACCAGGCTTTTATATTTCCTTCCATAATCAAATTTTTGAAGTTCCTGATGTAAGAAAAAACAAAGAAAAAGGCACCTTCGAGAAAGTGTAAAAGCATTCTTGCCTTGGTTTAGATCCACGCTTAAGTTTAACTCTGACTCCAAAGAATCTCCCAGTCCGCGCTAGACAGGCCCTAAGCTAATTTCTTTACAGTGCTTTGTCTGGGCCCTGAGATTTTTTGATTTTCACGATGACGTTTGTTTCTTGCAATTGATCTTTGATAGTCATCGTCGGATTTTGCACCACTCGTTGCTGTAGCTTCGCGAAAATAGGCTCGCGGATAGCAAGTGAATTGTCTTGAAGCACGCACTGACGGCAAATCTTTTTATCCAAATTGATGATGATCGGCGCTTTCATATTAGCCGACATGTGCGTGGGATCATCCGGAATCGTAATGATGCATAAGTATTTTGTTTTTTCAGTGGCCAGCAGACGCAAGTTTTCGGCATCGGTCTTTGTCAGATTCACTTTGTATGAATGAGAGAAAAGTTCAGGCTCTAAAACAGGGAACGCAATTTCTGGTGTCTCGCAGCTTTGAAGCCAGATGAAGATTTCGTCTGTTGGATCGTCTACCAAGACGAACTGACGTAAATCTGAAAATCCCAGTAACCCCTCTGGAAAGTTCAAAATATCGTCGGCTTCAAACATCACCGGACCGAATCTCGAAGTTTGAATGACCATTGGTTATCCCCCCACTTATAGTGACCAATAAAAGTTATACATTTTTATTTTAGCCTTTTCCTTGAGCAAACACCTAAAACTTAGATGTTCTAGCCTAGAGAAAAGGTTAGTCCCTATATAAAATCTGGACTTAAATACAGGCAAACACAACTGTTTTGACGGGATGTTTTGCGTTGCTTCATAGTTGGTTCCAAGATTCGACTTTGAAATTTGATCAAGAAACTCGATCAAAAAAATCAAAGTCGAGAAGTTTGTCATGTATTTGTCACATATCGGTTATGTATTTTGGATTCTATCCTGATCGAGATGTTCCTGATTTGTGTGAAATTAAAAAACTTCAAAGCCTCAAATCCTGAACGGATCAACAACTCAAAGCTTTTGAATTATATTTTTAATGTTGGATTGCAAAACTATTTAGAGGTCGGCTTTAAAAGGCTTGCCACAGATTTTGATTTATCTGAAGACACTTGTGACGACTCTTTATTTTGATCTTGAATAGCTAGGTAAACTTCTTCGCGATGTATCTTTGTATCCTTAGGGGCCTCGATACCTAGGCGAACTTGCTTACCTTTGATTTGCACAACTCTGATCTTGATATGATCATCGATCGCAATGCTTTCACCCAACTTCCTTGTGAGAACGAGCATATATACTCCTTAAATGCTGACCCATACGCTATCGGTAAACTAAATGAGAACTGTAGGTATTATTTAAGCCTACGAAAGTCAAGCCGGTGCTTTGGCTTTTGGCGGGAACCATAGACGGATTACAATTCGCTCGAGACTTTGGTGACTCTTCCACATTGGGAAAACCAAGTGGAAGAACGGAAAAAAATAAGTTTTTGGCGCGCTAGATTTATTGCCAGACGGGTAAAATTCCCGGTTTCTATTGTCTCCTTAACTGGCGAAGAAGGCGACTCTCCTGGGGAGTTTATATCGTCATCAAAAATAATTGTTCGGTCGGTTCTGTTTTGGAACTACAGAGTTTGGGCGGGTGATAAAGTCTCTGTCAGGATCTCGTGAAAGAAGTAAACTGCCGGCCTTGAGTGTGTCAAAATTTTAAAAATAGTTATTGATTTTAATAGTTTAGATCGTATCTTGTCACAATTGTTACAAAATTTAAGCTAAGTTAGGCCTGTCCTCATTTTCTCGCGACGGCTAGGCAAATGAGAACAGGCCCTATTAAAATAAATCAATAATATCTATAAAAAAGCACACTCAAATGAGGCAGTTTCTGTCTATTTCAAGAAATCTAAAAGACTGGGTTGAATCATTTTACCCGAAGTATCCAGGGTAGCCTTCAAAGCGGCATCAGTTTTATTAATGTCTGATACCAGTTTGAAGACGTCGGCATCTTCCAACTGTGAGGCCACAATTTTATTATCGACGATGGCCTTTTGCAGTGAATCCATGGATCCATTGATGGCCATAACCCGCGAGCCCACTTCGGATCGGCCCAACACAATTTGTGAAACGGATTGGTCCAAAAGATCCATTGAATTTTGCACGCCCAATTTGTCATTGGTTTTCAAGGAAATCTCGAGGCCTTTGAGAACTTGGAAGACGTTGACACCTGTATCGCCACTGCTAGGATCCTTGTCTCCCATTCGGTTGGGGGAGCCGACGCTGGCCGGTCCGCGCATCATGATTTTACTTTCTTCATCTTCCTGATAAATTTCCTGAGAATCTTGCTCGCGTAGTTTAACATTTTCTAAATCATCAATAGACTGCGGTGTCAGTTGTCCGGGACGAACGGTCCCATCGATCTCAAAGCCTTTACCCATGAAAACTTTGCTGCCTGGAAGGTTAACCGCCAGGAATTGATCTTTGTGGGTTTGTACTTTGAGATCACCATCGTCGCCGGCATAGTCTCCGGCCAGGTTGAACGGCATTGTCTGAGTTTTAAAACCCGAGAATATATAGCGTTCACCCATTTTGCGATTTCCAATCTGTACGGCTTGATTATAGATTTGCTCGATTTCTTTGGCCGTCATGGCGCGGGATTGAGAGTTTGCCGAAGCGTCGTTGGATTGGCTGATGGCCAATTCTTTTGCGCGTACTAGAAGTTCGGTGAGTTCATTCAGTGCCTGATCCGTAAATTCTAAAAAGGATTTGGCTTGATTGATGTTTTTTGTAAATTGCGTATTTGTTTTTTCTTCGGTACGGCTTGCGAGTACGCGCGTGGTCGCCAATGGGTCGTCGGACGGTTTATTGATCCGACGTTGCGTGGCCGCCTGATTTTGCAAATCGGCCATATCAGTGCGATTCTTACTGATATTTTTTTGGACCTGATTGTATTGCATTTTATCCGCGATTCTCACGTTATTAATCCTTTAATTACATTCGTTTTAAGTTTAATACTGTATCAAACATTTCATCGGCCGTTCGAATCAATCGTGCCGAGGCGTCATAGGCTTTCTGCATTTCGATCATTTTTGTGGCTTCCTCGTCCAGGCTGACGCCGCTGATACTTTCTCGAATATTGTTCAGTTGGTCGATGATATTTTTCTGGGACTCGAACGTTTTCACGGCTCGTTGAGAAATCGTTCCTATTTGTCCAACTTGTGAAATATAGTAGTCGTCTAAAGTTGCACCGCCATCGTCCATTACTTTTTGGTATTGAAGCGCGCCGATGATATTTGAAATCGTATTATCTCCTGGGCTGTCTGGGCGAGCGGCGGCAGCGACTTTGCCGGCATCCAGCTGAATGGACTCATTGATTTTCAATGTTTCCGAGGCTCCTTTGATGTCCGAGGGCATGTCAAAAAAAACATTGTTTGTTTTTCCATAGCGATCATATCCAGATTCGTGCGCTCGATTGACTTCATCCGCTAACCTGTAGGCCATATTATCAATAGTATCTAGATGTTTTTCGATGATGTCATCGCGAACTTCCAGGGCACCGCCAATTTTACCACCACGAATTTGTCCGGTGATATTGAACAGGCTGCCTTTTTCGGTCGAGCGATAAAACAATTCCATACGATCGCGTTCGTCGGTTTGCGAGGCTTTAAGTTCGTTCGAGCTTGTGCCCGAAACCAGAATCGCTGTATTTCCGGCCGTGATGGTCAACATGCCGTTTTTGCCTTCGCCCCATGTGATATCTATTTTTTCGCCTAATTTTTTCACAAGTAAATCTCGGCGATCGCGTTCGTCGTTGGCGGGAACGTTTTGAATTTCTACGAGTTGAATTTTTTCATTCAACGAGGCGATTTCCTTGGTTATTTGATTGATCTCGTCCGTCGTTGTTTTGATTTGACCGTCTAAATCTGTTTGTACGTCTTTCAATTGCTTGTTCATGTTTTTGAATGTCTGCACCAGCGTACTGGCTGATTCACGTACCATCGTTCTAGACGCCAAGCTTTCCGGTGTGTTCGAAAGTTCGCGAAACGAGTTAAAGAATTCGTTGAGTTGATGATTTAAACCTTTGGTTCCTTGTTCGTTGTATACTTGCTCGACTCGGCCCAGGGCATCGGCTTTGGTTTCAGCATGACCAAGGTTCATTTGTTCACGTTGAATTTGTTTTTCTAACCAGGGATTATTAATGCGTGAAACTTGGGTGGCGCGTGCGCCCATGCCGATGCGCAATTTTCCGCTGCCGATGGGTTCATTGGAAACAATATCGACTCGTTGTCGGGAATACCCTTCGGTGCTTTTGTTGGCAATGTTATGCGATACGGTCTGTAGACCTGTCTGAGCATTCGATAGAGATCTTTTTCCGACGTCCATCATGGACGAAATCTTAGACATCCTTGTCCTTCACTTTACAAAAGCGGTGCTTAACTCGTTCTGAGTTAAGCTTCTTTTGATACGAAATTGCCCGAGTTTTCGGGGCCGGAACGGTAGGTTCCTTTTTTTTCGTATGTTTTTTTTCCCGATAACGTTTCTTTTATGTTATCCATTGTTCCGTTTAACGTGTTGATGGCTTTCCGTGCCAGTTGTTCATTTTCACGATTGAGTTCGATGATTCTTTTAATCACTAATTCCAGGGTCGAGTGAAAGTTATGCAGTTGGTCCCCTTTGGGGCCGTGCAGTCGTTGTGCGATTTCTAAAAGTCTTGGGTTTTCGGAATCGGCACCGATTTTTTCGCATAACTCTTTGGCGTGTTTAAATCGCAGCGTATCGGCAATTTTTATTTTTTGTAATACGATATCTTTCTGTGAATTGCATTCGACAAGGCGATCGGTGTTAGCCTCGATCAGAAATTGTTTTTCCTTTCTGGCCAAATCTAAAAGTTGGCGATAGAGTCCAACTAAGTCATCTAGATTTTGTATAAGTTTGTCGAAGGCTCTATCAATTGTCGTCGCATCCATGCGAATTCCTTTTCTTGATATTTATTAAATGTAGTTCAATTCGTCGTCGACCATTCTGTCCGCAACGGCTTTGGCGTCTACTTTATATTTTCCGTCTTCAATTAATTTGCGAAATTTGTCGACTTTGGCTTGATCCACATCCGGTGCAGCCAGAGCTAGATCTTTAATTTTTTTAGCTTCTTGTGCCCGCGGAGAGACTGCCACTTTTGCAGATTCGGCCTGGGGAGTTGTAAATAAAGATGCCGATGTGATGTCACTGGCGTCTTTTGGTTGGCCTTCGGTTTTTTCGGTCTTTTTATTATCAGAAATATTTAAATTCTGGCCGACTTTATTATGCGTAATTTTCATAATTTACTCCCAGGAATCCGTCCCAATATAAATCAGTGTATCATACTGGTACGTAAAACTAAAGAATCCCGTCGTGTAAATTAGGCCAGTCTAGGAACTGCCTATTGATTCTTATAAGGGAGGGCTGGGTAAAAGTCAGGGACGGATATAGGCGATATCCGTCAGATTGGCCCTAAGATTAGCTGCTGAAACCCAGACGTGGCCATTCTCTAAACACGCGACGACATTTTTCCCGTATCTAGGATAAACTTGATTACCGTCTTTGATGCTGCATCCAGGTCCCCAAGAGTTGCGAATTTTATATTGGCATTGACCGTTCACCTGCCGACGACCAACAATTACCGAAGAGTGGCTGCTGGTATCATAGGGATCTCTACCGATTAATTTTATCATATAATCGATACCGACGATATTTTTGTTATCTGTCAATTGACGGTCAATCATCTTGATCAAATCAGGCCGGCTGCGCACCCATTTCCTTGAGAATTCATCATAATATGATGTTTGATCTTCTCGATAACGACCAAACATTTCTGGAGTCAGTTTCATTGGCATTTTGTTTTTGAACGGTTGGCAGACCTGTTTGGCCATTTCCAGTACAGCTGAATTGATGTCTCTTCGCAGAGAGTCTGCCAGTTGCTGGTCAGAGAGCAGAGAAATAATAGATTTCTGACTACGCAAAATTTGAATTTGTTTTTGATAGGCTTTCAAGGCATCTTCAGATTTTCCGCTTTCGTCATACAGTTTCTTGAGTATCGTTACCATTTGAAATTTCTGTTTAAGAGTGGTCTTTAGACCACCATTCATCAGGATATTGTCCAGCTGTCGGGGACACGAAAAATCAAATTCGCCCGCATAGCTCATGGCAAATTTTTGATCGCCACCGCCAAGAAAAATATAATTTCTTGTTTGCGTACTATATTGTTTTAAATTGTACAGCAGAGCAATCCAGATGGCAGAAGCCTGAAACCCATTCCATTGATGTCGAAATTTATACGAGATCATGTCGGCGGCAGAATTAGCATAGCACCACTCCATATCTCCTTGCAAACGAACCTCTTTCAGCTCGGCACTGTAGTCCACATCCGTGCATTCTGCAAAAACGACATGAACCATCAGGATTATCGATAAAACAGATTTTAAAATCATATCAGCAAATGCCAGCAAGGCCTGGTCCGAGGCCTTCTTGATTAAAGCTCAAGACAGCTGCCTAACCTGTTAACAGGGGCTGTTTTTTGTCCTAGCCTAGTCGATCGTATGCATTCGTTCGACCAGACACGTATTGCCAGGACCGACCGTATCTGGACTTAAGAAATTTAGGGGAACTCCGAATGTGTAATGGGATGAAACAAAAAAAGTATAAAACCTTATTTATAATTCTCTTTTTTTTACTAGTTGAGGGGTATTCTTTGGCTGAAGAAATACCAAAAAATCAGTGTTTTACATTTGCCAATCAATTTCTTAAGGAAAAAAACTGGGGTGAAATTGGGAAGCCTAATAAAGACCTTTTAGTGAGTGCTTCTCATAATATTAAAAGTTATGGGGCGCCAATAATAAAATTTGTTTCCATCAAAAAATCTATAAGTACTAGTGGTAAAAAAATTTTAGTCCCGGGCGCGGCAGTGGAAACTAGTATGTCTTCGAGTAGTGATGATAGAGATGCGTCCGATCAATGGACTTTAAAATTTACAGATTTGGAAATGAAAGATCTGAAAAACAGAATTGTTAAAGGTGACTATACGCAAACTTATTTATTTGAAACAAGCGGTACCATTTGTAAGCTGAGATCTATAGAAATTCAATTTAAGAAAGACAATTCGGACAGGGAACAGGTCCTAGATAAGGACCGGTGTTCTAAGCTTATTGGTGATAAAGCTACTAAAGGTGAACAACATTTTCAAAATGTCCAAGAACTCAAAAAAATATGCAAAAATGCCTTATCCTATTTTGACAATGATGTGGATACATCCGCTGGCCAACATAAAACACCAGAGGTACGGCAAAGCCGCTGAGGGCGGGACTAAAAAAACTTCCTTAGAGTAAGCCAAAGACTATTAAAGCGTCATATTTTGACACTTTAAAGGCTGACCTCCACTATTAAATTGTGCGTTGATAGAATTGTTGGAGTTTCTTTCTATTGTTAGCATATCTCTAGAAGAGCTGTTACCTTGGAAATGTTTAAGATGATGAGTTCCCACTATCAGACTTGTCTCAGATGAAAAAACTTCTGATTTTCTATCGTTAGTATAAAATGTAATTTCGTTGTGCCAGCCTTTGCTATCATTATAGATAACAACGATATTTACTTTACATTCAAAACTTCCATCAGGAGAAGAGAGTAATTTTCCTTTTAATTCATAAGTGTCCCGATTTTGTCCAAAGCTAAATATTGAGGTTGCTAGAACACAAATACAAACTAGAAAGGCTCGATAGGTTTTCATAAATCCTCGCATAATTGTTAATCGATATTCACAATTGTAAGGAGCACGCCTTATGCCAAATTAGAATGAATTACGACGACCTAGGATCTCTCTTTTTTTTTAAATACCGACAGCTGTCTACAATTGATACACTCTTATCGCTCCCAAATTTTTCCTATAAAAAATAGTTTTAGCTCTGGACGCTGCAATTAAGTAGTTGACGCTGCACTCAAATATCCGAGTATTGACATATGAAAAAGATGTCAAAAGAAGAAGTCAAACATATCCTCTGGGAATCC
>JAEUWH010000104.1 GCA_016785955.1 Pseudobdellovibrionaceae bacterium | reverse complement strand
ACATGCTACACTCCCCACTCTCTTTCGAGATCTACGAGCCCATTGCTGGGCGTGGATAAGTTCGGCGGATATAGAATACTTCGACAATTCTAATTCTCCTTTCTATGAGAATGCTTCAACACAGCGCCGAAACGGCGCACTCGCCCAGATGATCTTCCAAGACGCGACTTCAATAAGTCCTTTGTAGAGATTCATTGTGATGTTCGCGGTAGAAGGAAACATATAGCAAAGGATCAACAGTGGTGCCGCAATCGACAAAAGTCCCCAGTAAAAATAGTAGAGAACGACAGTCAGATACTTTGCGATATAGAGCAGAGCAAAACTTGCGAAGCTCAAGATCGCCATAAAAAATCCATCGAACTTGAGCAGCAAAACCTTTTTTGCGGCTGCGTAGCCGAGCGATTTTTCTTGGGCTATCTTCATGAAGGCTTCAAGACCTGACATATCGTCAATCTTCGATGCAATCCCATCGCAAACATCCAAAATGAAGTTGGAAACTTCAGGAAATGAAACGATAAGCAGAGCAGCGACGAAGGCTCGCTTTACAATATCTGGATAGTTCGGATCTCCTGATCTCAAAAACCCAAAGATCACCGAGAACAAAATTGCGACTGGCAACATCAGGTAGAAAAGTTGACTCAATCCTTGGTAAAGATCGCGCACAAGAGTTCCTAGCACTTCGAGGTTTGGCATCATTTGCCACCTCCCGAACTATTAAGGCGCGGAAGCTTTGTCTCGCGAGGCAAACTGTCAAAACCCTTTGAAAGCCCTTGGTAGTTCTCCTGAAAATTCTGAGTCGAAAGCTTTTCCTTTCGCGTATCGTAGGCCATGTTTTGGGCCATAATCTTGAGCATCTGGCTTTGAGTACGCAAAAGTTGTGTCGTGACACCAATCAAAACCCCAAGTGCTTGATTTTGAAGTTTTCCGGCTCCTTGAGGACTAACGACTTGAGCGTGATAAATAATCTTGTCACGCTCTCGGTCCACCTGATCGGCGTAGTCGTAAAGATTGCGATTCATCGCAATCACTTCAGCGACACTTTGATCTTGTGAGCGCATTAAGTCTTCATCCATGCCTTTTGGAACAACTCCGTAGACATCTTGAAGGGCGGCCAAGACGCGATCTGCGTCTTTGAGGTCTCCATAAACCCCAGGATTGAAGTTAGGATTGATGATGCGAATGACATCAATCCCGCTTCTGATTCCGGCGTTAAGATCACGCATCAGGTTCAGGGAGTCTTTGCCGTTCTCAAGGACACTTTGAAGTGTTGCAACGGTTTGAATCGCTTGCGCAAGAATCTGCACCAGAACAGCAACGTCTCCTCCGAAGAGGTCCGCTTTCGCGGACCTTGGGGAAAGCATCAATGCCGCGCACAGCAGTAGCCCAGTGATTTTATTCTTCATGCGGCCACCGCCTTCATAGAAGAAACACCGAACGGTGCAATCTCCGCTGCCTTCATTAAAGCTGATTCGAGAGAATGGCCTTCTTCCCGCAGTTGATTCAGAAATTGGTTGTCACGCGCATCCGACGTCGAGATCCAGTATTCCAACGGAGACGGCTCAATACGGATGATTTGACGGCTTTCTCCCTCCATCAGAAAGCCTTCGCTGAATTGTCCTTTTCTTTGTTCAAGACTTTGAATCAAGCGAAGCTCTTGAGAGTTAAGCTTTAACGCCTCCCGAAGTACGTTCGTGTATCCCTTTTGAAGCATCACTAGCTTGGTAGCTGTATTGTTCAAAATCGCAGGCCCCATGCCACTCGCGATGATCTCTTCCACACCTTGGGTGATGAATGTGATACCACTTCCGGTTTTACGAAAAGTCCTCGCGGCGTACTCCATGAACGAACTGGCCGCTGGGCTTTTCAAAAGCTCCCACGCTTCATCGAGAAGCACGCGTTTTGGTACAGTTCGATCCGTTTCGACTTGCTCCAAGATGAAGTTTGTCAAAATCAGGATCATCACCGATTGAAGATCTGGATACTGAGAAAGCCCTTTTAGATCAAATGCGACAACAGATTTATCGACCGCAATTTTTCCGTCACCGTCGAGCAATTTTCCGTAAGGTGTTTTTCCAACCCAAGGGAAAAGAAGCTTTCCAATTCTTCGCAAAGACTCTTCTGAATCGTTCAGGCAATGCCGAGCCAAATCTGTCAACAGAGGTGAACGAGGTGTTGCTTCATTTCGAGCTTTTTCAAAAACTGTCGTTAAAGCAGCCTCAAGCTGAACTCGATCAAATCGGTTCAACTTTTCGCCATGATCTACGACCATCTGCTCAATGATGCTTACGAAGCCTTTCAACCGATCTCCACTTGGAGGCTCAGCTGGATTCAGTAGCTCAAATGGATTGATAACGTACTTACCAGAAAGATTGATCTCGAAGTATTGACCACCAAGAACTTCGGTCATCTTTTTGTAAGATCCGCCGATGTCGATTACATAAAGCCTGCTGCCGCGAGCAATCTGCTGAAGCATCAGGAAGTTATTGGCAAAACTTTTTCCTGATCCACTGGACCCTGTCGTTAGGACATTGTAGTTGCTCAGTCGTGGCGAATACGGATCATACGAGTAAAGTGTCCCGAGGCGAGTTTTCGTAAGACAAACGGGATTCTCGTCTCCTGTCGCGGCACCGTAGACCGGAAGGAAATCGACAAGATTGTTTGTCTTCATCGCCTTTGCACGCACAAGGCTCAATGGAGCAAGCGGCAAATCTGATTTGAATGCCTTCCAAGACCCAACAGTCTCTTGAATTCCCTCAGAACCACTCAAAGTTTTAAAGCGAGATAAAACTTCCTTGGTTCGTAGGTTCAATTTCTTTTCGCCTTCGGTAGTCGCTGACTCACGAAGAACCAAAATCATTTCAGCTTGGTAAATGCGCTGACCTGTTTCGATAAGTTCACGGATCAGATCTGTTGTTTGTGATAGCCGAGATTCGCTTTCTAAATCTGAAACTCGGTTGCTGGCTGTGCTTGAAAGCGAATGCGCCATACGGCGTTTACTTTCAAGTGCCTTCATCTCTTTAGCCTGGTCTTGGATTCGGAATGAAAAAATCAGTTCGTATTTGAATGGCAAAGCCAGAAATGAACTCATCATCCCCCCGAAGGTCATCTCGGGAAGCGTTTTGAGAGTCATCACTCGTGTTCGACGCTGATCTAAAACAAAGTCTTCGCGATCAAGAATCAGATCACCGAATACAACTTGAGCCCTTGGTGAGAGGTCGTCCAAATCCGTCAATCGCGGCGAAATAATCGGTTGCCCGATTTCTTTAGAGCGTTTTGGATTAAAGTAGCTGTAAAGGATCTGAACAAGGTCTTCTCGCTCGCATCGACTTGTCGAAAATCCAAGCGAGGAGAGAATTCCAGTCGCACTCTCAATAGCTTGGCCGAGTGTCTGAACCTGATCTTCATAGTTCTTTTCAAATTCTGAAGAGAACTTCTTTGTTTGACTAAAAGAAAATGCTTTGGGTTTTTGGACACCAGATGTTCGTAAAAAGAAGAAAAGTCTTGGCCGAAAAATAGATTCAGATTGAATCTGATCGAGCAAGTGTTGTGACCGCTTCTCATCGAGATGCTTTAAGAACTCATTTTCTGTTGAGACCAATTGGCAGTGCTTCTTAAGAACCTCTTCGACATCAGATTCAACCTTCACTAAGAACTGCGCTGTGGTTCCCTCTGGCAGAGAGTTGGTAAACGCTCTAAGCCCCAACGTCAGTTGATTGATTCGAGATTCATCGAAACACTCAATATCCAGCGGCAAAAGTTCGATACCAGCCGAGACTGAGCCATCCGATAAAATGGCGTGTGGAATTGGATGCTGTTCAAATTCCCAAAATGGAAGTTGTTCGCACAATGCAGCTTCGATCATTGTTCACCCCCTTTGCTAAATCTGCAGTACTGCCTATCAATCGAGTTGGCCGCAAAAACCGTTGGTGAAATGAAATGCTCGAAGAAGTGTTGAAGGTACTGATCGGGTTTTCCTCTTTTAAAAAAGAAAAGAGTGAGTCCAAGCAGTAGGCTTGTTCCGAACACCATAGGGATTTTAAAACTCGTCGAACCGAAAATTAGGTTTTGAGCCGAAAGGTTGAGAAGAAGGACAAGAACGTCCGAAAGTTCGAGTCCTAGAATTTTATTTTTTGTTTCGAGAGTGCGAGGCACTGTCGAAGTTAGAATTGATTCGTCACTCATTAGCGCACCGTCTGCGAAATGAAGTTGACGATGGCTTCCGCGCCGAATCCCACAATTGTAGCGATGATCGCGTACCAAAGATGTGTCTTCGATTTGTCATTGCCAGACATCATTGAAAATGCAGCCCAGGCAATGGCGCAGATCGAAAGTGACGGGAGAATGACTCGCGTGAGCTTTGTCTGAATCCCCATAAGAGAGGATTCAACGCTGGCGAATCCAATCTCAGGAACGATAAAGATCAGAGCTGTCAGCACAGCTGAGAGAAAGAATTGTTCTCGATTCATATTTTCACCTCCTTTTTAGATTGATTAAGATGCAATGGCATTTTCGCCTGCGATGTTCTTGTCTGGGAAAAGGCAAAGAAAGATAGGCTCAGGCAGAAGCTGCACTCGAAGTGCGATGAAGCTTCCTGCGAGTTTTCCTTCGCCAATTCGATTCCATTGGGAACGCATTTCACCAGTGGGAAGTTGGTATTCCTCAAGACTGAGAACTGTGTACTTGGTGTCGTTTTTGTCATCTGGAACGACAAAGTAGTTATGACTAGGAAAGACAAAGAGCTTCAGTCGAAACTTTTTGCTTCCGTGCTTCATGAAGGCGATACCAACACTTTCGCCCTCAATGATCTCGCCACTAGATGTAACTTCACCTGTGTAGACACCAAAGCGATCCGTTTTACGAATTGGAACAACATTGCCGAATGGAAAGTCTGATGAGTTACTCATACGGCGAACCTTTCCATGTCGCACATCTCGACAACATCTTCAGTCCAACCGCATTCGCAACAAGTGAGATAGCCACTCTGGAAATCAGTGAGACCTCCACATTCAGGGCACTCTTCTCCGTCAAGCGGTGGACCTGACTTTCTAAAATTCAGAAAGCGACGCTTCATCGCAGGCTCTTCCCGAGTCTGATACATAGGCTCGTCGTCCCGTCGATAGATTAGCTTTTTGTCTTTAAGTGTTCGTGACATTAGCTGTTCCTCCATTGCTCAGAGGAATTCGGTCTGACTCTTTTAGATTCGAGTCGCTGCCAGGTTTTAAAATCCAGTTCGTCCGATGTGGCGAATGCCATTTTCACTCTCTGCCAGAGCGAAGGCTGTTCAGCCTTTTCCAGTGGAATGAGAACCAGATTAAGCTTGGTCTCATGCTTAGATTTTTTTTGGTTTTGATTTGCATTCATAAATGCACCTCCTTTGTTTGAGTTATTAGCCGCGGCTATTCGCGACTTTCGAGGAGATGTAAAAGCAAAAGAGGTGGCTCGTTGGCTTAATGAGAAGCCAAGTTAGCTAAGCTGCTGAATTAAAAGAAGAAGTGAAGAAGAGTTGAAATATTAAGAGTGTTTAGGGGTGGCGGATCACCGCCATCCCAGTTTAGAAATTACAAAAGTAATTTACGTAGATAGAATAATGCAAAAGGATGGCGACAAGTCGCCACTGGAGATTGTCTCCGCCAGATGCTTTTATTTCGCTTTTTCTAAATTAATATGAGTTTCTGAGGACAATAGTCTTTTATTTAAATTTAAAGTGATATTAAAGCCTTATTAGGTTCGCCGCAGTTCGGACATTGTCAATTGCGAGCCTTGATAAAAGAAAGTTCTGGAATATTTGCCTAGCCGCACCATTAGGCTTTTAATTGATAACACCTACTTGAAAATATTGAATAATTTTAGATTCATAACTAAGCTCATGTGGCTATGAAAAATTTATTACTAGCCGTCTTTTTAACATCCTATTTGTGGTTTTTTAATTTTGAATTCGCTTCAGCTCAATCAGATTGCACTCAATCTCAGGCCTGGCTGAATACAAAAAACATTAGTATTGAAAAACAAATAACAAGTCTTTTATCTTTACTTGAAAAAAGCGGTACTCCTCAAGTACCGATTGAGTTAATTTTTCAAGTTGATATTGTTGACCAAGAACAAGTAAATCGTCGGCTATCGGAGATTCGGAAACTTACTTCAACTGAAAATGTTTTAAAAACAACAGAACTTAAAAAGCAATCGCATTGCTTTTTAGAATCACCGCTCAAATCCGCTTTTATAAGTTACCTTAAGCGAGTGGCAGATTTGAATTTATTGAAAGTGAAATTTTTCGAGTTACCAAAAGAAACGCGCGTGGTGCTAGTTAAAGATTACAATTCACAACGCATCTCAAGCGGTGAACGAACCACGGCCCGAAAAGAGGTTGAAAAGGTTGAGGCTGATCTTGCAGAAGCACAAAAAAAACTAAATGAAAATTTTGAAGATTCTCTGAATTCTTCAGCTAATTCGCCATACGATGAAACGGTTATTGTCGCCAAATCGACATTACAGCAATACCTGGTAGACTATGCGAGCGAGCATCTGGAATTTCTAAAGGCTGTTGAAGAAAAAACGATTTCTCTCAACAAAATAAAAATGGAGATTAGTTCTCTAATACAGCAAGAACAGAATGAGAAGATTGATATTAAATTATTGTTACCCTTGGTAAATTCGACATGGGTGCAAACAGTTGATTTTATTTCAGACTTATTCAAGGGATTAGACGTCAGCACACTGGTTGAATTTCCTCAAATGGTAGATATCACATCATCGGTTCCAAATGAAAGTTCAAAAGAAAATTATTCGAACTATTTTAAGGCCTATGCGGATGCAAAAAAAGGACGACTAGAGCAAACTCAGAAAAGAACTCAGATTGTAAATGACTTGAGAGCACATGCATTTCAAATATTGTCTGAGGTCGGCCAGCTTCGATCACGTCTTTTTTACAAATGCGACAAAACGGGAAATTGCCTTTCTCACCGTGAACTTAATGCTAAAAACCTTTCGGATTTTGCTCGTGAGATAGAAATCATTCCAATCAAAATCCGCGCAGGAGCGGTTGCAAAAACTTTAGAACTCAAAGGAAAATTAAGTGCTGGTGTTGACGGTTGGATTGATTTATTCCAACAGCTAATAGCATTAATTATATTGCTAGCAATCCCTTTAGTTCTGTTAAAATCTTTGAATTGGATTAATAGCAAACTCGATTCCACAAGAAAATCTATATTATCTCGTTCAATGATGGATTTCCGCAAACGAACTTCGATCGCTTTATGGATATCACGAATAAATCCATTTGTACCTGCATTCGGTATGGTAATTGGTATCTGGACAGCTCGTAAACTGATTGAAACAACGGACATTAGTGAGCTTTCTCAGCTCCTCTTTTATTTGCAAATATTCTTTATTTACCGAATTTTCCGACTCCTTGTTCAAGTCGCACTGGAAGTTCTTTTTTCTTCCGAATCCGTAAGTGATCTTAAAGAACAAAAAATTAAAGTGGAAAATTCTGCAAAGCGAATTTCGAGATTGATATTTTTGGAATACGCACTTTTGTTTCTTATAGAGACAACAGCCCGTCGCGCACTTCTCTATGGTCTCGCTTCTAATCTTGTCTTCTACTTCAATTTGATTTTTATTTTTTGGGAAGCTTTTCGTTGGAATCAACAAATCTTTCAAGCCTGTGATCAACGATTTCCAGGTCAAACGACTTTCGTCAAAAAGTTAGCTGAATCGAAAATATTATTTATCTTTTCCTGTCCTTTTTTAGTTCTTACTATTGCATTGCATGATATTATCCAACTTACGTATCGCTACCTAATTCAATTAGATTTTTTTAAAAAAATTCATTCCGAAATTTTTCGCAGAAGAATAGAGTCTGACGTTAAGGAGAGTGTTAAAACTACCCCTAATGAACAATATTTAAAACACTTTGATTACTACCTGCCAGCCGATAAATCTATATTAGTTAGCAGAGATTCATCAGTCGCTCAGGTTGCATCGAGTACAATTGAGTTGTGGCTAAATGATCGAACTACCGAAGATCTAATAATTATAGTAGGCAATCGTGGTATGGGTAAAACCACTGTGCTCAGTTTAATTTCGAAGTCTATTGGCGGGAATATAAACGTTTTTAAACCGTCGCCCAAAACTACAGAAACGTCAGAATTTTTCAGTTTTTTAAGTACAGCTCTGGGTGCTGAAATTCGTTCTATTGATTCATTCATTCAGTTCGACTTTCAACTTCGAACAAGAATGGTTATCCTCATCGATGATATTCAGAATTTGTTTTTAGGTAAAATTTCAGGATTTGAAACTTATTGCATATTTGTTGAGATTTTGAGTCTAAAGACAAAGAATATCTTTTGGTGTGTCTCCGTAAACTCCAGGTCATGGTCGTATTTAAAAGGTGCATTAGGCAGAGAACATCTTTATGGAAAGGTTCTAGAATTGCCTCCATGGAAAGATTCGGAAATACAAGAGCTTATCATCAAAAGGCATGAGCAAACTGGCTATTCCCGCCAGTTCGATAAATCAATTAAAGCTTATGGTGCCTCAGCAGAGGCTTTGGGACAGCAAGCCGAAACTCAATTTTTCAGACTCTTGTGGGGGCAGTCTCGTGGAAATCCTCGCTCTGCATTGATGTACTGGATTTCCGCAGTTTCACAAATTGGATCAGAAAAAATAGTTGTTGGCGTTCCTTCGTTTGTGAGTTCATCGCTTGTTGCCTCAATGAGTGATGATTCCCTATTCCTATTGGCATCAATTGCAAGACATGAAAGCTTAACACAATCCGAAATGCAGGCTGTAACAAACATCCCAAATTCAGTAATTAGAAAATGTATGAAAGAGGCGATCGATAAAGAACTAGTTTGGTATGATTTATCCGGAAGATATCGCATTTCTTCGCGAGCGCAGTATGTTATTGACTATTTCTTAATTGGAAAGAATTTTTTGTATGAATGAACAAGATATTGGAAACATCTCAAATTTCGTTGAAGTATTAAGCTTAACAAAAATTACTCTGCTTCTTGCGGGTGTGATCGTTCTTGGAATTGCAGTCAAATTTGTTGCTGGGATTGGATCTACACTTCACGCAAAAATGCCATCAAGAAGACTTCTGATTGCTCAAGTAGTAACAGTCTCGTCGTTTGCAGTTTATATCCTCGGAGGTACCTACTTATTCTATGGAATTATTCAACCACCAAAGGCTCTGCTGCTTGCAGTAAGCGGTACTTTAGCCGTTGCGCTAGGCCTCTCTTTGAAAGACCTTATATCATCGGTTGTTGCTGGCGTAATTCTGCTTTTTGATAGACCGTTCCAGGTGGGAGACCGCGTTACCTTCGAGGGAACTTATGGGGAAATTTCAACTATTGGATTACGAGCCGTCAGACTTGTTACGTTGGATGATTCAGTTGTTACAATACCAAACAGTAAGTTTATTACTGAATTAGTCTCGTCTGGAAATTTCGGGGCTTTGGACATGATGATAGAAATTAACTTTCATATTGATCTTTCCTCAAATATTGCATTAGCCCAAAAGCTTCTCCATGAAGCAGCAATAACAAGTCGTTTTGTTTTCTTAAAGAAACCCGTTTCTATAGTACTGACAGAACTTAATTTTGCAGAACGACCTGCAATGCAAATTCGGGTGAAATGCTATGTAATCGATGTGCGTTTTGAAAAGGCTCTTCAATCTGACATCTTACTTCGTGGAAATGAGGCTCTAAATTTAGCGGGTATCAATCGGCCAAAATTCTTTTTTCAAAAAAATGAATTTTTAAAGGAGTTGCCTACTTAAACATATAGTTTGATTTTTTAAATCAATACTTTAGACTAAATTTAGTACTGTTTAGTTTGAAACTAAACGGTACTTTTAAGTTAGTTAATGCAACGTAATTTAATACATTATTATTTAGAAAGGTAAGCATAATGAACTCAACTAAAGTCAAAAAAGCAAAATCGAAGGGGCGCATAAAAAAAAGTCGACTTAAAAAGTCAGGAATAGTCAAAAAACAAGCTCATGCAAGCTCTCGAACAAAGCGTTCTCAAAGTTTAAGAGACAAGAAGTAGTACCGTGGAGACTTTTATGTTTAAGTTACCCGTAATTGATTTTAGCAATAACTCATTTTTAACTGAGGAGACTGTTAAGTATCACTACGGAAAACATCACGCGGCCTATATTGAAAACTTGAATAAGCTAATATCAGATTCTGAAAAAAAGACATTAATAGAAATTATTAAAAGTAGTCGGGGCGCATTATTTAATAATGCGGCGCAAGCATTCAATCATACTTTTTATTGGCTTTGTCTCACGCCTCAGAGGTCTCCTATTTTACCAAATTGCGATCTTCATAAACTGATTGTAAGAGAATTTGGAAGCTTAGAAAAATTACGAAGTGCTTTTATTGAGAGAGCACTGTCAGTATTTGGATCAGGCTGGACTTGGTTGGCTCTTAATAAAAGCACTAATAAATTGGAAATTATAAATACCACCAATGCAGATGTCGTAGATCTTGAGAATTACATGCCGCTACTGGTGTGCGATGTATGGGAACACGCTTACTATATAGATTATAGAAATTCTAGAGCGAAATATCTAGATGAATTTTGGAATGAAATTAATTGGCAATTTGCCTCTGAAAACTATGAGTCAAAAGATATTTGCAGAATTGAAATGTTTATGACCGCAAATTAGCTCTTCGTTTAAAATTTTTTCGATTTTCGTATTTCCAATAAAAATATAAATTGTTAAATTAACTCTGGCTCAATAAAGAATCATAATGGCTTGGCTACAGAATATTTAATATTAGTTTTCAACAATAGAAATCCAGCTAACCCTGACAATAAAGATGCAGTGATAATTCCAACTTTTGAGTAGATCTCAAGATTTGCTGGCAATGCCAGGGAAGAAATAAATAGCGACATGGTAAAACCTATTCCAGCTAGCAGTCCTATTGAAATAATGTGTGCCCAAGTAACTTGACTTGGTAACGATACCAATTTCATTTTATGCGCAACAAATGAAGTAATTAAAATTCCGAACGGTTTTCCGACAACTAAACCCGCAACGATTCCAACATAAATCGGATTAAAAAAAACATCACTAAATATCATTCCCGAAAGATCAACGCCGGCATTTGCAAAAGCAAAAATGGGCATAATTAAAAAAGATGTAAAAGGATGCAGTTTATGAATGAGATCATTAACTGGTTCTAAAGTTTTTAACCCTTTATCTTTTAATTTAAGAGTCACCGGAGTCAATAATCCCAAAATGACTCCTGCAATTGTCGCGTGAACGCCAGAATACAAAAAACCGAACCAAACGAGGCCACCAATTGGAATAAAATAGCGGTATTTATTAAACCCCAAAGTGCGCATGCCTAGAATCATACAAATACCTAAGGCAGCAATAGCCAAACCAATATTTCGAATTTCTGCAGTGTAAAAAAATGCAATCGCCAGAATGGCACCCAGGTCATCAACAATGGCTATTGCGAGCAATAGAATTTTAAGTGAAAAAGGAACTCTTGGCCCCAAGAATGATAATATTCCAACAGCAAACGCAATATCGGTTGCCATTGGAATTCCCCAACCTTTTGATACCGGAAGACCTGGATTAAAATACAGATATATCAGGGCTGGAAAAACCATACCACCCAAGGCACAAAGCAATGGCAATAATGCCTTTTTCGGAGTACTTAGTTCACCAGAAACTACCTCTCGCTTTATTTCAAGACCGATCACAAAAAAGAAAATAGCCATGAGTGCATCGTTTACCCATAGCTGAGTAGATAAACCGAGTATCTTGAAATTCAATAACCCAAAGTACATTTCATTAAATTTTGAATTGGCGACAATAAATGCTAGAATCGTTGCAAAGGCCAACAAAATTCCCGAAGATGATTCCTTCTTTAAAAATTCAGTAATGTATTTTGAAAATGTTTTTTTCATTCCAATCCTCTAGATAAGTAAGAAAATAACATTCTTTACTCTCATCGTCATTTGTTTATTTTCTTGCTCACGTCTTCATCGCAAGTTCACTGAAGACTAACGGCAGCTTCAGGTCGAAGTCTCAGCGATTCAACAAGTCTTTGAGTTCCACTTTCAGCTTCAAATTCCGATCGTAAAAGTCTGCCTTCAAACAGATGCCTAGTCTGTTCCCAATTGACCTGATAATTTCCTGTGAGATCAGAATCCATGGCTTTAAATTCATTGAATTCCTGAATTAAATGAATTTTATTTGCTGAATTGTATTTCAAAATGAAAGTCTTAATTTGTTTTTCTTTCGCAAGACTTGCAAATGTATGCCCCCACAAGCCATGCATTTCTCTTTGGTGACTACTTGCTGACCCACTCTGAACATAGTCAACTTCAGAGCCATTTAAAGCCATAAAATACTGCTGAAAGTGATTTCTATCATCCCAAAAATGAAATGGTTTCGGCAAATCATAAACTCTTTCGTACCTAGTATAAACTTGCGGCAAGAAAAGCTCACGATTTAATATTTCAACTGCTTTTTCGTGTTCCCTGTCAGAAAGCTCTACTTCACGATCTGTTTTTTCATCGTATGCATACTTTGCTGACTCTTTGTATTCGTTGTAGATTTCAGGGACTAATGCAAGCTCTTGTGATTGATATATTTCGTCCGTTAATTTGCTCATAAATGATGGGGTAAGTTTGTCCTTTTTAAAGTTAAATTGTTTCGACGGGTATTCAAGCTCGGAAACTATTCTATTGATGTCTTCGTCACTATAGTATCTGTTCGTCATCCGTTTTCTGGCCTCCTCGTGAATCTTTGACACACCGATAAAAGACTCCGATTTACAAAATTTAGGATTATTAATTAAAGAACTATCGAGACGGTCTTTTAATATTATCACAGAACAGAATTCGAATTCGTCTTTATTCAATTTTTTCGTTAAGTCTACATGATTCTGACCTTCAGTACCACTAAGCCATCCCTGGTCTGAGAGATTCTGATTGAGATCAATGCCTGTGATAATGTCTTTACTTCCTTCCTGACTACAATTTTCCAGTGCAACTTTTTTCCATCATGTCTTCGTAAGGCGTTCTCCAGTCAAGGCATTTCATCGGTCGATTGTTGATCTCAAATTCAATCTTTTCCAGCTGCTTATTGCTGAGCTTTTGATCTAGCCCCAGTTTGGTGGACACGGAACTTTGTGGTATAAGGCCAAAACCAGGGGTTACAAATGAACCAAAAAAAGAACAGAACTTACACAAAAGAATTTCAGATTGAAGCATTGAATTTAGCTAAGCAATTGGGGTC
>JAEUWH010000103.1 GCA_016785955.1 Pseudobdellovibrionaceae bacterium | reverse complement strand
AATTTCTTCAGGAGATTTATTGGTGTTTGTATTGACCTTTATGAAATAACGATACCATTTCTTTCCGTTCGGCAAGGTGCCATAGCCAAAATCCTGTCGGCACTTAGGTAAATATTCTTTTTGGAAATAGCTATCAAATTTTTCAAAACTTGGAACGATATACGTCGCTACCATATGCTTGAAGTTGGCAGTGATTTTTTCTTTATCCGATTTAGAAAACTCTTTTGGCAGGATCGAAATCGGTCGAAAAAACGGATTTTTTTCTACGTCTTTAATCAACCCATCTTGATAAGTTGCCGGAACTTTTTTGGCAATTGGGCAACTCAGTACAATCTTATTTTTAAGATCATTCTGAAGTGCTTTAATTTGCCTTTCTATGAATGCGGGAAAACCGGCCGCTCTGGCGACAAAAGCGTCATAGTGTTTTACTGTACTAAACGGAAATAGAGACAGGCTAGGACTAGAGTCCTCGAGATATGCGATTAAGCGCATGCCTTTGTTATCAACTGTCATCGCATCCAATGGGAATTGATAACTCTCCAAAGCCGTTTCTAAATCCTCTTTGAGTAAATCATATGTAATTTGATAACTCTGATTCAATTGTTTTAGATCGACTTTTTTTAATTCTTTCAGTGTTTCAATCACCAATTTTTTATGTTTTTCGCGAAATTCAGGAGACAGATAGTCGCCAAATTTATCCAGGTCCTCTTCAAGATTAAAATAAGGTGCATTATATGCATCCAATTTTTTTAGTTGTTCGGTGTAACTAGCAACAAGCTTATTTAATACTTCCCTCTGAGCATGAACAGATAACGACGTAAAAACGAAAAGCATGCTGACAAATAAAATTCTAATTTTCATGACTTCCCCCCCCCTAAAAGCTGACGGTCATCTCAACCGCTGCTCCTCTTATAGTATAGAAATTCACGGAAGTAACTATTTTGAGGTCTTTAAATTAAGATTTTTCTTAAAAATAAGATCTCAATTTCATCCAAATCGATTTATTTGAAGTAGAACGGCGAAATCCCTACTGTTTAACTGGCGACCGTCTTGCTTTGTTCGGATCGCAAGAAAAGGGGACCAAATGAAAAACGTATTGGAAACTCAAATGACAGGCCTACAAACACGGACCGCTCCAGCAACCTCAAACCAACTGACAAACATTAAATACAAGGACTACACACTACTCGGACTGCGAGACTACCAAACCGAAAAATTATTAATGACAGAATTTCAACAAAATAGAAATAAACCCATAAATTTTAAATTACCCAAATTATACACATTAGTTTCTCAAAACAGAAAAGTCCCTTTGGACGAAACGCTCAGTTCTGATACTAAAATTTTTGTAAATTTTGAATCTTACAAATGGAGTGAACTCTATTTCCATTTTTTTCGCAAGATCAGCCATCCGGAAACTAACCGATACATATTTGAGAATGTATTATACAAGTTAGATACCTATAAAGCTTACTTTTGCATAGCCACGCTGAATTCCTCGTATGGCAAAACAAATAGCGACTCTCAAGCTGCCGTGTCACGTCTCCAAGCGCAGGTCGAATTGGTGACACAGCTTAAAAATCATGATCATGGACAACACGTTTTTACTTTTTTTATCTATGAACTTATTTTGATCGCAATGAACCAGCCACATCACACCTGGTGTTCACAATTTGTTACTGCTTCCGAAGCGATACAGTTGCTCAACTATTTCAACACTAAAGATCTTGTCAAAATTGACGGACAGCAGCTGATATACAAACCACAAAACCTTAATCTGGCTTTACAAGATTATATACAAAGGCAAGGTCGTATTTTAATTACCAGCACATGCGAAGAAATATTTACGACCGAGGTCGCAACCCAATTTCATCAACTATTTTATTTGATCGAAAATTTTTTTGAAAAGAAATTTTTTGAAACATGCTTTCAACATAAAACAATTTTTCAAACGCCGTCATCCAATTAAGAGCATTTGCTCGACTTGACAAATGCACCCAAAAAATAAATGTTAAATTCAAAGGGAGTTGTTTAATGGGAAATTTAGAAAACATAAAAATAGTCTGTACGGATTTCGAAATGTCGGCAGAAGCAAAGGAAAATATTCTGATCGTTTTTCGAAACTTACTTGATGAAGTCCCTTATGATGCCTTTATGAAAGTAACTCTTTCTAAAATCGACACCGGTATCAGTGGAAAGCTTCATGTAAGTTCAGTCGCCGGCGAGTTTATCTCTCATCAACAAGAAATGACTCCCCAATCCGTCGTACATAATCTGTATGAAGATATGCATGCACAATTGATTGACTGGAAATCTCGCCGTTTCTCAGAACCACCGGCTTCAAATATCGCCTAATTTAAACGCCCCTTGATAACCATTTCGTTACTCTGGGGCATTTTTGGTACACAAAAAGAGTATTTTTTCCGTTTGCTAGGAAAAACCCAAGACCTCATGCTACACCGATCCAAAAACCAATATAGACAGGGATTTTAACGTATTTCCCGTCTTACGATTGCAACAGGTGTAGGTAATGCAGTTAAAAAAATTCACTCAGCTTCGTCTCTTTTTACTTGGAATATCTGTATTGTTTGTCATTTGCATCAACTCATGGCTACTTTACAACAGTTTTAGAGAGGTTGATGAACGGGAAAATTTGGTTATCCATACCCACGAGGTAATAAGCACTCTCGATCTCATTTTGTCTTCCGTTAAAGACGCAGAAAGTGGTTTGCGTGGTTATTTACTGACAGATGATAGTGACTATTTAAAGTTTTATGAAAAAGGCCGCCTCGATGCCTACGACTACCTTAACCGAGTCAAGGCCTTAATAGACGACAATGCGTCTCAAGGCATCTCTATAGGGATCGTTAAGCAAACCTTGAATACCCGTTTTGAAATCTTGCAAAGCGCATTTGATATTTACAAAAACCAGACCAGAAATATTAAAACGGTAGTATCTCGATTTTCAAATGGTAAAGCCGTTATGGATAATCTGCGCGAGCAAATTACCAAAATGAAAGATGTTGAAAACGATTTACTGAAAACGCGAAACCTTGACTCAAAAGCAAGTAAAAAATTTTTCTTTTGGTCACTCAACGTAACAACCATTCTTAGCATTCTGGTTATTGCTTTTGCGTTTTACCAAATCAGTAGAAATCAAATGAAAACCAGCCTCGATGCAGAAGAAAAGGAAAAAACTGCCAAAGTCGCACAAATTATGAGTGGTGATGTCACTTTAGAACTAGCAGCTAAAAATATTTTAGAATTTCTTTCTCGAGAATTTAACGTACTTGCTGGTCGTTTGTTTATGTTAGATCAAGGGACTCTAAGACCTGTCGTCGCGTATGGGATAAAAGATGAATCCGTTTTCAGTCAACAAAATGAGACAAACTTACTACAGGCCGCCTTAACTCGGACCGAGACCTGGGAAATCAATGAGGTTCCTGAAAATTACTGGAGGGTATCGTCGTCTTTGGGAGAATCCATTCCTAAAACACTGACGCTTATGCCATTCTCGTTTCAAAATCGTCCTATGGGAGTATTTGAACTCGCTTCTTTCGAACGCCTCTCTAAATATCAAAAATCACTTTTAACAAAACTAAATCCCGTTCTTGGTATTGGTCTAAACGCCGCCCAATCTCGCACTCAGATGCAGGCGCTTTTAGAGCGGACTCAGCTGCAATCTGAAGAACTGCAAACCCAACAAGAAGAGTTAAAGTCTAACAACGAAGAACTCGAACAACAAGCGCGTGCATTGGAAAGTCAGCAGCAGGCCTTAAGCATAAAGAACAAAGAGCTTGAAGTCACGCAACTGGATTTACAAAGCAAGGCAGTACAACTAGAACGATCCAGTCAGTATAAATCTGATTTCTTGGCAAAAATGTCTCACGAGTTAAGAACTCCGCTCAATGGCCTTTTGATTCTATCGACTCTATTAGTAGAAAATCGCGAACAAAACATGACTGATCAACAGCGCGGTTTTGCACGGTCTATTTATAACGCCGGAAATGATCTTTTGGTATTAATCAACGATATTTTAGATTTATCTAAGATCGAAGCGCGCAAACTTAAACTGCGTCCCGATGATTTCACTGTGGGATCTTTGTTTGACTCTAAACGTTTAACATTTGAACCACAGACATCGACGAAAAATTTGAAATTCAATATTGAAATTTCTGATGAAATGCGCATTTTACGATTACACACCGATAGACAGCGTTTAGAACAAATCTTAAGAAATTTTTTATCCAATGCAATTAAGTTCACAGACAAAGGCAGCATCACATTAAAGGCAGAATTGGACTCTAAAAGAAAATGGATTATTTTCTCTGTCACCGACACCGGTATAGGAATCCCAAAAGATAAACAGAAAGTTATTTTTGAAGCCTTTGAGCAGGCCGACAGCTCGGTCAGCAGACAGTACGGCGGAACCGGCCTGGGGCTAACAATTTCTCGAGAATTGGCTGCACTACTTGGCGGAACTATCGATTTAAAAAGTGAAGTCGGGCAAGGCAGTCAATTCAATTTGAAAATTCCTATAGTATTAGATCTGGCAAAGAATGAAGCTTCGGCATTTGAAATTAAAACTCCAGCTATCGCACCCTCTATCCACGAGGTCGAGATCAGTCCGGCCTCAGAAGTTCAGACTGATCGAGTCCGCAAAGGCGTTCAAGTGGCGTTACAAAATGTTGATGCTAAAAGGAAAACTATTCTTGTTGTTGAAGATGACGAGACATTCAGATCCTCCATAGTTGAAATGATCCGCTCTTATGATTTCGAAGCTGTAGAAGCTAATGATGGCGAAATCGCCCTTGCTATTCTGAATGAACACACGCCTGATGCGATTTTACTGGACATAAAACTTCCCGGAATAAGTGGTTTGGGGATTTTAGAGTTAATTAAGCATCTTCCGCATCTTCGTCATGTTCCTGTTCATATGATTTCGGCGTTAGAGTATCAACATAATGCTCTTCGTATGGGGGCACTAGGTTACTTGACCAAACCTGTCACTATCGAAAAAGTGAAATCAGCTCTTGGTCGTATCAAAAATATGATCTCAAATAATTTGCGTCGTGTTCTGTTGATCGAAGATGATGAACGTCAATCTAAAGCCATTTCGGAATTAATATCAGGTGATGAAATTGAGGTGATTTCAGCCAGGACTGGCAAAGAGGCCATGGACCAGCTAAAACAAACGGCCTTTGATTGCATCATTCTTGACCTAACCCTTCCTGACATCTCAGGCATAGAGGTCCTTTCCGAGCTCAGCAAACTAGAGATCTCTGTACCTCCCGTTGTTATCTACACGGGAAAGGATCTTTCAGACTCAGAAGAAGAATCTCTTCGAAAATACTCTGAAAGCATTGTCATTAAAGGGGCTCGTTCTCCTGAACGTTTATTGGATGAAGTAAATTTATTTCTACATCGAGTAGAATCATTAATGCCGATGGATAAACGAGAAATGTTAAGTCAAATGCGTTCACAAGTAAAATCTTTTGAAGGAAAAACTATTTTAGTAGTCGATGATGATATTCGAAATGTATTTGCACTTACCAGCGCATTAGAGGCCAAAGGCCTGCAGGTGCGGGTGGCACGCAATGGAATTGAAGCACTTGATTCTTTGGATCGACATCCAGATATCGATCTAATATTGATGGATATCATGATGCCTAAAATGGACGGCTTCGAAGCCATGCGCCGCATACGTCAAAGCCAGGATCAACGTGTGCGACATATCCCTGTTGTGGCTCTTACGGCCAAAGCGATGCGTGAAGATCACGAAAAATGTATGGAAGCTGGTGCAAGTGACTATTTGCCAAAACCAGTAAATCTGAACAATCTAACTACCGTTCTTAAGGTATGGCTCACTCCGAAAGGTTTCCTTGCATGATGCGAATTGACCCAGTTGAAAGACACCTTTTTTTAGAAGGCGTGTTTATGCGATATGGATACGACTTCCGTCAATATGCAGAAGCATCACTAGATCGTCGTCTGTCTACGTTACTAACTCAATTTAAGGTCAGCAGTTTACTGGAATTACTTAAAAAGGTCTTAGATTCGTCCGATACATTCCGAGACGTGCTTCCTTATTTGACGATCAATACTACTGAATTTTTTAGAGATCCTCTTTTTTTTCGTACGTTGCGTGAAGTTGTTTTTCCAGTCCTAAAAACATATTCCAGAATTGTCATTTGGGTAGCGGGTTGTAGTACCGGCGAAGAAGTGCTAAGCCTTGCTATTGCGTTGAAAGAAGAAAATCTACTAGATCGAACAACAATTCATGCAACAGATATTAATCCAAAGGTGCTAAAAAAGGCCAAGGAAGGTATTTACGAACTCTCTTTGATTTCGTCCTTTAATAAAAATTATGTCACAGCTGGTGGCACAAATAGTCCATCTGAATACTATACTGCAGAATATGGCTTGGCTCGATTTAATTCTAAATTCCTGGAAAACACCGTATTTTCCGAGCATAACTTGGTTACAGATGCTCCTTTTATAGAAGCTAATTTAATTTTATGTCGAAATGTTCTTATTTATTTTAATCGGGAACTACAAGATCGTGCATTTAATTTGTTTGCACGCTCATTAGTTTTTAAGGGTTACCTGGGTATTGGCTCGAAAGAGACACTCCGCTTTTCAAACACCGCTAACTATTTCGACACCATCGATAGTAATCAGAATATTTATAACTTGAAGGTTCAACCCGTGGGAAAATCAGCAGCTTCCCTAAGGAAACCCACATGAGCCAGAAAATAAAATATATTTTTATTGGCGCTTCTGCCGGTGGAATTGCGACCATTCAAAAATTATTTTCCCAAAGTAGCGGCAAACATCAAGTACCCATAGTTGTCGTCCAGCATCTGCCCGCAAATTCGAATTTGAATTTACCTTTGGTATTTGGAGCAGCAACAGAAAATATGAACCTAGTAGAAGTCATCGATAAAACGAAAATTCAAAAGGGACATGTCTATTTTGCTCCGCCGGGTTATCATTTGCTGATTGAAAAGGATGATAGTTTTTCTTTAAGCCAAGACGATCCCGTGCATTTTGCCCGCCCGTCTATTGACGTACTTTTTGAATCCGCCGCTCATGCCTATGGGCCAAGTGTTTGTGGAATTTTGCTAACAGGCGCCAATGCAGATGGAGCATTGGGTTTAAAAGAGATACACGATTGTGGTGGATACACAATGATTCAGCACCCCGATGATGCTGAATTTTCTTTCATGCCGCAGTCGGCACTAGATTTATTTCAACCTGATTTTGTCGGTAGTATTTCTGACCTATCAAGAAAGATTTCAGAATTGGCCCGGGGAAATGCTCAATGAATAAAACTAAAATTTTGATCGTTGATGATTACACAGAAAACATTCGAGCGCTTTCTGAACTGATTGCGGCAGCTGATATTGAAATTTTCTCGGCGACAAATGCCGATCAAGCGCTTGAACATATTTCCCAAAACGAGTTTGGACTAGTGCTACTTGATGTACAAATGCCCGGCACCTCTGGTTTGGAGCTAGCAAAAATTATTCGCAGTGTGAAAAAATACGTCAGTCTGCCAATTATATTTGTGACAGCACATCACCAAGACAGTGACGTAATTTTTCAAAGCTACCAGACCGGAGCCGTCGATTTACTTTTTAAACCGCTAGATGCGTATATGGTACGAGCCAAAGTTCAAATGTTTGTCGAACTAGCAAGGCAAAAGGCTCTTTTGCAATCTCATGTGGCTGAGCTTGAGCGTCTTCGAGTTGAAGCCGACGCGGCGAATGTGATTAAAAGTCAGTTTCTTGCTAATATGTCTCACGAAATTCGGACACCTCTAGCCGCCGTGTTAGGCTTTTCCGAATTGATCTCAAAAAGTCAACCCGGTAGCGAGGAAACCAAAGAACTGAGCGCCGCGATTGATCGCAATGGAAAGCTGTTGCTTCGCCTCATAGACGATATTTTAGATCTTTCCCGCATCGAAGCCAATCGACTAGAACTGGAACGAGTCAGATTTGATCTAAAAGATATTATCCGTGATGTCGACTCAGCACTCTCATTCCGCGCTCAAGAGAAAGGTTTAAATCTTAGTTTCAACATACCTAAAGTTTTCCCCCAGCAATATATTTCTGATCCTACTCGCATCAAACAAATTTTACTTAATATCGTGGGGAACGCGATCAAATTCACTTCGGCTGGCACCGTCAATGTGGATATCACTGTGGTTTCAAGCCAAACAAAAGAAAATACTGATAACCTAGTCGTTCAGGTAAAAGATCAAGGCATTGGACTTTCACCTGAGCAACAGGAAAGGTTATTCCAACCATTCGGGCAGGCGGACCCATCTACACGTCGGCAATTTGGGGGGTCGGGACTAGGACTGGTAATCTCACGACAACTTGCAAATGCATTAGGCGGTGAAATTCGTTTGACCTCCTCTGATGTTGGCGTCGGATCCACATTTTTAATTCGCCTTCCATTAGAATGTGCGAAATTGAAGTCTGCAGACAAGGAATCAAGAAAAATAGAGAACTTACAAACTCTTGAAAATTTGAAGCTAACTGACAAACGTATATTAGCTGTTGATGATTCTCCTGATAATTTGACTTTGATTTCTTTTTTTCTAAAAAATTCGGGAGCGATCATTCACTATGCAGAAAATGGCCAAGACGCTATTGATGAAGTAAAAAAACATAATTTTGATTTGATTCTTATCGATGTGCAAATGCCTGGTATGGATGGTCATGAAGCCACCGATAAAATCAGGAAAATGGGTTTCAGCAAGCCGATTCTGGCACTGACTGCCCATGCGATTCGCACAGAACATGACGATGTCTACAATAGAGTTGGCTACAGCAAAGTCTTAACGAAGCCTATTGCACGCACCACTTTGTTGAAAGAATTGTTCAATCACTTGGGTTAGGGTCCTAACCCTTACAACCTTGATGTCATTACCAAGCTTGACGATTTTCAACTTACTGCCAATCTAGCTCTAATCCATCTGTTGAATGCCTTCCAGGAAACAACAAACTCGATAACGAAACCATTTGCTCTAAATTGTAAATCGACATACAACGCCCAACATATACGGAGTGTTGTAGGCATGGATATTGGTATTGGGGTGTTCAGTGGTATATTAATGATTTTTGGAGGCATCTCTGTTTTCTTGCAAGGAATTGGACGTTTGCCTGTAAATAAAAATCCTGAACGACAGGCTACCTGGAGGTCAGACATGGGGCCCCTCTATAAATATGGCGGTCCAATCATGATTATTGCAGGCTTCCTTAAAGTTATAATTTCTTTTTAAATTCAATAGTCAATATTTCAATAAAAAATAATACATCTCTACTGAAAATACTGTCTCGCCAAAAGATAAGTTCGAACTCAACTGGGTTGAGTGCAGGACTTATTTATAAAGTTTTGCGGAGGAAAGAAAAGCCAAATTTAGCTGAATTTTTCAGGTTAACCATTTACGAGGAAAAAAAAATTTAGATCAAATTTTTAGAAAGAAAATCTAAGACAGATTCCATTCTCTTTCCGCCCGCTAGGCGACCAAGGTTGTGGCCTTCACCTTCGAAATAGTGAACCTCCGGCATTTTATTCGCAGATCTCATTGAAGCTTCGATTTTTTTTGTTTTCTCGACGCTCCAAACATCATCATTTAGTCCATGAGAAATAAAAACTGGAACCTCGATATTTTCTACGGGAATTCGAAAATTTGCGGGAATTGCCTGACCTTTCCATTTCCATGCAGTCTTCATATGGTCCGGAAGTTTCCTTGGATCTAAGCCACATTTTTCATTCCAAACTGAACTAGGCCCCGGATGCGAACCGCGAGGGGGATTTTGAGGCTCTTTCTTGATCCAACAACGATCATCTTCCCAATCTAAATTCCAAGATCCGTAGGTTTCATCAGAGGGACAGTGGACAGAAATACAATCTGGCTGCGTGAATATTTTTTCATTTGCCGTGAGGCTTGCATAAAGCAAAGCAAGTTCCGCTCCTCGCGAAGCTCCTGCAAGCGCAACTTTTTGATCTTTAACAAAAGAAGATAATTTCAACCAGGTTAGAGCTTCATCTAGTTCTTCGAGATCAAAATTAACCAAGGTCTCACGTGGCCCCCACAAACTATCGTTTCGACCAAAATAACAGTAGGCTAATGTGGCAAATCCATTGGCCGCATACATTAATGCAGAGCCTTTCCAAAACGGAGATCCGCCACCTTCTGCGCCATGAAGTAAAATAATACCCGGGTGAGACTCTCCATCATTAGGAACAAAAAAAGTTGAATTTCGGAACGGACAGTCCTCTGTTACTATTGTACGTTTCATGGGTCACCTCAATCTAGCTTTGGAATTAATTCTTGAACTTGAAGCAAGAAATATTGGAATTCATCAGTTCTTGCCATTTTCAACCGAGCCGGTAAATCCCTTTCCATATTTATATTGTAGATCTTATAGTTATATGACGTGCAGTATAAAGAAGACATCATGTGCTTTAGAAGTAATGAAATTGTGTCCTCCGAGTACTTAAAGGTTTCTTTGCCAGAGGTACTCTTGAATAAAAATGAAAAATCGACAGACTGTCCCCCAACGAAAAAAGTTTAGATTTGAAAAGACTAAAGACAATTTCTAATTCTAATTTGCACCGGCGACTGATCAACTAGCCTGGAGTAGACAAAGAAACAGTCATAAACGGTTACTATGAAGATTAATACCAAAGGTCAAATTCTCGTAGCAACTAAATCAACCTAGATAGGTTGGTAATGACAGACAATTGGTATTGACAGATGTCTCATTAAAACCTCAGAAAACCTGAGAATTTTTCAGTATTGAATTCATTTCTTTTGATTCATTTTTCGTTCCTGTTCAGTTTAAAGAAACACCTTGTTTCGCATAAGTGCGAGGTAACATTTGCATACTAACCGATGACTAACAGGACTTTTTTATGGCTACAAAACCAAATAATTTTAACTGTTCAAATATAAATCATTTTACTTCAATGACCCATTTACCGGACAATTTGTACGACAATAAGGATTTATTATGAATATTACGGACAATCCTTCAAGCCGACCGCCTATTTCTCCGAAATCCAACTCGATGAATTTGAAAAAACAATTGAAGTACTATCTTGAAAGAGACGAGATTACAGCTTCTCAACTTGCCAGGAAAGCCAATGTTCCTAAGCAGTCCTTATCGGGTTGGTTGGCCGGAAGTAATCCAAGGGATGTTAAACAAGTTAAACGGGTTGCAGATGCTCTCAATATCACTCTAGACAATCTTTTATTTGGTGAAGGGCCTGAACCTCAGTCTCAAAAAGCAATCGATCTGGGGTCGCTTGTTGGTGACGAGTGGTTTAGTGGAATTTTTGAAATGAAAATTAGACGGGTTAAAAGATAAAAACATTTTGTACTTTTTCGTATGTAGAATGGAGTCAAATGAAAGCTCTCAACAGCTATTCCTTACTAAGTCTGGCATCTGCCATTTTACTAATTCTTGCAGTTTTCCCGATGAGCTATGGCTACTATCAGTTCCTGAGAGTTTTCATATTTTCTGTATCGATTTTCCTATTTTCTAAAAGCTCTAAGGTTGGGCTTGAAAGAATTTTTCTTATTATTGTTGGCGTGCTTTTCAATCCAGTATTTAAAGTTGGTCTCATGCGTGATATCTGGATTATTTTGGATATTTTTGCAGGCATTTCTTTTTTGGGATTAACTATAGCTTCTATAAAGAAAAAAATTAACCGGGATAATTGCAATTGGAATTCTTAGGAATAACACTACTCGAAGCACTAACTGTACTAGTTCTGTCCTACTTAAAAACTGGAATAGCAGCGTTGCTAGTTCATAAAAATGAAGGTGGACTCTTTATTGCCAGGACAGACAAACGACGTGGCTGTTTGCCTATGCCAATAAAGGTAGCATTTTAACTTAGTTAAGTCACGCTGCGATTAATTAAAACCACTCTTACTTAAGAGTAAAACTGATGAGGTTACTGATGAAGTCGATTTTCAATTATGTACTAATGGTAATGTTACTACTACAAGCTCCATTTGCTCGAACCCAGGAAAACAATTCACCACAGCCAATTACTTCAAGTAATGAACCTAAAGAAGAAAATAAAAGAGACTTCGACTCACTTCATAGTCTTGGTTATCAACCAAAGCAAGACAGCATGAGTATTGATTTCTTTCTAATAACATCAGATTCAGATTATGCCGTCTTCATAAAATCCACACCGTCTAGTAAGCTAACAAAATTGAACGATACTAAGGGAACAAGCTCTAGTTTGTCCTCCTCTCTACAGTACGGCATAGACGACAAAACCAGAGTTGGTTTAACCCTTAACAATGTACTGAACTCAAATTTCAAATACACATACACTGCTGAAGGTAAAAACGCTGGTTACACGGACTACTCTGTGTCTAGTAAAGGCAATAAAGAACCTTCAATTTCTATAAATAGAACTTTAAAAGAAACCAATGATCTTCGCGTATACGGCTTTTTAACTTATTCACCTCAGATCGGCAAAAGCTCAGACTCAAATGTCCTAAGAGGTGGATCAGCGACTAGACTCGGCTTTGACCTAATAAAGTCATTTGAAAAAACTGAATTTTTGTTTGGTATTGACTACACACACTATGGAGTTCGCTTTTATGAAGAAGGTGCAACTAAACGCGAAACAAAAGACGGAAATGATTTGAAACTTGCAGCAAGTTTGAATTTTAGAACTGCTAAAGATTCATCTTTTGTAGTTTATATAAGTCGTAATATGAGTGATTTTAGTACCCTTAAGTATGAGAACAGTACAACTGCTACTGAAATTGATAGCAGTTTTCAAACTAATTATATTCTTGGGTATCAATTTAGTATGGCCGAAGATCTATTATTTCAGATTGGATATGCCGGCTACATTGTGGATGAGGTCACTGCGAGATCTGGAAGTCAGACAATTGTAGTTGATCCCACCACTGGTGGTGGAATTAGCTTTGGAATGAAACTAGGGTTTTAGTGATTTGATGAGGTTACTTATGATTTCAAAGTTCCTTTCATGTTTAAAATTTATCCTACTTCCAACCGGACTCTTCTTGCCATTTTACATTCTAAATTCATGGCCATTTGAAAAATTGTCTCTTCAAGCTATTTGGATACCGACTCAAGAGAAGATAGCACTCTTCGTCTGCCTAAGCATCATGGCATTTTTTGTGTTCGGACTAATAATAAAATATTTTTTTCCTCAGAAAAATGAAAACTTACCCCTGATTAAAAGATTTCCATTCTTAATCAGAAATTTTCTAACTTCAAATAAAGCAGCGAAGAAGTTTTCAATTTTTTTATGGCTCTCAGGGCTGATTTATATAGCCGCTTTCTGTGGCTATATTTATATAAATTACCGTCATCAAAAAGACATTCGGAGCATTCATTCTTTTGTCTCAACTTATATTGAACAACGCAAGACTGCTTGCTACCCGACAATACTGCAGTGGGGAAATCATTTGGTAAATCTTCGAATCGAAGGCATTAAGCACTACAAAGATTTAGTTTTCGGAGAGAAAGACGACCCTGAATATAAAGATGAAGGAAATATGTTCAGCACTTTAAGCATATATGGACCAATCGGAAAAGCATTTGATCACGACATTAGTGAATACAACAAATTGATCGGATTAGATTTTTTCGAGAAAACCTTCGACGACAGCAGCAAAGCTTCTTCTCGTTATTTCTACTCTAGTGAAGTCAGATACAAAATTAACGAAAGTCGATTCGATAAACTGAGAGAAGATAGAATGTACAATCTCTTGATTAAGGAGAAAGTTGACACCATCAATATGCTTGCCAACTGTGTTGCTCAAGCAGAAAATGGAAACAAAGAAGCAACCATAGCCTTGGCAAAATACTACTATCATCAGATCGACAACCAAAACATATTAAAATGGTTCAAGGAACTAAAAGAAGAAGGCAACGAAAACGGTCGTTTTTACTACGATTTCCTTTTCTTAGAAACATACGACGATAATATCGAAGAGAATTATAAAGAAAATTTTCAGACTTGGCTCAAAGCTGCCGCTGAAGCCGGGCACATTCAAAGTCAGCTATACCTAGGAATAATTTTTCTTGATGGGGTTAGAGTAGTAAAAAACGAGTCGATTGCCTTAAAACATTTTATGGATGCTGCTCTTCAGGGAAATAGTATTGCTCAATATGAAGCTGGTCTTATCTTGGTGGAAGACTCAAAGCAGAAAAACAATGGGATAAAATTGCTGGAAGTTAGTGCCAATCAAGGTAACTGCCTTGCAGCCTCTCAACTAGCCAACTCCTTTTGGAGCGATAATTTTCTGCGGGGAAGCAAGACAGCTGCAATGCAGGAATACTTTTGGGGACTTATAGCTAACTATCTTTCATCAAAAGAAAAACAAAAGAGCTACTTTGCAGACGAATATATCACTTATGTCGAACTCACAAAACGGTATAAAGACCAAACTTGTAAAGGTGGACACAGCGAGCCTTCCTCACTAGATGCTAAGTCCCTTAGAGAGGTTCAGAACATTGCTACAAAATGGCAAAGCGCATTCGAAAAAAATTTGGATGATTATATCAAATACGAAGAGAAACGGAACGAAACTCAAAAACCATCAGCTAAAACAAATATGGAATGGTCCAAACTAACAGAAAAAATCTGCGAAATGAACCCGATACAAACAGCAAAGCCCTCGCCTCAAATATACAAAAGCATTTTACCTTCAATATGGAAAGTCAGAGTTTACAAATCAGAAGTTGATAAACGACTGGGCCAGCCATTTGCACAAGGTTCTTCAGTTGCCATTTCAACATCACTTCTACTAACTAATTGCCATGTTGTTCAGAATGCTGAAATCGTCGAACTACAAAAAGAAGATATAACTTTTATTGCCGACGTCGTTTCTGCACAACCAGAACATGATATGTGCATTCTAAAGATAAAAGGCAAGTCGCTTGCCGAGTATATCTCCGCTGCAAAGCCTTTTCAGAAAATTGAAATTGGAGAAAAAGTATACTCGCTGGGAACTCCCAAAGGTTTAGACATGACGTTTGCAGATGGCATCATTTCTGGACTTAGAAAAAATCGCACAGAAAGATTAATTCAAACTACAGCTCCTATTAGTCCAGGTTCTTCAGGTGGAGCTCTTGTAGATGAAAATGGAAACCTGCTAGGGATAACCACTTTCTATGTAAAAGATGGACAAAACCTAAATTTTGCAATTTCTATTCAAAACTTTTGTGAGTGAAATTAAGAAATATATGCTAGGCAGTATAAATAGCCTAATTATTTTCCGCTATTTGGAAACAAACAATAGTACTCACAAAGATATTTTCTATGATCGAAACAACAAACTCAACGCTTCTCTGAATTTTTTTACTCTCCTAGCAATTTCAATTTTATTTTTTTCCTCGTCATCGCCTGTTGCTTTTTTAGATCTGTCTTCAAACAAAGCTGTGACCATAGACTGCCTCTTTGAGCTTCTCCACGCCATCAATGCCCGGGATGACTTTTTCTGAATAAATAAATCAAGTTTTTTTTGAAATGTATAGACTCAGGTACTTAAATGGTTGTGCTTAAATAACTTTTTGAAATTACCCACTATGGGCCGTGTAGAACCATATGTTATTGATTTACCTATACTTATTTATTGATTCTTACTTAACCAAAAGATTGCTGCAAAATTTGGTAGGCCCGAGGCTAACGTAGTCGAACCAATCTGGGGTACTTAGCCGAGTTCAGCGTAGGACGCGCTTACAAGGTTCAGTGGAAGAAAGCTAAACCGAATTTGGCGGAAATTGCTCGATTGTATTGGGTTCAAGGTATGACGCAAAGGCAATTTGCCAAAAGCATGGGTATTCGTCGCACTACCGTGGCTATGGCCACTAAAAAATATAAAACTGGGTATCGAACTTAAAAATTCCCTGTAACTAGCGCCTTCAACTCTGTCAAAAACCGCAGTCTCAAAAATACTTTCTATTGAAGATTAGGACAGCCCTTTTTTACTAGTTCAACTCTCAGATTAAGTAAATCTTTTGTCACATGAGAGACTAAAACAACGCGACTATTTTCAGTCGCAACGTAGAGTCCAAAATCTGAGTTAACTAAAATTTTATCGTTATTACTTCGTGTTCTGCAGGGAGTATATGATTTAAATTGAACTCCTTTATACTCGATATTCAAAAATGTTTCCAAATTATAATATTTGTCCTTTTGCCCAATCCATTTTGCTTTGCCAATAACCCGATTTGACTTTGAGTCTATCGTGAAAAACATATCAGGTTCTCCATTTGATTTATCGTAGGATAATACAAGATATTGGAAATTAGGATATGTCTCCAAACTCGTTTCCCCAGGGCCGAATAACTCCTGAACCCTTTTTCCTTCATCATTAAGCTCAACCTGCTCAAACTTATCAATTTTCTCCTCGATATTTTGTTTTTTGGATGTACTCACACATCCAGTAAACACGATATGAATGATAAAAAAATAAAAACTACTTCGAAATATTTTTTTCATCGCAGCCATTCTCCATCTTGAGTCGATTCTTAAAATTTTTATTGATCCAATCGAAGATACTTTTTGACGTTTCTTTTAGTATCTTTTGGTCAAAAACAAAGTATTCGATATTGTTTGCAAAGTTCTCTTCAGCAGACGCTTTACCGTCAGTTTCAACAAATTCACCTTTACGAAAAGCGCCATCTTTTAAACCGATCCAACCTGATTCCTTTTTGTATTTTAAAAAATCTGATGACCACTCATTGATAATTAAATGGTGAACAACCTCATGAAAAAGAACTCGATCAATTTGAATATCTGATGAAAACGCGGGCGGGAAAAATATTATGAACTCCTCCGAGCTGCTAGCAGGATTCTGTGGTGATAAAAAATCTACTTTGGTAGCTCGAACTAGGCCTCTCAGTGATTTAGGAATAAATCCTTTAGGAAGTCGACTGATAGCCCATAGAATCTTCTCTCGCTCTCCTGTCTTTAGAGGTTTAAACGGACCGGATTTGGCATTCAATATCTTTTCCCAAAACGGTGGTGTCGGACATTTCACTTCGCAAAACTTTGTGCATTGAGAGGTACAGCTAAAGGTATTCATATCTATCATAGAACCCGCGCATGTGATTTCGCAATTAGACTTTCCAGGCTTTGCACCCGTTTTAGCGAACCAATCCTTGCATTCATCTGAAGCTAAAGACTGCGAAACAAATGATAGCAATATTAACGATACAGTTTTGAACATAAATGTAGTTTAGTTGAAACCTCTTAAAATTAAAGTCCAGTTAAGAAACAATCTTTAACAATTTTTTTAAGTCTGGTGAACTACGGTCAATAAGCTCTCCAGAAACATATCTATGCAAAATGCTGCTGATTAAAGTTTGATATGGCAAACCAAGTCGTTCAGCTTCAGTGCGCAAGCTCTGCGCCATCTAGACGAATACTTATTGGAATTTTAGCGGCGGCTGAATCTACCTTAGCATTACCCGGTCGCTTTTTTAGCTTTTTTAAATCATATTCCTTCTTCATAAAAAAACACACAGGTGGTTCGACCACCTTGTCTTCATAATTTTATATTTATATGTAATTTTAAATAGTTAGAAATTTGGTAGGGGCCAGGCTAATGTACTCGAACCAACCGAGTTAAGTGCAGGACGCACTTACAAAGTTCAGTGGAATAAAGAGAAACCAAATTTAGAGGAACTTGCCCGTCTGTATTGGGTTGATGGACTGACACAGCGTAAAATCGCCGAACTCTTTGGTATTCGCCGAGCAACCGTATCTATGGCTTCAAAACAGTTCAGTTCTCTATTTATAAAATCAGAGGTCAAGAATAACTGAGAATAACAATCTAACAACTCAAAAAATCGTTAGGGATGATTTGGACAGGGATCGTCCTCTCCTTTAAAACCGCTATGACAATCCCCTTTATCATTCCAAATAGCTAGAAAATTGAGGCTACGACCGTTTCCAAAATAAGTTCCGTGCTTTTTGAAGGTGTGCTTAAACTCTTCCTTAACAATCGACTCTTCCGCGTCTCCACGACCTCTCACTGTAACGAACTCGGCATTTTTAATAATCTTATCTGCTTTGGCTTGCTTTACTAAACAATGTTCTTTCTCAAGGACAACGCCATTACTGACAGTTAGCACAGTGTATTGTAAGTCTAAAATATGTATCATGAAACCATATGGATTTTTGCGGTCACCATCATAATCTGTAATAAACTCACATTCTGTGATGATTCTATCCGGGGTGACTTGTATATCCGTTCCAAGTGCATTTGGTTTACCCGCAGAATATCGTGAAGTGACACAACCATTCAGAAACAAAAAAATTAAAAAAATAATCGAATATTTATTTTTCTGTAAGCTTACCATATTCTTTCCTGAATTTTTTAATAGCTTTTTCTTTAAATTCGCTTTTGCTTTTTAAAAGACCTTTATACTCTAAAATAATTTCTTCAGCAGTTGCAGCTCGCCCGAGCTTTCCTTCAGCTAATCTTTTCTTGCGTGATAACCATCTAATAGCCATAGGAATTGCAATACTTGGATTTTTTAAATCTTTCTTCCTAATATTTTTAAAAATGAACTCTTTAACCTCGCCGCTGGGATCTTGTATGGCCTTTAGAGTCTCAGTTGTAATCTGAGCGATCCCCGAAGCAATAGGGTTTTTCGGATCTACTTTGAAATCTGATTCACTAGCAATTAAAGCTTTAACAATGTTTGGTTCCAACGGTGGTTTAGTATTAAATTTTTTGTTGAAGTAATCACACCACACTGCAATTTCCTCGTCGTATTTATCAGCGTTAGGTTGAGTTAGCTTGTTTCTAGTAGGGTAAACTATATTTGCCTTGTCATAGTTTTTAAAAACGTCTTCTATTTCACTAAAGTCAAGATAAGTACCTTTTAAACGCCGTTCATGTTGATCCCTGATTGTGACTCCCGTTGGATTTTTTTCACTAACAGGAACATGCAGGGGATGTTCACGAACTGTTGTAACCTTTTTGCCAACTTTCTTTGCCATCATTAACCTCAGATCATGTCTCTAAGCGCGCTTAAGAATTTTCTTTTCAAGAATATCTACACGTTCCTCAATAGAGGGCTTATTCATTATTTCCTTTAGTTTCATATTAAGAAAAGTTTGGTATCCAACACCCAGCTTTTCAGCTTCTTTTTGCGCCCACTCCATAACTTCAAAGTCCATGCGAATACTTGTTTGCACTTTTGTTGTCTTAGGATCAGCAATTGGAGATTTGCGTACTTTTCCTTTAGAAAAATCATATTCTTTCTTCATAAAATTTAGCCTCCTTTTTTGTGGCCTTTCGAGCAGAGATTATTCGAATCTCATCGTGATGCTTATATGCATAAACGACTACTAAAAGATTTAATTTTAAAGACAATGCAATTGTAATAAATCTCGGTTCATCATGATTATTGTCATCCAATGTAACTGATTGTTGAGCAAAGAAAACTGTCTGCGCCTCTTCGAAACTAACACCGTATTTCGTTAAATTTGACTTAGCTTTCTTTTCATCCCAAACAATGACCATAACTACAATGTAACCCATTGTAGTTAAAAACTCAAGTTTTCAATTGACCAAAGCATAATCCTACAAGATTCAATTACGGAAGGATTACATAATAAAATGGAAATGATAAGCAGACGTGCTTTTGGATTTAGGAATTTTAATAATTATAGACTCAGAGTGCTTGCACTTTGTGGTTGGAACGGAATAATAAATAGAACTAGAAAACTTCATTAACTTGAAACTGAAATTCCCCCTCTGATGGAGTAGAACCCAAGATTGGTTCGAACATCTTGCTTGATTTTTAGGGAATTTATCAGTGATTTCAATATCTTGAAATTTGGTAGGCATCTTCCGACAACCTGCAATCTAAGCCAAGTACATGATTTCATTCAGATCAGCATCCACCTAATTTCCCAACCAAACGCTGATTTCAAGACTTTTTACGATCAAGGTTATTCCATTTACGAGATCGCTGAGCAGTTTGGATTATCATATTCAACAGTCCGAAATCAGCTCGTAAAGCTGGGAGTGACGTTGCGAACAAATAAGTCCGTCAGCTTTTCACCAAATCAACGGCAGACTTTTAAGAACTCAGCACCACCACCCTATGGCTATTGTTACCTGGAAGGACGACTTCAAAAGGACCCTCGCGAGTACCCAATCTTACAAATGATCGAAAAACAACGTCAGCTCGGACGGACTCCTACGGAGATCGCAAAATTTTTGAGCGGCAAAGGTTTCAAAACTCGTCACGGGAAACTGTGGAGACAAGCGCATGTTTTTAACATCGTTCAAAAACTAAAAACCAAGAAACTGAGTCTACAACTCGAAGGAGATCACACATGAACTTAGATAAACTTTTTACATGGATTGCCGGAGTCGTCATCGCATTTGCTGTCGTTGGAAAACTCGATGTGTTGCAAGCTTGGGTCTGGCGAGCACAAGCGGAAGTCGTTTACCAATCGCGAACGTCTACTTGGGGAAGTCCGCGATTTTTTCCTGGCAATAAAGCTTTACATATCAAACCCAAAACTAAATCGGCTGCCGACGCCTCGGAAGCTCGAACAAAACACTAGGAGGTGCAACTATGGAAAAGAAAAATGAACTACAAACAACTCAAAGACGAATTTCAACTCAAATGCGTGCGGTGCTTACAATTCTTTCCGCTGATCCCTATGTCATGGAAGTTGTAAAACATTATATCAATCTTGATACTGAAACCATTCAATGGGACCCGATTTTCAAATTTGGTTGGTCATCAGGACATCGAGCGTGCGTGCTCTGGGCCTACAGCTTGTGGACGGATGAGATTAGAACACGATCCAATCCTTTTGACGCAGCTTTAAGTCTAAATCCAAAACTTCAAACCGCCGTGCTGACCGCACTTTCGATTCGTTGGGGCTTGGGATGTGAATTAAGAATAGTGTCTTGACAGTACTTAGGACTGAGAAACAAAAGCACCGCTTTTCAAGCTCAGTTCAAAAACGAATATTGTTTTGGCCTATTTCTTGAAATATTTTTATCTGTAAAAGGGGCTTTATGAAAAAATATCTGCCGATTTTCAGTCTACTGTTTATAGTTTCGACAGCTAGCGCGCAGACTATTAAGGTCTCTTGCACACAGGGAGATTTTAAGATGGAACTAATTACAGCTGATGATGCTAATTCCTTTAAACTCCGAACTATACGCGGAAATGGCTATCAAGAATTATCACGGCCCATGCATTGTTCGTTAACAACTAGTGATAGCATTTTTATTAGCGCTGAATGCACTCAGTCCATTTTAAACATTAAATTTTCAAAAAATGTGTCGGGCCTTTTCTCGATTACACATGAAATGATTATTCCTGGAAAACCAGAGCTTAAAGATCCTACGGCTGGTTCTTACGGAGACCGGTTCGATTGCCGTGGAGAAAAGCAATGAATATTATCCTAGCTCTAAGTTTATTTCTTATCGGTTCGACGGTTTATGCAAAACCGATGAGTGCGATTATTCATTCTCTATGCATAACCCCAGATCAAAAGGAAGTTGTTGTTGATATGACAAGTCCCATCCTCCTTCCTGAAAATCCATCTTTAGGAGATTTTCAACTTGTTGTTTCAGCCGACAATCAGGGAGGCCCACTAATCGATCTGTTTCTAAACTCAAAAGGCGGAATGTTCTCAAACGATCGCCGAACTCTTCGCTTCGACAAAGACAGTTTGGATGAACATATTAAAAAAATTCTTACTCCTGAAAATATGATTTTTGTAAAAACCCTAAATCGCACTATTAGCTATATTTTTGTAAAGCAGTGCGAGTAAATCACTGTCTTCATCGGCGCTGTTATGCTTTGATCGCTAGGGCGCAGCGCAAACCTCTATGGATCACCCACTAGTCACCCAATCCATTTAACTTATCAATCCACGTATCAAGCTCGCCCAGTACGTCTTTTAAATTCTCTACATCGGTCTTATAATAACCCGATTTTAATCTTGCGCTCGACAGCTCTTTAGCAGTTTTTAAAGTTTGCACGGAATTTTCGATTAAGCTCTTTGAAATTACGACTTTCTTCGCATCTTCTGCGAGGTACCAACTTTCGAAAGTTAACGGTCGAATGCCCAGTTCGCGAACGCAATCTTCAAGATAGTATTTGTGAGCAACTCCAAATACTATCATGACCCGCTCTTTAGATAATTTGTCTTTTTGCTTTTTGATATTTTCACAGATATGGCCATCCCGCTTACGCAAAGCCGTGAGTCCATGGGCCGCCATAATATCATACCGCTTGCGAATCGCCTCTTGCGTATCGGGTTTTTGGGACTGGGCAAGTGAACCTATATCATTTATGAACTTCTCAAAAAGAGGTTGAATTTCTTTTTTTATTTTTTCTGACTTTTTTTCGTTCTGAGCACTTTCTAAATTATACTCATCATTATGCCAGTCGACCGGAATAATCTGCGCTCCGGTCTCTTTGGCGTAGGCATACACAATACTTTGTTCGGGAGTTCCATGGATAATGCCATCAACTGCATCTAAATATTCTGGCCGTACTTCCGTGAGAATGAGTGTCGGCTCATAAAGGTAAAGAACGGAAATAAAATCTTTCAAAGTATAATGCGAACGCTCCAGCATATTGCCGTGAATGGATCCCAATACATAGACCGCAGGAGGCTCAATTTTCATTTTATGACTAGCGCAGCTCATTAGAAGACTCGAAATGAACATTAGGCAAAGTGTTTTCATGATAATTAAAAGTTTATAGAGCATTATCATGCATGGTCAATAGACCCGTAGGTTTTCACTGATCAGTTGCATTCGTATTCTGAACTTTTCGCATCAACAACAAATACTTGGCATGCGCCCGCCCTAATTTTAGTCTCAAACTATACCTATCGATCCACGCTGGCGGACAGCCACCACCCCCTGATCGAAAAAACACCCTTAATTTCTACCACTTACCTCGCACCGCTGGTGCGGTAGCAAAATGACCATACACTTCTGACATACCCTACGCTTGCAAATGTCGGCTTGTTTAGCGCCAGATCGAACCAAATAAATATAAGTTCGGTTTACCTGTTTAAAGTTCGGGCACCGAATTTGTACTCACTTCTAGCCGGTGGGGGTAACAAAGGATGAAGCATACTATCCTTTTAGTCGATAACGATCCGGCGTTTCGGGGCACGATGGCAGCCTTCCTTGAAGACGAGGGCTTTCTAGTTCGACCAGTCGCTAGCGGCGATGAGGGCATCGCTCTGATCCGTCAGAAACTCATTTCGTTTTCCCTGGCACTTGTGGACTACCACATGCCGGAGATCCAAGGACCTGAGACCATCCGCAAGCTTAAAGAGCTTGAGCCTAGCCTTACCGTGCTCGCCCTATCTGGCGATGACTCCATTGATGCCCATAATAATTCATTAAACTCTGGTGCAGTCTTTTTTGTTGAAAAAGACATCGGTGAAGCAAAGTTTTTAGGAATTCTTCATCGCGCTTGCCGTGAGGTTGAGCGTCGCGTGAAGCCGGTGTTAGTATCCACGCATTCTGAAAATCAAAAATTGATCCTGTCCGTTGGGATGATCGGTGTTTCTGAATCAATGGCAGAAGTCGCACGGCTGATCCAAAAATTTGGACCTGCCAATGATTCCGTTTTAATTCGTGGTGAAAACGGAACCGGAAAAGAAAAAGTAGCTCGTGCTATTCACGATCATTCAGCCAGAAGCAAAATGCCATTCATTGCCGTTAACTGCGCCGCCATTCCTGAAAATTTAATTGAAAGTGAATTATTCGGTCATGAAAAGGGCGCATTCACGGGAGCCGCTCGTAGTCGCAAAGGTCATTTTGAGGCAGCTAGCGGCGGAACAATTTTCTTAGACGAAATTGGTGAGATGCCGAAGCACCTTCAAGCCACCTTACTCCGCGTGCTTCAGGAAAAGACCATCACTCCCGTTGGTTCAAACGAAACTAAGAAAATAGACTTCAGACTGATTTCAGCGACCAATGCACCACTTGAAAAATTGATCGTGGAGAAATCGTTTCGTGAAGATTTGTTTTTCAGGCTGAACGTCCTTCCTATTCATATTAAGCCGCTGCGAGATAGACCCGAAGATATTCCGGCCCTTGCGCAGGCTTTTCTAGAGCGAGCCAATGCTGAATCAGGGCAGAATAAAATTCTTCTGGAATCTACAGCAGAGGAACTAAAAAAATTAAGCTGGCCCGGAAATGTTCGCGAGCTTGAGCACTGTATTCGTTTTCTAGTGAACCTCTCCTCTGAAAAGCATCTTGATGCCGACTTACTGAAAACTCGGCGGGATTCTCTGAATACGAAAATAAAACCTGTTGATTTAGAAACACTGAAGATTACTCAAATGAACAGCGAGAAAAGCATTGTCGTTAAAGCCTTAGAAAAAAGCGGCAGTATTTCAGGTGCGGCCCGTGAGCTTGGGATTAGTCGTAGCACTGTTCGCGATAAAATGAAAAAACATGGAATCGAAATACAACAACCGTTAACAAAAGGGGTTTAAAGTGAAACAAACGCTAATAGTACTTTTCGCAGGTCTAATCGGAGTCAACTTTACTGCACTTGCCGATTCTGAGAAGACTAAAGAATTAACGCCGCTTCAGAAGACTCAAATCGCGTGGGCTCTTAAGATTCTTGGAGATAGCAAAACTCTAGTCTTGCAACCAGATCAATGTGTTCAAATCGATGAAGACATTTTAAGCGTCCTTGAATTAGAGGGACGCCTTAAAAGCGGAGACGTTGAAGTAGCTACGGTATGTTTTGGCGGCGGACCTGGATCAGCTGTTAGATAAAAAAGATTATGACAATAAAATTTAAAATAATTACTATTGTTGTAAGCATATTGTTACTGCTTGGGGGATTTATCACCATGAATAAAAACAAAGATTCTAATCACCTAAAAGTCGCATTTCCCGTGCGATTTTTAGTCAGTGCTTATGAGCCGACGGCAATCAAATTTGATTTCGAATACATTTTTCTTGAAAACGTGTTCTCGCCACTAGTTGAAATTTCTGCTAATGGAACTATTGAGCCCGGCGTTGCCGAAAAGGTCGACTGGATAGGCGACGAATTAAAGCTGACTATTCGTAAGGATCTTAAAACTATCTCTGGTAAACCGATAACTGCCGATGATGTGGTTTTCTCGTTAAAAAGACTGCTGGTCTTATCGGGGAATACGCATGGAAATTTCAAAGACATTGTGTGTCCCGGTGCTGATATCAAATCAACAGAAGACGACTGTCCCGGTATTCGCGAAGAAGGAAACTTTGTTTTTATAAATGCTAAAGGCAAAAAATCGTTTCTACTTCCTATGCTAGGAGCTATTGATTTTGCGGTAGTTCCTAAATCAAGCGTTGATCCCTCTACTTTAAAAATAGTTGATTACTCAGAAACCAGTGGACCCTATTCGGTTCAAAGCGATGACGGAAATGGAAAAATTGAGCTTAAACTGAACACTCATCACTACTTTGCTTCTAAAAACGTACCTCAGCAGATAACTCTCGTACCAACGGATTCAAAATCCGGAACAAACAGCATAAAGGCATTCGAAGATGGTCTCATCGATCACATTATGACGGTTGATCGCAGTAAAACCGAAGATGTCATAAAGTACGCGAAACAAAATCAAGATAACGATCTACTTGTCACAATGAAAATCCGCACCCTCGTTTTAGTTTTTACCCAAAAGGGCGAGCAACAACTCACTGCCAGTGAAAGAAGATATATCGGCCAAGCTTTAAAAGAAGTTTTCGCAAAGCTCTTTTCCGAAACACCAGGAGCCGAGCAACGCGACGAGTTTTTCCCTAATTTAGGAGAAGGCGGACTCACTGTAGAGCAGCAGGCATTATATAAAAAGGAATCCAAAAAAGACCGCACGGCACCGGCACTTAAAGTGAAATTAGGGTTATTAACCCGTGTTCCTTTAAAAGACTGGGCGGAACCCATTCAACAAAAGCTACCTATGGTTGAGTCCGAGGTAATCAGTTACATTCCCGACTTTAACAAAGATCTTAAGCCAGATGAAATTCCTCATGCGTTTATCGGGTTCACTGATACAGGATTCATGGAGGACATCAGTTTAATTTCCTATTCATTAAATTCCGGCGTTTTGGGTTTATCCCCAAACAAGCGTGCTGAGTGGCTTTCGGACTATATGGCAACCGACGATAAGGCCGTACGGATTAACAAACTTAAAAACCTTCATTACGAAGCATTGACCAGACCGACAGTTTTTCCACTGATAGCCCTTCCTTATACGGCTTTAGTTAGAAAACCTTGGAAATTAGAACTCTCTGAGCTTTATGCAAATAATCAGTTATGGCGAATAAAACTCCATTAGCCAGTTGGCTCTATACAAAACGAAATGAGCTTTCGCCAAGCTTCACAGAGCTTAAAACGACGTCTGCGCTATTGCCTGGTCTCTTTGATTTTTCAACTGAGATCACATGGAACGGCATAACAGCAAAAGGTCGGGGCCTAGATTCACATCGTGAAATCGCGCTTGAAAAAGCAGTGGCAGAAAGTTTCGAGCGTCTGATTTGTATGACAAAAAATATCGACTCAACGGGTATGGCTGTATCTGGCGGTGCCTTTGATCCGCGAGTTCATGCGAAAAATGAATTACTTGAACGGTTTTACCTTAAGAACCATTTAAGAAATCATATTCCATTTAAAAGTATACCTGCCCACTCCAAACTGGTGGCTGAGTTTAAAGAAATCAACCCAGCGGTGGGAATACAATTTTATCAAATGCTCACCCCAGCATCTCTCCACGGGGTCGTTTGTAAGTTGCAAGGGAACGGCCAAACCTCATTTGGTTTTTCATTTTCTGACTCCTTAGAAAAGGCCGTAGAGCTATCCTTGGTTGAGGCCATCCCTAGCTTTTTATGGCTTACAACGAAAAATATTGAATTGTCCGATAAAGAAAGACCTTGGCACGTATCGGAGTCATTTTTTCAGGAAATGACTCCTTTACTAAGTCAGACGGTTATGGAAACTCAGGAAGCTTGTCCTGCACCAAATGTCGGCGAAGTCGATTTTGATTTTTCTGAAATCAGTGTTTTTAAAAATTCGCCCCTCACGGTTGCTAGGTTCGCAATCTTGGCCGATGGGGAAACGATATGAATTCAAATATACCCCATCAGAAAATTAAAGATTTTGAAAGAAAACAGTATATTGTTTCGGGACTGTTTTTGATTCTGCTCATGGCCATATCTATTTTGTTCAACTCGTTACATCTTCAAAGTGTGGCGGAAGAGCATACTCGATTTTTATCTCGTCTAATTAAAATTGGCGACTTTCGAGAAGCTAGTTTAATTCTGCAACAAGCGCGGTTGTCGAGCTTCACAAAAATTGAATACAGATCTAATCTTCCTGGTAAATCGTTTGTTATCCCCACAAAAGCGGAAATATTTAATGAAACTGGATTCTGGCATCACTTTTCTCACAATACTATTCAAGTTAACGTCGAGTCTGGCTTATCATCCTATCACTCTGATGAAATCATATATGAATACAATCGGTTTGGGTTATTGGGTTACGCCGTTTTAATTTGGGTTATTTTAAATCTAGTATCCATCCCTCAGACTCGCTTTCTGAAAAGACGTTTGATAAAAGAATTTAATCATGAACTCGAACTAGAAAAAAAAGTCGCTAAGTCGGAAATCGCGCAGCAAGTACGGCACAACCTCCGCACACCACTTGCTGCACTATTGCGTATTCCTGGTAAATTACCAGCAACTGTGGCAAAAGACCGTGAGCTTTTAGAAATTATCATTACGCAAATTCAAGATTTAATATCAAAGCTTGATGACCGACCTAGTAGTAAGCTTGGAGAAAATCTCGAAACAGATATTTACAGTTCTATCGAGCAAGCAAAGCGTGAAATGAATACTATTATTCCTCAGTCAGTAGAATTTAAATTTGAAATCGATGACATTGTAGCATCAGCCCTAGTTAAACATATTCCGTTTGAACTGCGGTCCATTCTTGGAAATCTTTTAACGAATTCTTTACAAGCTATGAACTCTAAGGGTAAAATTCTTATTCAGGTAAAAGATTTAGCCTCGGAGATTTCGATTTCTGTATCTGACAATGGATGCGGAATAAAACCAGAAAATTTACCGAAGATTTTTGATAGGCACTTTTCAGAAGGAAAAGTCTCTGGGTCAGGTATTGGACTTTCCCATGCGAAAGAAAATATCGAAGCTTGGGGCGGAACGATCAATGTAGAATCAGTTCTTGGAGTTGGCACGACTATTATAGTGCGACTGCCGATCAGTGATCGAGCGCCTTGGTATCTGCCCAGATTAAAATTTAATTCTGAATCCAAGATCTATGTACTCGACGATCAAGTTTCGGGACGCGCTTTGTGGAAATTGAAGTTCGATGATACTCAATTGCTGAAGCAGACTAAATTTCTAAGTCAGGGCGTTGAACTTGTTTCTGAGCAGGGCGAAATCGCGAATGATCCGGATAAATGTACGTTGTTATTCGATTATGATTTAGGGGCGGAAGACACTGGGCTTAAATGGCTTCAAGAAATGCCATCGGCTGCAACGAGGTGCCTTGTGACGGGACACTTTGATAATGACGAGATTAAGACTGCATGTACTGAGCATGGGTTTTACTTGGTTCCGAAGAGTCAGATTGCGGAAATTCCCTTGGTTATAAAGCAGTGACTAAGAAGGATCATGTTATAAACATGTCCTTCTTGTTAAACCGAGATCTTAAATTCTAGAGAATTTAGTCAGGCAAAAGTAAGTAAGCATAGATTGCTGGAACCTCCCGCATAGATGAGTAAATATCACGCCATTCAAAAAAATCTGCATGTGCCGAGCGTGGGTTCGTAATGCCAAGTTTTTTAAAGGCGAGTTTTATTCTCGAAATATGAAAATTGAGTAACGATCAAAACGGTTTCAAACTTCTTATCATTAATAATGGCGAAACAATTCTTTGCTGAACTCCAGGTATCAATACCCTGGTCATCTACAAGTAATTGGGATTCCGGAATATTACTCGCCACTAAGTATTTTCTCATCACGATCGCTTCATTGTGCCCCTCTCTACCCAAACCACCACTTACAATGATATACTTTAAATAACCTTGCCGATAAAGTTGAACTGCTTTATCGAGTCTGGCTTTCAGTCTATTTGATAATGATCCATCCGTATTCACTTTCGATCCGAGTACGATCCCTACGTCACTGGGCTGAATCAAATCGAAAAATCCGTCTACAGATATAAAGCTCAGTGTTAAGAAAAAAAAGGTCAAGGGAATCGCTAAAATTAATTTGTAAAACTTTTTGTAGTTATTCATCCTGTCTTTTTAATATAACCGCAAATATCAGTCATTAAGATACCGCGTGACAGATTTGAAGTTGACCAAAACCAAATTCCACCCTTACATATGACATATGCGTATCGTTTTCGTCTTATTATTTTTTTTGGTGGTATCGGGCGCCAGGGCTTCAGTTTCTTTTGGATGTTCTTCGAACGATAATAAACTAGGTATTGGGCTTTCGCTATTCGACGACGGTGATGGTCTCTGGACACTTTTTGGTGATTTTAAAGTTTCATATGAGGGTAAACAGATAGATTTAGGACCTGTATTTTGGTTTAAATTTAGTCGCGATAAATTAGATTTCACAAATTATTCAATTACGGGTCGACGTATTAAAATATTCGCTAACAAGGTAGACCGCTTTTTTTTCCTTAAAATTGATTCAGGTTTTATAGAAGTCGATAAAAAAACAATCGATCTCAAAGAGGTATTGCTCGAATGCAGTGCTGGCTAACCTAGGCCTTCAGACGTTTTAAAGTAACCAATTTGACACGCAATAGGATCGAATAAGGGAGCCTTTAAATGCTTACCTTCTAATATCCCTTAAACCCCATCCAACAAATCCGAAAGCGACATCCGATACAGCGTCGCCACCTTCCGAAGCGTCACTATCGTAATATTCTTCCCCGATTCAATCTTCTGCAAGTGGGTCCAATTACCCCAGCCGTGCTCTTCCACTTCTTCCAGAGTCCAACCCTTCTTCGTCCTGATAGCACGAATCTTTGCACCGAGTTTTACTAAAAATTTCTTGTCGTCAGACGTTAAGTTGCTTGTTGCCATACCAAAAATGATTGCAAATAAGCACGATAATGGGTAAGCACGATCATGGATATTAAATATTGATTAATTATTCAGGACCGGGGGATGAATGAAAATACCTGCTAAACAGTTATCGAAGTCGATTAAAACGAATATAGATAAGATGAGTGTACATTTGCCCTTACGAATCCAAAACGTCTTGGATGACTTTGCCAACGAAGAACTGGCCGATAAAGACGAAATCGATTTATTTGAAGCCCTAGTACGGTTAGTTTTTATCGCTGATCGGGAGCCCGCTGAGTGCATTACAAATCTGATGGTCCCGCTCGACACAGAGGCGGTGCATTTACTTGATTCATGGACCCTGTCAAACTCGGCGGCCTTTCTTAGAGATTACCTGAAACGAAAAGAAGTCCTAGAAACTCTGGCGACACCGTCACCACGAGAATCTGCTACAGCCCGCAGTCTTGCAAAATAAAACGAGGGGTGGCGGTAGCGTCCGCCATGGTGGATCTCCACCATCTCCCCACATAAATTCTAAAACATTGAAATCACATTATTAAATGATTTTGGAGGATGGCGATCATCCTCCACCCCCTAGCGAGCTAAGCAATCTTACGCTTTTCATTTTTTACAAATCAATCCAATCACTTAAGTCATTGGCCCGCTCGTTCAGGCGAGGCTCCCCCTATTTTGCTTTATAGAACACCAAGAAGTCGTCAACAGAACGCCTTCATAAAACTTAAAAACCAAGGAGGTGCATCTATGAATGTAAAACAAAATAACGATCAAAAAAGATCCGCTCGTGAGCTGAATCTGTCGCTGATCCAGCTTGAAAAAGCCGAGCCACCATCACTGTGGAGCCGTTTGAAAAAATCTTTTTCAACGCCTGATCTAACTAAAGAATCCTGGGAGCTACTTGAGATGAAGCGCACGCGCTCTTCGTTCAGTCTTCAACAATGGAGGGATTTCTAATGTCTCGCACTCATAAAGACAAAAGATCCATCTACCGTGAGGAATCGGAAATGCTTTATTCGTCACGATCTGAACCTGGACTGAAACAGCGATTTATTAACTTTAAAAAGTCAGGGCCGCCTCTTGATGGAGAGCAATGCCCTGAGTGCGGCGGTTTGACTGATTTTCATAGCGGGTATTTGACCTGCTGTGAATGCGGGTGGACCGAAGGCGTTGTTGATATGTACGACCTGGAAAGGTTTTCGGCATGAGTAACAACACGGATTTTCCATTTAGCAATGTTGTTCCCATCCGCAAGTCCGATCGCTTCGGAGTTTATCTAGGGGAAGTCACATCAAGCGGCGAAGTTATCGAAGGCGAAAGCGTCGGCATCGCATTTTTGAAGCAAGGGTCAAAAAAATTTCGTCTGAAGCTTTTTGTTTTTCCAGCGCATCAGTATTTTGTGGTCCCTGATGATAAGGACGACACGAAATACGTCGTCCTTAGTTTAGAGGAATATCAACTCCCTACGGGAGAAGTGCGCTCAAGCTGGAATCGCATCGGCGAGGGACGCCTTGCTGGAAGCTTCATCGCGCTTAGAGTCCAGCTTCTGCCAGAAAATATTTTTCTCTGCCTGTTTCCAGATAAAAACGTCGCGCAGGAGGACAGCATTGCATCTTAAATCAATTAAAGGAGGTGAGCGTATGATTAAAACAAAACGATATTTTTATTATTCCGTATTTGTATTGGCCCTGATGATCGTTCCGCAGCTTGGATTTGCCAGCGTTGAATCATCATTGATGGGAATTCAAACAAAACTGACGCGAGTGATTCTGCCAACTCTTTCAATCATTGGCATTGCGTGGGCAGCTTTCTCCATGATGAGCGGTAACGAAAGAGCTAAAACTCACATGTGGTACGCCATTCTAGGCTCGATCATCGGGTTTGGGGCGCAGGCCATTGTCGACTTCATTTCACAGACGGTGCGCTGATGAGTGAAAACACACTTTTAACCTCTTCAGTCCCTAGGACTTTGGAGACAAAAAACAAAATTCTGGGACTTGAACTTTCCGACGTTCTTGTCCTTCTCTTAAATCTTTCCGTTCAAAACCTGATCTTTGGCGCAACAAGCCTTAAAATTCCAATGGTGTTTGGAACAAGTTTTGTCTTGGGTCTCGTTCTTTTCTTTTTCAAAAAGGGAAAACCCGATCTTTTCCTGCAACACTTTGTAGAGCATTTGATTTCCCCGACGGTGTCTTCTGCTAACGCTAAAGATAGCCAGTATCGACGATTTAATAAAGGCGGCGCTCTATGAGTGCAGCCATATCTTTATGTGAACAACTCCCATTCTGGGAAATTGAATCTGAACCTTTTCCACATACGATTCTTTTTGATGGATCGCTATCGGCGGGCTTTGAACTTTTGCCGCTCGACATCGAATGCTTTGATGAGTCAAGGCTCAATCAGCTTACGATGGGCCTTCGGGCTTTTACCAATTCACTACCAGAAGGCATGACGGCTCAGTTCTTGGTAAAAGTGGAAAGCGATATTGAAAACGTCGTTGAAAAGCACACAAAGCTTGTCACAACGGACAATCAATTCCTGCAATCCCTAGATGCAAAAAGAGCAGATCTACTGCGAGAAGAAGCGCAAGCCGGAGTATTATTTCGTCCGCGTCTTTTCTTTTTCCTGCGAACAAGCGGCGTTGAAAAACCAAGTGTATTTTCATTCAAACAAACAAAGAAATTTTCTGAAGAATTTGAGCGAGGTTATGAGGATCGTCTGCAATCACTGAATCAAGCCCTTGAAACTTCCAAGGGAACACTTTCATCTCTTGGATTTACAGTCGACTATTGCGACCGGGAATCTATCACCAAAGTTTTATACGAGCATTTAAATCCCAAAAGATCGGAGTCTGTTGATAAACCCAACATTTCCCCAAGGCCTACGGATTTAGACGATATCTCACCAAGAGCGCAGCTCGTCTTCGGGGATCTGATTCTAGATAAAGAAGACTTTGTCCTAGATCGGCAAAAAACAAGGATCATCACCCTCAAAACTCTTCCCGAGATGACGTTCGCAGGAATGATGGGCGGCTTTTTAGCTCTGCCGTTTAAGTACGAGCTTCTTTTAGCCTTTAAAATCCAAGATCAATCCAAAGAAATGAAAAGCCTTGAAGGCAAGCGCCGCATGGCCCACTCCCTTTCTGCGGGTTCATCAAATCGCGTATCAGATCTAGAAAGCGAATCACGACTGAGTCAAACCACGGACTTAATTCGTGAGCTGATTGAAACCGGGCAAAGAATCTATCAAGCGGAGCTGGTCATCATTTTACGAGATGAAGCTAGTCGCGAGGGTGAGCGGCGCTTAAATCTGAACACCAAAGAAGTGCTCTCGCGCTTTAAGACACTAAGCGGATCAGAAGGCGTTCAAGAAACCGTTGGTGCTTGGAAAATATTTAAATCTGACTTGCCACTTGCGCCGATGAACCTTGTGCGAGCCAAACCCATGAAAACAAACAATATGGTGGATTTTCTTCCGCTTTATGGCGCCGCGACTGGCGATGCCGTCCCGTTTTGTTTAACTAAAACTCGGCTCGGCACACTATATTCGCTGAATGCGTATTCAAATCGCTTAAGTAATTTCAATAAACTTGTGACAGGCTCTAGCGGCAGCGGAAAAAGTTTTGCTAACAATTTTTTGATGCTTCAGCAAATTGCTCGTGGTGTGCGAACCTATGTGATCGATATCGGCGGCTCATACAAGAAAATGACCGAGGTCTTGTGCGGTCAATATTTTGAAATCAATTTATCTGGTCAGTACGTAATCAACCCGTTTGAACTGAAAGATCCAAGCCAGCCACCAAACGGTGATCGGCTTAAGGGTCTCGTTAGTATCGTTGAGCAAATGGTGGTTGATCATGGTGAAAAGCTGAATCGTTTTGATCGAGTTCTGTTAGAAGCCGCGCTGTCGGCCATTTTTGAAAAAGCACGAAGCGAAGATGTGCCGCGCTCGCCGGTTTTATCTGACTTAGCGGCGTATTGCTTAGCTGACTCTGATGAAGCTTTGAGAAAAATCGGAAAACTGCTTTTCCCGTGGGTAGGTCAGACACCCTACGGAAAAATTCTTGATGGAAGGGGAAAGATCGAAGCTGATAAACCGATTGTCGCCTTTGATTTAAAAGGTCTTTCTCAATACCCGGATCTTCAGTCGGTGATGATCCTGATTTTAACAAACTTTATTCTAGAGCAAGTGGAATCAGATCGAACCGTTCCCAAGCGAGTATTGCTTGATGAGTGCTGGGAGTTACTCAAAGGACCTGCGGCAAATTTCATGGAGTATGCCGCGCGCACGTTTCGGAAAACTGGCAGCGGCATTACGTTTATCACTCAAGGAGTAGAGGAAATTATCGCAAGCGGCCTTGGCCCTGCGATTTTAAACAATACGGCCACAAAACTTGTGATGCTTCAAAAAGGCGACACCAATGTTTTACGAGACGCCCTTAAACTCAACTCGCAAGAACTTAGGCTTGTGCAAAGCCTTGAGCAACGAAATGGACAATTCAGCGAAGGGTTTTTGATGGAAGGTGAAACCCGCCAGGTTATTCGTATTCAACCCTCACCCTTGGAATATTGGATTTCTACATCAGACGCTAGAGACAACCAGTTGTTAGATCGACTTAGAAATAAAGGACATTCACTCGAAAGCGCCCTGAATGAAGCGGCAGCTTTAGCTCCCTTTGGAGTTTCATCACTAAAGCAGGTGGCAGCATGAAGAAAAAAATAATCGCATTTTTATTATCGTCTCTTTTTGTGATGGGGCCACGACCTGCAAAAGCCGACATGTTCGGCGGCGATGTGGTCGTGTTGACCCAAATTCTGGCTCAGGCGATTCAAACCGTGCTGACGCTTAAGAGTGTGCTTGAAAATGGCAAAGACACTTTGAACCTTATGCGCGACATCAACTCCGGTGTCCGTAGCGGCCTTGATCTGATCAGAATCATCAACCCCAATTTTAATCCCGGTGTCTACGGTAATCTTAAGGACGCGGACTCTGTGCTTAGAGCTATTCAAGCCATCTACGGGAATGTTCCCACAGGAATGGATGAGGACCTTATGAAGTCGCAAGATCAAAGCGTCGCTGAAGTCATCGCGATGAACCGAAATCTTTATGACTACGCCGATCAAGTGGACCGCGAGCGCGAAAAAATTCTTTTTCACGCTCAGGTCGTCAGTCCGCAAGGGGCCGGGAAACTTCAAAACCAAGCCATAGGTGTTTTAATTGGCGTCACTACTCAGCTATTGCGTACACAAAGTCAAATGATGAAGATCATGGCGCAAAGCCTGGCCACTGAAAATCGACGAGAAAAAATGTCCACCCAAAATTTTCAGGAAAACTACCAAGACTTATCTCGCGGTTTTGGTGAACTGCCAAAGGAAACAAAACTTCCACGCATGAGAGGTGAAAAATGATTCCAAATCTTGCCGTACTAGGCTCACTTGTCACGGACCTGTACCAGGGACTAAGCCAGCTCTTCTACATTATGCTGCCCTTGACCATTTTGTTCTCGGTTGTGTTTGGGTATTTAAAGTCCGGTGACCCCAATTATCCAGATGTAATAAAACGAGCATTTGTTGCGGCGTTGCTCCTGACCTCGTTTCCGGAAGTGTCCAATATCATCTTAGATATTTGTGATGGTATCGCTCTTAAGATCGACAATATGTCGGGCCTTGAGACCTTTATGCGAATGGCTCAAGAAAAATCTCAAAGCTACGCCACTGCTAAAAATGTTCTGCTTCTAAAATTTGATGACCTATTTATGGCGGTCCTTAGTTTTGGAAGCTTTCTTTTGTTGCTGCTGGCTCGTTACATCACCATTGCTCTTTATTACTTTTATTGGGTTTTGCTTTCGATCTGCGCGCCGCTGATGATTCTTTGCTACATATTTCCAAAGATCGCAAATATCACAACAAATCTTTATAAGGGTCTCATTGAAGTCGCTTGCTGGAAAATCCTATGGGCCAGTGCGCCGTTTCGGCGCTGTGTTGAAGCATTCTCATAGAAAGGAGAATTAGAATTGTCGAAGTATTCTATATCCGCCGAACTTATCCACGCCCAGCAATGGGCTCGTAGATCTCGAAAGAGAGTGGGGAGTGTAGCATGT
>JAEUWH010000021.1 GCA_016785955.1 Pseudobdellovibrionaceae bacterium | reverse complement strand
GTGATCTTGCCCGGCGCGATCAGGTAGGCGGACCTATTGGTCCTTGGTTAAATCCTTGCCCAGGAAGGCACGCTGGATGTGATCGACCACTGCAATTTATTCATTTGTTTTTGGAACGACATTTGCGAGACACTGCTATATGGATAATTTAAATCCGATACGTTCCGTGCGGGCTGTCAATCTACTATTCATTGTATTTCAATTTTCGGCGTCAGCGTTTGCTCAATCTGAGTTTCCTACGTCACAAATGCCTATACAAGTATTTAATGGACCTAACAAGCCCTTCACCGGAGATAATTTGGTTCGATGCCCTGAGTGCGACAAAAACACTTATTCAGAAGAAATTAAAGATAATGAAACTTTTAACGATAAAAACAAACCTGATACTTTGTACAGCTGGACTAGAATTGAATGGGCTAAAAATAGATTCGACTCTTTGCAGGTTGATAAGTGGCAGGGTGTGTGGCGCCCCCTTTTTCTTACGCGTGCTCCACTTTCCTCTTATCCATATGGAGATGTTTCGCTGCGAATTAAATTAAAAACAGGTGTAAAATTTAAAAGGGAAAAAAGTCATTGCGAAGTACCCGTTATAGAGGCCGAGTCAACAATATATATGTTTTCGGGAATGATGAATGAATTCGTTATCTGTTCTCCAAAAGTCATTGAATCTATGAGTATTTCCACCAAAGAACATTATGATGAAATGGTCCGCGACTACCTTCAACATAAATCAAAACCTCAATTTGCATCATATTACATGCGTATTGGAAACTCTGAGGACAATGGTTTTTTTGATAGTCGCGAGATTTGCCCAGATAGTGTTTGCTACAAAGAAGAAAAGCTAATATCGAATTTAAAATTAATTTTGGAACTCATTTCAACTAATCAATCGCAGATTGTATTCAACCCAGATATTCCTGTAAAAAATAGAAGCGCGAAGGAACACTTCAGTACAGCTTCACCTATTTACTTTAATATAAATCAGCCTTAATATTATTCTTTTTCTACAAAAGGAGTCCCTAATGAAATTCAAAAAAATCAGCTTAATGACAACAGCGTTGATGATGTTAGGTCAATTATCAAATGCAGCCTCTCTAATATTGAACTCTTCAAAACTATCTAATGGGAAAAGAGATATAACTATTACTAAAACCGAGCTCAATCCTGTTGATCAAACCTCAAGATTCACAATTAAACTACGAGGTGCCTCAGTTGAAAATTCAGCTGATATAACTTGCAATCAAGATTTAACTCCTAGTTCTTCATTTAAATTTGTTGCGCCTTTAGATCAAATATCGAGCTGCAAAACATCAGTGTCTAACATAACTCAACTTCATTGCCCCAACGGACTTTTTGAAGTAACAATTTCTGTTCTTGGATTCAATTGCGAAAATTATGTTAATTTGTTATCAAAATCCAAAATTCAGCTAACGGGGTCTGTAACTCAAGAAATTTCAATGGATGATTTAGTAAATGTTGATTTTATTATAAAATAGCCATGTTCCAAAACCACTTCTTTTTAAAGCAATGGCGATATCCAACACGCCATCGCTTTGCGCTGACAAAATCGCGAAAAAACTTTTTGCGGTCACGATAGTTCAACATTGATCAACAAAGACAACAATTTATTCATGCTTAGTCGTAAGTTTCATAACCAATGCCTTGAATGGAGCGAACACTTTCCTTAGCATCGCTTTCGAGCTTCGCTTGAACTCGCTGAACCATTTCATCGGAAATATTCATTCCTTTCATATCTTCGATCGTTGTAGAAATTGAATTTTGTGATATTGTCTTTGTAATTTCGTCGAGTTTTTTTCGCTCGGCTTCGGATTTTTTGGCTAACCATTCTTTTTTTGCCGCCGACACCGAACCATGCGAACATTTAGCAATTTTGGCGATATCACGGAAGCTTAATTGGGCTTCTAAGAGCGAATGAATCAAAACGTCATTTCGTTTGCGGACTCTGCCAATTTTGATTCCCTTTGCTTTCGCGTTTTTCATGCCAGCGCGAACTCTTTCGATGATCATTTCCCTTTCGAGCTGAGCCAGCGCCCCGAGTATCGTATACAAGGCAACACCCAATGGGGAATTCGTATCTATCGACTCGGTAATCGAAATAAAACGCGTATTTTTCTCTTTGAATTTTTGAAGTCCCTTTAGCAGATGGCTTGTTGATCTTGCGAACCTCGAAAACGAAAAAACAATGATTTGTTCCACTTGATTGTTGTCGACCATGTCCATCAATCGATTTAAAGCCGGCCTACTTTCTTTTGCGCCCGAGATACCTTCGTCCGCGAAAATTTCGTAGTCGGTGATTTGATTTCGCAGACACCAATCCTTGAGAGCGCGTACCTGCGACTCTAATCCGGTTTGTTGCATGTCCGAGGATACTCTGCAATATAGGGCGTTCAATCGATTATTTTGAGAAATCAAATTATTTTTTCATCCATTCCACCTTCAGCAATTTTCCTGAGTAGCTCAATTCGTGTTAGCTCAGTGTTTTTCATTCGCGCCTCTTCAATCATAGCTTTATCTTTTCCATCACTCGTACAGATCAAATAAGCAAGGCGATCCGGGGTCACTCGAAGCAGACTTCTTTTTTCATCTTGCATGTAAAACACTTCGGAAAATTCTCCTTTTCTGATTTCTAAACTTTTAATCGCTTCGATCTCGGCATTTTTTAGTCCCATGATTTTTTGGAAATCATCCCAATCGATTTTCTTTTGCCTCAATACAAAAACGTGCGTCGTGTTTGGTAAAACGGCTTCGGCAATCTGTGGATCAGAAAGAAAGTCGCGGTAGTTTTGGCTTAGACAGTAAATTCCGGCCATAAATTTTCTTAAAAGACGGTAACACTCAAGAGCGAATTCTTTACCGCTCTCTGACGCCTGAAACACCCGCCAGGCTTCGTCGATCACAAGTAGGTACGGTGTTCGTAAATCTTTGGCCGCTTCGGCGCGAATAAAATCGGTCAGCAATAATAAAAACACATTCTGCAAGGATGGATGCGAATTCAAACCGCTGATTTCAACTGTGGTTAGATTTTTTGAAAGGGCCACGTTTGATTTTCCGTCAAGCATACGTCCGTAAGCGGTTGATCCGGTCCAACTATAAAGTGTCTGAGCATAGTTGCGCATTTCAATGGACGAATGTGACTTAAGCTTTTCGCGCAAGCTTGATAGCGTTGGGATGTCGGGGTGACATTGATCATAGGTTTGATAAATGACTTCTTCTAGAAGCGCTTTTTCTCTTTTAGGTAAGGATGACTTTTCGTCTTCTTTTAAAATGGTTTCAAGCACCGCTAGGATCAATTTAATTTTTGACGGTGGCGGTGTCGCGTGGCCCGATTCCAGATCGAAAAGATTCAGTAAGATGCCAGATTCAAGGCCTAAGTTGATAAATTCACCCCCAAGACTCTCGACTAATTTTTGTGAGCTTGCGCCATTGTCGATCCAAATGACTTTGGGCTGCGGTGTTTGGCCGATGAAACTTAAAATTAAATTTGCGACGGTAAAGGATTTGCCTGCCCCTGATCCGCCAAAAATAATTCCGTTCCAATTCGGTAGCTCCGGCGCGAAGGGGTCTACGCTGACTAAAACTCCTTCGCGGTTTGGAATGAGCGCAACAGGCGTTGAGTTCCCGTCCCAGGTTGTAAACATCGGCATAAAGTGGGCCGCGTTTGAACTTTTCATTTTTCGAGCGCGGAACAGCTCACAATTTCCTGGCAGTGCTTTTAGATATCCTTCAAAGCTGGGCAGTGTTTCAACGACGGCCTCTGCGGAATTCATCTGACGAAACGCTTTTAATACTTCATCTGATTTTTCATCAAGTTCGTCGTTTGTACTGCCGCGAACAATGACGCTTAAATCAGAATAGACGATTTTTTCCGAGCCCGAGATAATTTCCTCGATCAGTGTTTCTAAATCGTGAAGTTGCGCTTCCGATTCAAGGTCGCGTACGTTTTTACTTCCAGCAGCCATTGAATGCGCAAGTCGCCTTTGAACCGAGAGCTTTTCTTGCTCTTTTCGTTGATCGGGAACTTGAATGGTCTGACTGATTTCAAATGGAAATGGCAATTTCAGTAAGATATCTACCATTGACGCAAAAGTTTCTTTCTCTGGAAGCGTCTTAAGCGAAATAACACGCGCCAAAGCATCGCCAATCTTAACACCTTTCGGGTGAACTTCTAAATCAGTTAGGCAAATCTGCTCCGCCAGAGACTCTGCAAACGAATCATTTGTTGGCCGTAATGTGCTTCGGCCAACGCGATCAGCTCGTGCCGAATTCAAGTGATCATAGAGCAGATCAAACCATTCATGACTTGCTAAGGACCTTGGCTCAAAGCCCGCCGAGTGAAGCGAGGATTGCACAAGGCCCACGACTTTTTCAAATTGACCCAGGCTATTTGAAAGCTCGGTTTCATTGAAAGGCCGCCATTTTTCTTCTTTTTCAAAAATCTTAAGTCGTTTTACTTTTGTTTGCTGACTGCGCACGAAAAGAAAAATTTCGGGTTTAAAAAAATGTCCCTTTTCCGCAAGATCTTTTAAAAAATCAGATCTAAATTCGGCAACGCTTTTGATATCGTCCGGAGCATCAGCCGAAATAAGCCGATGGCTTTCTATTTTCTCAAGGACTTTTGGCGTCAGCTTGTAAAGGATCTGAATTTTTGTGCCGCTCTCTAAAGAAATCAGAAGTTTTTCGAGCCGATCAACCACGAGGTTTATTTCCTGCGCGTCCATGCAGGAAATATCCACCCCTTGAATTTTGAAACCCGCCCCGAATGAATGATCCGAAAAGGCTAAATAATTTCCAACAAACTGCCAAACCGGCAGCTGACTTGCCAGATCTTTATATTTTTGCAACTAAGGTCCTCCGTTTTTCTTCGGTTTTTTCGTTTTTAAGACCGGCGCTGTAAAGACCAGGCGATGACAAGTAGCGAAGCAAATGCAGGAGATAGTTTTCGGGCTTATCTCTTTTGACGATGTAAAGAACAGCGGCCATGATTAACGGCACAAGGATGACAAAAACTGGGGCGAACTTCATTCGCCCCAGTAGTAAATTGTTAACTGCCGCCAGCAACATGATCGCAAGCAAATCCATGATCTCAAAACCCAAGATCTTAAGCCGCGTGTCGAGCTTTCGATGCACCCGTGATGATTTGAGTCCTTCCACCTAAAGCGCAAGCCCCTTCAGCCACTCAATAATCATGGGCGCAAGAAATCCAACCGCAGAGGCGATCAATACCCCAACGATTTTCCCTTTGGCTTCGCCGTCGCCGGTGATGGCCAAAACCGCTGCGTAGAAAAGTCCGAATATAGAAACAAGAGGTAAAATACGCGTGATAAGGCTTGTGTTAATGTTTTGGACTTTGCTTTCAAAGCCAGATCCGCCGAACTGTGCAAAACTTATTTCAGGTAATAAAAGAAAAATCGCTGAAATTCCCAACATCAAAGCCATGGTCGTAAGACCGGCTTTGTTCGTCCGAATAAAGTTTATAATCAAAATTTAGCCTAAGATCAGAATGTCTGAACATCCCCCAAGTTTAATGTGAATAGTCCCATTTGTTGATTCGTCCATATAGCCACTACCGATAACTTCTTTAATTACTTTTCCATTGTCTTGTTTGACCTCTTCAATTCGAAAACGAGTTTGGGCATCTTGAAAGGACACCGGGCGCATGTACACTTTTCCGCGCCCGAGATTCAGTTTCAGCGTGTAATCTCCGTAGTTCCCGTTGTAAAAGCCAACACCCGCCGTAAAGAATTCTTTTGTGTCGTAAGCATACCAACGAAGCCGCAAAGGTTTAGATTCAACCGAATATGTGTAATTCATATTTCCCCGCCTTCACTAAGCCGAAACCTTTTGCAATGCAGGACTTGCCGTTAAGGTCTGCATGTAAATGGAATTGGGCCCAAAGAAATCCCATTCCAAATATAAAAGACCTTCGTTAGGAGCATCACAAAGCCGAGCCACGCCGACCTCACGAAACAGATGTTTACCGGGCTCTGTTTTGAGCGGTTCTTTGATACAGATGGCGTAGTCCTTGTCAGGCGCTGCGGATGGTTTCAGGAAAAACGTGTGTCCCTGATTCGGAAGCAGATCGATGTGCAAAACATGATTGCCGCTACCTTCATAGAAAAGACATTTCCCGACACGGCGTTTAGGAATAACTTTACCTTTGTGATTTGTTTCCCCGCGAAACACCGAAAGAATTGTTGGTTTGACCTGATCTGTCGTCATGCCGCCACCTCCCCAGATTGGTTTTTTTGTTCATTTAATTTTTTACCGAAAACTTTTGATAACAGTCGCAAAGTTGCCCGATGAATAAATTCGATTTCGTTCATAGTAACTCCCATCACCTCAGCGATTTCTTTAAATTCAATATCCCGCCAGTAATGCAGAAAAATAACGAGCCTTGAATCTTGCGGCAGTTTTTCTAAAACCTGAATCATGTATTCACGTTCAGCTTCAGTTAAAGAATTTCTCCAACTTCGCGCCTCCAAAATTTCTTTTGAAATCATCGTTTAAAGAAACCTGATGCCCGTTCCCAATTGTCGGTATTGATTTTTGTATTCCTGCATTTTTTCTTCGTCGATCCGGTGAACAAACATTTTTTGCCACGCGGGCGACGCTTTGATGATCTTGATGCGCGAATTTATTTTTTTAAGCACAAATTGAAATTTCATTTTTTTCCTTTTGGTTAGATTGTTTTACTTTTTTATTTTCGTCCTGAGCCGTTTCGATTTCAGTGATGTCTTTCATCGCTTGTAAGTAAGCCGCGTTTGGGCTTTCCCAGGTATCTTCGGCGTACAGACAGTTTGAACAATGCGAGTAGGTCTTAAGTTTTTCAAAAGCCCGTTCCCCGCAGCGTGGACATCCACAAATTTTAGACATTTTTTACCTCTTCTTTCCGAGAGGTTTTGTTTCGCTTCCCCCCTCTCACTATTTATAATTGCAAGAAAAAGTGGGGTTTGTGCCAAACGCGCAAGTGCTTGATTTGAAAATAGAAATTTAAAATTGAAAAAGTCGGGGTAGTTTTTTGGTATCAACGCAGAGACTTTGAGTTTCAGTCGTGAGACTTGTTGGGCGGTAGCTGATTTAGACGGTGTACGGACGTGATAGCGGTCTCAGGCTAGAGACTTATCGTGCCAAGTGTAAGTTAAGCGATTTGGGAAGAGGAAAAACGAGACTGGTTTTTTCAATTGTGAAAAATTGAAATAGAATTTTGATTTTGAGTTATTTTAACGGTGGACTTTTTTATTCTACTGAAGTGAAAACAAGCTTCAAAAGACTGAAGCTTGTTGAGCGAAACTATGGAAAGATTAGAAGTGGTATTGGACGCAAGAAGGACAAATATTTTTAAATTTATATTTCTTCAGGCACCGCGTAGTTGTCGGCCACTATTTCGCAACTAGATTCATTAACTTGGACTGTAGCCAACATATTTTTATTTTTTGGAAGTGCAAGTAAGAAGGTATAAACATGTATACCACCGACAGGGCCTCCCCCTCGGCTAGTATAAATTTTCTCCGCTTTATGCTTTTTTCCTTCGTCTCTAACCCTCTTTTCAGAAATTCTATAAGTATCGCAAGACGCATAAGAAATAGTCGCAACTGCCAAAAGTAATATAATTATTTTCATAATACCTATGTTAAAGAATTTCTTCCGACATTCAAATGTAATTTAGCTTTGAAAACGCAATAAGTTGACAATGTAACAATGTGAAATGCAATAAGCTCACTTTGATATCCAAAATATTTTTTAAAACCAATATAGGCAATCAATTGAGATATCGCGACTGCAATAAAAGCCAGTTCACCCCAAACGTTTTTTCTCCATAGACCTACAGCCGCTGCCAAATCGAATACGGTTAAATATGCAATCCAAATTTTCCATAGAATTGGCATTTCACTATAATTAAGTCGTAAATTAAAAATATCTAAAATATGAAGGGAAAAACCCAGAAAATAAAAAGCTGCTAAAATTCTAAGATAGGTCTTCATACAATTAAGTTTATTATCGATTTTTGGGGAACGTCAATTAACCGTTGGATCATTAAAATGCGATTTCCTTCGTAAAATTACTGTCCAGATAGGGAATCTCTAACGCGCACATATTCGAGCTGGTATAGCTGGCGTTTTGGAACATCCTCAACCTTTTTGATACTTGGTTCTTTAAAGCGGATATAATGAAGCTGAGGGAAATTATCAGATTAAGGGTAAAAATCTGACTTAAGCGTGCAAAATGATTTTAACAGCTATCCCGGACGTGAGTTCGCCGAAAACAGAAAATTTCTGAAATTTAATGATGAACCATTCAAAGAAACTAATCCCCCTTTATCGACCCATTCCATATCATCCGTAAAACTAAATATTCGCCGCATGTAGAGGGCTCCTGTTGCAATCTTTTTAATTAAGTCAGGTGATGAGCCTAGCAACTGTGCGGCGGGCTTACCATGTCGTTTAATATCCCTCTTTAAATCTTCAGTGGGGGTAGAAACAACTTCGGATGACTCTGGCGCCGATAAATACAACAATTCATCTTTACCGGCGAACTTAAAAAAATATGGTATATCGCCTCGATCAAGCTGCGTAAGTTCTTCTGGAATAAAATTTTCTAATTTTCCCGTGCCCGATAAAAAATCGCGGTATTCTTTTGTGTTCTTTAAAATCACTCGCAGTGAGTGAACACTCAAATCTTCTTTGTTAAAGACAGTCATAATGTCTTCGAGATTATCAAGGATTGCGGTAGCCATATCGAAATACCCTGAAAATAGCGAATGGATCTGTTTTTCATCAAGACCTTTTAAATCAGAACAAAGAAGTGATGCCGCTGACGATTCAAAAGGAATTTCTCTAAATGGCAAAAGAAGTGTTTCATTCGGAAGAATCAAATCTGTCAAGACCACTTCGGCGTCAATAACTTGGAAATGATTTTTGCGCAGAACAACATTATTTTTGTGCAGATCTCGAATGCCAAACAAATAGCAATATCCCAGCAAAACGCCGAAACTATAAAAATGATCGGGTGAAATTGATACCTCTGCTCGGCTGACCTCGCGCGAATACCCAAGCCAGTTATTTTCCTGTTCAATTTCAAGATTAAAAATAAATGACGCTAATGATTTATCTCCATTACGCCCAACCAAATCAAAAATCGGAATCAGTGGGCTTTTGTTTCCAAAAAACAAATGCTCCCAATAAATAGAGCGGGGCTTCAGGTAAAAATGACCTGAAGCCCGCTCGACGCGCTGAACGCACTTTCGGAAATTATGCCTGTCGGCATCAATGAGCTGGATCATGAACTATTGTGAACTTGCACCAGCGCCAGACGCCTCGGACTCAATCTGAAGTTCATCAAGATTGATTTCGATGATTTGTTGCATAGGACCCCCTTTTATAAGTTAACCGCACTATGCGGTGTTTGTGTTTCTAGTTCCGTTACATTAACTTTAATTTTATGAAGTATCGATTTGTTCCAGATTTGAATCTTTGTTTCCTGAGCTTCGATGGCGATTGAGTTATCGTCGGCCATGCCAGAGATAACGACGGCCTCTAAACGAAGATCAAATTTTTTAATAAGGTCAATTCCTGTTTGTCGAGATTTTAAATCATAATCAAAAATGTAAAATCGAGTTCCAAAAAATCCGGTGCCATTTTGTGCGATCCATTGGTCAAATTCGTCTTCAGATAAAATATGGACCACGTCAATTTTTTCTTTTTGCGAAGCGAGGAGAATGTCCCATGAGCGATGGATTTGTGAATCATCGTCGACAATGACAAGTTGTTGTCCCACTGTTAGTTCGATTAACTTTTCTGAAAAAATAGGAAGGTGGATACGAACTTCAGTTTCTTTTCCTAAAACCGAAGAAATTTCGATATCGCCTTTCATTACGTCGACCGTGTTTTTCGCATGATAAAGTCCCAGGCCATTGCCGTCAGTTTTGAACGTGACGCCTTCCTGCATAAGTTGAGAAAGGTTTTCTGCGGGGATGCCTTTCCCTTTATCAAGAATTCTGATGCAAAACTGATTTTCCTTTTTAACCAAACTCAAGAGAATGGTTCCCCCGTTTGGCATTGCATCGACTGAATTATCAATGATGTTAGAAATCATTGTTTCAAAATCAATTCGCGGACCGCACAAAGTAATATGGGAGACTTGCTCGCTTTGAAGTTCAATTAAAACTCCGGTATTAAGTTTAAGCTTTTGGTAAATGACCGATTCAATAATCTGTATGGGGTCAAACTCTTCGTCGGTTTGGGCCAAGGTTTTTCTATCTTCTGTTTTTCTAAGCGACAACATGCTGGCAGAAATCGTTTTCATTTTTTGAATACTGCCTTGAATCTCGGTTTGAACTGCGTTTGGCAAAGAGCGGTTATTTTCAAGGAGTAATCCCAAAGTTCCAACGGCACCTTTTAGACTATGTGCCACCTGCTCGGCCATTTTGATTCGACCCTCTGAATAACTTTTTTCTGCGACCTGCTTTTCCAAATGCCGCAGGCGAGAAATAAAAGTTTTGAAGGATTCATCCAACTTTGCAAGCTCATCGATGGATGAAGGCACAGACGATGATTCCAAAGATAAAGACTCTGGCAGCTGACTTGAAACTGACTGAAGCCAAGAAATTCTATCTTCCAGTGGCCGAGAAATCTGGCTTAGCGAAAGGCGCATTCTTTTACGCAGTTGCCAAAAGCAAACTAAAAGAAATAGCCCTACACAAATCGTTGATGTCAGAAATAAGGCCGTTAAATACGAAAGATCCACGTCCGTTATCATTTTCACATGATTTCCCGAAGGGAGGACGATTTCGCGTTTAGTGGAAAATGACAACAGGCCGAATCGTTGAAGTTGACCGGCCTTTGCGACTAATCTTTCGTCGATAAAAACTTCGATGCGTAAATCAATTCCTTGCGACCGAATCCAACTCTCGTAAACCTGTCGAATGCGCCGATCAATCTCGCTCATATTATCAAAATTGACTTCGGTTTCGGTTAAAAGCGAAATATGGGATTCAATAAAGTTTGAGGCCTTTTCCACCAATTCTTTAGCGGAGAAAAAGCTGAAAGTAGTGATTGCCACCAAGCTGATGCCAAGGCCAATCAGCAAAATCTTTTTAAATTCGGATTCGATGGTGGCAACCAGTTTCACTGAGCCCTCATTTCAATGGTTTCAAGCTGCATGGTGTGAAAGCCCATTGGGTGTGACGGAACTGATTTTACCTTAGGACTCCAAAGACCAGAGGCCTGTGATCCAAAGAATAGTGGAATGTTGGTGTAGTGTTTTAAAACTGCAATTTGAATTCTACGATAGTCCTCATCACGCTTATCTTGATTGAATTCATTCAAGGCTGCCGTAATGGCTTCATCAATTTTTGTATCGTAAACGTGAAAATAGTTGGATTGATACTTTCCTTTAAAATAAGTGAGTACCGAAAATCCATCTGGGTAATCGACACCTTTTCGCCCGATAACGGATTCGCTTTCTTTTGCGAACATGCGTGAAAGTTTATCTTTCTTGCTCAGAGGGTTGAGTTTGACCTCGATATTCGGTGCCGACCATATTTTTAACAGGTATTCCGCCGTTTTCGTTTCGGCCTCGCTGGATTTTTCAAAGTCCAATGTGAAGCTCACCTTCGGACCTTTGTAAACGGCACTCGATTCCTTTTTTAAACCTAAAACATCGCTTTCAGGAAGGACTCCAGACATCCCATTGGGAATTAAACCAAATGCCGGCTTGTAGGATTTATCGCCGATCAGCTTGACCACTTTTTTGCTATCAACGAGCCCGTAAAGATAACGTCTGGCTTCAAGCGGTATATTGTTAGGATTCAATATGACGAATGTTTCAGAAGTAATTTCGGACGGGACTGCACCCCAACCTATTTTAATCAGTTCATCCGTATTTTTACTATCGACGGGCTCACCGTCCAAGCTATCGGTTTTACCGTCTGCGGCTAATTGAAGTGAATTTTCAGAGGATGCGAAAATCTGAATTGATTTCGGTGGTGATGCACTATCAAGTTCGTCCGACCGCCACTTTTCAAGGTAAAATTCTTTGCCATTTTTTATTTCAGTAATTTTAAAAGGACCACTATAAGATCCTTTTTCAGTGAGGTTGATTTCCGAATCAAATTTTTCAATCGGCAAAATCGCGCAATCGACAACGGCAATATGTTTTAAGAAAAGAGCGGAAGGCTACGACAGCTCAAACTCGACCTCTTTTTCGTTGATCGCCTCTATGCCTAGCTTAGAAATATCCTTAGATTTTTGGAATTCGGCGATGCCTTTGATGTAATCGATGTCGGCGGCAAATCCTGCTTCCAGGAAGAAAATTCGTGCAAAGCTCATGATGACATTTTGACTTGTGATCGGTGTGCCATTTGAAAAAGTCCGATTCCGCAATTGAAAACGATACTTTAGTTTATCCGGTGATATCGTCCATTTTTCTGCAAGGTCTGAAACAATGTTTCCTTGAGAATCAAAACGCAAAAGCCCACGATGAATTTGAGAAACGATCAACATCGAAAAAGCATCTTCCATCTTGTGCGGATCAATATTGATTTTAACGTCCGGTACATTTATTTTTAACACTTGATCCGCCTCTCTTTTTGATTCACATCCGGCGAGGATAAACAGGCTCAGTGCAATTTTAAAAATTTGCTCTTTCACTTGCGCCCACCCTCTGTTTATTTTGTTTCATCAGATACGTTGCTACTCCAAACACCAGTGCGCATCGGATCACTGTTTCAAGCCATAAAGGAACAAACTGTGACCAAGTTCCGACAAGAATTTCGCCCGTGGATAGAATCAAAATCATCAAAGTCATCCGGGCACTGGTGACGCCGCCAATATGAGTAGCCGGCGTGTCCGTTTGGATGTGGCCAGAAATACGGTGTAGGACCATCCAATAAGTCAAATCTTTTAGAAAAAAGAGTCCCACAGTGACCCAACTGGCCTGACCGTAGGCTCCAATCATAATGTAGGCGATGCCTAGAAGAATCCAAAATGGTGAACTTGGAATTCTAGCCGCTCCACCTTTTTCCCAAAAACCTGCGGACCAAACCGCTAAGCCGTAGCTGGCAGAAAAAAGTGCGGTCCAAGATTGATCAAGTCCTGCCACTCTCGCTTGAAATGCAACAGTCCCCATCATAGCGATGGCCAGTAACAGATCCAATTTTGCAGCTTTCGGATTGAATTTAAAATAATCTGAAAATTTTTGATGCCAACTTGCTAATGCTGAAGACGTGGATTCCTGTTCACCACCAATCGGCATCAGAAAAATAATAATGCCGTTAAGGATAAAAGTTGCCGCATCAAAAATAATGGCCGCTTCAAAACTCAGATATTTAATAAATGCGACGGCTGTAAGACCCGAAAATAAAGTCGCCCCTTGCGTGGCTTTGTTAAACCAAATGGCGTGCTTTGAATTAGAAGCGTAGGAGTCATCGGCTAATAACTTTGTGATTTTCACACGGCTTCCAGCTTGAAATGCAGCGATGATCGCTCGCAAAACGCTTACTGCGGCGAAAAGAGCATAAGGTGTGTCAGCACCTTTCCACAATAGAAGCAAACCAACAGATAAAAGGGCGGCCAGAATTTCTACAACAATTACGGTGGGTCGAGGAGAAAGGCGATCTGTGATATGCCCCCAGATTCCAACGACCACCGCCGGGATCAAGCGTTGCAATCCCAAAATAAGTGTCGCTTCACCTAAGCTAAACCCAGCCTTTAACATAAATGCGATCATGCACAGATTAAACGTCAGGCTTCCGACCGATGAAATTAGAGTTCCAAAATAAAATGCAGGGGCAATCCATTTATTATTTTTCATGGAGTCACTTCATTTTCTTTTTCAAATTCCAGAGATTTTTTTCTGCGGTAGTAATCTGCCTTTGATAAATTGAGCAATTCGATTAGTTTTTTATTATCACCTTGGACAAGTTTAAGACTTCGATTTAGGAATGTCTTTTCAATCCACCGAACGCAGCTATCAAAATTGCTCGAGTTTATTTCATCAATCGTCGATGGTAAAAATCCACTTGGGATCGTTGGGTAGTCTGCTCTGATTTCCATATTTGAAAACTGAAGGTCTTCGGCTTCAATGGTAAAGCGCTTTCCAGATTCAATATTAAGGAGTGCGCCTTCAATTACATTTTGAAGCTCGCGGATGTTGCCTGGCCACGAATAGCTTTCAAGCATTTTTTTAGCCTCTGATGAAAAACTTGTTTTGGGATGTAGTTTTTCGGCAAACCGCTTGGCCAAAGTCAAAATGTCTTCTTTGCGCTCGCGCAAAGGTGCGGTGCGAAGCCTAATTTTATTGAGCCTAAAATATAAATCTTCCCGAAATGTTTTTGCTTTGACCATGTCTTCAAGATTGCGATTCGTCGCTGCGATCACCCGCACATTGATTGAAATCGGTTTTGTTTCGCCAACGGGAGTGACAATTTTATCTTGCAGGACGCGAAGAAGCTTCACTTGCATATTCAAAGGCAATTCGCCGATTTCATCAAGGAAGATATCACCGCCATCAGCCATGACAAAATGCCCAGATCTGTCCAAAACAGCTCCGGTAAAAGCACCTTTCTTATGGCCAAAAAGTTCACTTTCAAATAGGTTTTCGGGAATAGCGCCGCAGTTCACAGCCACAAACGGACGGGCCGGATCATTTTCTTGCAGACTCAGATTGCGAGCGATCAATTCTTTTCCTGTGCCATTTTCACCCGTGATAAGAACGGTGGACCTAGTACCTTTGTATTTCAGAATTTCCGCACGTTGTTTCGTGACGGTCGTCGAAATTCCGATGATGTCGTACTTTGCTAAATCTGAAGAAACTTTTTTCGAGAGGGCGGCATTATCTTTTTGAAGATTTTTAATTTTTAGGGATTGCGAAATTCTAAAGGACAAATTGATGAAAAAATCTTCGCTGCCTTTGACGACATAGTCGACGGCTCCGGCTTGGATCGTGGAAACAATGGTCTCGGGCTTTGTTTCGCCGGTGAGCATGATCACGGGATACTGAATGTTACGCTGTCTAAGCGTTTTAAGAAATTCCAGGCCCGACATTTCCGGCATGTTCATGTCGAGTAAAATTAAATCGAGGGGACGTGTGACGATAGATTTCATTGCCTGGGGAATTGCAGTAGCCGTTTCGACATTGAATTCGTCGCTGAGCCGCTCTTTAAGCTGCCTTAAAAAGCCAGCATCGTCGTCAAACGCCAATAAGGTGATTTTATTTAGGTTCCCCAACTTCAAACCCTCCCGCGCTTACTATTTACTAGAGCGAGATACATGCCAAAGATAAAGAATTTTGCTTAAGTTTTTGAAATGAGCGGGAAAACCCTGAAACAACAAATAAATTTTAATTTTCATTTTTGAATCGAAAGTCTCAAACCAGAGACTCGTCCTGAACTATTTTCACGAAGTGACTATAAAATGAAGAGATCGGTTTATTTTCGCACCACTAGATAAGATTTTTTAACAGGTCATCAGCGGATATCCCTAACGATTTTGCGACCTTAAAGACCGTGGTGATATTAATATTTTTCTGACCGTTTTCGATACCTCGCCAGTGCTGGCGGGATTTCACGGGCATATCATCCCCCGTAACGTCATAGACCGTTTGGTTTTTCTTTTCTCGAATTTGCCGGATACGAGCACCAAAGGCCTTTAACAATTTTTTGTCTGCATTAGATAAAGTTGATTTAGACGCCAAAAATCCCCCAATTGTTCTGCCTACGAACGTATGCATTGATTTTGAAGGTTATTTTCGGATAATGTGCATATGATCGTATGCATTCGAGGTAAGACTATGGACTTTGAATTAAAAATAAGCCGAAATTGGCTAAAGATATGGCGAGAAAGTAAAAGTCTCAGCCCTGAGACCGTGGATCAAATTCTTTCTTGGCCCGCAGGTAGGACTCGGCGATATGAGTCCAGAAACCTGCTACGCATTCCATGCTGTGATTTAGCGGCGCTGGCTCGGGTTTACCGAATACCAGCCCAAGAATTGCTGGAAATCATTTGGGTCGAGTGTGAAAAAATTCGCACTCCATAGTAATTTTCTAAGCCGCCGAAGTGCGCAGCTTCCTGAGCAAGAGGTCTTGCTGCCAATAAATCGATTCGATAGATCCGCTCCACATAAATGGTTTGAATTTTTTGGCTGTTGGGCCACGTTTTTCCATGCGGAAGCCGCCATCTGCGGTTTGTACGCCTCGATAGAGCATCGGTTTGGGTTTCAAAACCGAGAACTCCAAAATGACTGTGATTACTTTTTGTGAGGATGATTCGTTCGGGGATAAATTGTTAGTTTTCATAAATTCCTTTCGCTGGTTTTTGACCAGACTGTTTTGTTAGAGTTAGTGGGATGGCGGAGCTGTGAGCCTCCGCGAAAAGTCGGATAAAGACGGGGTTGGACTCTTAAGTGCCGAAATCGTTTCTTTGCGAATTTGGTTGTGCAGGGCTTGAAGCCCCTTGAATCCGCCAAATCCTAAAATGCCGGTAATGACGGCGGCCTCGATCAAACCCAAAGCCGCATCGATGATCTTCTCCATGAGATCCTCCTTTGCTGAAAAAAAATGTTTTTGAATGATGATTTAGAAAGTAAGAGTTGCCACCTAGTTGACACCAAAATGCCACCTAGAGTGGTGATTTGAGGTTATTTACGATGATGTTTCAAACGATCCGACTTTGCTAAGTTATTGAATCCATTTGTTTTTGATTTTAGATACTTACGGTTTTTTTGAGACTATTTCCGAACGGAATTTGGAGGTGGGTGAGGGCTTCGCACCCCCGTAGAAGCTTTTGCAGAGCCTTGCCTAACTCCTCGGCCAACCCACCTTTTCGAATACTCGAAATGCAAAAGGAATCTTAATTATATACCTGGTTAATAAAAAAGTCTAACGCCTTTTCATATCTTCCCCATCTTACTCCATTAAATCCAGGAATGGCTGCCAGGTATAAGCTAATGCTTCAATCATTATCTCGTCCGTAACTTGCGTTTGGTTCTTTATAGTGCATAAAGTTTTGGCAACTTCGATCGACGCATTCAGTCTTCGAAGGGAATTCAGTTCGTGGTCCAACCGCTGTCGTAGTCCCAACGAAAGTAAATCTTTTTTAAAGACAACACGTTCTCTTCGCTGTTTAAAGTTCACACGGTGCCGCTCAACTTCTTGATATACAGACGCCAAAGTCCAACATTGCTCAATTTTTTTACGAGGTCGCAAGAACGATAAAATATGAAATCGATCAATTACGGGTCCCGATAATTTGTCTCTGTACTTACGACAGCGAGCGTATGAGTATGCGCAATCTACAGCCTTACCCGGCAACCATTGACCGCACGAACATAAATTTGTGGTTGCTATAAAATGAAAGTCGCAATCATACTTTTGATACCGCTGACCACGAGCCAAATGAATCGTCTTATTTTGCATTGGCTCGCGCAAGGCTTCCTGACATTTGGGATCGAACTCCAAAAACTCGTCCAATAGCAAAATGCCTCCATGAGCTCGCGTGATTTCACCGGGCTGGCATTGCGGCCCACCACCAACCAACGCCAAATGAGAAATCGAATGATGAGGCCTGACGAACGGTCGCCAATACGCCCCCTCTTCCACATAGAAATATTTACTTTGATGCAAGAACGTCTCTTCATCTGGAGGCTCTGCCAAATAATTTAACGATTCCGCTAACGTCGATTTTCCTAGCCCTCGTGGCCCCATCAATAACAAGGAATGCCGACCAAGACTGACCAACAACAACAGGTCCCGCTCACCTTGAGTGAAAAAAACATGCTCAGGATCTTTTTCAAACTCAGGTCTCAAAGTACGCCCGACTAACGGATCAAATGCTAAGAGAGGACGAATCAAGCTTGGCTCCGCACTCTTTCCTGTAAAACGAATAGGCCTGTCCTTAACATCAGAAACGACGTCAGAAATATCTAAATAACAAGAAATTAGATCTTTGATATGTTGAAATTGTACATGCTTTTCATTTAAAATTCCGTCTTTACAAAGCCCGGTAATAGTAACTTTATCACTCACAATACTCTTCAACAAAAACAAATCAGAGGAATGAATTTGCCCCTCCAGACTGAGCTCCCCATGAGCATAAACAATATCACTCGCACCGGTGCTTACTAAACCATCTGTCCCCACTGTCCTTACAGCCCCCTCTGCGCGCACCACCCCATCTAGATTTATGGTTTTTAATGCTACCAGTATCGCCAACACAATTGGTAACTCTAACCCTAAAGATTTCTTGCGAAAATCTCCCCCGCGCAAGTTCACCACCAACTGCTTACTTTTAGGAACATCAACCTCAAGAGACCGCAATATACTTTTTATCTTAATTAAACTTTCTTTTAAATTTCGGTCAGCTTGACCAATCAAATGAATTTGTGGCAATCCCGGAATAAAACTGACTTCGACTTCCACAGGAAGCCACTCTTTATGGTGTGGACAAAATCCAATAACTTTCATGATCGATCATGAATGCAAACACGATAGGAATTTCATGAATAAATAAAACGAAATCAAACACGATATTCTGATGATTGCATTCGAAATCCAGAATCTAAAAAACTTTAGACTAAGTGCTAAGTATCAAGATCAACTTTACGCTCTATGACCGGAACTTCATTCGTTACACCACTCAATGGGTGATGCTCTTCAATCGTCTGATTCAATGTCTTAGCCGTAACCGTCGTGTAAACCTGAGTCGTCTGAATGCTGGCATGACCCAACAACATCTGAATCGATCTTAAATCAGCACCACCCTCAAGTAGAGCCGTTGCACAACCATGTCTAAAGCGATGTGGATTAACGGTTTCAGGGAAACCAGCCCGCGAAGACCACGCATCCAACCAACGCCAAACATCTACACGGGATGGGCGATTGCCACGATCATTGATCAATAATGACGGCGTTGAATCTTTTACCAGATGATGACGAACTTCTTTCAGGTAGTAATTTAAACTTTCCGCTAACTTCTCGGTCACAGGAACCAACCGCTCCTTGTTACCTTTACCCAAAATTTTTACCCAACGATCTGTTGGATTAAAATCATTTATATTCAAACCCGTAAGCTCAGTAACTCGGCATCCCAATCCATACAATAACAACAATGTTAAGCGATTACGTGACGTTTTATTTGCATCCGGAACAACACACGCTTCGAAAAGACGTTGAAATTCTTCCTGAGTTAAAGACTTTGGCAAAGATAACTTAATTTTAGGTGGCTTCAATTCTCGTAACTCTGGAGACTTGAGTCCCTTTGACTCACAAAAACGGAAATAGGTACGAATCGAAGAAATCACACGAGCTTGAGAACGTGGTGATAAACTTTCATTTTTCATATACTCATAAAAATTAATCACTGGCGCTGTTGGATTCTGCTGACGAAACTTAATCCACAGTTCTAAATCGCGGCGATAGGCCATGATTGTATTTTGTGATCGACCACGAACATTCTGCAACTCTTCAAAAAACTCAACCCACAAATTCAATTCCATTTTGTCATTAGAATTAGAAAAAACAGTAAAGTCAACGAGTTCATTTTTATGTTTTTTAAAGACACCAATGTCAGATTCTTAAAAGTTAAAGTGGTTCCACTTTGGTTTGTTTACCCTGCGAAAATGCCTAGAAAGAAAGCCAATTGAGCCTATGCACTTGTGAATACACAAAGGCGCTCACTTTAAAAAGCTGAGCACCTTGGCCTTGAATCATTTCAATTGAATGGTTTTCGGCGTAACTAGTTACTGACGTAGATGCCTACATCGCTGCACGCAATTTGTTGTCCGTTATAGATAGCAGCGACAGGCACTAACTGCGCCCCAAGACTGGCAACCGTTCCCGTTCCTGAACCAATCAAGACTCCTGTCGTTAATGAAAATACAATTCTCACTCCATTCACACCCACAGCTTCAATTTGCGGGATCGAGAAACTTCCACTGCTGGATTGACCGACTTGCAAAGTATTTAACTGATACTGCCCGGCTGCCAGTTGACACCCATAAGCCGTACCGTAACCAATACCATAACCGTAACCACCACCAAATGTGATCGGACTTGCAACCTGCATCACTCCTCGCGCGGCGATTTGCCCCGTGTAATTCGATAACGACGTGCCGTACGCAACCGCTGTTTGAGCCGCCGCTTGATCACCGATCAAGTCCCATTGAATTGTTAAGTAAGATCCGTAACGCGATGTCGGCGTCCCAATTTGCACTTGAGCAAATGTACAACCAGCACACGTCCCCAACAATCCTGCGTTGCTTACTGGGGCGGGAGTCGCATAAACACTCCCCGAGTCATTCTTCTTTTGACATGAAATCAAAACAGCAAAACTCAATGCAATCAATCCTACCACTTGAATGCCTTTGGCTAGCCAATATTTTACTTTTGAATCGTTTTTTGTTTCCATAATCTCTCCTAAACATAGTCTTATAAATTAAAAGCTTTTGCTCGATTCAGACCGCTAAATGTTCCTAATTTGCGGTAACCCTCACCCGTCGTTGGGTACAAATCCGTCTTTTTCATGATCGTATCTGTTCGACAATCATACGGACCCGTATAGATAAACCAACATTTACGGTAAGGACTTTGCGTCGCCATCGACTGCGCAAAGTTTCTAAAGTAAATCGAACCACTCACAAATGCCGAGCCTTGCCCGTCACCCTGATTAATCGATTTATCGATCACCAATACAACCGCTCCGTATTGATCTTGAAAAAGACCCGAGAATACCGTTTTGCTATCTTTGGTGTACCAATAGTTATAAACAGACTCCATTACATTGTTATCCTTTAATCCTGATATATCTTGGTTTTTACCATCACCCGATTCAAAAGTTCCCGTGAATGTTTGCCCATTATCTTCGTAAGAGATTTTAATCGATCCATAATAACGAAGAGATCCGTTATCTTTCAAATCCACATTGATTTGAACATTCTTTGGACTATTAATTGGATGAGTTCCTACATACGAATTAAAGATAGTCCAATCAACAGGAACAAAGGCCACTGTAGCACCCGTACTGGTTGTTAAACCACCGCCTGTTCCACCGCCTCCAGGACCGCCATCGTCCGTGGGGTTAGTCACAATCGTCGTATCTGCAGGAGGTGTCGCCGTTTCCGATTTCTTGGAACTACAGCCAATACCTATGAAAGATGCCGTGAATAGAACTAGTAGTAATTGTCTTTTCATATACTCCTCCTTCAAAAACGAAGGCTTTGTCTAAATACTGTGCGATTCACATACCACTTTTAAGAGTTATGCCAAACGCTTCAACACCGCTATTTCCTGAAGAAATCTCATCATGAAACGAAGTTTGAGATTGTTCGGTTCAATTCAAAAATGACAATTCTTGCCAACACGTCTTATTTTGAAACAGAGAAAAATCACCGGAAACGGCTGGACACATACAGCTAGTCCCTCATAAAAAAGCGTCTTAAAGAAAACAAATGAAAAGTAAAATGACAGCTGCATACTGTGGCGACAATCTAGCGACGTAATCCATTGAAATTCGAAATTAATTTTTCAAAAAGTATATGAACTGTTTTGAGAAGCGCACTTTTTAGCAGCGAAAAGATCACGTATACTAAGTAGACTGACGACTAAGGGGGTCTTTATGTTCGGCGATGATCAACAAGATTATAAAACTGATGAGCAAATGGCAAACACCATGGGTATTTCGCCAGAATCACTAGCTAATATGCACGAACCAGCCCAATATGACTATCGCCACGGTTTTAGTGATATTGACGTTCTTTCTTCTCTTAAGGGCTTCACAGAAGAGGTTCCCGTTATAGAGACGCAAGACTTGGTCAGTGAATTCATTGCTCAATCAGAATCCAGAATTGAATTCAACAGCGACGGCCAGCCTTATCTGCATGCTTCAATTCCTGAGTCCCTGGACCACAGCGAAGCCATCGCGACACTAGAAACATCACCCGTTGAGGTTTTAGCTAAGTTTGACCAAGAAGATTAACTTTCAAACCCACTTGACTGACTTGTGGGACGGCTAGCGTGCTGGACTTTAATTTTTTCTTTTCCAAATCGGTCACATTGATATGTGACCGATTTTTTTTCACACAATGCTCATTTAAAGCAGGATGCGACCCATCTTGTCCTTACCCACTGTTCATACTATTCCTGTGTCCTTACTGTCTTTATGCCATTACCAACTGTCATTACCAACCTATCTTTTCTCATGCCATACCTTCGATAATATATTCGTAATTACTGGATCACTCTCATCTGGCTATTTTTCTAAAGTTAAATGTTGTTGTCTCTGTTTTTTTGGGGTACCAAAAAGTTCGTCGCTTTCGCGCCTCAAATTTTAGAAAAAAAGGAGATCAATCCAATGATTCCAACAACAACACAGATTTTTCGCAAAAGCGTCGAACCTAAGCATTTGATCTCGACCCTCTGTATAGTGATTTTCTTGACTACCAAATCATTTGCGGACGCCAATTATTGGATTTCAATTTTAGCGGCCACATTTTTAGGAATTGCCGTCATGACCTCGGTCCATCATGCCGAAATTATTGCTCATAAACTAGGGGAAGGCTTAGGAACTTTGGTATTAGCCTTATGCGTGACCGTCATCGAAGTTGGATTAATCATTTCACTCATGTCTCAGGTTGGATCAGAATCTAGTTATTTAGCACGTGACACTATCTTTGCCGCCGTCATGATCATCACCAACGGAATGGTCGCACTTTGTCTGATCTTAGGAGGCTTAAAGTTCAAAGAACAAGAGTTTCAAGTTCAGGGCTCCAGAAGCCTGCTTGTTGTCTTGGTGACACTTTCATTCTTGGTATTTGTTCTGCCTAACTATACCACCACAACCGCCGGCCCCACCTACAACTCAGTGCAAATGATATTTATCGGATTGGTTTGTGTTCTTCTTTATTTACTTTTTATTTTCTTCCAAACCACAAGTCATAAAGCTTATTTTGAAGCCGGCAGCGAAGGCTCTCCCGAATCAACAGCCAGTCACGATGCCCACGAAGTTTCTAAAATTGATGCCTGGTTAAGTTTTATTTCTTTATGCCTTAGCCTGATCGCCGTTATCGGCCTAGCGAAAATGATTTCGCCAGCAATCGAGCGTGGAATCGTTTCCATCGGTGCGCCTAAATCCACCGTAGGTCTTTTGATCGCTGTGATTGTCCTACTTCCCGAAACGTGGGCGGCTGTCAACGCAGCTCGTGCGAATCGCTTACAAACCAGTTTAAATTTGGCCTTGGGTTCTGGCATCGCCAGTATCGCACTGACGATACCCGCCGTTATCATTTATTCCTTTTATAACAATTTAGACTTGGCGCTGGGGCTCACCCCAAAAAATATGGTCTTTATGGTTATGACATTCTTAGTAGCCACATTAACGTTGGGCACCGGAAAATCAACGCTGCTTCAAGGCGCGGTTCATGGCGTGATTCTTTTGACTTATTTTGTAGTATCCTTCATCCCCTAGGTTACCACACCAGGTGAGTGTCATTTCCACTCCATGCGAGGCAATATTTTTAGTGCGAACGAACAGCCGGTTTAAGCTCGCCTCTCTGCAAATAGGTATCCAAGCGGATACGTGTACGACGCAACAGTGAAGGCAACTGCACCAACGACGACATCATGGCCGAAATATCTGGTGCATTTTCAATCTGCTTCAGGACAATGGACAACTTATTAGCACCCACAGTTGCTGAAGATGTCGAATACTTGTGACCCATACGCTGCAATTGCTCGGCATCTTGTTGTCGGGACAAATGAGCAATATCCAATGTCAAATCACGTATCGTAGTCAAATAAGAATGAATGACTTTTCGACAAGCCATTGCACCAATTTTTTCCGTCAATTTATCAAGCACCACAAAGTCCACGGCCGAGTCCTGAGTCAAAAACTCCTCTACCACAGATTGAATATCACTCATTGTAATAGGTTTGGTCAGCACTCCATCCATTCCCGAAGAAAAGCAGCGCTCGTTTTCAATAGCGTCGGCACTGGCCGTTAGAGCGATGATCGGCACAGAGATATCCATTTGCCTTAGTTGTAACGAAGCCTGATAACCATCCATTTGTGGCATCTGCAAATCCATCAAAATCAAATTAAATTGCGTCTTCGAACATATATCCAAAGCCTCGCGACCATCCGACACAGAAATACTCGAAATCCCCAACTGCCCCAATAACGCCTGCGCCACAATTTGATTGGTGGGATTATCGTCAACAATCAAAACACTCGCCGTATCCTGTGCAACCGTTGCCTTTTGCGCCATCAAATCAGTGACACTAAATGGAGGCTCAATATTGGCCCCAATTTTTTCATTCGACGATTCTATGAAAACCAAATCAAATGTAAAATGCGAGCCCTGACCAACTTGACTCGTAACATTGATTTTTCCACCCATCGCCTCTGTGAGTTTCTTAGCTATCGCCAACCCCAAACCTGTTCCCGTTTCTCCTGAAGTCCCGGCGTGACGAGCCTGGTAAAAAGGTTTGAATAGTTGTTCACGCTCTTTGACCGTCATACCAATTCCTGTATCCTGAATAGAAAATGAAATCGAATTTTTATCATGACTGGATGGGGCTACCCGAACGATGACGCTGCCAATTTCGGTGAATTTAATCGCATTACCAATTAAATTATATAAAATTTGCGATACCCGGGTCGGATCCCCTGTCACAAATTTTGGTATGTGCTCATCTATTTCAAAGTGTAGCGATATGTTTTTTTTCAGAGCGATCGGGTTTAGAGTCACATGCACTTGCTCGATGACTTCTGCAATGGCGAACGAAACTGTATCTAATGAGATATTTCCAGAATCAATCTTAGAAAAGTCTAAAATATCGTTAACAATCCTCAACAGAGTTTTACCCGACTGATGAATCGTTTTCACTAACCTAACATTCGCAACATCCCCGTCTCCGTGGACAATAGCATCCGACAAGCCAATGATTCCATTCAATGGCGTGCGAATTTCATGACTGACCGTCGATAAAAATGCAGCCTTCAACGCATCGGATGTCTCTGCTTTTTCCTTTTGGGTCAACAGTTCCTGAGCATATCTACGCATACGACGACTTTGTTTTAGGTAGGACACAATCGAATAACCAATCAGCATAAACGCCAAACAAACTGACGTGAGACAAATTAAAACAGCGGACCGAATCTCTTTTTGTAATTCAGAAAACTGAACATCCAAATAAGTTTGTAGATACCCATCGGCAGCACGTAAAATTCGCTGTACATGTGTTTGAATTTCCAGAAGTTCATCCGTTGACGGCGTTTCACTAGTCAACCGAGCACGGTAGGTACTGATACTTTGGACAGCGGTTTGGAGTTTTGGATCATCAACACTGTGTTTATGAATAGACCTTTCCAATTCACTCAGCTGCCCCTGAATGTCCCGAGAACCATCGACCTGGCTGACGGGAATTTTCAAAGCGCCCGCCAAGACCTCGTCTTTCAACAAATTTCCGTACTCGCTGAACTCATCCTGCAGCAGCGAAGATCTGGCCCGTAGGTGAATCATGTCTTCGATTTTAGATAATCCCAAATACATGTAGATAGCAGGTACCAGCAACAGTGTTAGTCCAAAAATCATGATCGATGCAGATCGTTTGTTTCTATCAATCATTTCCATAATCTATCCCTCTTTTTCCTCTGCAGCCAAGCAGTTCATTTTTTCTTGTGCAGCATAAAGTACACGGTCTCAATACAATCATGAATATCTAGTGGTTTTTGGATATAGACCGGAGCCGTTGCCGAATAGCCAAGATAGTTTTGAAATTTGATCTTAGCGATCGCCGACATCAAAATAATTTTGCCACACAAAGGATCCGAGAACCTGCGCCATAAATCTATCCCTGTTTTTGTGCCCGACAAAAAAATATCTGAAATCACCAGATCAAATTGCCGCCCGTCCAAAAGACTATTTTCAATTTTTCGCTCAGCCTCGGCTTCAGATGCCACCCACTCATAGGCATTTCGCTTATCCACTTTTTCTAGAATATAAGCCCATAAAGGCTCCATCGTCATATCATCTTCAACAATGAGAATTCGCTTGCTCGAGACGGTTAAGTCTATGCTGTTTGTTATAATTTGTGCTGATTCCATCCGCACCTCCTTGTACATAAGTTCGCCCCTTGGCTTGACCACGAGGTGGACCTAACTTGGAGATTTCTCCATTTTTGAAATTCTTGACAAAAGTGCCGAAGTTGCTAACTTTTTAAGATGAAAGAAGATGGAGGTCGCTATCAAACCCCTGGTCCTTTGTGTAGAAGACGATTTAACAATGCAGACTCTCGTACAGGAATCATTGCGCGAATATAACGTCTGTTGTGCGGACACCATTGCGCAAGCACTGAAGGAAATGAATCAACAAAATTTTTCAGCCATTCTGATTGATATCCAATTACCCGATGGTGACGGCTTAAGATTCCTTACTAAAATTTCTCAAGAAAAAAAATTCAAATCGATTCCAGTTCTTATTTTATCAAGCCATACCGAAATCTCAAACAAGGTCATGGCATTTACATTAGGGGCCGAAGATTTTATTTCAAAGCCATTTGATCCTATCGAATTGAAAATTCGTGTTGCGGCCAAGATCAAACGCTATCAAACTGATCAAGGTGATTCAAGGCTGCAAGAAATTGGTGATATCACCATTGATTTCAATCGCCAAAAAGCAGCCCGTCTTTCTAATGGTAAAGAAAACGATTTGAATCTGACAGCAATCGAATTGAAAATTTTAGGTTTATTGACTCGACGTATGGAGCAAGTCTACTCACGCGAGCAAATTATTCAGAATGTTTGGGGTGATAACACATATATTTCTGATCGCACCGTCGACAGCCACATGGCTCACTTACGAACAAAAATTGAAGGCGCCCAGGTCAAAATCGAAACGATTAAAAACCTGGGCTATCGCGCTAAACTCACAAATTAAACTCACAAATTAAACTCACAAATTAAACTCACAAATTAAACTCATGAATTAAGAGTTCTCATAAGCTAAGATTTATTTTTTTGTTCATTTGACATCTTTTTTGAATGTCTTGCACTTTGTTTCTCTAGTTGCTTAGACGCTTTTTTAACCATGGTGGCATCAACGGTTGATTTCGCAGCGGGAGTCGCTGGCACATTGGTTGTTGCTTGAGTATTTGCAAAGGAAGGGGCTGCACCCAGAACAATCGTCAATATCGCAATGGCTGATGTTAGTTTTTTCATTAGAAACTCCTTTTTTAGTTAGACCCCGAGGGCCATGTTCTAAAACCAAAGTATACCAAAGATGTTGCCATAAGATGATTTTGGTTTGGAGATTTCTCCACACCAGTACTATCACAGACAATAAAGGAAAGTCCGAATCCGAAGATACCTACTTTTTCAAACTGCGACCTACATAAGTGGACACATGTATTTTGCTGTACATCAGGTAGTGCGTGTACCATGTACACCATATGCTTCACGAATTTTTCTCATCTCGTTTCTCTCGTTTATTTTGTTTATCTTCCGTACATCACTCACACATACCGCCTCCCCCTTCGTACTCGCTTTGCTCAAGCGTCCAGCAACATGCTGAGGTGATCTGTGAGTATAAGCTATCACCCCCAGAGCCTCTAACATGTTCTGAATAATGTAGAGCTTCACCAGACGATACTCCCTCCCCCAGGTTAACA
>JAEUWH010000118.1 GCA_016785955.1 Pseudobdellovibrionaceae bacterium | reverse complement strand
GAAGGTCAAAATAACAAAGCAAAAGTGGTGATCAGAAAATCCTACGGATTTAAGACGGCAGAAGTTCTTAAAATCATGTTATATCATAAACTTGGAAAGCTTGAAGTCCCAGACCTAGCCCACAAATATTTTTAACGAACCCATTTTTCTTATATTCATCACACACTTCGTTAGCGACTTTGTTTTTACTAACAAAATCAGCCATCGCAGGACTTAAGAACGCCAATGTGAGAGCAAAAGACAATGCATACAGATTTTTCATGAGAACTCCTTAAAATAAAAAATTTTACTAGTAACCATGAAAATGAATTGCATAGCCTGTGCCAAATTGAATCTGAACATCGAATTGACCGCTAAACTGGTATTTTCATGACTATGAAATATGCCGATGCTCATTCAAATTTTTATCCAATTTTGTCTCAGACTGAGCCTACTTTTATACGGCTACTATGCGCTTACAACAGCGCTTCTGTGTCAATACTTTGACCATCCCAATGCCACTTTACGGCACGGTCGTTTCTATCCTTTAACGAATACATACAAAAAAATACCAGAAAATCTTAAAAAGGTAACGAGTTCAATATCTTCAGGGCCTCCACCTTTTTATTACGCGCCCCTAATGCAACTCCCAAGATCTCTGACTCTTTGTCATCCAATAGCTCGGCTCGCTCACGAATAAATGCTTCGTCTCTTGAGACACTTTTGTATATTCTTGCTAAACGTTCCAGACGTTTAATGTGCTCCCGCGCCCCTCGATGAAAAGAGAGATAGCTTTTCCATGGCCTTGGCGCTTTTTGAATTTCGTCTTTCACCGACTCGATAGTTTCCGCTAGCCAAATTAAATTTTCTTGAAACAATTGTGGCCCATTGCCCTTAATAAGCAGCAGAGGTAAATGAAGACCAGACACTAAGTAGTTATAGTTAAATCCCCCTGCTGGATTGTGCTTCAAAAAAGTCACAGTTATGTCACTACGGGCAAATCGATTTTGATCTAGGCCGGTCACCAAAATTGGATCTCGAAGAATTTTAAGAATGAATTCTTTTACCTCATTTGCATGGGCCGATTTCTCTAGATGTGGATTTGCTTTTGCTATTGCCTTCATATCTAATAAAATTCGATGCAATAAGTAATCACCTTCATAAACAGTATATATATTAAAAGGTTTATCGAATCCATATCTGTCAATTCCCATTTCCACCAGCTCACCAAAAACGGTTTTTTTAACGTTTGGTTGTTCAAAAAGTTTAGCGAAGTTTGGGTAACTCATCGCCACTCGCTGTATAGACTCAGGTGTAGATTTTGGCGTCAGCAATAAGGCATCTTTTATGTCCGCACCAATTGCTTGCAAACGAGCAATTTCATATTCTGCGGCCGCTAGGTCAGGTGCCAATCTTCTTAGCAACATCTCGGACTGCCTAAAAAGCGTTAATGCCGCATCGATTCCATTAATATATTTTGCGACCAACTGCTTATGCTGCTCGAGAGCCATAGAAACAGATCCGCGTAGTTCAGGAGGTATAGATTGCAGGCCGTCGGGACTGTTGAGAATGCGTCCCACATCATCCGCTCGCTCACTTAGTTGGGAAACTAACATCGTAGCTTTACTGATTTTTTGCACAGCCTCCGTGATCGCTTGTGGAAGATTCGCACTACACGCTGTGATATTTTGACTGCATCGCTGCAGTTCCTTAGACAACGAAGTGATCGCACCCTCGTCGCGATGCTTTCGCTTCTCTAACTCCACGGTCAAAAGCTTTGAAACTCGCCCCAGTTCTGCGAGAGTATTTTCTGTGGTCTCTAAAACCCAAGTGATCTTATTCTGCCTTCCTTTTGTCGACAAAATCTCGATCATTCCCAAGTACTCATTTTGTAGTTCGGCTAACTCGCCTCTAAGAACTTCAGAAACCAACAATTCAGGAAAGCTGTTAGGTTCGGCTCTAAACCTAGCTGCAATTTGTTCAGAAACAGACGGTCGTACCACGTGTACTTGGGCGCTATAAAAATTTTTACATTCACTGGCCAAACCCAGTGATGCAGATAAAAGCTGGGAGACTAAAACCATCGGCAAGATAATTTTTTGACCACGCATACATACCACCTTCATTTAAGAATAAAGTTATATGCAAAGATGCCAAGTCGAAAGCAGACCATTTTTTTGATAAAAAAATGATCACCGCATAAGGCAAAGTATAAAAAAATATATAAATTCATATACTTAACTATGTCTCTAAATGAGACATATGAAATGACGGTAAATGCCCAGTGGATCGAATTGAGATCGAGATCATTTTTATGCCACATTCTATCTAACGAAAATGTTTCTTACGCGAATAAGCGCCACCAAGTGGCGCAGTTTCTAAAAATTTAGACTCTATCGGCGAGACAATCGTTTGCCGGGGGGGGGGGGGGGGGGGAAAAACCGCCAAAAAAATTTTTTAAGAGAAACAAAAAAAAATAAAAT